>NZ_QEQF01000027.1:0-255 GCF_003253115.1 Pseudohaemophilus paraphrohaemolyticus | reverse complement strand
GGCAGCACAAGGTAAAGCCGAAGCAGCTAAAGCTGGTGCAGAAACCGCTAAAGCTGACGCAGAAACCGCGAAGGCCGGTGCAGAGGCAGCACAAGGTAAAGCCGAAGCAGCTAAAGCTGGTGCAGAAGCCGCTAAAGCTGACGCAGAAACCGCGAAGGCCGGTGCAGAGGCAGCACAAGGTAAAGCCGAAGCAGCTAAAGCTGGTGCAGAAACCGCTAAAGCTGACGCAGAAACCGCGAAGGCCGGTGCAGAGGC
>NZ_QEQF01000026.1:0-294 GCF_003253115.1 Pseudohaemophilus paraphrohaemolyticus | reverse complement strand
CACCGGCCTTCGCGGTTTCTGCGTCAGCTTTAGCGGTTTCTGCACCAGCTTTAGCTGCTTCGGCTTTACCTTGTGCTGCCTCTGCACCGGCCTTCGCGGTTTCTGCGTCAGCTTTAGCGGTTTCTGCACCAGCTTTAGCTGCTTCGGCTTTTCCTTGTGCTGCCTCTGCACCGGCCTTCGCGGTTTCTGCGTCAGCTTTAGCGGTTTCTGCACCAGCTTTAGCTGCTTCGGCTTTACCTTGTGCTGCCTCTGCACCGGCCTTCGCGGTTTCTGCGTCAGCTTTAGCGGTTTCTG
>NZ_QEQF01000025.1:0-295 GCF_003253115.1 Pseudohaemophilus paraphrohaemolyticus | reverse complement strand
GCACCGGCCTTCGCGGTTTCTGCGTCAGCTTTAGCGGTTTCTGCACCAGCTTTAGCTGCTTCGGCTTTACCTTGTGCTGCCTCTGCACCGGCCTTCGCGGTTTCTGCGTCAGCTTTAGCGGTTTCTGCGCCAGCTTTAGCTGCTTCGGCTTTACCTTGTGCTGCCTCTGCACCGGCCTTCGCGGTTTCTGCGTCAGCTTTAGCGGTTTCTGCACCAGCTTTAGCTGCTTCGGCTTTACCTTGTGCTGCCTCTGCACCGGCCTTCGCGGTTTCTGCGTCAGCTTTAGCGGTTTCTG
>NZ_QEQF01000024.1:0-334 GCF_003253115.1 Pseudohaemophilus paraphrohaemolyticus | reverse complement strand
CCAGCTTTAGCTGCTTCGGCTTTACCTTGTGCTGCCTCTGCACCGGCCTTCGCGGTTTCTGCGTCAGCTTTAGCGGTTTCTGCACCAGCTTTAGCTGCTTCGGCTTTACCTTGTGCTGCCTCTGCACCGGCCTTCGCGGCTTCTGCGTCAGCTTTAGCGGTTTCTGCACCAGCTTTAGCTGCTTCGGCTTTACCTTGTGCTGCCTCTGCACCGGCCTTCGCGGTTTCTGCGTCAGCTTTAGCGGTTTCTGCACCAGCTTTAGCTGCTTCGGCTTTACCTTGTGCTGCCTCTGCACCGGCCTTCGCGGTTTCTGCGTCAGCTTTAGCGGTTTCTG
>NZ_QEQF01000023.1:0-336 GCF_003253115.1 Pseudohaemophilus paraphrohaemolyticus | reverse complement strand
CAGAAACCGCTAAAGCTGACGCAGAAACCGCGAAGGCCGGTGCAGAGGCAGCACAAGGTAAAGCCGAAGCAGCTAAAGCTGGTGCAGAAACCGCTAAAGCTGACGCAGAAACCGCGAAGGCCGGTGCAGAGGCAGCACAAGGTAAAGCCGAAGCAGCTAAAGCTGGTGCAGAAACCGCTAAAGCTGACGCAGAAACCGCGAAGGCCGGCGCAGAGGCAGCACAAGGTAAAGCCGAAGCAGCTAAAGCTGGTGCAGAAACCGCTAAAGCTGACGCAGAAACCGCGAAGGCCGGTGCAGAGGCAGCACAAGGTAAAGCCGAAGCAGCTAAAGCTGGTG
>NZ_QEQF01000022.1:0-399 GCF_003253115.1 Pseudohaemophilus paraphrohaemolyticus | reverse complement strand
GGCGTTTACCACGGTATGATTCATGACTGGGGTGAAGTCGTAACAAGGTAACCGTAGGGGAACCTGCGGTTGGATCACCTCCTTACCAAATTAAGCGACTGCAAGTGTTCACACAGATTGTTTGATAAAGTGAATAGAAAGGTGGCAAGTGGAAAGCATCTTTAAATGCTGTCCCCATCGTCTAGAGGCCTAGGACATCGCCCTTTCACGGCGGTAACCGGGGTTCGAATCCCCGTGGGGACGCCATTTAAAGATGATTTTTATTATCTTAATTGTTCTTTAAAAAATTGGAAACAAGCTGAAAAACTGAAGAGACTTTCAAGTCGAATTTAAAAGAGTTTGATAAGAAAAAGTCTGAGTAGTTAAATAAAATCTTAACTGAACAAAAGCAGTTAAGTG
>NZ_QEQF01000021.1:0-598 GCF_003253115.1 Pseudohaemophilus paraphrohaemolyticus | reverse complement strand
GGCGTTTACCACGGTATGATTCATGACTGGGGTGAAGTCGTAACAAGGTAACCGTAGGGGAACCTGCGGTTGGATCACCTCCTTACCAAATTAAGCGACTGCAAGTGTTCACACAGATTGTTTGATATATGGAACGAAAGGTCGAAAGAGACATCCTTTTGGGTCTGTAGCTCAGGTGGTTAGAGCGCACCCCTGATAAGGGTGAGGTCGGTGGTTCAAGTCCACTCAGACCCACCACTCTAAAAAAAGAGTGAAAACTAAAAGGAGTTGTTATGATATATGGGGATATAGCTCAGCTGGGAGAGCGCCTGCCTTGCACGCAGGAGGTCAGCGGTTCGATCCCGCTTATCTCCACCAATCATCATAACTAAGGACACAAGTGGTAAAGTTTGTAGAAAAATTTACAAATTAACAAATAGATAAAATAAATCTTGTGTGTTTAGTTATGATGATACTCGAAAGATATTATCGTTGTTCTTTAAAAAATTGGAAACAAGCTGAAAAACTGAAGAGACTTTCAAGTCGAATTTAAAAGAGTTTGATAAGAAAAAGTCTGAGTAGTTAAATAAAATCTTAACTGAACAAAAGCAGTTAAGTG
>NZ_QEQF01000020.1:0-1241 GCF_003253115.1 Pseudohaemophilus paraphrohaemolyticus | reverse complement strand
GTTGGAGAGTTTTTGGCAATACTCACCCTAGACCTTGTTAAAAAACAAAGCCTAGTGCATTGCCAAAGATGGACATCGCCGACGGAGCCGAGCCGTGTCGCCTTTGGACGAGATCAAGGGCTATCTCTCTCGCTGTTATGATTACGGTATAGCTCACCGCACAAGCACGCTCATAACCGCTCTAAATCGCTGACTACGCACTCAAGGGGGCTAACCCAATATAAATGCACTGCACTCGATTTAAAACCACTCATAGCGTTTCTGCTTTGCTTGTTTCCGCTGGTAACAGATTGATACTATCTAACGCCAGTGACGCTTAGTCCTTCCACTCGTTAGAAAGGCTTTTTATTTTGGATAGCGGAAAAATAGGCATAAAAAAACCGCTCGATTGTTGCGGTCTATTTGTTTTGGGGTTTGACTTAATAAACGAATTTTTCTATCATTCCCTTTGTCGGGAATTATTGTCGCAAATAAGAACGTGAGAAACTCTTATTTGAAAATTTAAAATGTGAGAAATTTTAAATTGTTCGAGAATAAATTCGTTTATTTGCTGAGAACAAATAAACCTTGCCGATAATTTAAATGAATTTATTTAAAACGTAAAGGCTAACATAAAAATTTTAGTTTTTTCTTTCAGCAGTGACTCTTATTCCTACCACCTGTTAGAAAGTCTAAAATTTGATGTGTTAGCTCTTTTCGTTTTTTAGGGCTTAGTTTTCTAATGAAAATTCAAAAAATGGATTAAATAGCGAAGTCTTTTAATCGATTTTTTGAATTGAGCAAACGGAACGAAGTGAAGTGCGGTAGTTACGGCGTAGCCGTGAGCCTACTGCAAGTACAGGTGCTTTTTTTCTTAAATCGTATTACGATATAAGGAAAAAAGCTATCCTGCATTACATTAGAAAACTAACGCCCTTCGGTTGTTGAACCCCTGATCCAACTCAAAAGCAAGTTTTGAGCTGTTTCAGGGGTTTCTATTTTGAAGTACGAGCATTAAAAAAAAATCGAAGATGGAAATGATGTACGAACTGAACTATCTGACTTTCACTGATCTAACTGTTTGCTTTTTTTTTGTTCAATTCAGATTTACAAGGGCTCATCGCTGATGGTGAGAGTTGGAGAGTTTTTGGCAATACTCACCCTAGACCTTGTTAAAAAACAAAGCCTAGTGCATTGCCAAAGATGGACATCGCCGACGGAGCCGAGCCGTGTCGCCTTTGGACGAGATCAAGGGCTATCTC
>NZ_QEQF01000018.1:0-3153 GCF_003253115.1 Pseudohaemophilus paraphrohaemolyticus | reverse complement strand
GTCGGGGGAGCTGATTTAGTTCCTCGACAAGCTCCCCTGATGTGTATCAACTTCGTTCAATTCGAGGTAGAACCGCAACAGAGGACGTTAAAATGAGTTCACTCATTAAAACCGTTCTAACCGTGGGAGCTTGCCTGTATCTTGCCGGATGCGCAAGCACTCGCGGTTTAAACGACACTCAACAAAAAAACGTATGCGTTAATTGTTGTTGCACTAAGTGTAGCGACTAAACCTTAAGTTTTCAACCCTTAGCAATTTCGCTAGGGGTTGTTTTTTTATATTTTCAAGCCACCACGCCCCATAGAACGCTTTTGAGCCTCAATACGCTCTTTTTCATTTTCCGCCCTAAACTCTCTGATTTTAGCGTTTAATGCGTCTAATTGAGCCGTAGAAAGCCCTTTAGTGTTTATCCTATGATTGTCTAAGGTTTCTGTTAATTCACGCTTTAACGCTTGATTTTGACGCTCTAAATCGAAGTTTTTTAAATTACCATCTCTTTTCGCTTTAGATACGTCCTCTTTCAACTCTTGAATTTCCTTGCTCATAACGTGAATTTGGGCTTGTTTATGTTCAAGGATTTCAGAAACTCTTTTGTTCACTCGTGCAATCACAACACTGTCATCTTCATAGGTATCTTGAAACAATCCCTTTTTGAGTAACTGCGGTCTAAGATCCTCATAAGTGAGTTGCGGAGTATCGTTATTTTTCAGCTCTCCGTAAAACCTCTGAACCCTTTGATGTTTTGCCTTTGAGCCTTTAATGCCACGCTGTAACAATACATTCCGCCCCACTCTTTGAGCAAAATCATCTTGCATCTCGGACATCAATTTTTTACCGCCTAAAAACTTCTTACAATTCAGTTTTCCACGTTCATCAAGCGGAACAACGTATGCCACAAGGTGCGGTGTTTTTTCGTCATTGTGTATCGAAATGCACTTGATATTATCTTCCCCGTGTCGCTCTTTAAGCCACTCAATCGAGCTGTCAAAATACTGTTTAATTTCTCGCTCATCTGCTAACTCAAACCATTCAGGACTAGCCGTAATCAGATATTCAACGCACTTCACACAATCCGCCCGATACTTTTCGGGTAATCCCTTTTCAATTTCCGCCCGAACTTCTGCGGTTGAATTCCCCCCGATATGGATATTCAATCCCGTCCGATTTTCATCAGCATTAGGGGTCATACGTTCCCGGAAATTATGTTCCAGGCTCGCACAGATATTTCCCCATTCCTTGAGTTTTTTTGTTCTCAAAATCGCATATTTCATTGTTATATTTTTCCTTTGGTGTACTCACTACACCAATTTTAAAAAAATTGGTCGTTCGCCCTGCGGGGCGTAGTATCCCCCTATTCGTTGGATACGTCAAGATCGGGGGGTGTCGGGGGGAATTACCGTGTAATTTCCCCTGACGGTAGAGCAAGCTCTGCTTGCTCGATAACCCTGCTCGATGTTGCTACGAAGTGGCTACCGTGTTGGGCGTGCCAACAGCGAACAGCCAGACGGCAACAACCCCCCCTCTGCTGAAACCCTAAAGCCAAGCGAACCACGCTGATTAGGTAATGCGAAACTCTCGGGGGTATTCATCTTGGTGACATTATGGGGATTACGCTCTTTCAGTCGTCAAGGTCAAGCCCTACGGGTTGCCTACGGCAAACCTTGACAACTGACCGCTTCACCCCGTCATTTTCACCAAGACGAACGCCCCCTATTGCCGTTTAAAAACGACCAAAAAAAAGACCTCAAAAATGGCTTATATAAGATATAAGAAGGGAAACATCGATGAAGTATTGAAAATGCTAGATCGAGATTTCAAAATTGAACATCGAGGCTATCAGAATAGAGCATTCTGAATATCAATAAATTGATAGCCTAGCGTTTACTTTTCAAAGTATTTTGATAATATAGCTATCAATTAGTTGATACGCTAAAGTTTTTTTATGAGCCTACGGATATCAATTTATTGATAACCTTGATATTAAAAAGGGGTGAATTATGGCAACACTTATGGAAAAAGACAGTCTAATCAATGGTATTTCTCAAACTCTTGGATTGATTGTAATTCAAACTGGAGAGCGTAACGAAGATAGTAACTTATTGGCTGAATTGCGTAATAAGTTATACGCCCTCAATCCCGAAGAAATCAACTATGAAGAACTTTCTAAATTAGTTAGAGAAAAATTTAATAAATACAAATTTTAGGCGGTGAATTATGGCTATTCGATATGAAAGCAACCCATTTACAAAGGATTTAGTAATCCCATTAAAGAACAGACAAGTCCAAATTTCAAGATTGGGCGAAGATAACAATATCGTTATCAATCAAGAAACGGGGGAGTTTCTAGGCGGAACATCGGTTGTCACGTACAAAAAAGTCGATAGCACCCAATTTATTAAACTTTTCACCCAAAATATCAAACTTGCATTTGAATTAACTCAAGCTGGGCAAAAGGCTCTCTACGTATTGTTTTGGACTATGCAAGACAAAACTATGATTAACAAAGATCGGGTAACTTTAGATCAATATACCCTTAAAGACTTTTCTAAGGAAAACCCTGAATTAACCATATCAATAGCCACTTTTAGACGTGGATTAGGTGAGCTAACAAAAGCCAAAATCCTAGCCTTAGCAGAAAGACTAGGCGATTATTTTATTAACCCGAATTTTGTTTTTAATGGCGATAGAGTAGCCTTTACAACTGTTCTTGAAGTTGAGAAAGTGAAACAAATGGATCTAGTTGAAGCTATCGAAAAAAATTCAAACTAAAGGGGTTTTTATGATAATACACGGTATTTCACTTGATGATATAAAGGCTTTATCTGATGTGCAATGGCAAGAATTAGATGAATCCACACGGGAAGAATATGAATTAATTTTAAGCTACGAATGCCTACTACCTAACGACTTTGTTGATAGTAAAAATAGCACTGGTTGTTGGTCAAGCGACTTTATAGCCGAATATGTTGTGACTTAAAAAACAAAACCGCCATTACAGGCGGTTTATGCTAAAATGAATTTTGGGTGTCGGGGGAGCTGATTTAGTTCCTCGACAAGCTCCCCTGATGTGTATCAACTTCGTTCAATTCGAGGTAGAACCGCAACAGAGGACGTTAAAATGAGTTCACTCATTAAAACCGTTCTAACCGTGGG
>NZ_QEQF01000017.1:0-3160 GCF_003253115.1 Pseudohaemophilus paraphrohaemolyticus | reverse complement strand
AGTTAGCAACTCATAAAAACGCATTGTATGAACACTCGTAAAACCAGAGATATGATTAAGTTGATATTGGGTAAATTGCCCTTTTAACTGCGTTAAATAAGGCATAATTTCATTGGTTAGGGCTATTCTAAATCGCCCCTCTTTCTTGAAATACGTTTGAGACGACACCCATCTAAATTTAGTAACGTGCCTTTCATCTTCAGTCTTTACCCAACGTTCAGAAATACGCTCAATCGCTGATTTTATTTGCGTGTACGCCCTATCTACGTTCACATCAGGAAATTGATTTACAAATTCAGATACCGAAAACTCGAACACTTGCTGATCGCTTTTTGGGTTCATTGTTCCAATCGTTAAAGCTAACAATCTCATTTCGTCCAATGTCAGGCGATAACTAGCCTCAATCAAACTATTCGCTTTCACCACTGTAAGGTCATTTGTCATAAGCCACCAAATCTATGTAAAGAAATTATCTTTCTACATAATAAACAAACTATGTAAAAAGTAAATATGATTTACATAGTAACGACAAATTTCTACATATTAAACGACAAATTTCTACATATTAAACGACAAATTTCTACATATTAAACGACAAATTTCTACATATTTAAAATCGCCAACCCTTGCAAATAAAGGCTCTAGCCTATCCGAAAACAAGATAAAAATATAAAATATAAAAAATAGAGCCTTTCGGCTCTTTTGGGCTTTCAGCCCTATTTTTTTATGAAAATCAGTGCACCGTTCTTTAAAATCTGTACACCTTTGAACAATAAAAATAAATCTCAACCCTAAATGCAATGCAAAACTTGCTTTTGTGTTGTGTTTAGGGTTCAGCAAATGAGCGTAGCGAATGCGGTAGCAAATAACTAATGGTTTGGTATGGGTAAAGCTTAAAAACGGCTTAAAATGCGTTTTAGAGCGTTTTTTGAAGTATTTAGGGCTTAAGTTGAAAAATAATCAGGTAGGGCATATAATGGAGAAAGTCGGGAGCAGGTTGCAATCCTGCCCCCTTCCTAGCCGTTAGGCTAATTTAGATAGAACGCTAATCAGCAAATCGAGTATTGCGAGTACCTTCAAGCTGATAGCCCCAACTAGCAAAGCTAGTAACAGGATCAGAGTAATAATTTCTGATGTTTTCACATAAATCACCTCCCTAGCACTACAAGTCTAGGCGACTAGGCTCACACTATTGACGGTAGTGCGAGCCGCCGCCATAGTGCAAGGTGATTTTAACACAAAGACCGCCTAAAAAGGCGGTTTTTTTGTTTCTGTAAATTCGGATAAATCTTGATATGAATTATGTTTCTGATAAAGCCGTCTTGGATATTCATTTCCACCGTCAATCGATAAATTTCCACATTTGCACGTTTTGAAATCGTGAGAATGTTCAGAAGTGATAATATCTTCGCAAAGTAAACACTGAACTCTATTTATTATTAACTTTTTCATTTTGTATTACCTTAATGTTCTTGCATTTGCCGTTAACAATATATTGTTAAATTCAGTTCTAAGTTGTTCTACATTGTTTTGCACTTGATTAAATAGTTCATCATTGACTGATACTTTCTGATCGATAGCTAATTTAAAAAGATTGCCTAATCTATCAATATCACACTTAATCGCCCACATTTTACCTAATTCGGTATCGCTGAAAATTGGGCTTTCAAGGCTCGCAGAAAGCCTATATCTGATTTCTTGCGAAAAGGTAGAATTTTTAGATTGTACGATCTGAACAAGTTTTTTAAAGAGCGGTTGATCTACCATAAATGAAATATCGATTATTTCTAATCGTTTTAATTTCTCAATCTGCTTTGTTGGCTTTGGCTTTTTATCCATAAACGAATAACAAGCTAATTCAATCAGTTGGCTTGTTGTTATTCCTTGACTGTCGGCAAAGGCTTTCATTTCATCGTGCAGATTGCCGTCAATTCTAAAACTAGCTTTCTTTTTCATTGTTTATTCCCAGTATTTCAGCGACTGGGAATAAAATATCAGATTTTTCTAATGCAGGATAGGGATTTTCCCGATATTGTCCGACAATATGCGAAAAAATCCCCCCTGTACTTGCAGTAGGCTCACGGCTACGCCGTAACTACCGCCCTACGCTATCGCTTCGGTTGCTGAATACAAAAATAGCATTAAACAGGCTACGCCAATTTAACGCTATTTTTGCATTTTCAATGATTAGATTTTTCCGATAAAAGATTTATAAATACTGTTCTAGTATAGGAAGACTCTTATATTTGCTGTCTATGCTCATAATTTCTTCTGAAAGAGAGTTAAAATCAATATCATCAGGAGAACTGTCATAAATAAAATTATGAATTTCTCCTAGTCTTAATTCATCATCAGAAAATGGAGCTTGTGGATCAATTCTTAATGTTAATGTTGCTTGAGCTTCAGCAACTAAATGAATTAAGCTATCTTTTTGCATTAAAGTACACATTATAAACCACCTTATTGTTCAATTTTTTTCATAGTTTACTCAACAAAATCTATTTGATTTTTTGGTATTTCAACCAATTCATATTGCGATAGCTTATAACCTCTCTTTTTCAATTCAGTCCAAATATCTCGCTCTTTCCCAAACTTTGATTTATGGCTTTGATTGACCGCTAAAAACTTCGCATAAAAAACCAAATCTTCTAACGCAACATCAGCTAGACCACTATAAAAATCATCTAATATTTTTAGGCAATCTTTAGCATAAACTGAATATTCGTGAGAGCTGAATTTTGGATCTTGAGCGTTAAATTTAACGAAATTACCGTACTTGTTTTTATGCGGAAATGCCGGGCGTTTTTTCACTGGTTTTTCGTATGTAATACTAAACTCAATACCTGTAACTTTTCGCCCTTTTTTTATTGGTTCATACTCAACAAAGAGATCTGATTTTTCGTTAATTTCATTTAACGACGGTTTTATAACCCAACGTTGCAACTCAGCCCACAAATTGTATTTATCTTCAAGTTGTAACCATTTTTTCAAATCTTCAATAGTTATATAGCGTTGCCCAACCCGTTTGTATTGAGTTAGCAACTCATAAAAACGCATTGTATGAACACTCGTAAAACCAGAGATATGATTAAGTTGATATTGGGTAAATTGCCCTTTTAACTGCGTTAAATAAGGCATAATTTCATTGGTTAGGGCTATT
>NZ_QEQF01000016.1:0-3322 GCF_003253115.1 Pseudohaemophilus paraphrohaemolyticus | reverse complement strand
TTGTTCTTTAAAAAATTGGAAACAAGCTGAAAAACTGAAGAGACTTTCAAGTCGAATTTAAAAGAGTTTGATAAGAAAAAGTCTGAGTAGTTAAATAAAATCTTAACTGAACAAAAGCAGTTAAGTGTTTAGTAATTTAATATACTTTGAATGTTTAATTGAAAACATTTGAGGTTGTATAGTTAAGTGACTAAGCGTACACGGTGGATGCCTTGGCAATCAGAGGCGATGAAGGACGTGCTAATCTGCGAAAAGCTTGGGTGAGTTGATAAGAAGCGTTTAACCCAAGATGTCCGAATGGGGAAACCCAGTAGATGAAGAATCTACTATCACTTGTTGAATAGATAGGCAAGTGAAGCAAACCGGGAGAACTGAAACATCTAAGTACCCCGAGGAAAAGAAATCAACCGAGATTCTGTCAGTAGCGGCGAGCGAAAGCGGAAGAGCCTGTTAGTGATAGCAGTTTTGTTAGGAGAATGTGCTGGGAAGCACAATCACAGAGGGTGATAATCCCGTATCCGAAAACATTATTGCGGTACTAAGCTAACGAAAAGTAGGGCGGGACACGAGAAATCCTGTTTGAAGATGGGGGGACCATCCTCCAAGGCTAAATACTCCTGATTGACCGATAGTGAACCAGTACTGTGAAGGAAAGGCGAAAAGAACCCCAGTGAGGGGAGTGAAATAGAACCTGAAACCGTGTACGTACAAGCAGTGGGAGCCAATTTATTTGGTGACTGCGTACCTTTTGTATAATGGGTCAGCGACTTATATTTTGTAGCAAGGTTAACTGAATAAGGGAGCCGAAGGGAAACCGAGTCTTAACTGGGCGAAGAGTTGCAAGGTATAGACCCGAAACCCGGTGATCTAGCCATGGGCAGGTTGAAGATTGGGTAACACTAATTGGAGGACCGAACCGACTAATGTTGAAAAATTAGCGGATGACTTGTGGCTGGGGGTGAAAGGCCAATCAAACCGGGAGATAGCTGGTTCTCCCCGAAATCTATTTAGGTAGAGCCTTGAGCGGACACCTTCGGGGGTAGAGCACTGTTTCGGCTAGGGGTCCATCCCGGATTACCAACCCGATGCAAACTGCGAATACCGAAGAGTGATACTCAGGAGACACACGGTGGGTGCTAACGTCCATCGTGGAGAGGGAAACAACCCAGACCGCCAGCTAAGGTCCCAAAGTACTAGTTAAGTGGGAAACGAAGTGGGAAGGCTTAGACAGCTAGGATGTTGGCTTAGAAGCAGCCATCATTTAAAGAAAGCGTAATAGCTCACTAGTCGAGTCGGCCTGCGCGGAAGATGTAACGGGGCTAAAACTAGTCACCGAAGCTGCGGCATCAGTCGAAAGACTGTTGGGTAGGGGAGCGTTCTGTAAGCGGATGAAGGTGCATTGAGAAGTGTGCTGGACGTATCAGAAGTGCGAATGCTGACATAAGTAACGATAAAACGAGTGAAAAACTCGTTCGCCGGAAGACCAAGGGTTCCTGTCCAACGTTAATCGGGGCAGGGTGAGTCGGCCCCTAAGGCGAGGCTGAAAAGCGTAGTCGATGGGAAACGGGTTAATATTCCCGTACTTGGATAAATTGCGATGTGGGGACGGAGAAGGTTAGGTTAGCAGACTGTTGGATGGCTGTTTAAGGCGGTAGGTGGAGTGCTTAGGCAAATCCGGGCACTCTTAACACCGAGAACTGATGACGAGGTGCTAAGGCACTGAAGTAACTGATACCACGCTTCCAGGAAAAGCCACTAAGCTTCAGATTTATCTAAACCGTACTATAAACCGACACAGGTGGTCAGGTAGAGAATACTCAGGCGCTTGAGAGAACTCGGGTGAAGGAACTAGGCAAAATAGCACCGTAACTTCGGGAGAAGGTGCGCCGGCGTAGATTGTAACCCCTCGCGGGTGAAGGTTGAACCGGTCGAAGATACCAGCTGGCTGCAACTGTTTATTAAAAACACAGCACTCTGCAAACACGAAAGTGGACGTATAGGGTGTGATGCCTGCCCGGTGCTGGAAGGTTAATTGATGGTGTTATCGAAAGAGAAGCTCCTGATCGAAGCCCCAGTAAACGGCGGCCGTAACTATAACGGTCCTAAGGTAGCGAAATTCCTTGTCGGGTAAGTTCCGACCTGCACGAATGGCATAATGATGGCCAGGCTGTCTCCACCCGAGACTCAGTGAAATTGAAATCGCCGTGAAGATGCGGTGTACCCGCGGCTAGACGGAAAGACCCCGTGAACCTTTACTATAGCTTGACACTGAACATTGAATTTTGATGTGTAGGATAGGTGGGAGCCTTTGAAGCAGTCACGCCAGTGATTGTGGAGGCGTCCTTGAAATACCACCCTTTAACGTTTGATGTTCTAACGAAGAGTGGAAACACGCTCTCGGACAGTGTCTGGTGGGTAGTTTGACTGGGGCGGTCTCCTCCCAAAGAGTAACGGAGGAGCACGAAGGTTTGCTAATCACGGTCGGACATCGTGAGGTTAGTGCAATGGTATAAGCAAGCTTAACTGCGAGACAGACAAGTCGAGCAGGTACGAAAGTAGGTCATAGTGATCCGGTGGTTCTGAATGGAAGGGCCATCGCTCAACGGATAAAAGGTACTCCGGGGATAACAGGCTGATACCGCCCAAGAGTTCATATCGACGGCGGTGTTTGGCACCTCGATGTCGGCTCATCACATCCTGGGGCTGAAGTAGGTCCCAAGGGTATGGCTGTTCGCCATTTAAAGTGGTACGCGAGCTGGGTTTAGAACGTCGTGAGACAGTTCGGTCCCTATCTGCCGTGGGCGTTGGAGAATTGAAAGGGGCTGCTCCTAGTACGAGAGGACCGGAGTGGACGCATCCCTGGTGTTCCGGTTGTGTCGCCAGACGCATTGCCGGGTAGCTACATGCGGAAGAGATAAGTGCTGAAAGCATCTAAGCACGAAACTTGCCTTAAGATGAGTTCTCCCAGACTATAAGTCTGTAAGGGTTGTTGGAGACTACGACGTAGATAGGTGTGGTGTGTAAGCGGTGCGAGCCGTTGAGCTAACACATACTAATTGCCCGAGAGGCTTAACTATACAACGCTCAAGTGTTTTTACAGCTTGTTTTTAATTTAAAGAATAAAGAACCAAAAATAAAATCGAAAGAATATTAAGTCAGAGCAGAGTAAGAAACGAAGCTCAAGGCTAAAACAGAATATTCTGGCGACCATAGTGCGGTAGTTCTACCTGACTCCATTCCGAACTCAGAAGTAAAATGCCGTAATGCCGATGGTAGTGTGGGGTTTCCCCATGTGAGAGTAGGGCATCGCCAGATTGAATTT
>NZ_QEQF01000015.1:0-3892 GCF_003253115.1 Pseudohaemophilus paraphrohaemolyticus | reverse complement strand
AGGTCTGCCGACAGCTCTCCACTCCCTTCGGTCGTTCCGCCCTCGCTTTGCTCGGTTGGCTTTGCTTGGCTCATCAAATCGATTTTAAGGCACTTAAAGCCGTTCATCTGATAAATCCCTAATCCCTTCCTGCAAAAACGCCTCTACGGCTTTCCTATTGCGTTTTTCGGTGGCATTAAGTTCCGCTCGGTGCTGTTTAGCGTGGCAAAGGTTGGTTTTCCTCCCTTACCCGCAGATCAGCCTAGCGGAACTCGAACCTTGCACGGAGTTGATTAAACGCTCGAACCTATCCCCTGCCCCCTTATTTGCAGAACAGAAAAAAATAGAGCGAAGCGACAGGCAAAACGCAGTTTTGCTCTATTTTTTATTTTTTTGTTTTTTCGTTTTTTCGGTTTCTGAGAGCCTTGTGGCACAAGGCTTCCGAGATTTATAAGACTACAAATTTCCTGTTATGAGACTACAAATTTCCTGTTATAAGACTACAAATTTCCTGTTATGAGACTACAAATTTCCTGTTATAGACTACTTTACATTAAATTGATGTAGTTTTATTATATGGCTACATAGTTTAAATTGTTGTAGTTTAATACAGGAAATTTGTAGTCTTATGCCAAATGATTTAGTTGTTGTAAAGGCTAATAGCCTTATTGAAGCCAGTTACCGATTAAGTATTGATGAAGTACGGATTTTAGCTTTAACTATTGGGACTATGGATCCAAAATCTAATCAAAAGATTTTTGATTTCACGGTGGCTGATTTTGTCCGTGAGTTTCCAGAAATAAGCCAAGATAACGCCTATAAGCAAATTCAGGGTGCAATTAAACGTATTTATGAGCGTAGTGTTAAAACTGAAGATAAAGACCGTGTAACTGAATTTCGTTGGGTTTCCTCTCGAACATATTTCAAGAAAGAGGGGCGTTTCAGAATAGCTATGACTGATGAAGTTATGCCATACCTAACGCAACTTAAAGGGCAATTCACGCAATATCAACTCAAACATATCGCTTATTTCAACAGTGTACATTCAATTCGAATTTATGAACTAATCACTCAATATCGCAAGGTTGGAGAACGTGAAATTACAGTAGAAAAACTAAAAGAATGGCTACAAGTTGAGGAAAGTTATTCTCGCTGGAATAACTTTAAAGCAAGGGTTTTAGACCCTGCTATATCTGAGATTAACGAAAAATCAGATTTATTTATTGAAGTTGAACAGATTAAGAGAGGGCGTTCAATCCACGCCTTGAAATTTCTAATTAGTCCGAAGAAACAAGCGACACAAGCGGTTGAAAATACCGAAAATTTAACAAAATCAGGTCGCCCAAAACTACCACAACGCCCACAAGTCAAGAAAGGCACTGATGCCGAAGCAAAATGGGCGAGAGAATGTATCAAAGTGCTTGAAGATTGGCGTAAAACATTGAAAGAACGTGGCGAGAAATTAAGTACAAGCGATTTAGAGCTGTTATGCAGTTATTACAAAATCACAGGCGACTGGCACACCGTAGAAAAAATTACAGAAGTGATTGAGAAACGCCAAAACAAGGAAAATAAAAATGAGTAAATCTGAAAACAAACCACAATTCGAAGATACTGAGCCTTATGTTCAAAACTTTGAGTACGTTGATCCAAATGCGATTGAGCTTGAGGGCGAGTATATTCGCCAAGAGATTGAACAGGCAGAACTTGATGAAGCATTACACGCAGCAGGCAAGTTTGTTTACTAAATAAAAAACCGCCTTTTCAGGCGGTTTATGATTTTCAAGGCTATCACATTTTCATTCCTGGCATATTCCCCAAATGTTTGTTTTCGACAAGCCAATCGTGAGCCTTCTTGATTTGTTCAAAGTATTTTACTTCTAAACTTAACCCATAATTAAGGTCTGTTTTCTTAGCAAAATCAAGCATTCCTCTTACATTTTCAAATGATTTGTACTGCTCCTTATACGTTAAATCTCTACGTCCGATATTGTTTAATTCTGATGGTATTGTTTTGATGACGTGGCTCAATTTCTTTTCTAACTCAATGTAGTATTTTTCTTTGAGTGTATCTAAATCTATTCCATTACTTAGCTTGTCATTTTTATCCTTTAATTTCTCATTTTCCGATTTAAGGCGTCCAATCTCTTCTCCATACATTTGATTTTTTTCTTTTTCTAGTTCGTAATCCCTTCTTAAATACTGCGTTTTCGTCCTAAAATTAAACTCTAAGCGTTCAGTTTCCTCTTTCAAATCTGCGTCGTAGTTTTTAACTTTCTTTTCAAGTTCGGCGATATTTTCTAACTTCTCTAGGACCAAGTTTTCTGCGGCATCATACTCAGGCTCAAGTCCAAATTTATTTACTATTTTCAGATAAAACTCGTCTCTATTTTTTTTAAATTCTTCAAGTTTCTGAAGATCATCTCGTGCTTCTTTTTCCTTTTTCTCGGCTTCACATAACTTTTGATTTATCTCTTTTTTTTCTTCTTCAAATTCAGCCTTAGTCTCGCGAATAGCCTCTTCTTTTACTCTTTGAGCCTCATTTTGAGCCTTAAATAACGTTCTATTTGCGTCTATCTGTAACTTATCAATTTCAGCCCGTTCTTTGGCAAGCTTTTCCTTCACTTCCCTTTCAAGCTCTTTTTTTATCGCTTGTTTTTCTCGTCTCTTCATTTCTGAATTGGAATTGTAATAAGGCGATAAAACCTCACGAATATCACCGATACTAATCATTGGCGTAGGTAAAGCAACTCGCCCTTCAATCTCTTCGGTTTTCGTGCCGAACATTCCTTTTTTCTCAAATATCATTGACCCACTAATTTCAGCCTTTGATTTTCGCTCTAATTGCTCAATGATTTTTGACATATCTAGCCTTATGCTTTCAGCGTTTAGCTCCTTGTACCATTCTTGAACCTTTTTATGTGTTGCTTTTGAGCCAATTTCCCCACGCTCTAGCCCATATTTTTTTGATACTTGCTCATAAAAATCCGTTTGGCGTGCTGAATACTCTTTCTTACCACCCAGAATTTCACTAGCATTGAGCTTTCTAACGATCTCCCCCTTTTTGTTTTTCTTCTCGATCACAGGAATATAAAAGGCTGTCAGGTGTGCGGTTGTTTCATCATTATGAATTTGGGCGTGTAGCAAGTTACCTTCCCCAAATTTAGCATTGCAGAACGCTAAAGACTCTTTAAAGAATCGATTTCGCTCTTCGTTCGACATTCCTTTAATCTTCTCGGGGCTTGCAGTAACTAGCACTTCTAGGGCGTGAACAACATCACTTCTGATTTTCCCTGTTGGTTTCAATCTTTCGTATTTATCCAACGTAGAGCTAACATCAAACGTATCAGGTGTGAGAAGTGTATTTTCATTCAATCGAGTAGGGTCGGCATTTGGGGTTTCTTGTTCCCGAAATGCGTGCATTAGCGATCCACGAAGGTTTGAGAGCTTTTTTAGTTTTTCTACTCTGAAAATCCCATAACTAGCCATTTTTTTTCTCCAATTTTTTTGCTGAAAAAAACTATTTTTTAGCACGGTACTTTAACAATCCTGCTCACGTTACTTATACGTTTTGTGAATAGCGAAAAATAGCGATTTACTGTGAATTTTTGGCTCGGTTTTTTCACAGTCCTCACTATTTTTTACGGGCGAGGGGCTTTGCTGTTCGTTTTTCGTGCGTTTATCACACATCTTATCTTATTTTTGGCATCTTCACGAGCAATTTTAAAAATTGCTCTAACTCACTATGGCAATTTTTTTAACGCCTAAAGTCTAAAAATTGCCGTGAGGTCTGCCGACAGCTCTCCACTCCCTTCGGTCGTTCCGCCCTCGCTTTGCTCGGTTGGCTTTGCTTGGCTCATCAAATCGATTTTAAGGCACTTAAAGCCGTTCATCTGATAAATCCCTAATCCCT
>NZ_QEQF01000014.1:0-4598 GCF_003253115.1 Pseudohaemophilus paraphrohaemolyticus | reverse complement strand
GTAAATTGCCCTTTTAACTGCGTTAAATAAGGCATAATTTCATTGGTTAGGGCTATTTTAAATCGCCCCTCTTTCTTGAAATACGTTTGAGACGACACCCATCTAAATTTAGTAACGTGCCTTTCATCTTCCGTTTTTACCCAACGTTCAGAAATACGCTCAATCGCTGATTTTATTTGTGTGTACGCCCTATCTGCGTTCACATCAGGGAATTGATTTACAAATTCAGACACCGAAAACTCAAATACTTGCTGATCGCTTTTCGGGTTCATTGTTCCAATCGTTAAAGCTAACAATCTCATTTCGTCCAATGTAAGACGGTAACTCGCCTCAATTAGACTATTTGCCTTTACCACCGTTAAATCATTTGCCATATCATACCTAGAGTTGAAAAATTAAACACATAATAAACTAGATTTATAATTCTTTCTAGTCGCAAACGACAAATTTCTAGTCTTTAAACGACAAATTTCTAGTCTTTAAACGACAAATTTCTAGTCGTAAACGACAAATTTCTAGTCTTTAAAATCTCGCAACCCTTGCAAATAAAGGCTCTAGCCTATCCGAAAACAAGATAAAAATATAAAATATAAAAAATAGAGCCTTTCGGCTCTTTTTGGGCTTTCAGCCCTAATTTTTTCTTTTTTTCAGGATTTAAAATTACAAAACCCTTACAGAGCAAGTAAACTTGTTTGCTTGTTCTGCAAGGGTTCAGCAACCGTAGCCGTCAGGCGTAGGGCGGTAGCCTATAAAAGCCATTTAATTTTATCTTTAAACTTCCTTTTAAATGCTTTGAGTGGGTGTCTTTTATCGTACTCATCAATCCTTTTTTGCATTCTTTCGTTTGCTTTGTGATCGGCAAATTTTGAATAAGATTTTTCCATCTCATCTAACATTCTATCAATCCGTTTTTTATGTTGCCATTTCAGGTAAACATAAACACTTATAGCAATTAAAGACAATATCAATACATTGTAAAAAATGATTGTTACAATTTCGCTCACAGTTATTTTTTACCTTTTTCAATTTCTTCATTGATAAATGCACTCAATTCATCAAATTTCTTGTCATCATTGATAAATTTACGCAATTTAGGGAAGTTTCTATCTACATCTAAAAGAGGGTTATTTATTATTTCATTTAGCCAAAAAGCCCCTAATAAAACCTTGTAATGCGTAGCTTTCTTACGCTTTTCTGCTTGTTCTTTTGACTTAATCGCACGAATTTTCGCTTTGATTTCGTCCTGCTTGCGTTGTAACTCTGCTTGTTGCTGTTCCAATCTTGTAAGTTTTTCGCTTGCCATACTAGCCCCTTTATATAGTTAGAAATTATCGTTATTTTATTCAGTAGGTGCTAGGCTTGCAAGTGTTCTGTTCATTACGTTAAAATAACGTAATGCCCACTTATCAGTTTCTCTGCGAGAAACTGGTGGGCAAGCGTACCGCTTGACCGTTTCGCAATACTCAACACTATGGCAATCTATCATTTAAACGTTCGCTATTGCAGTAAAAGCAAAGGGCAATCAGCTCAAGCCAAAAACGACTACATCAACCGCAATGATAAATACTCAAAGCGGTTAGATGATTTACAGTTTTCAGGCTATGGCAATATGCCAAAATTTGCCGAAGATAATCCGCAAGAATTTTGGCGATTGTCAGATATTTACGAGCGAGCTAATGCCCGAGTTTGTACTGAAATTGAATTTGCTTTACCTAGAGAATTAACCCTAGAACAACAGCAAAAATTAGTAAGTTCTTTCATAGAAAATACGGTTGATAGCGGTAGCAATAAACTACCCTACTCTTTCGCTATCCATACCGATAAAAATAATCATAATCCCCATTGTCATTTGATATTTTCAGAACGCCAACTTGACGGCATAGACCGTACAGCCGAGCAGTTTTTTAAACGTGCTAATACTAAATCCCCAGAAAAGGGCGGAGCGATGAAAACGGCAGATTTTCGAGATCGTGAGTTTATCCAATCTGTCCGAAAAACGTGGAGAGAGCAAGCTAATCAAGCTTTAGAGCAATACGGATATGCCGCACGAATTGACGAACGTAGCTACAAGGAACAAGGCATAGAGCAAGCCCCAAGAGCAAGAATTGACAGGGTAACGTGGCAAGAATTGAACCGATTAGAGCAAGAAGAACGCCAAATCGTGCAAGAGCTTGCACTTAAAGGGCAAGAAATTAACAAAGAAAAATCCTACTTGAAGAAAATCGAAGAAAAACAGGCTCAAGGAATGGGCAAATATGAATCCAAATTCGCAGCTGCGTTTTCTAAATTATCGGAAAGCGCCCTAAAACACGATTTAAGCAACGAAAAAGAAAAAGACAGTAAAATACACGCTCAAGAAGAAAAAGTGCCTCAAAATCGCATTCAGGGGCTTTCTCAAGCAGATTTTGATCAGTTTTTAATTGATGAATGGCTACCTCAAATAGAAAAATACGTTAAAGCCCAAGAAAAGCGGGACGGAATGGAAGTAGAGATCACGCAATACGACAAGGATTTACAGCGTATTCAGGGGGAATATAACAAGCTCACAGATAAAAATCAGGGTTTTCTCGGTTTATGGGAAACTAAAGAGCAAAAAGCAAAGAAAAAAGAGCTTGAAGATGAATACAAACATACAGCAGAGCAACGGAATGCTAAAAGCCAAGAATTAGCCGAGTATAGCCAAAAAATAAAAGCATACGAACAGAAAACGCTAGAGCCAATTAACGAGAAGATTGCCAAATATCAAGCTGACAACCCTGAAATAAAAATGCGGAGCTTAGGATTTGTGAAAAAAATTAAGGCTCAAGGGGCATATAAAGCGGCTCAAGAGCGAATGGAGCGAGAAAAACAGCACCAACAGGAAAAACAACAGAGACATTTAGAGCGAGAGATTGGTTTGAGCTTGTAGCTAACGCCCTACGCCTACGGCTTCGGTTGTTCAACCCTTAAAGAACTCGCAACAAGTTGCAAATTCTTTAAGGGTTCGCAATAAAAACAACCGCTAAACATTTCTGCCCAGCGGTTGAAAATTTACCTATTCACCATTACAATGATCAAGCAGGAAATTTTTTTGATTGCCGTAAATGTCCGTATATCTAGTTGAGGCACAACCCGCCAAAGTCATTGCCCCAACCAGAACGGCGATAATCAGAAATAACTTCATATCTTAGTCCTTAATTGTGCTCTTCCCTCGTAAAAGAGCGTTAAACACAATCGAAGGGGCTAGGCTTAACGAGGACGCTTTAAAAGCCCCTCAGACACCACAGCAAATTTATTTTAACAAATAACCGCCCTATTTAGTTAGAGCGGTTTTGTTTTTTTTAGTGGACCCTAGTCCGTATATTTCATAAACTTTTTCCTGAAATTCACTATAACTAATTACACCATTTACCCACTCTTGAGAAAGCTCAAGAATCTCCTTGTCAGTATCTAGTCCCTCCAGTCTATTATTATCAATAGCGAATTGAACTGATTTCTGTCTGCTTAGTTTTTCTGTCTCTGTTATAAAATTGCTATTCATCTTGTTCTTCTTCAAAAAAAGGAATGTATTTCAATAGAACTTCATCTAATTCTTTAATTCCTTGCTCATAATTGAATGGGTATTCCCAATCATCTCCTACTTTGATTTCAGAAATATCTTTAAACTTCCTCTCAAGAGCGGACACTTTGTCCATATCATCATCAATTTCCTGTTTGCTAAATGGTATTTTTTGCTTTTCTAATATCTCATCATAATAACAAGATAAATTAAGCAATCCCCCCCAAGCACAATTTGCTATAACGACTAATCTATGTTTTTCTCTAGTTAAGTAATCTACACCGCAGTCATAGATAGCAAACATAGGATGATAAAAAAATTCGCAATTTTTCATAGTGCCCTCACACTTTAACTAATTCACAGTTCACAATCTTATACCCTCGATTTTGCAACTCGTTTAAAAAATCTGACCGCTTACCAAGTTTTGATCTAAAACTAGCATTGCTAGTCAAAAAAACCCAATAATGCCGTAAATCTTCTGTTGTAACATCTGCAAGATCAGAATAAAAATCTTCAAGGATTTTTAGGCAATCTCTCGCATAGTTTCCATATTCAGCATTACTCATTTTGGGATTTTGAGTATCCAATTTCACAAACTTCCCGTACTTGTTTTTATGCGGAAATGCTGGGCGTTTTTTTACTGGTTTTTCGTGTGTGATATTAAATTCAACACCAATAATTTTACGACCTCGCTTGATAGGTTCATACCCTACAAAGAGATCAGATTTTTCGTTAATTTCAGACAAAGCTGGAATTAAAACCCACTGATTAAGGTTGTTATAGCGATCATATTTATCTTCCAGTTGTAACCACTTTTTCAATTCTTCTACTGAAATATAACGTTCACCCAATCGCTTATACTGCGTAAATAACTCATACAAGCGAATAGCGTGAACACTGGAAAAGCCAGAGATATGATTTAACTGATATTGCGTAAATTGCCCTTTTAACTGCGTTAAATAAGGCATAATTTCATTGGTTAGGGCTATTTTAAATCGCCCCTCTTTCTTGAAATACGTTTGAGACGACACCCATCTAAATTTAGTAACGTGCCTTTCAT
>NZ_QEQF01000013.1:0-19891 GCF_003253115.1 Pseudohaemophilus paraphrohaemolyticus | reverse complement strand
TTTTAGGGGTCATGAAATCATTTCCATAAATTTCTTTTAGATATAACTCTGTGTGAGAGGGAATGAGAAAATTAGTCCCTAGAAAACTTATCTTATCAAATTCAAAATTAGGTAGGAGTATTTTAATTGTTCGAAGCATTCCATTATATTTTTGTAGAGTTTCATCTCGTGTTAATCCATCTTCTTTATCAAAAGAAAAGCAAAATCTTTTACATCCTTCTTCTTTAAACACAAAAAAATCAATAGAAACATCTTTTTTATATTGAAAAGTGTATTCAGCCCTAAATCCGTCTAATGAACTATCACTACTTGATATTACATATTTTTTGATAAGTTTAAACTGTTTTTTTTCTAAGTACAGAATAAAATCATTAGTCATATCTGATTCATAAATTCCAACATCAATATCAGTATCATGTGCAATAATTGCATTTTCCCTATAAGCTCCTAATAACGAACCAAATTCTAACCATATTTTAACTGGTTTTTTATAATTAGCTATTGCATTAGATAGCTCTATTAATGCTAATGGGGCCTTCTCATGAAAATTACGCAAACGTATATTAGCTCTTATCTCTCTTCTTTTATTTTTATTAAATGGATGAAATAAACTAATAAAAAAATTTCCTTCAAATAATTTAAACATGGCAGCCATCCTTTATAGGTGTAATAGTATAGATATAATAATATTTTTACGCTTAATTAAGACTATACAAAAAAACCTCGTAAAAACGAGGTTCTTTTTTACAAAATAGATTATTTTGTACTTGGAATGCTGAAACGTTTGTTGAAGCGTTCAACACGACCACCAGTATCAACAACACGTTGTTTACCAGTGTAGAACGGGTGGCAGTTGCCACATACGTCTAAGTTTAAGTTTTTACCCACTGTTGAGTGAGTTTTGATTACGTTACCGCATGAACATGTTGCAGTAATTTCAGTATATTCTGGGTGAATACCTTGTTTCATTGGAGAACCTCATAAGAAGCCATATCGCTGCTTATCTTGTTTCAACTATTATTTCAATTGAACCGCTGATAAGTACCATATGTGATTGATAATATGTTAAGCTTATGCCTAACGCCTAAAAGAGTGCGTATTCTAAGTGAAAGTTGAGCGAAGATCAACCGCTAATTTAATGCAGAATTTATGTGAACTAGATCACAAAAAGCAGATGATTTTTTGAGTTTTGAAATAAACTTGATTACAATCACAAACAATCAAAAATAATCTTAATTTAATCAAAATGAATGGGAGAATGACGATGGCTGAGCGTAAAGTTTTAGCAAATGCGATTCGTGTATTAAGTATGGACGCCGTCCAAAAAGCAAATTCTGGTCACCCTGGTGCTCCAATGGGTATGGCAGATATTGCAGAAGTATTATGGCGTGATTTTTTAAAACATAACCCAAATAATCCAAAATGGGCAGATCGCGATCGCTTTGTGCTGTCGAATGGTCATGGTTCGATGTTAATTTATAGCCTTTTACATTTAACAGGCTACGATCTTTCTATTGAAGATTTAAAACAATTCCGTCAATTACACTCAAAAACGCCAGGTCACCCAGAATATGGTTATGCACCAGGTGTTGAAACGACAACAGGTCCGCTTGGTCAAGGGATTACCAATGCGGTTGGTATGGCGATTGCAGAGAAAACTTTAGCAGCACAATTTAACCGTGAATGTCATGAAATTGTGAATCACTATACTTACGCATTTTTAGGCGATGGCTGCTTAATGGAAGGTATTTCTCATGAAGCATGTTCATTAGCAGGTACGCTTGGTTTAGGTAAATTGATTGCGTTCTATGATGACAACAACATCTCAATTGATGGTCACGTTGATGGTTGGTTTACGGATGATACCGCACAACGCTTTGAATCTTACGGCTGGCAAGTGATCCGCAATGTGGATGGTCACGATCCTGAGCAAATCAAATTTGCAATTGAAAATGCACAAGCAGAAAAAGAGCGTCCAACCTTAATTATCTGTAAAACCATTATCGGCTACGGCTCACCAAATAAATGTAATTCTCACGACTGCCACGGTGCACCATTAGGCGAAGCAGAAATTAAGGCTGCTCGTGAATTCTTAAACTGGAAATATGAACCATTTGTCATTCCATCTGAAATTTATGTAGAGTGGGATGCAAAAGTAAAAGGTGCAGCAGAAGAACAATCTTGGGATGCAAAATTTGCAGCATATTCAACCGCTTACCCAGAATTAGCAGCAGAGTTTAAACGCCGTATGAGCGGTGAATTACCAGCAAATTGGGAAGCAGAAAGCAAAGCATTTATCGAAAAATTACAGGCAAATCCTGCGAATATTGCAAGCCGTAAAGCATCACAAAATGCGATTGAAGCCTACGCTCACGTATTACCAGAATTTTTAGGTGGTTCTGCAGACTTAGCTAGCTCAAACTTAACTTTATGGTCTGGCTCTAAACCAATTCGCGCAGATCACAACATAGATGGTAACTACATCAACTACGGCGTACGTGAATTTGGTATGTCAGCGATTATGAATGGTATCGCTTTACATGGCGGCTTTATTCCTTATGGTGCCACCTTCTTGATGTTCTACGAATACGCCCACAATGCAGTGCGTATGGCAGCATTAATGAAACAACGTGTGTTATTCGTTTATACGCACGACTCAATCGGTTTAGGTGAAGATGGTCCAACTCACCAACCAGTTGAGCAGACTGCCGCATTACGCTACATTCCAAATCTTGAAACGTGGCGCCCTGCTGACCAAGTAGAATCTGCAATTGCGTGGAAAGCGGCCGTTGAACGTCAAGATGGTCCAAGTGCGTTAATCTTCACACGTCAAAATCTTCAACAACAAAATCGCACAGCAGAGCAATTAGCGAATGTAGCACGTGGTGGTTATGTGTTAAAAGACTCAGCAGGTACGCCAGATTTAATCTTAATCGCAACAGGTTCTGAAGTGGAATTAGCGATGAAAGCAGCAGAAGTGTTAGAAGCTGAAGGCAAAAAAGTGCGTGTGGTTTCAATGCCAAGCACCAACGTGTTTGATAAGCAAGATGAGGCTTACCGTGAATCAGTATTACCTCGTGCAGTGACTAAACGTGTTGCAATTGAAGCACAATTGTCTGACTTCTGGTATAAATATGTAGGCTTTGAAGGTCGTATCGTAGGGATGAATAGCTTCGGTGAATCAGCACCAGCAGGCGAATTATTCAAACTTTTCGGTTTCACCGTTGAAAATGTAGTAGCGAAAGCGAAAGAGATTTTGTAATAAACAAACAGATAACATAAAGGCATCAAATTGATGCCTTTTTTGTTAGCTCAACGAGCTTAATGGTTTCATAAAATGAGTGTTTTGGATAGTAAACTAATGCAACAATGCTAGGATCTTCTGCTCAATCCCTTCCGCATTTAACCCAATTTCTGCGTAAGCTTCTGGTTGTGTTGCTTGTGGGATGAAATGGTCTGGAATGCCGAGCATTGCAAGCGGTTTAATTTTGTTGATTGATTGCAAATATTCATTCACGGCACTGCCTGCTCCCCCTTGAATAGCATTTTCTTCAAGGGTTACCAATAAATCGTGCGAATCTGCGAGTTGTTTAATTAGCTCACCATCAATAGGCTTAACAAAACGCATATCAGCAAGGGTGTAGTTGTTACGTTCTGCAACGATTTGTGCTTCGTGCAACATCGTGCCGAAGTTTAAAATCGCGACTTTTTTACCTTTTCGAATAAGGCGACCTTTACCCACTTCCAACACTTGCATTGGTTGTAACTCTACACCTTGTGCATTGCCTCGAGGATAGCGTACTGCTGTTGGCGTATTCATTGAATAAGCCGTGAATAACATCTGGCGCATTTCATTTTCGTCTGATGGTGTCATAATCGTCATATTTGGAATGCAACGCATAAAGCTTAAGTCGAACGCTCCTTGATGGGTTTGTCCGTCTGCCCCCACAATACCCGCACGGTCAATTGCAAAAATGACAGGAAGATTTTGAATTGCCACATCGTGAATTAACTGATCGTAAGCACGTTGCAAGAAGCTAGAGTAAATTGCCACCACAGGTTTAAAGCCTGCAATAGCTAAGCCTGTTGCGAAGGTTACGGCGTGTTGTTCTGCAATCGCCACATCAAAATATTGCTCTGGGAAACGTTTGGAAAACTCCACCATTCCCGAACCTTCACGCATAGCAGGGGTAATGCCGATCAGCTTAGGATCTTGTATCGCTATTTCGCATAACCAGTTGCCAAAAATATCTGAATAGGTTGGAATGGTTTTGGTTTTTGGTAATTTTCCGCTTTCAGGATCGAATTTTGGCACGCCATGGAAACCGATTGGGTCGTTTTCTGCAGGCTGATAACCTTTGCCTTTTTTAGTGCGAATGTGCAAGAATTGCGGGCCTTTTAGGTCACGCATATTTTCCAGCGTTTTCACCAAGTCATCAATGTTATGCCCGTCAATCGGACCAATATAGTTGAAGCCAAGCTCTTCGAAAAGCGTACTTTCAGGCGAGAAAATCACGCCTTTCATATGCTCTTCGCTTTTCTTCATAAAGTTTTTAATGGTCGGCACTTTATCCAGAATTTTCTTACTGCCATCACGCATGGTAGTGTAAAGCGAACCTGAAAAAATGCGTGCGAGGTGGTTGTTTAATGCCCCCACGTTTTCGGAAATCGACATTTCGTTATCGTTTAGGATAACCAACATATCAGTATGTAATGCACCCGCATGGTTTAAGGCTTCAAATGCCATTCCTGCGGTAATTGCACCATCACCAATTACACAAACGGTTTTACGCCCTACATTCTCTTTTTCTGCTGCAACCGCAATACCCAAGCCCGCACTAATGGAAGTAGAGGAGTGCCCCACGCTTAATACATCGTAAACGCTCTCTTCACGCCAAGGAAAAGGATGGATACCATCTTTTTGACGGATGGTTTTGATTTGATCACGACGCCCAGTAAGGATTTTATGCGGATAGGCTTGATGCCCTACATCCCAAATAAGCTGATCAAACGGCGTTTGGTAGACGTAATGCAAGGCAACAGTCAACTCAACTACGCCCAACCCTGACGCTAAATGACCGCTTGATTGGCTTACGCATTCAAGCAAATAGGCTCGCAATTCGTCTGCAAGCGGTTGTAATTGATCTTTATTTAGCAAACGCAAATCTTCAGGCGAGTTGATTTGGCTGAGCAAAGGGTATGATTTTTGCATAAAAGATAATCCATTTGGGCGTAATGTAAAGATGAAACGGCTTTCGACCGCTTATCTGACTTATTTAAGATCTTCTGTTAATACAGGTTGAATGGTGCTTAAAATTTCTTTCACAACACGAGCTTGACCTACAACAAGGTTGCCTGATTTTAAGTAATCTGTACCACCTACAAAGTTGGTTACGATTGCACCTGCTTCACGAGCGATAAGCTCACCCGCGGCACAATCCCAAGGTTTTAAGCCGATTTCAAAGAAACCATCGACACGGTTTGCTGCTACATAAACTAAGTCTAACGCAGCTGAACCTGTACGGCGGAAATCTGCCACGCCATTGTTCATTAAGCCTTCAAGCATATTTAAATGTGCAGGGCGATATTTTGGATTTTTGAATGGGAAACCTGTTGCAAGCACTGTGCCGTTTAAGTCACGACGGCTTGTATCAACACGTAAACGAAATTCATTTAATTTTGCCCCTTCACCGCGCACGCCAGTGAAAAGTTCATTACGGATAGGATCGTAAACTACGCCAACTGTTGTGCGACCATTCTCGCGAACAGCGATAGAAACACAGAAATGCGGTAAACGTTTTACGAAGTTAGTGGTGCCATCTAATGGATCAATCACCCATTGCACACTGCTATCTTTACCTTCAACAATACCTGACTCTTCCGCAACGATAGAGTGATCAGGATAAGATTTACGGATAACCTCAATAATTGCAGCTTCTGCTGCTTTATCAATTTCAGTTACATAGTCATTTGAGCCTTTACGAGCCACTTCGGTATCTTGAGGTGCTTGCTCGTAACCTTTTGCGATAATATTGCCTGCTTTTCGTGCTGCACGAATAGCAATGTTTAACATTGGATTCATATTTCCACCAGATTTTAAAGAACAAAGAAAGATGGCGAATTATAGTATAAAAAGAGTAAGAGAGGAACGACAAGCGGTGGTTTTTAACCATTTATTTACAAAAAAATAGGCACGCACTGTGCCTATTCGTAAAATATTATGCAATTAAACCCGCTTGTTTTAATGCTGCCAACACTTTTGGTTGCGCTTCTTCAGAGAGAGTGGTTAATGGTAAACGTAAATTTGGTTCACTCACTAGACCTAATTTATAGGCTGCCCATTTCACAGGAATTGGGTTTGCTTCCACAAACAGATCGTGGTGCAATGCATTTAAACGTTGGTTAATCGCTTCCGCTTCTTCAAATTTGCCTGCTAGAGCCAATTCACACATTTTAGCCATATCAGCAGCTGCCACGTTATTGGTCACAGAAATAACACCTTGGCCGCCTAATTTCATTGACGCTAAACCTGTTGCATCATCACCGCTTAAGAAGATGAAATCCTCACCAGCTAATTCTTTGATGAGCGGTAAACGACTTAAGTCGCCTGTAGCTTCTTTCACACCAACAATATTTTCAATTTTTGATAAGCGACCAATAGTTTCAGGTTTTAAATCGCTGCCTGTACGACCTGGTACATTATATAAAATTTGCGGTAAATCAGTTGATTCTGCAATCGCTTTATAATGTTGATACATCCCTTCTTGGGTTGGTTTATTGTAATAAGGTACAACGCTCAAACAACCTGCGACGCCACTGTTTGCAAGTAATTTCGTCATTGTGACCGCTTCACTTGTCGCATTTGAGCCTGTGCCTGCAATAATAGGAATACGATCATCAGCAAATTCAACGGTTTTCTTAATCACTTTCACATTTTCATCAATGCTCAGCGTGGTAGATTCCCCAGTTGTTCCGACAGAAACAATCGCGTGTGTTCCAGCCTGAACGTGGTGTTCCACCAAATTTTTTAATTCTTCGTAGTTCACTTCACCGTGTGTCATTGGGGTAATCAGTGCTACAATACTACCGTGAAATAAGGGCATTGCCATAATTCGACTCCTGTTTTTATTACGATTGGCTTTCGTTCATAGATTGCAAAAATACTTCAAAATATGCAAGTGTTTTTTTGCAAGAGTTGTGTTTTTCATTACATTTTAATCGTAAAGGCTAAGATCGCTTTCATTCGGTCGTGTTTTAAAACGGCGGTGCAACCACATATATTGTTCGATCGCATTGAGAATTTCACCTTCAACTACTTTATTCATTTTAGTTGCAGTTTGAACATCATCTTCACAATCTGAAAAATCAACCGCTGGGCTGATTTTTACAGTATAACCCGAAAAATCCTCATTTCGTATTGGCGAAAATGGCACAACCTTTGTTTGTGGAGCAGATTTTAAAAGCATTCTTGTTCCCGCAGTGGTGCACGCTTCTTTTACCGCAAAAAATGGAACAAATACGCTGTTTTTTCGACCGTAATCGTGATCTGGGGCATACCAAATGGTTTCTCTAGCTTTTAATGCTTTAATCATTCCACGTAAATCACTACGATTGAGCATTGCTTTATTTGAGCGAATTCTACCCCGAAATTGGATCCAATCTAGCAATGGATTATCGTTCGGGCGATATACGCCAACGCCTTGATGATGTAATCCAACAATTCTCGCTCCCAGCTCAAGGGTTAAAAAATGCACGCCAACAAAGAGAATTCCGCTGTTCTCAGGCACATTTTTAAGGTGCTCAATCCCTTCCACTTTCGACCATTTTAAAATACGCTTATCTGACCAGAACCACGCCATTCCTGTTTCAATGATTGCCATTCCAACGGATTCAATGTTTTTCGCTAAAATTTGTTCAATTTGCCCATGCGTATAATCAGGAAAACACAATTCAAGATTGCGTTTAGCGATACGAATACGACGTTTTCCAAAGCCAAGTTTGGCAAATAGTTTGCCTAATCCTTTGCCTAAAAGTACTAACATAGGATAAGGTAGAGCCAAAATAAGCTTAAAAATACCAATCCCAAGCCATAAGCCCCAATATCGAGGTTTTAAGAAAGCAGGCTGAAAAGGAGGAAGTTGTTTGTTTTCTATCATAGATTATGTATGTTGATTTCTGTAGTGCTAAATTATAGCCAAAAGATAATAAAAAATGTTAAGTTGATCACAAATTTGAAATTTAATGAAAAATTATTCTTGAAAGGTTGGAGCAAAAGGCATATTTTAAAACCATCAAGAACAACTAAATTAACGAAGAGGAAAACGTTATGTCACTCAATATCTCTAGCAAACAAATGGACATTACCCCTGCAATCCGTACCCATATTGAGGAGCGTTTAGCGAAATTTGATAAATTTCAACTCCAATTGATTAACCCACATTTCATTATTATTAAACAGCCTAACAGCTATGAAGTGGATGCAACCATTGGTTCGCCTCTAGGTGATTTAGTTGCTAAAGCAGAAAATGAAGATCTTTATAATGCAATCAATGATCTTGCGAAAAAATTAGAAGCTCAGCTCATTAAATTAAAAGAGAAAAAAGAGTACTAATCTTTAATCGATAAAATAAAATACAAAAGCCAAGTGGCAAAACAAAATGCCATTTGGCTTTTTTGCATCTTTACTCTGGTAAAAATAATGGACCTAGTGCCGTTTTAGGAATGCCAAAATGCTCAGGATAATGCACATCGACTAAATATAACCCTTCTGCTTTTGCAGTTGGCGCAGCTAGCTTGCGATCTTTTTGTTCAAGCAACCACTTAATCCATTCGATAGGTTGAGCCCCTTTACCCACTTCAATCAAACTGCCCACTATATTACGTACCATATGATGTACAAAGGCATTGGCTTGAATATCCACGATAATATAATTTCCCATTTGCGAAACATTGAGATGATGAATATTTCGCCAAGGCGTATGTGACTGACATTTGGCTGCACGGAAAGACGAAAAATCATTCTCGCCCAATAAAAATTGTCCAGCTTCGTGCATTTTTTCGGGATCAAGGTCACAGTGATAATGTGAAACACCGTGCGGTAAAATCGCAGAACGTAGTTTTCGGCTAAAAATGATGTAACGATAACGACGAGCGGTTGCACTAAACCGAGCGTGAAACTCTTCCGGTACTTCCACCGCCCACTTCACCGAAATATCATCTGGCAAATGAGCATTCGTGCCAAAACACCAACTTTCTAATGGACGTTGCACTTTAGTTTCGAAATGCACGACTTGCCCCGTACCGTGTACGCCAGAGTCTGTTCTTCCCGCACAAAACACTTCGATCGGAGAATTAGCGATGACGGATAACGCCTCTTCTAGTTTTTGTTGTACGCTTAATACGCTCTCTTGACGCTGCCAGCCAAAATATTGGCTACCGTCATACTCAATCCCTAATGCGATTTTCATTGAGTTTATTTTTTAATTAACGTTAAAAATTCTTTGCGAACATCACGATCGTCTAAGAAAGCACCGCCAAAGGCCGATGTTACGGTATAGCTATTGGTATCTTTCACACCACGACATTTCACACAGAAATGGGTTGCTTTTACATAAACAGCCACATCTTCAGTTTCTAAAATCGTCTGGAAGGCAGTTAAAATCTGCTCAGTAAAACGCTCTTGCACTTGCGGACGTTGTGCAAAAAATTGCACCACACGATTGATTTTTGATAACCCGATTACCCATTTTTTCGGATAATATGCCACCGCCACTTTACCATCAATGGTCACAAAATGGTGCTCACAGGTAGACGTTAAAGTGATATCGTCCACCAACACCATTTCACTAACCTTCATTCGGTTCTCAATATTAGTAATTTTGGGGAAAGTTGCATAATCCAAACCGCTGAAAATTTCATCAACATACATTTTCGCTAAACGATTTGGCGTTTCTTCAAGGCTATCATCTCGCAAATCCAAACCAAGCAATTCCAATACTGAACGCATATGTGCTTGAATTTCAGCACGACGGCTGTCTTTATCTTTGGTGTGTGACACAGTGGGCGTTTCAATACCTTTGGCAAGCAACGCATTACGCACTTTCTGAGCTTCGTCTGAAAGACCTAAAATAGGTGAGATCGTTGTCATTTGGTTTCCTCTCAATTTAAGGCGGGAATTTTAACAAATTGACATTAAAAAGCCTATAAGATTTGTGATTAAAAAACGGCATTCCAAAATCAATAAATTTAACTATAGGCTTGCTCTATTATTTCTTTTAAAGCGAGAAATTCTAAAGCATTTGCATTTGATAAAGCGATTTCATTTGATTTAACAATTTCTTGCGTGAAAACAAAAATTGCCAGCGGGTTCCCCCAACTTGTTGCCAGAGAATACCTGCACGGATGCCTGCAAGTAGCGTGGCACGGATTTTTTGCTGAATGTCTGGACGGACGAGGTAATCTTGCATACCCAATACGTGTATTTTGGTGCCAAGAGGGCTAATTACATCGCTATAGATGGCGGCAAGGTTGGCAACCATTTGATCTGCCATAATATCGCCTTCGTAAAGCGAAAGTTGTCGCTCAATTTGTTGTAAACGTTGTACAAGTTGGGCTTTGGCTTCAGGCGATTTATTCAGCTTTTGACTGAGTGATAACAGGCTAACCCAATAACGTCCGATTTCGGTGTCGAGCTTACCATTGCCGCCGCCAAGTTGAGCGAGAGCAGTTTCAATGCCCGTTTTAAGATGGGCTAAATCATCGCCATAGATGGAACGCGTCGAATCTGGTTGAGTGGCCAGTAAGCTTTTCATCAATGTTGCCATATCTTCGCGGTCTTTCGCAAAACCGTTGTGTGCAAATTGTTGTACTAACGTTGCCGCTTGACAGGTTGCAGCAAATGCAATTGCAATATCTTGGTAGTTTTTTGCCATAAAATTTCTGATGTTTTAAATAAAATTAAGCCAATAATTGCCCATTATCTATTCGATAAACATGGTCAAAGCGTTTTAATCCTTGCAAGCGATGGGTAATCATTAGCAATGTTCGTGTTTGGCAGTGTGTGAAAATGAGCATTAAGATTTGCTGTTCAGTTTCACGATCGAGCCCTTCTGTTGGTTCATCGAGTAAGACCAATTCTGCATTGCTCAAGAGCACGCGGGCTAATCCTAATCGGCGTTGTTCGCCACCAGAAAGTGGTCTGCCACCTTCACCGAGCCATAAATCTAAGCCTTGCTCTTGTAAAAGATAAGCAAGCTCCACCTGCTCTAAAACCAATTTGAGTTGCTCATCCGTTGCGTGAGGATTTCCCATTAAGAGGTTGTCACGCAACGTTTGACTGAAAATATGTACACGTTGGCTGAGAGTGACCAAATGCGATCTTAGCGTTGCTTCAGGGTAGTCAGCTACATTGCAATTTGCCAGCAAAATTTGACCGCTTGTTGGATCGTAATGGCGGTTAAGCAGTTGGAAAATGGTTGATTTCCCGCTGCCCGTTTTGCCTAAAATAGCCACTTTTTCTCCTTTGTTTACTTCAAACGAAAGAGCGTTTAATGCAGCTTGATGGCTTGCAGGGTAGCTGAAGGTAATATTTTTAAAACGAACAAGTGGTTGATTTTCAGCAATATTTTGCCAGGTTGCTGAGCCATTAAACGCGACAAGTGGGCGTTGTTCAATCACATCATTTAATCGTTCAGCCGCTGTAATAAGCTGACCTAAATGCAAAAATGCAATGCCAATCGGCATTAAAATTTCAGCTGATGCCATCACGCAGAAAATAACCAGAGCCACAAGGGCTTCGGGGGTATCTGCACTTGGGGCGTCAATTGCAGTAGCAACCAATAAAATAACGACGCACACTAACACGCCGTTCATAAAGGTCAGCAGTGCATTCGAAAAACCCGTTAATTGGCTCTCTTTGCTTTGTGAACTTAGCCAAGTTTGTTCGGTTTTTTCAAGCTTTTCGGTCATCAGCGGGACTAAGCCAAAGAGCAAAAATTCCGCATTGAGCTGAACCCACTCGATAAATTGGCTACGATATTCTGCCCGAGCCTGAATAATTTTTTTGCCCGATTTTTGCCCTAAGCGGTAGAAAATAGCAGGGAAAATGAAAAGTAGAGTAAGCAATATGCCGCAGATGATGATTGTTAATAAACCTGAGACAAAGGATAAGCCAATCGCCATAAAAGCAATGACTATAATTGCACTAATAAATGGCGAAAGCAGATTGAGATAAAGGGTGTCGAGCGTATCTACATCTGCGACTAAACGGTTTAGCAATTCGCTATTTCTAAAGCGATTTAGACCGCTTGGACTGAGCGGAATCAGCTTTTTAAAGACGGAAATACGCAGTTCTGCAAGCACGCGGAAAGTTGCATCGTGTGTGACCAAGCGTTCTAAATAGCGCGAGATGGTTCGTCCAATCGCTAAGCCTCGCACCCCTGAAGAGGGGTAGAAGAAGTTAAATAAAATCGTTGAGCCAACTAAAAATGAAGCGGCTAAAAACCAGCCTGAAAGGCTGAGCAATCCAATGCTGGCGGAAAGGCTTGTAATGGCTAGGATTGTACCGAGCAACAAGCGCCCGAAATGGTTGCGATAAAGTGAAAGAAATGGAAAAAGTGGTTTCATGAAATTTTATAGAAACTGTGTAGTAGGGGCGTGTTGCACATGCCCGAAAATTTGAAAAAGGACGTGTACAACACGCCCCTACATCTACATAAGGGGGGGGGATTTTTTCTTCCGCCCTTTAAACCATTTAAAGGCAAAATAAATCGCCACTAAACCAAGCACCGTAAAAATAGCATGTTGACCATGTTCTACTTGCTCTTTTAACCAGTCTAATTGTTGAGCACCATAATCGCCCAAATATACCCAAACTGGCACAGAAATAATTGCAGCACAGAAATCGACCAACACAAAGCGGGTAAAGCTCACGCGGCGAGTAATACCTGAAACCAAATAAACTACGGCACGTAAACCTGGTAAGAAACGTGCTAAGAATAAGAGGCGGTTGCCTTGTTTTTCAAAGCGTTCTTGCACCATTTTGTAGCGTTCTTCTGTGATAATGTTTCGAATAAGCGGAAAATGACGGATTTTTTCACCATAAATATGACCAAGCCAATACATTGTGCTATCGCCAATCAATACGCCAAGCATACTCACGACTAACATCCAATGCACGTTGGTGTAACCTAAACCAGAAATAACCCCGCCTGAAACAAGGGTAATATCTTCAGGAATTGGCACGCCAAATCCGCAGGCGATCAACACAAGTAAAACCGCCCAATAACCGTAACTACTAAAAAAGCTAATTAAAAATTCCATTACCATCCCTTATTTATGTAAATTTTTGACGGAATGACGTTTCACTAATTCAGGGTGAAACTCAAGCGTTTGTGGTAAAGAAGCGGTTTCTTCTTTCTTAATTCGCTCTAATAACAGATCCAATGCTTTTGTGCCTAATCTGGATTTTGACTGGTGCACGGTCGTTAATGGCGGAGCGTAAAAGCGTGAGTTGTGAATGTTATCATAGCCGATAATGGAAATATCATTCGGCACAGAAAGTCCGCGTTCGGTAATTGCTGAGATTGCACCCAGAGCCATTACATCATTAAAACAGAAAATTGCAGTTGGTAACTCATCCAAACGGAACAAGTTGTTCATACATTCGTAGCCATCTTCTGGCTCAAAATCGCCTTCTACAATCCATTTCTGTTCAATAGACAAATTCGCTTCATTCATCGCTTTTAAGAAACCTTCAAAGCGTGTTCTAGCGGTCGTTTTTTCTAATTTTCCTGCAATTACGCCAATTTTTTTATGGCCGTTCTCAATTAAATGTTTAGTCGCTAAATAACCGCCTTCAAAGCTGTTATCTAAAATGCGATCGCTTTTGCCATCATGCGTACCCCAATCCATGACCACCATTGGCACGTTTGTGCCATTAAATAGTGCAAGTGATTTTTCGGTATATTCCGAACACATTACCAGAATGCCATCAACGCGCTTTTTGATTAACATATCCAAGTGGTTTTGGATTTTTTCTGGGTTATTTTGCGTGTTGCACAAAAAGAGCGAGTAGCCTTGACGGTAACAATATTCTTCCACCGCAAGCACAATCTCTGCGAAGAATGGGGCTTCGCTTGTGGTAATAATCATCCCGATAGATTTGGTGGTGTTTACTTTTAAACTACGTGCTACAGCACTTGGGGAGTAGTTGAGGGCTTGCACTGCATCCCACACTGCTTTAGTGGTATCCTCCGCCACAAAACGGGTTTTGTTGATGACGTGTGAAACGGTGGTGGTGGAAACCCCCGCATATTTCGCTACATCTTTAATTGTCGCCATAATATTTGTCTCTAAAAATAAAAATTAACGCTCTATTATAACGAAAATTTCCGATTTTAGTGATAGGAAAACGATTTCTTTACATAATTGACGATATTGTTTATCTATTCAATGCTTGCTTAATCAACGGCTCAAAAAAGGCATAATCGACTAAAAACGAGTCGTGCCCAAAATTAGAGTTGAGCTCGTGATAGGTTAAATTTACGCCCGCATCTTGCAATTGCTGACGACTTTTTTGTACATCACGTAATTTGAATAGCTGATCGCTGGTAATCGCAATCAGGATGTAATTAGCCTTAATTTTAGCCAAAGCGGTATTTAAATTTGGATAATTAAATGCAGGATCATATAGATCTAATGCACGCAATAAACGTAAGTAGCTGTTGGCATCAAAGCGATCTAAGAATTTCACACCTTGATAGCTTAAGTAAGATTCTACTTGAAAATGGTCGCCCCAGAATTGCCCATTTTGCTTGATTTCACGTCCAAAGGCTTTTGCGAGCTGCACATCGGTTCGATAGGTAAGCATTCCTAGCATTCGAGCAATTTTTAAGCCGTTGTCGGGTGCTATGCCATCGTAATAATCGCCGTTGTTATAATGCGGATCGTTAATGATTGCCTGACGCATCACGTGGTTAAAACCAATCGCTTCTGCACTCATTGAAAGCGAAGAGCAAAGATTGATAACATTATCAAGAAAATCAGGGTAATCAATTGCCCATTGGGTGGCTTGCATCCCACCGAAAGAGCCGCCGATAACCGCGTGTAAGTGGGAAATGCCTAATGTGTCAATCAAGGCTTTTTGAACTTTTACAATATCTTGTACCAAAATGAGAGGAAATTGGCTGCCGTAAGGTTTTCCAGTACTCGGATTGAATGAAGAGGGACCCGTTGTGCCTTTGCAGCCTCCGAGAACATTTGAGCAGATAAAAAAGTATTTGTTGGTATCAAATGCGAGATTTGGACCGATAAAATCTTGCCACCAACCTTTATCCATACCAGAAAGAGCGGGTTCTGCATCGCCTGTCAGCGCGTGGCAGAGCAGTATTGCATTACTTTTTTCTGCGTTTAATGTGCCATAGGTTTGATATGCCACTTGAATAGGCGAAAGTTCGCCACCGAGTGCCAATGAGAAAGGTTTATCCTCAAATAGTGTAATACTTTGTACCATATAACCTTGATTTGCAAAATAAAGCAGAATTTTTACCGCTTGCGAGATGAAATATGCGTAAGGTAGCGAGAGCAAGGTAGTTTGTCAAGAAATTTTAGCCGTCTAAACGTCTAGAAAGCTAATCTATAACTTGTTATTTTAAAGTGAGTTCAATAAAATCGATTTAAGCCGTTATAAATTGTGACTGATTATGTTTAACCTATTCCCCAATAACACTATTAAAGTCCATTTAGCTCTTCTTCAAAGAGCCTTTTGGGCTGCCTTAAAATGGGGATTTTGGCTGCTTATTGCACTAAGTTTTTTACTGATTGTAATTGATATCGCAACAAGCTACTGGGTACGAGATCGTATTTATACTGATGTCAATAAACTACCTCATTATCAGACGGCAGTAGTGCTTGGCACGGCGAAATATTACACCACAGGTGCACCCAATCTCTATTATAAATATCGGATTGAAACTGCTCGTGATTTGATTAAACAAGGCAAAGTACAACAACTTTTAGTTAGTGGCGATAACAAAACGCCTTACTATAATGAACCACGGGTAATGGCGAATGATCTCCGAAGACAAGGTGTGCAAGCGGTGCAAATTCAACAAGATTTTGCAGGTTATCGCACATTAGATTCAATTATTCGAGCTGCTAAAGTATTTAGATTACCGCCATTTGTGGTGGTTAGTCAGCGTTTTCATTGTGAACGAGCGATGTTTATAGCGAAAACACGAAATATTGATGCAGTTTGTTTTGTTGCCAAATATCCAGAAGGACATTTCAAAGTGCGAATAAGAGAATTTTTTGCACGAGCGGGAATGGTGTTGGATTATTTGTTAGATAGGCAGCCTGAGCGTTTAGAAAAAGTACCACAAAAATTAACTAAGAATAGTGAAAAATAAAGGCTTAATATTAATTTATTAAGCCTTTATTTTAGGATTAATAATCCAACTGATCCTTATACAACGCATAATCGTCTTTTAAGGCCTGGATGAGCTCAACAAAATCCTCTGGTAGAGGCGCGTGCCATTCCATCAATTCGCCAGTGATTGGATGCTCTAAACGTAGCATTGCAGCGTGTAGTGCCTGGCGTTGAAATGAACGTAATACTGCTAAAAATTCTTCACTTGCACCTTTAGGAGGGCGGGGACGTCCGCCGTAAAGTTGGTCTCCTAAAAGAGGGTGAGCAATGTGTGCCATATGTACGCGGATTTGGTGTGTACGCCCTGTTTCCAAGCGTAAACGCAAACGGGTATAGTTGCGGAAACGCTCCATAATGCGGTAATGCGTGACTGCAGGTTTACCCATTGGATGTACTGCCATTGCGGTGCGTTTAGTTGGGTGGCGTGCCATTGGCTCATCAACCTTACCACCTTGAGTCATAATGCCACTCGCAACCGCTTCATATTCACGGGTAATTTGACGTTTTTGCAGTGCTGTCACTAAATGGGTTTGAGCGGGAATATTTTTCGCCACCACCATTAAGCCTGTTGTATCTTTATCCAGACGGTGCACGATGCCCGCACGTGGCACTTCTGCAATCGGTGGGTAATGATAGAGCAGTGCATTTAATACTGTGCCATCTGGATTACCCGCACCAGGGTGAACAACTAAATCTTTAGGTTTATTGATCACAATAATATCGTCATCTTCATACACGATATTAAGTGGGATATTTTGCGGCTCGAAACGCACTTCCTCTTCAATTTCTGCCAATACTTCAATCAGTTCGCCACCAAAAACTTTTTCACGTGCTTTATTGACTACTTTGCCATTTACTTTTACTAAATCGTTTTCAATCCAAACTTTTAAACGTGAGCGTGAGTAATCGGGGAAAAGTTGCGCAAGTGCCTGATCAAGCCTTGCACCTAATAAATCGGCAGAAACCTCTGCAGTTAGCGTCATCTGTTGAGCCATTTGTCCATTCCTATTTAATCTATTATCTATTGCTTATTTGTGAGCGTGTTATAAAATAAGGCAATTCGTACGAACTTAATGAAGTGCCTTTGGTCTATTGTAAGTATTGTACATTAACTTTTGATCTTAGACACTTTTTATCTCTTTAAGGTAATATTATTATGCGTAAATTTACTTCTCTTGCTTCGCTTATGTTAGCGGGTTTATTCGTTGTGGGTTGCTCAAATTCAAATAAAGAACTCGAAGAAGCATCAGCTCAAGATCTTTATAATAAAGGTCAAACTTACTTGCAAGATGGCGATTATAACTCAGCGATCCGCTATTTAGATGCCATTGGAGGAAAAGGCAATGCTCAAGGGCAATTTGGCGAACAAACGCAATTGAGCTTAATTTATGCACAATATAAAGTAGGCGAATATTATAAAGCATTAGATATTGCAGAACGTTTTGTGCGTGCTTACCCAAATAGTGCTCATACAGATTATGTATTCTATCTAGCAGCACTCTCAAATGCTCGTTTAGGCGACAATTTCATTCAGGATTTCTTTGGTGTAAACCGTGCCTCTCGCTCAATTGATGCGGTGCGTAACGCTTACGGTAGCTTCCAAACCATCGTGCGTGATTTTCCTAACAGCAAATATGCGCCAGAAGCACAACAATGGATGGGCTATTTGCTAAACCGTATGGCAGAACACGAACTTGAAGTGGTGAAATTCTACGACAAGCGTGATGCTTATGTGGCAATGACCAACCGTGTAGAAGAAATGATGCGTTTCTATCCTGATGCAAAAGCAACTGCTGAAGCCTTACCTTATATGAAAAAAGCATTTGAACAAATGGGCTTGAATGATTCAGCTCAGAAAGTGGAAACCTTGATTGAAGCAAATAAGGGCAAAGAGTATCCAAACGTAACCAAACCTGCTTACGGCGAACAGTTCTAATTTAATTTCATTTTAATTTTGCCACAGCGGCTCAATGCTTCTGTGGCTTTAGTATTTAAAGCATAGTATGAAAATTCTCGGCATTGAAACTTCTTGTGATGAAACAGGCGTTGCCATTTATGATGAAGAAAAAGGCTTAATTGCCAACCAGCTTTACAGCCAAATTGAGATGCACGCAGACTACGGCGGCGTGGTGCCAGAATTGGCTTCACGTGATCATATCCGCAAAACCGTGCCACTGATAGAAGCTGCATTAAAAGAAGCAAATTTGACCGCTTGCGAGATTGATGGCGTGGCTTATACCGCAGGCCCGGGCTTAGTTGGTGCGCTATTAGTAGGAGCAACTATAGCCCGTTCGCTTGCCTATGCGTGGAGCGTCCCCGCACTCGGCGTACATCATATGGAAGGGCATCTACTCGCTCCAATGTTGGAAGAGGCCCCGCCAGAATTTCCTTTTGTCGCACTACTTATTTCAGGCGGACATACACAATTAGTGAAAGTGGATGGTGTTGGGCAATATGAATTGCTTGGCGAATCTATCGACGATGCTGCGGGTGAAGCCTTTGATAAAACAGGTAAACTGCTTGGATTGGATTATCCAGCTGGTGTGGCAGTTTCAAAATTAGCGGAAAAAGGCACGCCAAATCGCTTTGTTTTCCCTCGCCCAATGACGGATCGTCCTGGCTTAGACTTTAGCTTTTCAGGCTTAAAAACGTTTGCCGCAAACACCATTAATACTAATTTTGATGAGAACGGTAAATTAGATGACGAAACCCGTTGCGACATCGCTCACGCCTTCCAACAAGCGGTAGTCGATACCATCATCATCAAATGCAAACGAGCCTTACAACAAACAGGCTATAAACGCTTAGTGATGGCGGGCGGTGTGAGTGCAAATAAACAGCTCCGTGCCGATTTAGCCGAAATGATGAAATCCCTTGGCGGAGAGGTTTACTACCCTCGACCGCAATTTTGTACTGACAACGGCGCGATGATTGCTTACACAGGCTTCCTTCGCTTAAAACATGGTGAGCAAACCGATTTAAGTGTGAGTGTAAAACCTCGTTGGGCAATGACAGAATTACCAAGTTTGTAAGCGGTCGAATTTTTAGAAAAATTTGCAAATGGTGATTTATGCAAAATATACAACACAATTATGTAATTAGTTTAACAACAGCAACTGATCGAAGAGAGCATATTACCAAAGAATTTGGTAAGCAAAATATTACCTTTGAATTTTTTGATGCTATTACCCCAAATAATCTAGAATTAAAAGCGAAAGAATTAGGCATTGATATTTCTAATAGCCCTCTTACTAAAGGAGAAATAGCTTGTGCATTAAGCCATATCGCTTTATATTCTTTAGCTAAAGAAAAAGAGCTTGATTATATTTGTATTTTTGAAGATGACATCTATTTAGGTGAGAATGCTAATTTATTACTAAATAATAACTATATTGATGATAATGTTGACATTGTGAAAATTGAGAAAAATTTTGATACTGTTATATTATCTGTTTTTTCTATTAA
>NZ_QEQF01000012.1:0-32110 GCF_003253115.1 Pseudohaemophilus paraphrohaemolyticus | reverse complement strand
CGTATACTTTATATGGATTTATGGATTTTATTGAAAATCGTAGATTTAAAACATCAGATTTTTTTAAAGATGATTTAATGATTTTTGAGACTTCTAAAGATGAAGAAGTAAGAATATCAATAAATCGTTTAAAAGACTTTGTTAAAGATGATTTGACACAACAACTCTCTAGAACTATACCTAATTTATTCTCTAGCAAAAATAAAGCTTTTAATGATTCTTCATTAAAATTATTAGATGACTTTAATATAAAAGATATTCATTTTAATAGACTTTCTTTTCTTGGCGGTTTTGCAATTGAAATAAAAAAAAGAGAAGAGGATGAATATTTTTCTATAATAAAAACAAGTGTAGAAAATGAAAGTTTAAAAAATAAAGATGAGCTAAGTTATGATTTACTTTATTTCGCAATTAATAATGAAATTAAAGCTATAATAAGGGAAGTTATTCTAAATAAAATACCAAATGCTTTTATTTCTAGCGTTGAAAGAAGCGGTATTTCACTTTTTCAAAAGGAAATAACCTTATCCAGAAGTAGAGTTTATGATGAGTTTTTCTATAACAAAAAGTCTATTAAGGATTTATTTGCTGGAACTAATAGAAACAAATTTAGTGCATATCCTTTACCAATAAGAGATAATCTTAAGTTTGTTCAAGATTTATTTTTTACATATAGAGAATTAAGCCCATTTATAAAAAAGCACGACTATCTTCTTGATGAGTTTAGGGATTTAATAGGTGGGGAATATTTAATTGATGATGATAATGAAGAAGTTAGATTTATTCCTCATAATGAGAGCTTAGAGTTATCAATGATGGAAAGTTCTAGCTCTATTCGTTCTTTATGTGATTTAGGTGTTTATTTGAAATTTTTTGCAGAAGAGGGCGATCTAATAATAATAGATGAACCTGAATTAAATCTACATCCAGAAAACCAAAGGAAGTTAGCTAGACTTTTTGCTAAATTAATAAATTGCGGTCTAAAAATATTAATTACAACACATAGTGATTATATTATAAAAGAATTATCTATTTTATGTATATTAAATAGTAGAAAAAATATTTTACCAAACATCAATAAAATATCCAATGTGAAATATGAGTTAAATAGTTTACTGGACTTAACGAGAATTAATGTATTCTTATCAAAAAGTCAAGATAATTATGTAAACTTATACGCTTGCGAAATTAATGACATAGATGGAATCAAACTTCCAACTTTTGACGATACAATTCAAGATATGAATAACATTATGGATGAAATTGCGTTCTCTTCAGAAATTTAGGTTTTAGTATGTTAGAGTACATAAAAAAGGTAACCAGAAAGGAAATAATTGAAGCGCCTTACATAAAAGATGGGAAAATCTGTTTGCAATTATTTGAGATGGATGAGAATGAAAGGTTGTTGTATACTTTTACTTTTTTAAATGTTCCTCAAGAGAGCATTCTAATTAGACTGGATGAAAAATTCTTAGAAACTAGGAATATTTTTATTAGCTCTAGTGATGATGAATGCAAAAATAAAAAAGATTTTGAACATTATTTATGCAAGAAAGCAGATTATCTTCTAATTGATTCAGAAAATAAGACTATATTTATAATTGAACTAAAATCTTCATCTCATAGTGAAGAACATATTATTGCTCAATTAAAAGGTGGCTTTTGTATCCTTAAATATATTGAAGCTATAATAAGTAATTTTTCTAATTTGTTTAGACATAAATCATCTTTAAACCTTCCTTTTGATGGTTTCTCATATCGTTTTATATCAATTAAACATATTGACAATGTAACCAAAGGAAATAAATTACAAAACTCTAAAAATTATGAAGATTTTTCATCTGCTGAAAAGTTTTTACATCTAAGAGGTAGAAATAAGATTATATATGCTCATTTAATATAATTGTATAAAACGGCAAGCATCTTCTTCAACTTTATCTAGTTGGTTTGCTATATATATTAATTATGCTAATCACTGCTATCGGTGAGGCAAATTTTGTCATTTTTTCAATCGTAATTAGAGCAGTATAAGACAACGCCGAATCGAATAAATTTGGTGAAAATCCTATAATAGGATTACGAAGAAGAGTGGCAATAAATAACACTCGGAAGCAACTTCAAAAGAGGTTGCTTTTTTGTTTGACGAAAACACTTTAAAGGACTACATTTAACTGAGTTTACAAGGAAGTTTTCCCTGTAAATGATACAACTAGCCAAAGAATGCAACTTTAAATGTAGCCTCACCCCTGAATGGGTGTGTGCGAATGTGTAGGCAGCAGGATTTTTCTGTTTTTAACACTCGCAATTTATCTCATTGTTAAATGAGCTTTTCCACAAGTTCCTTGTGAGTAATACGGTATTCGAGGCATAAACGCTTTGAGCCGACTTGAGATTTTCAGGTGGGCGATTTTTCGTGTCTGGCGTTTAGCCAGTCTCGAATACCTTGTACTACACAAGGAAATTCGCAATGGCTCAACATTATTTACTTTCAAGCAAATCAAAAAACATCAACTTAAAAGATATTTTACGACTTACAGAAGAAGATGCTTTTCACCTTTTAAAAACTCACCGTTGGGGAAACCCTGATAATATTTGTGATGTATGCTGTCCGCATTGTGGCATTCGTCACGAAGCCTACTTCCTTGAATCTCGTAAACGTTGGTGCTGCAAGCATTGCGAACGCCATTTCTATATCACTACAAATACTGTTTTCGCTTTTCATAAGGTTAAATTAGTCGATATTCTTGCGGTCCTTGTGATGATGGTAAGTTGCTCAAAAGGCATCAGTTCGATTGATGTTAGTCGCCTTCTCCATTTGAATTACAAAACGGCATTTGTACTTTGCGGGAAAGTTCGCGAAGCCTTATTTAAAACGCGCGATTTAAGTTCATTGTCAGGCGAAGTTCACGAAGATGGAATGTGGATTAACTTTACCCTACGCCCAACTAATTTCCGTAAGAACAACCACAAACAACGCCAACAAGCGGACGAAAAAGGACGGAAATTTCCCAAATTTAGACCGACTAAACGCTGCATTATTAGCCTAAATCAACGCTCTGCTAATGATGAACAAATGTGGGGTTCAAACCGTACTATTGTGGCAATGGATTACAACGAAAATACCGATACAGTTTTTGCATTGAACCAACGTTTTGTAAAAGCAGGTAGTGATATTATGTGTGATGAAAACCCTGCCTACAACAATCTTGATTTTCATTACACACGCTGGTCGGTAAACCATCAAGAAGCCTTTAGTGCCAAAGGCATAAACAATAATCTTGCAGAATCCTTTAACGCACGTTTCCGCGATTTACATCGTGGCGTACATCACAAAACCGATAATAAATACGCCTTACATTACGCCAATCAAGCGGCATTTATGTCAGACAATCGTAGAAAATCGAATGGTGAATTATTCTCCGACGTGCTTCAACGCTGTCTATGGGTATTGCCACTCAAAGAGTGGGTCGGTTACTGGCAAGGAAATCACCGTCAAGGTGAGTTAATCGGAATGAAAGCCTTTGCCCCCGAAGAAATTTCACAAAACTACTTCAAGCGACTAGAAGAACAAATGAAGTACGATGAAATGCTGTTAGCTGCGTAGATTGCAATAGCCTTAGCGATATTTCATCAAATTTAAATAGAAAGGGATAATTAGCTTACCGAAATCACGGTCGAGCGGATTTATCACGTCTAAAGTAACGGAAAATGAAGAATTTGCGTGAAAAATCGCGTAGAATTTCAGGAAAAATAAATGCCTTTCGCAAGATCATCTAGGAAAGGCACTTAATTTGGAATGCGGTTTTAGTCAATTTTCGGACTTTGTGCAACTGCTACATAATGCCGAAAAAGATTACCAAAAACGACCGCTTGCGTTTTATTTTGATAGGAATTTTTGTGAAAAAACAACCTTCTCTTTTTGGTGGTGCGTGCATCATTACGGGCGTTTGCGTGGGAGCGGGAATGCTCGGTTTGCCGATATCTGGTGCGGGGGCGTGGACGGGCTGGACGCTCGCGGCGATTACGCTGACGATGATCACGATGATGCTCTCAGGCTGGCTATTGCTGGAAGTATATCAAGACCACCCCATTCGCGCTTCTTTTAACACTGTTACCCAAGCGGTGCTAGGCAAGCCTATTAACATTATTAACAATCTGGCAGTCTATTTTGTCGGCGGTATTTTGCTCTACGCCTATATCACGGCTTCAGGCGATATTCTGCAAAACTTAGCCAAGCCATATCTTGATTTTGGTGAGGCAAGCGGTCGAATTTGGTCGGTCATTTTCGTCGCGATTTTCTCATTTTTCGTTTGGTACTCCACCCATTTGGTTGATCGCATCTCAATTGTGCTGATTTCCTTTATGGCGATTTCATTCTGCTTAAGCATTTCAGGGTTGATTAGCCATATTGATTTGAACACGCTGTGGGATTTGTCGAATGAGAACAGCGAATATGCCAAATACAGCCTTTCGGTGTTGCCGATTGCGCTGACTTCGTTTGGCTACCATCACTCAGTTTCTTCCATGCGAGCCTATTATGGCGAAGAACGCAAGGCAAAATGGGCGATTGCGGGCGGCACTTTTATTGCACTGGTACTTTATTTACTCTGGATTATCAGCATTTTTGGTGTATTGCCACGTGAGAATTTTGCCCCAATTTTGGCAAGCAATGGCGATTTAGGCGTGCTGTTACAACATATTGGCGAACAGATCGAAGTGGGGAAAATTTCGCAAACCTTGCATGCTTTTTCGATTGCCGCGATTTTATCCTCATTTATTGGCGTAGGACTTGGTACTTTTGATTTCTTGGCGGATTTCTTTGGCTTTTCTGATGATAAAGCGGGCAGAACCAAATCTTGGGCGGTTACCTTTTTACCGCCATTGATTTTCTCGCTGCTCTCGCCACTTGGCTTTTTAAAAGCGATTGGCTATGCGGGTGCGATTGCAACACTTTGGACTTGTATTATCCCTGCGTGGCTGGCTTACAAAACAAAAAGAGGCAATCAAGCAGTCGTTTTTTTAGTCTTTATTTTCGGCATCTGCACCGCAATTTTCCATTTGTTGGCGATGGCAGAAAAGCTACCGATGTTTAAGGGCTAGTATGACAATAACAAAAGCTGAAAGGATGCATTTACATCATTTCAGCCTTTTACGTTTATCTCACCGCCATTTGAAATAACACCACTTCTGCTTGGCAACTAAATTCAATCCACATCTTCATTAAAAAGCCCTCTGCAAGCGGTGTGATTTCTGATCTAATTTGGCAAGGTTCGGTTTCCACCGTTCTTGCTTTCTGGGTGAAATATTCCACCGCTTGTTGGGCTTGTGCTTCGCTATCATAAACAGCCTCAAAAGCAATTTGGCGATCGGCGTTATCTAGCATTGAATCGCCTTTTAATTTACACATATTGCGGGCTTCGTCCGCTTTTTGTTGGAGTGTTTTTGACATTTTATATTCCTCATCAATAAAAACAAATACCATTATGCTACGCCTAAACAAGGAATGAAGCAAAGAGGTTAAAAATTTAAGGAAATAAGAAAACAAGCAGAAAAATTATAGATATAAAAAAAGCACCTTAAGGTGCTATCATTTATTTTCTTTTAAGAAATGGAGCGGGAAACGAGGCTCGAACTCGCGACCCCGACCTTGGCAAGGTCGTGCTCTACCAACTGAGCTATTCCCGCATATTTGGTAATTTAAATGGTGCCCGAGGCCAGACTTGAACTGGCACGCCCCGAAAGGCGAGGGATTTTAAATCCCTTGCGTCTACCGATTCCGCCACTCGGGCAACTTTTCATTGCATCATTCAGTAAAACTGAATAACGAAGTGCATTATAGAGAATCTTAAAATTAAGTCAAACATATTTTTAAAAACATCTTTAACACTGCACAAATTAAGTCCAAAATAAGCATTTTTTAGACAAAAACACTCTTTTTTACTCTCTCGCACCTCCGGAAATTAGATTTCTTTTGTCGCAATATCTAACACATCTGCAAAGTTTGACGTCACAAATGTTGGATTTGCTTGCTCAATTGGCACATTATAGTTGTAGCCGTAAGTTAAACCAACAACATCACAACCTGCTCTTGTTGAGGCCATCACATCATTTTCAGAGTCACCCACAAAAAGCAATTCGCTTGGCTGAATACCGAATTTTTCGCAGATAAACCACATCGGATCTGGATTTGGCTTAATTTTCGGCAATGATTGCCCGCCCAAGGTTTCACTAAAGAGCGAATAAATCCCAAATGCACTTAATACAGGCTCAACCAAATGGGTTGGTTTGTTGGTAATCACTACTAGCGTAAATCCTTTAGCTTTCAAGGCTTCCAACGTTTCTTTTACGTGCGGATAAAGCGTGCTCTCTTCGCAGACATAAGTGGCATAGAACTTATCAAAACTCGCACGTAGGCTTACTAACTGCGTTGCATCAAACAGTTTTCCTGTGTAATTTACCGAATTTTGGAAGAAAATATCTGCACCTTTACCCACCCAGCTGAGCACTTTTTCTTGCGTAACCGTTGGCAAACCGTGCTCTAAGAACATCGAGTTCACCACCAACGTTAAATCTGGCAAGGTGTTAATCAGCGTGCCATCCAAGTCAAAACCAATCACTTTATATTTAAAAGCCATTTTTATCCCCTTAAAAATTAATAATGAATCACGTTCTCTGCTTGCTGAATGCGTTGCACGATTTTCTGCCCTTCCGCACTCAATAAAAATTGGTAACTGCTCTCAGGCAACATTGCAGAAACTTTTGCAAAATCGCCCGCTTGTATTGCTGCACGCACGCTAGAGGCACTAATCGCTTGCCCTTCATTCGCTTTACGAGGCACAACCACACACTCAATCCCCACTTTCGGCAATTCCGCCTGCATAATTTGGTTGTAGAGATTCGTCACACGACTAAAAGGTTCATCACCTACATAACGACGTTGAATACCTAATGCATTAGCAATCTGGCTGAAAATCTGCAAATCAAGCAATACGTTGCTCTCAATCACCGCATTTTCGTTTTCTTGGAAATAGCTTGGAAACGTTGCCGAACTAATCATATAAGAATCGGTATCCAAGCAATGCACATTTGGCAAATGAGCTACACCTACTTGCACCAACTGCTTACGCACCGCAAACGGCACGAGGCTTTTATCTTCGCTAACTACAAAGAGATATACAACATCGTTCTCACGAGATGCCTTTTCAACCAAATATTGATGCCCTAGCGTAAACGGGTTGGCATTCATCACAATCGCTGCAATCTTCTGTTCAGGCTTTAGTTCGGGCACACAAGCGGCCAAATTTGCTAAATAATTTGCAAATCCCTTGCGTTGGTTCTCCATAAAAACCAACTTACCTTCAATGCGAGCAATCTCATAAAAGCCCAAACTCTGGAAAAATTTCGCTGAATTGCATTTAGTGTAGAGAAAAATATGTGGATTGCCCCGTTCGTACTGTCCATTGATAAGATGGGTTACAATCGCATTCATCAGCCCCTCGCCTTGATGTGCTGAGGAGACTGCCAAACATCGCAAACTATTAGCAAAACAACTGCCCGTGGCGATAATCTCGCCCTCTTCATCATACATTGCACAGGTGTAATCCAAATTCGGATCGCGTTTAATACCTTCTTCCGCCAACAACTTATCAATCGCTTGATAAGCCTGCTTATCAAACGCCATCACACAGTCAATTGGGTAATCTGCCATCTATTTCTCCTTATTGGATTATTCTACACGCCAGAAAATAAAATGCCAAAAGAGTTGTAAGAAATTTATGTTTGCTTATTGATTATTTTCTAGTCTATTTTGTGTTAATGGGCTATTCCGAATATGAAAAACGGGATTATGCATCTAAGAAAAGTATTGCGGATCTCTTAGCTGATGATAACCCAGCTTGTGTAGATATTGAGTTTGAAATACCACCGCGTTCAAAAGCACAACACCGCCCTGTGGAGTTTTAAATGTATTTATTTGATACAAATGTGATTAGTGAAATTCGTGGCCTTAAGTTTGGTAAATGTAATATCGGTGTAAAAGAGTGGCTTAGTACCATCTCCCTTGAACAAATCTACACAAATCTCATTGTGATAATGGAATTAGAACGCGGTGTTTTAGGAATGGAAAGAAAAGATCCCCAGCAAGGTGAAATACTAAAGATTTTGAGCATATGGGTGTAGAGTTATTTAATCCCTTTATCTAAAACAAAACCTTAGATTTCTCCAAGGTTTTATCCATTTATAATTTATCCGTTCCGGTCAAATTCACATCCAATTGGTTAAATGGAATGACAATGCCTGCTTCGTCGAAGGCTAATTTAACCTCTTCTAATATACGGCTATATGTGGATGAAGCGTTGGCGGTCGTAACCCAGCCTTGAGCCCCTAATTTCACACTGCTCGCCGCCAGTTCGCTGACCGATACACTTGGCTCAGGTGTCGGTAAAATAGTGCTTTCATTGGCAAGAATCTGGCTGATAATCTCTTTCGCTTTTTTTAGATCCGCATCATAAGCAATATCAAACACAAAATTTAAACGGCGAGTGTCGTTTGCTGAATAGTTGGTAATTTTGCTTGAGAATACGCTACCGTTGGGAATCAATACCGTTTTGTTATCTGAAGTGCGAAGTTCAAGTACTAAAATACCCATCTGTTGCACGGTGCCGACTGTGCCACCCGTTTCAATTTGATCGCCTTTTTGGAAAGGTTTAAAAATTAACAACATTACACCTGCTGCAAAATTTTGTAGCGAATTTTGTAGCGACAAACCTATCGCCAAACCAGCTGCACCAATCAGTGCAACAAGAGAGCTGGTGTTAATGCCAATTTGAGAAAGCGAGGCGATAACCACAATTAAAAGTAGCAAGAAATAGCTGATTGAGCGGACAAAACTTTGTAACATTTCGTCTTTGGTTGAGGCTAACACTGCCTTACTCATCAGTTTGCTAATCGCCTTAGCAAGCCATTTGCCGATTACAAAAATTGCAATCGCAAGCACAATTTTGGTGCCGTAAGGGATTAAATAATCGTGCAAAATCGCATCAATACTCATTGTATCTACTTTTTGAAGTAATTTTTCTGTGGTCGCCACCACATCAATATTTTGCGTTGCTGTTTGAGCTGTTTCTGACATTTTTGATCCTTTTTGTTGAATTTGCCCGAAAAAGAGGGCGTTTGTGATAGAATTTAAAGTAATATTATCTCTAAATTTCACATTTTATGACAACAGAAAAAGTAATCAGTGCCAGCGTGCAATTTTTCACCATTTCCGATGATGAAGCAGGGCAACGCTTGGATAACTTTCTTTTGGCGAAACTGAAAGGCGTGCCGAAAAGTTTGATTTATCGCATCGTGCGTAAGGGCGAAGTGCGCGTCAATAAAGGGCGAATTAAGCCAGAATACAAACTTCAAGAAGATGATGTCGTGCGTGTGCCACCTGTGCGTGTGGCAGAGAAAAACGAAGTGCCCGTTTCAACCAAACTCAACAAAGTGGCGGAACTAGAAAGCCAAATTTTGTATGAAGATGAAGTGATGTTAGTTATCAACAAGCCTTCTGGCATTGCCGTGCACGGCGGAAGCGGTTTGAGTTTTGGCGTAATTGAAGCCTTGCGCGCGTTACGTCCGCAAGCACGTTTTTTAGAATTAGTACACCGTATCGACCGAGATACATCGGGCATTCTGCTCGTTGCTAAAAAACGCTCAGCATTACGCAATTTACACGAGCAACTGCGTGAAAAAGTCGTACAAAAAGATTACTTAGCATTAGTACGAGGGCAATGGCAATCACACGTCAAAGTAGTGAAAGCACCACTACTCAAAAATGAACTGGCAAGCGGTGAAAGAATGGTAAAAGTGAGCGAAGCGGGCAAGCCGTCGGAAACCCGTTTTTCTATTGAAGAACGCTACCCTTCTGCCACTTTAGTGAAAGCTTCGCCAGTAACAGGACGAACGCACCAAATCCGTGTTCATACTCAATATGCAGGGCATCCGATTGCTTGTGATGATAAATATGGCGACCGTGATTTCGACCAAAAAATACAACAAATTGGCTTAAATCGCCTGTTCTTGCACGCTTATTCTATCCGTTTTGAACACCCCAGAACGGGTGAGGAGATGGTGATTACCGCACCTTTAGATAAAAAAATGAAAGCAGTATTGGCGAAGTTACGAGCGGAAAAATAGCGGTCGAAAAAGGAGAACAAAATGCAAATCCATTTCAAAAACCAACAAAAATCTGACCGCTTGTTGGATTTAACCCATCCCAATATTATGGGGATTTTGAATTTCACGCCTGATTCGTTCTCGGATTCAGGCAAGTTTTTTTCGCTTGATAAAGCACTGTTTCAAGTAGAAAAAATGCTCAATGATGGGGCAGACATTATCGACATTGGTGGCGAATCGACCCGTCCGAATGCAGAAACTGTGACCGTTTCTCAAGAAATTGAGCGAGTTGTACCGCTTGTTGAAGCCGTTAGAAGTCGCTTTGATTGTTTGATTTCAGTGGATAGCTCAAAGGCAGAAGTATTCCGCGAGTCAGCAAAAGCAGGGGCGGATATTCTCAATGATATTCGTGCATTAACAGAACCAAATGCACTAGAGACCGCCGCAGAACTTGATTTACCTGTCTGCATTATGCATATGCAAGGCTCGCCGCAAACGATGCAACAAGCCCCGCATTATGAGGATGTCGTCGAAGAAGTAGCAGATTTTTTAAACCACCGCATTTTAGAATGTACGCTTGCGGGTATTCCTAAAGAGCATATTATTTTGGATGTTGGCTTTGGTTTTGGCAAAACGGTCGAGCATAATTATCAATTATTGAAACATCTCAAAGCCTTTGCTGATTCGGGCTTTCCTGTGTTGGCAGGGCTTTCCAGAAAATCGATGATTGGTGCGATCACAGGCAAACCTGTGGATCAGCGTGTAATAGGCAGTGTAACGGGAGCATTGCTTTCGGTACAAAACGGGGCAAAAATCGTCCGCGTGCACGATGTTGCCGAAACGGCTGAAGCCTTGAGTATTTGGCAAGCAATGAATAGCGTAGAATAAGGAAGAAAAATGATTAAAGTATATGGCATTAAAAATTGTGACACCGTCAGAAAAGCGTTGAAATGGCTAGCGGATAACCAGATCCCACATCAATTACACGATTATCGCGTTGATGGTTTAGATACCGCTTGGCTTGAACAAGCAGAACAAACCTTTGGTTGGGAAACGCTTGTAAATAAACGCTCGACGACTTGGCGTAACCTCGATCAAGCGGTTAAAAATAGCTTAGATCGTGCAACTGCATTACAAGTTTTAACCGAGCAACCAACGCTTATCAAACGCCCGATTATCTTACAAGATGGCAAAGCGTTAATTGGGTTTAATGAAGCAGAATATAAAGACGTATTTAATAAATAAGAAAAACTCCGTAAGAACTTATTTATCACTAACCGAGGACATGTAGCCCTAGGAAATGGAAGTATAAAACGTGAAACAACAAATCATCTCCCTCGCTCAAAACTTAATCCGACGCCCTTCCACCAGCCCCAAAGATGAAGGCTGCCAACAAGTGATTGCAGAACGCTTGCAAGCGGTCGGATTCAATATTGAATGGCTACCATTTGGTGACACGCTCAACTTATGGGCAACCCACGGTGAGGGCGAACCTTGCCTTGTTTTCGCTGGGCATACCGATGTGGTACCTGTTGGCGATGAAAATGCGTGGACTTACCCACCGTTTGAAGCTCACATTGTGGGTAACATTCTTTATGGACGCGGGGCTGCCGATATGAAAGGTTCGCTCGCTGCCCTTGTAGTTGCCGCAGAAAATTTTGTGAAAAATAACCCAAACCACGCTGGCAAAATCGCTTTACTCATCACCTCCGACGAAGAAGCCTCCGCCAAAGATGGCACAGTAAAAGTGGTTGAAACCTTAATGGCACGTAATGAACCAATCCATTATGCCGTGGTGGGCGAACCTTCAAGCGGTAAAGTGCTGGGAGATATAATTAAAAACGGTCGCCGCGGTTCAATCACTGCTGAGCTTTACATTGAAGGCGTGCAAGGACACGTTGCTTATCCACATCTTGCCGAAAACCCTGTACATACTTCGCTCGGTTTCTTGACAGAACTCACCACTTACCAATGGGACAACGGCAACGAATTCTTCCCGCCAACCAGTTTGCAAATCGCCAACATCAAAGCAGGCACGGGCAGCAATAACGTGATCCCCGGGGAGCTTTATGTGCAATTTAACTTACGCTATTGCACCGAAGTGACCGATGAAATCATTAAAACTAAAGTAGCAGAAATGTTACAAAAATATGGATTAAAACATCGAATTAGCTGGAATTTGTCGGGAAAACCATTTTTAGCAGGTAACGGAAAATTGGTGCAAGCTGCCCAACAAGCGGTCGCAAATGTCACCCAAATTACACCTCGCTTAGACACGAGCGGCGGCACTTCAGACGGGCGTTTTATCGCTTTAATGGGGGCTGAAGTCGTGGAATTCGGCCCTCTCAACGCCACCATTCACAAAGTCAACGAATGCGTCAACGTGGACGACTTGGGCAAATGTGGTGAGGTGTATTACCAGATTGCGGAAAAATTGTTGATTAAATAATTGTAGGGACGTATTGCACTCGCCTCTACTCGAAAAACAATATAGTTCTACATTTTATCTAAACAAGCGGTCAAAAAAATGCCAAACTTTGCAAACCTTACCGATATTCTCACAGGCAAAAACCGTGAGCATTTAATTGCATTGCCGAATGCACTATCGGACAAACACACCTTGCAACCAGAAGCGGTAAAAGCTTTTTTAGCATTACAGCAAGCTGCCAAAAATGCAGGCTTTAATTTACAACCTGCCAGCACGTTTCGTGATTTTGAACGCCAGAAACTGATTTGGAACGCCAAATTTAATGGCGAGCGTAAAGTGCACGATGATAAAGGCAATGCGATAGAGCTGGAAGGCTTGAGCGATTGGCAAAAATGCCAAGCTATTTTACGCTGGTCTGCTGTACCAGGTGCGAGCCGCCATCACTGGGGAACAGAGATCGATTTCTTCGATCCTGATGTGCTGCCCGAGGGCAAAAAATTGATGCTTGAACCGTGGGAATATCAAACAGGCGGTTACTTCCAGCGTTTAACCAACTGGTTGTTGGCAAATGCTGAAACGTTTGGTTTTTACTTCCCCTTTATGCCTGAAAACAACGAAAGTAAGCTCATTGGCATTGAGCCTTGGCATATTAGCTATTTTCCGATTGCGGAGCTTTATCAACAGCAATTTGATGCAAACTGTCTCAAACAAGCATGGGAAACGGAAGATGTGGCAGGAAAAGCTGCTCTTATTGCCCATTTTGATTCTCTTTTTAAAGATTATATTTTGTAATGAGCATTCAACTAATCAATGAAAGCAACAACCTTGAAGCCTTTCAAGCGATGTGCGAAAAATGGCAATTACGCCACGATCCAGATGCGATTTTAGCCCTTGTAAAAACGCCTGAGCGTTTGGAATTACGCAAATTAGACGAACCGAAGCTCAGGGCAATTGCGGTGAATTTTGTGGATGGCACAATGACACATCGCCGTAAGTTTGGCGGTGGTCGCGGTGAAGCGGTAGCAAAAGCAGTAGGGATTAAGGGCGACTACTTACCCACTGTAATTGATGCAACCGCAGGACTTGGACGTGATGCATTTGTGCTAGCGGCGATTGGCTGCAAAGTGCAATTGATTGAGCGTAATCCTGTGGTTTCAGCTTTGCTAGAAGATGGGCTAACGCGTGCTTATCAAGATCCTGAAATTGGCGAATTTATGCAATCAAGGATGGTTTTACTGCCATTTCATACCATTAGTGAATATGCAAATGCCAATGCGAAGCCTGTCGACGTAGTCTATTTTGACCCGATGTTTCCGCACAAACAAAAAAGAGCTTTGGTCAAAAAAGAGATGCGTGTGTTCCAGCATTTGGTGGGAGCGGATTTAGACTCGGATGATTTTTTCCAGCCTGCAAAACAAGTGGCTCGCAAACGCGTGGTCGTCAAACGCCCTGATTATGCACCGTTTATTGCAGATCAAAAACCTGATTTCAGCCAAACGACCAAAAATCACCGATTTGATGTTTATTTGTCACATTTATCAGCAAAATCAGACTAAAATCAGTAAATTTAACAAAAATTTACAAAAATTTTAAAATTGAACTTGCCCAATTGATAGGCAAGCGAGCTATTTTTCAGTAGAATTTACTACTATGATTATTTTATTCTAAGGTTTATACAAATATGTCTCGAAGCTCAATGGCTCGCCCTAAAAAAAGTAAAGGAATGAGCGTTTCTACCATATTATCTATCGTAATTGTGCTATTTTTAGCACTAGGATTGGGATTATGGTTACTAAAGGAAAACGCTCCAACACCTACCACAGCTGCTCCTAACCAAGTTGCAGTAAAACCTGTAACACAAAATACAACATTACCAAGTCGCCCAGAAGAAGTTTACAGTTATATTCGTGATCTAGAAACTCGTGAAGTCGTTACTGATCCAAACAAAGGGCAACCAAAATCGGCTCAACTTTCTAAAGAACAATTGGCACAATTAGAAGAAAAGCGTAAACAAGAAGAAACAGCACGCCTTACAACAGAACAGCCAGCCGCCGCAGAGCAACCTGCTGAACCAGAAATTATAGCAGAACAACCAGTAGCACCGTCTGATGCTGAGATCGCAGCCCAAAAGGCTCGTGAGCAAAAACTAGCTGAAGAAAAACGCAAACAAGCAGAATTGAAAAAACAGCAAGAATTAGCGAAAAAAGCGGAAGCCGAGAAAGCGAAAGCAGAACAAGTAAAAGCAACGCCTGCAAAAGTGGAAGAAAAACCGACCGCTTCACAACCTAAAGCAGGTAGTTTCGGGCTTCAATGCGGTGCATTCAAAAACAAAGCACAAGCTGAAAATATGCAAGCACGCCTTGCTATGGCAGGCTTCAATGCCCGTATTGTTAGCGGAGCAGATTGGAATCGCGTATTTGTCGGCCCTATCGGAAACCGTACAGCAGCTGCAACTGCCCAATCTAATGCAAGAAGTGTGGCAGAATGTGTGATTGTAGCGATGTAATTAGGAATATTAAATAATAAATGGGTAAGAATAATTAAGTTTATTCTTACCCATTTTTGTTTAATCAATTCCCTTCAACTCATCTTCTGACAACGTTTCCTTGTCGTCGCTCGCCTTGCCGTTGTTTACTTTAAATTCCAAGTTTTGGAAATAAGCTTCACGGAAAGTTACATAAGGGTCGAGCGATTGTTTAATTAATGCATCTTGGTCAAGCAAGTTTGCACGGGTGTTAATACCCTGTACACCAAATTTTGCAATAGTCCAAGGGGTGGTTAAGAGCGAAAGCACGGGATATGCAGAATCTGCCACCTTTCCGACTGCTTGTCTTGGCGTAGTTGGCCCGTAGCCTGGCACCATAATATATGCCCCGGTTCCCACGCCGTAGTGCCCAAGCGTTTCGCCAAATTCACGGTTGCCGTTATCAAGTTTTAAGTCTGGTGTTTTGCTTGCCCAGTCGATTAAACCGCCAATACCGAATACCGAGTTAATCCAGAAACGGTTAAAGTGAATCATCGCTTTTTTCACTTCACCTTCAAGTAAGCGATTCACGAAACTCGCTGGTTCATCCAAGTTATTCGCTACATTCACTAAACCTGTTTTAACAGGGCTTGGCACGTAGTCACGCCAACCTTTTGCCACTGGTTTAACCACATAAGGATCGAGATAGTTGTAATTTACGTTCCACATTGCACGGTTAAACCCTTCAAGTGGATCTTTGCGTTCGCCCGTATTCGGGTCGATAGAAGAGGAACAAGCGGTCAATAATAGGCTTGCGGTTACCAATACAGTTGCTTTTAATTTCATAGTATTTCCTTATTAAACTCAATGCGGTTATTGTACTGTTCGATACTCAAAAGACCAACAGCTTTCTGCATTAAAATCACAATAGAAATCTAGACGTCTAGATTGCGATATGGTTCAGATTTGATTACAATAACGCCATTTTTAGCGGGGAAAATATATGAAAGATTGGCGTGGCGAATACATTAGTCCTTATGCAGAACACGGCAAAAAAAGTGAACAGGTAAAGAAGATCACCGTATCAATTCCAATTAAGGTGTTGGAAATTTTAACCAATGAGCGTACGCGTCGTCAGATTAAAAATCTGCGTCACGCCACTAATAGCGAACTACTTTGTGAAGCCTTTTTACATGCATTCACAGGACAGCCTTTGCCAACAGACGAGGATTTAATGAAAGAACGCAGCGATGAAATTCCAGAAAAAGCAAAAGAAAAAATGCGTGAGCTTGGCATTGATCCTGAGAATTGGCAATACTAATCAATTCCCACGTTTGTGGGATTTTTTATCACTACAACAAAAGCACAAAAGGAGTTTTTATGCAAACAAAACAACTGACGAGAGAGGCCCAATGGGCATTAGGCTTAACTATTCTTTATATGTTTGGCTGGATTATTTTAGCTTACTTTTTCCCTGTGAAATTAGGCATTCTAGGTTTACCGATTTGGTTCGAACTCTCTTGCGTTTTTCTACCGCTTCTGTTCACCCTATTGGTGTACATCGTGGTGAAAAAGGTGTATCAAAATATCGACTTAGACGGCAACGTGGAGGAATAAGAGATGAATATGGAAATGGTTATCCCACTGATTGCCTATCTTTTGTTTGTATTTGGCGTGGCATATTATGCTTACCGACAACGTAAGGGCGGCAGTTTCTTATCTGAATATTATGTCGGCAGCCGTTCAATGTCTGGCTTTGTATTAGCAATGACTACCGCAGCCACCTATCTTGGTGCAAGTTCCTTTATCGGCGGACCTGGCGCGGCTTACAAATACGGGCTAGGCTGGGTGTTACTCGCGATGATTCAAGTGCCTGCGGTGTTGCTTGCTTTGGGCGTACTCGGCAAAAAATTCGCAATTTTCGCGCGTAAACATAAAGCCGTAACCATCAACGATTTATTACTTGCTCGCTACCAAAACCGTTTTGTGGTTTGGATTGCAAGCCTTGCATTATTGCTCTCTTTCTTTGCGATGATGACGGTACAATTTATCGGAGCAGGGCGTCTTCTTGAAACCACACTGGGAATGGACTACAAACTGGCGGTGATTATTTTTGCGGTTACCGTGGGTATTTATACCTTCATCGGAGGTTTCCGCGCGGTGGTAATGACCGATACCGTGCAAGGCTTGGTAATGCTTATTGGCACGCTATTCTTGCTAGGTGGTGTAATTTATGCCGCAAACGGACTAGAAAATGCGATGGAAACCTTAAACAACATCAACCCGCAGTTGCTTGCCCCGTATGGCATTGATGAGCGTCCGCTCGACTTCACTTTTATGACTTCATTTTGGGTGCTGGTCTGCTTTGGATTGATTGGCTTACCACAGCTTGCAGTGCGCAGTATGGCGTATAAAGATAGTCAATCGCTTCATCGTGCTTTGGTCATCGGCACACTCGTGGTTTCGATTCTTGTGCTGGGAATGCACCTCACAGGCGTGATTGGACGTGCCGTGGTGCCCGATCTAAAAATTCCTGATCAAGTAATTCCAACGCTGATGGTGCAAGTGCTTCCACCACTAGTTGCGGGGATTTTCTTAGCCGCACCTATGGCCGCCATTATGTCTTCCATCGACTCGCTACTTATTCAATCTTCCTCAACATTGATTAAAGATTTATACCTTGCGGTAAAACCAAGTGCGGTGCATAACGAGAGCAAGCTTAAACTGTTCTCAACGCTCACCACGCTTACCTTTACTTTCTTGCTTGTATTTGCCGCCCTTAATCCACCAGATATGCTCATTTGGCTGAACTTGCTCTCACTCGGCGGTTTAGAGGCAACCTTCTTATGGGTAATCGTGCTCGGGCTTTATTGGGATAAATCGAATGCGGCAGGCGCAATTAGCTCAATGCTCGTGGGCTTAATCAGCTATGTCATTATCACCAGCTTTAAAATCAGCATTTTCAGCCTCCACGCCATTGTACCATCACTGGTTTTGGGCTTGATTGCGTTCTTGATTGGGAATCGATTTGGGAAACCATCTAATAGCCAAGCGGTCAAATAATCAGATTTTTTACAAATAGGAATGATGATGAACGAACCATTATTGCAACCCCCGCACGATCCAAATCAACGTACTATTATGATTGTTGTGTATGTGCTATTTGGATTAGGTGTGATTTTCGGTGGCTTACCCGCTATTGCAGGCGTGATTTTAGCTTATATTAAACGACAAGATATGTTGCCAAATTCACTTTACCATAACCATCTTACCTTTCTGATTCGAACCTTCTGGGGCTCAGTCGCGGGTACGGTGATAGGATTTATCCTTAGCTTTATCGGCATTGGCATTTTGGTACTTTTTGCGGTAGGAATTTGGTATCTTTTCCGTGTGATTTACGGCTTCGTAAAATTGATGGATGAGAAATCCGTCACTACAACGGGTTGGTTTATGTAGCTAATAACAGAAAGGGGATTGAATATTCAATCCCCTTTTTAAATGATTAGTGCTTTTTCTTAATCAAATAATGTCCTATATAACCCACAATCAAACCTAGCACTGCAAATGGCAACCATTCCATGGAGTAAGATTTAAACGGTAGATTGTCGGTAAAGCCTGTGCCGATAACAGATAGAATTGAGACGATGGTTACTAATCCCAATGCTAAACGTTGTCCTAATAAAGGAATATGGTGTAGGGCGTTAATGCCTAATACAATAATCACTGTCATCGCAATTGGATAGAGGATTAACAGCATCGGTACGGATTTTTCGATTACCGCTTTTAAGCCGAGATTGGCAATCGCAAAGCTAATTACACAGAACAGAATCACGTAAGTGCGGTAGCTGATTTTCGGGAAAACTTCGCTGAAATATTCGCCAACTGAAGTACATAACCCCACCGCGGTGGTTAAGCACGCAAGTGAAACGATAACCCCTAACACCATTCGTCCGTATTCACCAAAGGCTTGTTGGGCTGCGTTATTGAGGATATAAGTGCCGAGGTCTTGTTTGCGTTCTGCTAAAGTTGCCAAGGTTTCTGGGCTCAGTTGTGCGTGGTTACCAACCCAGCCAATAGAGAAGTAGATAAATCCTAATGCAACGGCTGCAATGATACCCGCAAAAACAGTCTGTTTAATCAATGCCGATGGGCTAACGCCTTTGGTTTTGATCGCATTTAACACAATGACCGAGAATGCTAATGAAGCCAGTGCATCCATCGTAAAATAGCCTTCAATCACGCCCTTAAACACCCAAGATTCTTCTTGTGCTTTTATCACCACAGGGGGTTGATCGAATAAGAAAAAGGCGCGCACGACTAATGCGATAATAGTTAAAATCAACGCTGGCGTTAAAATTGCCCCCACGCGGTCCACCATTTTTGATGGGTTTAGACTTAACCACATTGTGATTGCAAAATAAAGAAGCGTGAAGATAAACAGCGGTAAAGTACCCACATCTTCGCCTAAAAATGGCACAACCGCCATTTCATAAGCGGTTGCCCCTGTGCGCGGACCTGCAAAGAATGGACCGATGGAAAGATAAATTGCCGCTAAGAAAATCAGCGAGAACCAAGGATGGATGCGATTTAATGCTGCTTTGTAGCCACCTTTATAAAAGGCACTAACAATAATCCCCAGTAAAGGCAAGCCCACTCCCGTGGTAATAAAGCCTAGCACGGATGGAAGGAAATGCTCCCCACTTTCAAAACCAAGTTTTGGCGGGAAGATCAGGTTGCCAGCCCCGAAGAAGATGGCAAAGAGCATAAAGCCAACAACAAATGTATTTTTAGTCATAATTACACACACAAATAAAAAGTAAAAAATAAAAGGGAATAAAAGCAAAAAAACCGAATTTTGCATTTATTGAGGGCAATAATAGCAAAATTCGGTAGAAATTAAACCGCTTTTAGCGATTAGTTCATATATAAACCACCATTCACATGGAGGGTTTCGCCGTTGATGTAGCGGGCATCATCAGAAGCTAAGAATGCGACAGCTTTGGCGATATCTTGTGCTGTGCCTAATTCGCCCGCAGGGATTTGACTTAAGATCGCTTCTTTTTGTGCTTCATTCAGCTCGTCTGTCATATCGGTGGCGATAAAACCTGGAGCAACCACGTTCACGGTAATACCACGTGAAGCCACTTCTTTCGCCAACGATTTTGAGAAGCCAATTAAGCCTGCTTTCGCTGCACAATAGTTGGTTTGACCTGGGTTACCCATTGAGCCAACTACCGAGCCGATAGTAATAATGCGTCCGCCTTTTTTCATCATTGGGCGAAGCACGGCTTTCGATAAGCGGTAAACAGAGGTAAGATTAGTTTGAATGATGTCGAACCAATCTTGATCTCTCATACGCATTAACAAACCGTCGCGGGTGATGCCTGCGTTGTTTACCAGAATGTCGATGTCGCCCACTTCTGCTTTGATTTGTGCAAGTACGGCATCAATAGATTCTGGCTCAGTTACGTTTAACACTAAGCCTTTGCCTTTCTCACCTAAGTAAGCTGAAATAGCTTCCGCGCCTTTTTCTGAAGTTGCTGTGCCGATTACGAATGCACCTTTTGCACTTAATTCTTCTGCGATTGCACGTCCAATACCACGAGTTGCCCCTGTGACTAATGCGATTTTGCCTTGCATTGTGTTTTCCTTTTGTAGGGTGGGATTTATCCCACCAATTGAGATCTTAATTATATTAATGGTGGGATAAATCCCACCCTACGAATTACGCTTCGACTGCCTCAAACGACGCCACATCATTCACCGCTTTTGCTGAAAGCTCTTTGATGATACGGCCGGTTAAGCCGGTTAAGACTTTACCGGGACCGATTTCGTATAAAGTGGTTACGCCATCTTTTGCCATTTTTTCAACGGTTTCTGTCCAACGAACAGGGCTGTAAAGCTGGCGGACTAACGCATCACGGATTTTATCTGCATCGGTTTCGGTTGCTACATCCACGTTGTTAATCACGGGCACAAGCGGTGCATTTAGTGTGATGTTTTGCAATGCTCTAGAAAGTTCTTCTGCCGCAGGTTTCATCAACGCACAGTGCGAAGGCACACTCACAGCTAATGGTAAAGCACGTTTTGCGCCCGCTTCTTTACAGAGTTCACCCGCACGCGTTGCTGCAGTTTTAGTACCTGCAATCACCACTTGACCTGGTGAGTTGAAGTTCACCGCTGAAACAATTTCGCTTGTTTCACTGGCTGCTTGTTCGCATGATTTGATAATTGCTTCATTATCTAAGCCGATAATCGCAAACATTGCACCAGTGCCTGCTGGCACGGCTTGTTGCATTGCGTTGCCGCGCAACTCAACTAATTTGATTGCATCTTGGAAATCTAACACGCCTGCACAGACTAACGCAGAGTATTCGCCCAAGCTATGACCCGCCATCACAGACGGTTTTGCTTCAGGGAATTTTTGTTGCCAAATGCGGGAAAGTGCTACAGAAGAAGCTAATAACGCAGGTTGTGTACGTTGCGTTTGACCAAGATCTTCTGCTGTGCCGTTTTGAACTAAATCCCATAAATCATAACCAAGTATGTCGCTTGCTTGTTTGAAAGTTTCTTCCACGATTGGATATTGTGGTGCAAGGTCAGCAAGCATTCCAACCGCTTGAGAGCCTTGACCTGGGAATACCATTGCAAAATTAGACATTGTTGTTCCTCTTGTAAAATGGAAGCGGTGAGATTTGACAAAAATTTTGCGAAATTCAACCGCTTGAAAATAGAATAGTGTATCAGTTTTGAGAAATTTGGCTCATCGGAGCAGATTTAATCAGGTGAGTAGTAAAGTTTGCCGATTTCAATGCGGTTTCGGCCTGTTTCTAAACGCCATTTGTTGGAATCGCGCAAAGAGTAAACGCAGCCGCAATACTCTTGTTGATAGAAACGTTCGCGTTTGCTGATTTCAATCATACGTTGTGAGCCACCGCCTTTACGCCAGTTATAATCCCAATAAACCACATCATCATAATGCGAGGCAGCACGATGTCCGCAATCGTTAATTTGGTTCATATCTTTCCAGCGTGAGATGCCTAAACAGCTGGTAAATACTGGAAAACCGTTCTCGTGAGCGTATTGCGCCGCTTTTTCAAAACGCATATCAAAGCACATTGTGCAGCGAATGCCACGTTCAGGCTCCCATTCCATCCCTTCGGCTTTTCTAAACCACTCTTTGCGGTCGTTTTCGTAGTCGTCATCTACATCAATAAAGGGAATATTGTGTTTTTCGGCAAAGCGGATATTTTCCTCTTTGCGGATCATATATTCTTTAAGCGGATGGATGTTTGGGTTATAAAAATAGATCGTAAATTCTACTCCAGAGGCAAGAATTGCTTCCATCACTTCGCCCGAACAAGGTGCACAGCAAGAGTGAAGCAGAAGTTTATTATGTCCGTTTGGTAATTCCAATTTTGGGCGCACAAAGGGCGCGTTTGGATCTTTGCCTTTGCGGGTAAGTTTACGTTTTTGTTGTAATGCCTCTTTGTGTTCTTGAAGTTGAAATATTTGTTCTGTCATTTTTTATTCTTCTTATTATTTTATTAATAGTCCCGATCTACAGATAACCAAGCCAATGAAATCAACGCTTGTTTATATTCGCTTTCAGGTAAAACTGCTAACGCATCCACTGCTTTTTGGGCCTCGGCTTTGGCTTTTTCCATCGTGTAATCGAGCGATTTATGCTCAGCCATAATCGCCAGTACTTGATCGATATCTTCGCGATTACCGCCATTTTCGATCGCTTGGCGGATCAACTTCGTTTGTGCTTCATTGCCGTGACGCATTGCGTGCAGAAGCGGCATAGTTGGTTTACCTTCCACATAATCATCTCCCACGTTTTTGCCAAGAGCTTGGGCATTGGCGGAGTAGTCAAGAATATCATCCACTAACTGGAATGCTGTACCTAAGTAGCAGCCGTAATTTTTGAGTGCGGTTTCTACTTGCTCACCAGCGTTTGCGACGATCGCGACACATTGGCTTGCCGCTTCAAACAAGCGGGCGGTTTTGTTGTAAATTACACGCATATAGCTCTCTTCGGTCGTATTCGGATCGTTCACATTCATCAGTTGCTGAACTTCGCCTTCTGCTAAAGAATTCGTGGCTGCCGACATTACTTTGAGTACTTCAAGCGAATCGACTGAAGTCATCATTTGGAAGGAGCGAGTGTAGATATAGTCGCCAACCAGTACGCTTGCGGCATTGCCAAAGGCAGCATTGGCGGTTTCACGACCGCGACGCATATCAGACTCATCCACAACATCATCGTGTAAAAGGGTGGCAGTATGCACAAATTCAATAAATGCGGCAGTCGTAATTTGCTTGCTGCCTTGGTAGCCTAACGCACGTGCGGCAAGCACGGTAATTAACGGGCGAATGCGTTTGCCACCACCACTAATGATGTAAAAGCCGAGCTGATTAATTAGCGGCACTTCCGAGTTCAGTTGAGCTAAAATTTCAGCATTTACCAATTGCATATCGTCGGCTGCTAAGGCTTGAATTTGGTCGAGAGTAAGTTGTTGTGCCATCTTTTCTTATCTAAAAGTCAAAAATTGAGTTGATTTTACCGCACTTTCGATAAGCTGCAAAATTTTGTTAGAAATCGAAAAGGATCCTTAAGGTAGCGAAAGAGATTTTTTCAAATTTTCTGAAATTCGTTCTTGCTCTTTGTTTTCTTTTTGCGTAGAATTGCAACCCTATTTTATATGAATTTAAAAGTGCCTATCGCAGAGCGAAAAAGGCACAAATTAGCGGAGTAAATATGTACGCAGTTTTCCAAAGTGGCGGCAAACAACACCGAGTGAGCGAAGGCCAAGTGGTTCGTTTAGAAAAACTTGAAATTGCAACTGGTGAGAAAGTTGAATTCGACTCAGTGTTAATGGTCGTTAATGGCGAAGATGTTAAAATTGGTACGCCAGTAGTAGCTGGTTCTAAAGTAGTGGCTGAAGTAGTAGCACACGGTCGTGGCGAGAAAGTTAAAATCGTTAAATTCCGTCGTCGTAAACACAGCCGTAAACAACAAGGTCATCGTCAGTGGTTCACAGAAGTGAAAATCACTGGGATTCAAGCATAATTTCAGAGGAGATCAAGTAGATGGCAACTAAAAAAGCTGGTGGTTCAACTCGTAACGGTCGTGATTCTGAAGCTAAACGCCTTGGTGTTAAACGTTTCGGTGGCGAGTCTGTTTTAGCAGGTAGCATCATTGTTCGTCAACGTGGTACTAAATTCCACGCAGGTACAAACGTAGGTATGGGTAAAGACCACACTTTATTCGCAACTGCAGATGGTAAAGTTAAATTCGAAAGAAAAGGCGACAAAAACCGTCAATACGTAAGTATCATTGCTGAATAATTTAAAGCAAAATTTCAAAAAACCTCACAAATGTGAGGTTTTTTTATACCTCAAATCTATCACAACAACCCTATGCAAAAACAACAACCTCTCTCAGGTCTCTTCTTCGCCCTTCTTGCAGTATTGATGTGGGGAACGCTGCCAATAGCTCTACAGCCTATCTTAAAAGAGATGAACGCCCAAACTATCGTTTGGTTTCGTTTTATTGTTGCGATGATTGGCGTATTTTTTATGCTCTTCTTTTCAAAAAAATTGCCAAAGGTGACCGCTTTAAGCCGAAAAGATCTCGGTTTATTGTTACTTGGAATCTCAGGGCTTTCAGGCAATTTTTTCTTATTTAACCTGGCATTACGCTATATTCCAGCCACCACAAGCCAAGTTATCAGCCCGCTTTCTTCCTTTGCCATGATTTTGTGCGGTGCATTTCTGTTCAAAGAAACCATCCGATTAAATCAAAAATTAGGATTTATTGTGGTAATTATCGGCTTAATCCTCTTTTTCCATAATCGTTTTGCAGACTTTTCGCAAATGAATGGCTACGCTTTCGGGATCTTATGTGGGACGTTAGCCAGCTTTATCTGGGTTGGCTACGGGCTTTCACAACGAATCTTATTAGAACGCTTCAACTCAGTACAAATCCTGTTTATGATTTATATGGGCTGTAGCCTTGTATTCACGCCGCTCTCTGATTTCTCACAAGCGGTCAATTTAAGCTCATTTGCTGCAATCTGTTTAGTTTATTGCTGCTTGAATACTATCATCGCCTACGGCTCTTATGCTGAAGCACTCAATCGCTGGGATGTTTCAAAAGTGAGCATTATGATGCCGTTAATCCCCATTGCCACGATGATTTTTTCAGAAATGGCGTATTTCTGGAAACCCGAAAGTTTTACACCGCCAGATCTCTCCTTGTTAACCGTTTTAGGGGCTTGTTTAGTAGTTTTTGGGGCGTTATTCTCTGCCGTAGGACATAAATTATTACATAGAAGAAGAGTAAAAAAATGAAGAAAAATGCAGACTTAGGTTTTTGTTTGGCACTACTTGCCACGATGATGTGGGGTACACTACCGATTGCGGCACAACAAGTATTGGTTTCGCTTGATGCTCAAACCCTCGTTTGGGCAAGATTTTGGGTGGCAGGCATTGGGCTGTTTCTTGTGCTTGGTTTTGCAAAAAAATTGCCAAAGTTGACCGTTTGTAATGCTAAATATTTCGGTTTAATGTTGCTCGGCACACTTGGCTTATCAGGCAATTTCTTTTTGGTCGCAGAAGGATTACATTATATTTCGCCCACAACCACTCAAGTTTTATGGCAATTTTCGCCTTTCTTGATGATTTTCTTAGGTGTTGTTTTGTTTAAAGAACCGTTTAATCTTTCGCAAAAAGTCGGCTTTTTACTGCTTATTATCGGCTTAATCGCATTTTTTAACGACAAATTCAACGAACTTTTACAACTGAATACTTATGCGTTAGGCGTAATATTAAGTATGGCAGGGAGTCTGATTTGGGTCTGCTATGGCATTGCTCAAAAACTGCTTCTCAAACAATTTAAGTCACAGCAGATTTTAATGATGATTTATCTCTGTTGTGGCATTGCTTTCAGCCCGTTTGCTAACCCCGTCCAAATTGGCAATATCAGCACGCCTTTTGTATGGGGTTGCTTTATCTATTGCTGTTTGAATACCTTGATTGCCTATGGCTCTTACGGCGAGGCTCTGAATTTGTGGGACACCTCCAAAGTGAGTGTAGTCACCACGATGATCCCTATTTTCACGATGCTTTTTTCGATTTTAGGGCACGTGATTTTCCCAGAAACTTTTGCCAGCCTAGAGATGAACTGGATAAGTTATGTGGGGGCAATTGTAGTCGTACTTGGTGCGATGATGGCAGCGGTAGGGCACAAAATCTTTGGAAAATAGAGATAAAAAAATGGCTAGCAATTCGTTTACTAGCCATTTTGGGAGGTCTACATAATGAATAAAACTTTATAACGACTATAAATAGTGGTCGTAATAATAGACTTGTCGGGAAAAAGAAAGTTCACCAAATTTTGAAAAATTAATGATTTTTTTCACATTTTTTACAACACGCTTTTGCTGGCACAGGATCTTCTCCACCTTCATTTAATGGATTACAACGCAAAATACGTTTGAAGGCTAAATATCCCCCTTTGATTGCTCCGTGAATTTTAATCGCTTCAACAGCATAAGTGGAACAACTTGGATAAAATCGGCAACGGGGACCAATTAAAGGACTAATAAAATAGCGATAGAAATAAATCGGCAGTAGCAATATCTTAGATGCTAGGCTGATTTTGTCGTTTCCTGTGTTGGTTATGTCTGAGCCTTCATTTAAGGTTGCGGATTTTTGCCAGTTTTGCATAGGCGAATGTGTCTTGCCCATAGTTTTTCCAACGTTTCAAAAAGCGTAGCGTTATCCAATTTACCAATGCCACCTTTCGCCACAAACACAAAATCCATATTTGGCAGTTCGTGCTGTTTTAAGCGAAAAGATTCTCGCACAATACGTTTTATACGATTACGATCGTGAGCACGTTTTAGGTGTTTTTTGGCAACGGTTAAACCTAGACGGGGATTTTCTGCTGTATTTAAACGAGCAAGCAGCGTCATTTGAGGGGTACTGGCTCGAAAAGGATTTTCAAACACAGCTTTAAATTGAACGGGAGCTAACAAACGTAGCTCCCGAGAAAAAGTTAGCGTCTTCACTTTCACAATTGTGGGTGATTAGCTGCTTTAACTGCAAATTATGCAGATAAAGATTTGCGACCTTTAGCACGACGACGTGCTAAAACTTGACGACCATTTTTAGTAGCCATACGAGCACGGAAACCGTGTGTACGAGCACGTTTTAATACTGAAGGTTGGAATGTACGTTTCATTATTTATCTACCTAATAAAAAGTTATTGGCAAAATGCCAATTCAAGACTATAAAAAGAGGTCGTCATTTTAACGGTAAACAAATAAAAAGGCAAGGTGAAAACCACGGTTAAATGTTAAAATCTGCACAAATTTTATTTGTCATTCCCTACAAATTCAAGCAAACTACACTTTATTTGCTCATAACGAGAAAAAGAAGAGAAAAATATGGAAAATAAAAAAATCGGTGTGTTACTCACAAACCTTGGTACACCAGATGCCCCTACCGTTGCTGATGTAAAACGTTACTTAAAACAATTCTTGAGCGATCCTCGAGTGATAGATCTCCCCAAACTAAAATGGCAAACAATCTTAAATTGCTTCGTATTACCAAAAAGATCGCCTAAAGTGGCAAAACTTTACCAATCGATCTGGACAGCAGAAGGCTCACCTCTGCTTGCTATTTCACGCGAACAGCAAAAAGCGGTACAAAATTATTTCAATGCCAAAGGTAAAGAGGTTGTCGTTGAGCTTGGCATGACTTACGGTAATCCAAGCATGGTACAAGCGGTCGAAAACTTGACCAAACAAGCGGTCGAAAAAATTATCGTTTTACCACTTTACCCACAATATAGTAGTACCACGACTGCCTCGGTATTGGACGCTTTTGCCGAGAGCTTAAAACAACATCGTCGCATTGTGCCGTTTGAGTTTATCCATAGCTACCACAACGACCCACTTTATATCGAAGCCTTGGCAAACAGCATTACGCTTGAGCCAGATGAATTACTGCTTTTCTCTTTCCACGGCATTCCAAAACGCTACGCAGATGAAGGCGATTTCTACCCGCAACACTGCCAACAAACCGCAAAATTGGTTGCTCAAAAATTAAACCTAAAATCTGAACAATGGAAATTGACTTTCCAATCTCGTTTTGGCGATGAAGAGTGGTTGCAACCTTACACTGATGAAACGCTTGAAAGCTTTCCAAGTCAAGGCGTTAAAAAAGTGGCAGTAATTTGTGCGGGCTTCTCAGTCGATTGCTTGGAAACGCTTGAAGAAATTGCCGAAGAGAATAAAGAAAACTTCATCAATGCAGGCGGGGAAAGCTACCGCTATATTCCAGCACTCAATGCGACGGGCGACCATATTAGAATGATGGTAAAATTGATTGAAGAAAAAATCTAACGCATAAGGAATAAATATGCCAGAACTTCCCGAGGTAGAAACTAGCCTACGAGGTGTTGAGCCTTATTTACAAGGGCAAACCATCAAGCAGATTATCACCCGCACGCCTAAATTACGCTGGACAATTTCTACAGAGCTTTCTCAAATGCAAGGGGCGAAAATTCTCTCACTTTCTCGCCGTGCCAAGTATCTGATTTTGCATACCAACAAGGGCGATATTATCGTGCATCTTGGTATGTCTGGTTCACTATGCATTTTAGAAGCGCGTGACAATCTGCACGCGGGCAAGCACGACCACGTGGATTTAATCACTGAATCGGGCGTGATTTTACGCTACAACGACCCGCGTAAGTTTGGTTGTTGGCTTTGGGCAGAGAAGGCAGATGAGCACGAACTTTTGCAAAAACTTGGGCCTGAACCGTTATCTGATGCCTTTACAAGCGGTTATTTATTCGAGAAAAGTCGCAAGAAAACCGTGGCGGTGAAACAGTTCATTATGAATAACGAAGTGGTGGTTGGAGTGGGGAATATTTACGCTTGCGAATCGCTCTTTATGGCAGGCATTCATCCTGAATTAGCGACACAAAACCTCTCCAAGAAACAATGCGAACGCTTGGTTAGGGTCATTAAAGAAGTGCTCACTAAATCGATCATTCAAGGCGGAACAACGCTCAAAGATTTTATTCAACCAGATGGAAAACCTGGTTATTTCGCCCAAGTATTACAAGTTTACGGACGTAAAAGCGACGAGTGCAATGATTGTGGAACGAAGATTGAATCTAAAGTGATCGGGCAACGTAATACTTACTTCTGCCCGAAATGTCAGAGATTGCCGAGATAGGTAGCTAATAGCAAGCGGTGTTTTTTCCTTGGAATTTGCAAATTCTAAGAGAAAAACTACCGCTTGTTTTTTACGATTTATTTGCCCCAATTGATCCAGAAGAAATAGGTTAATCCACCAATCACAAGGGTGCTGATGATATTCAGCAGGAAGCCTACTTTTACCATTTCGCCTTGTTTAATATAGCCTGTGGAAAACACAATTGCGTTTGGTGGGGTGGCGATTGGTAGCATAAAAGCGCAAGAGGCACTACACGCAACGATTGCTGCAAGTGAAACAGGTGGCAAGCCCACCCCTTCCGCAACGGAGATAAAAATCGGGATCATCAATGCTGCCGTTGCGGTGTTAGAGGTAAATTCGGTGAGGAACACAATAAATGCGGTGAGCACGAGTGTCATCACAAGCCAGTGTTGCACACCAATGTAACTCACGATGGTATCGGCGAGAATTTTGCTTGCTCCTGTTTCTTTAAGCACGATGCCGAGCACCAATCCGCCACCGAAGAGCATTAACACGCCCCATTCAGTGCGGTCTTGAATTTCTGACCAAGTGGCAGTATGGGTCACGCAGAGAATGATGACAGCGGTCATTGCCACTACCGCATCGAAGTTTTTGATGGGTTGGCTAAGCTCTAAAGTCGAGCGGATCATTGGTTCTAGCCAGCTGCCGAAAACGAGAAAAAAAGCGGCAATCACGAACACCGCAAGGGTAATTTTGCGTTTGTCTGTCATTGGGATTTCTTCAAATGCAATTTCAAACGGCACATTGAAGTTTGGGCGAAGTATTACCAGTAGGCTAAACACCATTCCGATCATCAATAAAATAGTGACAGGCACTCCGTAGAAGAGCCATTCTGAGAAGGTGATTTTAAGTTGTGAAGCAAGAATAGCATTCGGTGCAGAGCCTGTAAGCGTACCAATACCACCGATGCTGGCGCTAAATGCAATACCGAGTAGCACAAAGACGTACAAAGCTCGGTTGGTTTTAAGATCGACTTTTTTCAAAATTCCGAGCGTTAAAGGTAACATCATTGCGGCAACGGCGGTGTTATTGATAAACAGCGAAAGCCCTGCCGTAGCAGCAAAAAGATAGAGCACAGTGAGTTTAAGATTTCCGCGTGCGAGACGGATAATATGGTTGGCAATCCAGAGATCGAGTTTTTGGATGTTCATTACCGCAGCCAAAACGAAGCCACCGAAGAACATAAAAATAATGGGTTCAGAGAAAGGTGCGAACGCCGCTTTGGTTGGCAGAACGTTCAGCCCAATTGCCAGAATGGGTACCATTAGCGATGTAATGGTGATGTTGAAAGCCTCCGTGAGCCATAATACCCCAATAAAGACTAACAACGCCAAGCCCCGATTTTCCATCGGGGTGAAGGGTAGCGTCTTGATGAGGATTAAAAACAGCAGAAAGTCTAGGGCTAATATAATATAGCCTCTTGTTGGTTTTTTTGTTGTGCTTGACATACGAAGCTCCTATAAGTAAAGAAAATTGTATGTAATTCGAACATAACAAAAATTTTAAAAATGTAAAGAGTTTTTAACAAACATTAGAAAATTTAGGTTAAACGTTGTGTTATTTCCGCAAGCTAGTTTCTATGCAGAATGCTAAACAAGAACTTACAGTGTTAGTGGAATAAAATTCTCAAATACTCAATTTTAGGCAAAAAATAAGGTGGTTTAAAACCACCTTACTTAGATAAGTGACATATAGAGTAAAGAATTTTACTAACGTATTGTCTATTATGCTTTCGCTTTTTCAGCAGCTTTTACAATAACCGCAAATGCAGGTGCTTTTAATGAAGCACCGCCTACTAACGCGCCATCAATATCTGGTTGAGTGAATAACTCTGCTGCATTCGCATCATTTACAGAACCGCCGTATTGGATGATCACTTGATCAGCCACCGCTTGAGACTTCGCTGCGATATGACCACGAATGAAAGCGTGAACCGCTTGTGCTTGCGCTGGAGTCGCTGATTTACCTGTGCCGATTGCCCAAATTGGCTCGTAAGCGATTACCGCACCGTTAAATGCTTCTACGCCTAATGCATCAATTACTGCATCAATTTGACGTGCACATACAACTTCAGTTTGACCTGCTTCGTTTTCCGCTTCAGTTTCACCGATACATAATACAGGCACTAAACCTGCTGCTTTTAATGCACCAAATTTTTTCGCAATAAATTCATCGCTCTCTTTGTGGTAAGTACGACGCTCAGAATGACCGATGATGATGTATGTTGCCCCAAAATCTTTTAACATTTCAGTTGAAATATCACCTGTAAATGCACCTTGTACATTTACATCAACGTTTTGAGCGCCTAATGCAATCACAGATTGCCCCTCTAATGCAGCTTCCGCTTCTGCCAAGTACATTACTGGTGGAGCGATTGCCACATCACAACCTTTTACATCTGATAATTCTGCTTTTAAACCTGCAACTAACTCTTTTGTGAACGCTTTGCTGCCGTTTAATTTCCAGTTACCCATAACAAGTGGACGACGTGCCATTTTTATTCTCCTGTTAAATTAGAAATACAAACCCGGGAAGTGTACCAAATTTTGTGTATTCTTGCATAAGAATATTTTATTTATCTTAGACAATTCTATTGGCTACAAAAGCAAAAAACCCCGGACCTTACGATACGGGGTTATTCACTTTCGCTTTAAATTCAATCTGGCGATGCCCTACTCTCACATGGGGAAACCCCACACTACCATCGGCATTACGGCATTTTACTTCTGAGTTCGGAATGGAGTCAGGTAGAACTACCGCACTATGGTCGCCAGAATAT
>NZ_QEQF01000011.1:0-68359 GCF_003253115.1 Pseudohaemophilus paraphrohaemolyticus | reverse complement strand
GATAATATAAATTCAAAATCAAATTATTACATAAACAGAGAATTTAAGAAGAATAAAAGAATTGCAGATGAGATATTTTTTAATTTATATTTTGAACAAGTAATTACTCCAGAAGTAATAGAAGCTCAATTATCACAAAAGGTTTGGCTTACAATGCAGTCAGAAGAAGATTTCAAGATCGCTTTATCAGCTGTTCCTGATAATTCTCTAGAAAACGTTGTTGATAACTTAATTGAATATGAGCGAGGCTTTACTAAAGAAATAGCTCTTGCCACTATACCAACATTATATAAGCATTTACCAAGAGTGCCCGAAAAAGAACGAGGGTTCTTTGACTTTGAGGCAGATATGGTTTGGAGCCGCTTAGTTTATAGATTACTTAGAAAACTTCCGGAGAAGGATAAAAAAGAGACTATTACTCAACTATTAAATTCTAGTGATCTATATGGACAATATCAAATTGTAGGAATTATTGGATATCGAGAGGGGCGAGGGCATAAATTAGTATCTGAATCGGATGCAAAAGACTTAGAGGAAATATTTTTAAATAATATTCGCTCTGCAACAATTAAAGAACTTGCAGGAACCTATAATTTGTCACATATAATCTATTTCTTTGTTTCAATTGGAAACCTTTTTTCTGATGATATATTAAGTTCCCCTGAAGTATTTTTATCATTACTTAAATCTTCAATATCAGAACGTAAATCTCAAAGAGGGGATGATCCTACAATACATAGAGAGAAAATTCTACTTTGGGATGTCTTAATTAAAATTTGTGGAGATGAGGATAAAGTAAATAGTTTAATTGAAAAAATAGCTGAAGATGAAGAACTTAGAAATAAAGATTATATGGAACTTGCAATTAAATATAAGAATGGATACCGACATAAAAAATCAATGAATCATGAAGATGATTTAGATGAGTTTTAATGCTTTTTTCAAAAGAACAAGCGGTAAGATTTTGCAAAAAATTTGCAAGATTTCACCGCTTATTTTTTCCCATGCACGGCAAAGCCGTACATGGTTACGCATAATTCAGCCCCGCTGGGGCTGTGTTCTCCAACACGAGTGGCAACGCCACTCACTTATGATTAACCGATTGCGACGCAGTCGCGTCGGATTGAGGCGGCACTAGCGTGGACGCTGGCGCTATCTTTCTTTATTAGCACAATCTGTTGGTGCACGCTTCCTAGCGTGTGCCTAATTTCAATAAAAAAACACCTGAAAAACTCACTGCTCTTTATTTACTTTCTACGGCACGCGTTAGGAAACGCGCACCAGCATAAGCGTTAAACAAAAAAAGTGCGGTAAAATTTTTCAGCCTTTTTAGATTTATTGCAGCAACCAATCCACCACATAAATCACTTCAATTCCATCAATCTCTGTTTGTTCGTAATAAGATCTTTTTATAGTTATCTTTAATATACAAAAGATTATCGGTTTCATGGGTATTTTCAGGGATTTCAAAGGCGACTTGTACATATAAAATCTCATCGGCTTTTCGGGCGATAAAATCAATTTCTTTACTGTCGAGTTTACCGACATCTACGGTATAACCTTACCCTACTTTTTACATTATAATTACGCTATCATACCCACCTTTAATTTTTCTCGTAAAGTATTATGTTCAACAAATTCAAACTTGCCTTAATCGGCATTACATTAGCGACGCTTTTTGGCTGTACAACAACGCCTAACAAGCAACAGCAAAAAAAATCTGCTCAAGCACTATATCTGAAAGAAGAGATTACACAGTCGGAATTAAATAACCCGAAAGATTACAAACGCTATTACTATGTTTGTAAACATGCTGTGACAGGAGAACGATCATCACTAACCACCTATTTTCCCCTTTCACGCGAGAGCCGAAAAAAAGAGAATTTTGGTATCTATTTTCAGCTAAATGGTGGGAAAGCTGTGCCGTTCGATCATATTCACAATAGAGAATTAAATGCTCGCGGAACGCGTTTCGAGGTTATTTATCGTTCATATTACCCAATTGAAGGAAGCACCATTGAGCTTGTAGCACGCCAACATGGTTCAACTTACTACAAAATTTATCAAGGTCAGCGAATAGATTGGTTGAATTGTAAAGGTGGCTAACGTTAGTCAATAAAAAAGCGGTGAAATTTGCAGAATGTTTTGCAAATCTCACCGCTTATCTTTATGACCTAGATTATTTACCTAAATTACTAAAGAAATTCTTCACGCTATTTAGAAACCCTTCTTGCTGAGGGCGATGTTGGCTTTTGCCTTCTAAGCTCTCTTCTAATTTGCGGAGTAACTCTTTTTGCTCTTCATTGAGGGAAACCGGCGTTTCAACAATCACGCGACAGATTAAATCGCCCGCGTAACCACCTCTTGCACTCATCACACCTTTACCACGCACGCGGAACAGTTTGCCTGTTTGGGTTTCTGCTGGGATTTTGAGTTTTAATTTACCGTCTAAGGTTGGCACTTCAATTTCGCCACCTAAAGCCGCAAGAGTAAAGCTAATAGGCACTTCACAGTAGAGGTTTGAGCCGTCGCGTTCGAAAATTTCGTGTTCACGAACGTGAATCACCACATATAAATCGCCAGCTGGTGCACCATTCTCGCCTGCAGCCCCCTCGCCTGATAAGCGGAGTTGGTTACCAGTGTCTACGCCTGCTGGAATAGTGACGGATAAGTTTTTCGTTTTTTGAATGCGCCCGTCACCGTGGCAAGAGTGGCACGGTTTTTCGATTTTTTTACCTGTACCGTGACAAGTCGGACAGAGACTTTCGGTCATAAAGAAGCCTTGCTGACGGCGTACTCGACCTGAACCGTGGCAGTGCGGACAAGTTTCCACTTTAGAATCTTTTTCTGCACCACTACCGTGGCAGCTATCACACTCAGCTAATGTAGAAAGACGAATATCTTTTTTACAGCCTTTTACTGCTTCTTCTAAAGTAATTTCGATATCGTAACGTAAGTCATCGCCACGTACAACACGTTGACGACGCCCCCCGCCAGCACCGAAACCACCACCGAACATTTCGCTGAAGATGTCTTCAAAGCCACCGAAACCGCCACCACCAAAGCCTTCGAATCCGCCAAAGCCGCCTGCACCGCCACCGCCTTGTTCAAAGGCCGCATGACCATATTGGTCGTAAGCTGCACGTTTTTCAGCATCGCCTAGTACTTCATAAGCTTCGTTGATCTCTTTAAATTTTTCTTCTGCATCTTTGCTGCCTTGGTTTTTATCCGGGTGGTGTTTAGATGCTAAACGTTTATAAGCACGTTTGATATCGTTCTCACTTGCCCCTTTTTGTAAGCCAAGGACTTCGTAATAATCTTTTTTTGCCATAGTTTTTATTTAATAGGAGTAAATTTTACAGTAATATAAAGAATTAATAATATTCCATAAAATAAGCCATATTTTCTATTTAGGCTATCTTTTGTACTATCATCCAACTCCTTGCCTATAAAAGAAAATATATAAAATATTACAGAATATGTTGAAGAAGTAATAAAAACCATCTTATATAAATCGTGCCATTCTTCTAAAGTCCCGAAATTAGATAAATATAGTGGTAATTCATTTAACATAACTGGCATAAGGAATATTACAGTAAGTGTTATGCTTACAAATATATAAAAACTAGAAATAAAGAACTTATGTAGTAATATTTTACTGGCAAACCAATTCTGAATATCAGTTAACTCTTTTATTTGTAGGTTTTGTAACGTTAATGAAAGCAATGTGATTATTGTAATCAATATATCAATACGTTCTTTTGAATTACTAATTATATATAGAACAAAAGCCCAAATTAATAAAGTTACAAAATATCTTATAATATTTTTCATTTTTATAAGTAAAAGGGGAATAGATATTCCCCTATAATCATTGAGAAAATTAAAGATTATTTATTATCCTTCACTTCCTCAAACTCTGCATCCACAACACCATCATCTTTTGCTGATGATTGTTGTGGTTGTTCGCCCGCTTGTGCTTTTGCTTGCGCTGCTTGCATTAACGGTTCAGACGCTTTGATTACTGCTTCAATTTTCGCTTCAATCTCTGCTTTGTCTTCACCTTTTGCTGCAGTTTCAAGTTCGCTTACTGCTGCTTCAATTTTCTCTTTATCTGTAGCACTCAATGCATCGCCAGCTTCTGCAATTTGTTTGCGAGTTGCGTGTGCGATACCGTCTGCTTGGTTACGCGCTTGAACTAACTCTTCAAATTTACGGTCTGCATCAGCATTTGCTTCTGCATCACGAACCATTTGTGCAATTTCTTCATCAGATAAACCAGAAGACGCTTGAATGCGGATTTGTTGCTCTTTACCCGTATTTTTATCTTTTGCTGATACGTTGATTACGCCGTTTGCATCGATATCAAATGTTACTTCGATTTGTGGCATACCACGCGGTGCAGGGTTGATACCTTCTAGGTTAAATTGACCTAAAGATTTATTGTCTGCTGCACGTTTACGCTCACCTTGTAACACGTGGATAGTTACCGCTGCTTGGTTATCTTCCGCAGTTGAGAACACTTGCGATTTTTTAGTTGGAATCGTGGTGTTTTTCTCAATTAAGGTTGTCATCACGCCACCCATGGTTTCGATACCAAGTGATAATGGGGTTACGTCTAATAATAGAACGTCTTTCACATCACCTTTTAATACGCCACCTTGAACTGCAGCACCAATTGCCACCGCTTCATCTGGGTTTACATCTTTACGAGCTTCTTTACCGAAGAATTCAGCTACTTTTTGTTGCACTAATGGCATACGAGTTTGACCACCCACGAGAATGATATCGTGGATTTCGTTTACGCTCTTACCTGCATCTTTTAATACTGCTTTTAATGAGTCAATTGAGCTTGCTACTAAATCTTCAACTAAAGCTTCTAATTTCGCACGGGTTACGCTGATTGCTAAATGTTTAGGACCTGTTGCATCTGCTGTGATATACGGAAGGTTCACTTCAGTAGATTGCGCTGATGAAAGTTCGATTTTCGCTTTTTCAGCTGCTTCTTTCACACGTTGTAATGCCATTGGGTCGTTACGTAAATCAACGCCTTGCTCTTTTTTGAACTCATCAATGATATAGTCGATTACACGGTTATCGAAGTCTTCACCACCTAAGTGAGTGTTACCACCTGTTGCTAATACTTCAAAAGTTTGTTCGCCGTCGAAGTTATCAATTTCGATAATTGAAATATCGAATGTACCGCCACCTAAGTCGTAAACTGCGATTACTTGGTTCTCTTTGCTTGAACCTAAACCGAATGCCAACGCAGCCGCTGTTGGTTCGTTGATGATACGTTTTACATCTAAGCCTGCAATTTTACCTGCATCGATAGTTGCTTGACGTTGTGCGTCGTTGAAGTATGCAGGCACAGTAATTACTGCTTCAGTTACCGCTTCACCCAAGAAATCTTCTGCAGTTTTTTTCATTTTTTTCAATACTTCAGCAGAGATTTGCGGTGGGGCTAATTTATCACCTTTTACATTTACCCAAGCATCACCATTGTCAGCACGGGTAATTTCAAAAGGCATAATTTTAATATCACGTTGTACTTCTTCGCTTTCAAAACGACGACCGATTAAACGTTTGATCGCGAATAAAGTGTTTTTCGGGTTAGTTATCGCCTGACGTTTTGCCGGCTGACCAACTAAAGTTTCGTTATCTGTATATGCAATGATTGACGGAGTCGTACGTGCCCCTTCTGCATTTTCAATCACGCGCGCTTTGTCGCCGTCCATTACTGCTACACAAGAGTTTGTTGTACCTAAGTCAATACCAATGATTTTTCCCATAATAATTTTCCTTCTAAAAATTCGTTACTTAATTGAGTACCCACAAGATAAGGATGCTTTTTGTTATTTCAAGGCATAATTTAAAATCTTGTAAGTTTAGTATAAAAAGAATGGAGCAAATTTTTACTTCGCTCATTCAGACGCAACCATAAATAAGGACAAAAAAGCCCCCTTCAAGGGCAAAAACAAAAAAATTTGCAAAATTTTGAGAAAATTTGACCGCTTGTGACTAGTTTTTAGAATAAAAATTTCGTAAATTGGCATTGTTTTTACTTTCTATTTTTCAAAGGTTCAATGATGAAAAAATCAAAATTAGCTATTGGCGTGGTTGTTGCACTTGGCGTAGTTTGGGCGGGCGGAGCTTGGTTTACAGGTCAAAAAGCAGAAACCGAATATAAACGTCAAATTGAATATGCAAACCAACAATTTAAAGCTCTGGGCATTTCTAATACATTCAATATTGAATATAAAAACAAATCCTTTGAGCGAAATTGGTTTAGTTCTCAAGTAGAAGATGAACTTATTGTTGCAATTCCTCGCGAATCAAAAGAGTGGAAAATTCCGTTTTCAACGAAACTCTATCACGGTCCGTTGCCTTTAAATCATTTAGCTAAATTTAATCTTATTCCTGCCCTCTTTTCAGCAGAAGGTTTCATTGGTAAAAACGAATCGACACAACTGTTATTTGATTTAACTAAATCAGAAAAACCATTGCAATATCAAGCCTCAACCAGCTATGGCTTAAGTACAAAAGGTTCGCTAACACTTGCTAAGGGAGAAGCAACAAATTCGAAATTTACTGCTCAATGGTCTGATGTTGAACTAAATTTTGATGCCAATAAAGATTTCAAAGGTGCTTATAGTTTAGAAACCAATGAGTACAGGCTCAATTCATCTGAAGACCCAAGCACATTCTCTTGGAAAGGCTTGAAGTATGAAATAACATTTGAGCCAACAAAATGGCAATATCTCTACACAGGAAAAGGCACATCAACGACAGAGCAATTTGAAATGACTGTAGTTGATAATGCAGGTAATCCGATGTCTTATGCAGAAAAAGGTACAAAATCTACTACAGAAATTTCTGTTAACGGGGATGTAATCGACTTCAAAGGCAAAAATATTGTTGATGAAGTGCTCTTAGACGGAAAAAGCTTAGGCAAATTAACTTACAACAATGAGTTAAACCATATTGATGCCAATGCTTTGAACGCACTGATTGAAGGCTTTATTGAAGTAGTTAAAGCATCTAACCACGAAAATGCAGATTTAATGACAAAAATCATTATGCAAGACTGGGTTAAAACTCACGGTATGGCAATATTAAATAACCAGCCACAAATCAAAATTAACCCAATTTCTCTTTCTGATGAAAAAGGCAAGCTTGAATTAGATGTAAACATAGCATTAGCCAAAAATCCAACATTTGATTTAATGCGTGGCAATTTTTATAAACAATTTACTGATTTTGCAATTGACGTTCAGCTAAACAAAGCAACGGTTGAAAATATCATTGATAAATTGGTGCCTGAAGCAGAAAAAGCCAATGCAAAAGCAAAAATTGCCGCAAGCTTTGCTGAAGCGGAACAAAATGGCATTGCTGTGAATGGTGAAAAATCCGTTACCATAAAACTTGTGCTAGAAAATGGCGAGTTAAAATTAAACGGCACAGCTATTCCAGAACAGCAAGTCCAAAATGCCATCTTTATGCTATTGATGAGCGGTGCACTTCCTCATTAATTGCTAAAAAACCAGAGAGGATTTATGGCACTACACCGTTGCCCTGAATGTCGCAAAAAAATCAGCGAAAGCGTGCAAGCCTGCCCACATTGTGGCTTCTCGTTTAAAGAGGCAGATTTAGAAATCTACCGTCAAAAACTTGAACAACGCCGAAAGATTAACAAAGAAATCAACCGCCAAAGCAATAAACTTCAACTGGTTTGGCTGTTGATCTTCGCCGTAGTGTTAGGTGTGGCAAGTTGGTGGGTAAATAGATAATCTAAGTTGGTAAATCTTTAAGTAAAAAAGACCGCTTGGAGAAATAATTTACAAGCGGTCTTTCTATCCAATAATCTTAACATAACCCTCTTTCAACCATTTTCATTTTTCTCTCGCCAAATCCAACATTTCCTGAGCATTCGCTAATACCGCATCGGTAATTTTGCTTCCGCCTAACAAACGGGCTAGGGCATTGATGCGTTCTTGTTCAGAAAGCAAGCTCATTTGTGTTTCGGTTTGGTTGTCTTTCACATATTTTTGCACGTTGAAATGTTGATGTCCGTGACTTGCTACTTGTGGTAAGTGGGTCACGCAAAGCACTTGACATTTATTGCCTAATTGGCGTAATAATTTGCCTACGGTTGTGGCAGCAATACCACTAATTCCCACGTCAACCTCATCAAAAATAATGGTCGGGGTAGAAAGTTTGTTAGCTGTTAAAACTTGTACAGCAAGAGAAATGCGTGAAAGCTCACCGCCCGATGCAATTTTAGCCAGAGGTTGAGCATTTTGCCCCAAGTTACTGCGTAAATTAAACTCAACGAAATCAGCCCCGTTTGGTGTGAGTTTTTTCACATCGTGCTGAATATCAATGTAAAATTCGCCATTTTCCATCGAAAGTGCTTTGATTTGAGCAGTTACTTGCTCTGCTAATTTTTGAGCAGCGGATACACGCTCTTGGTAAATTTGTTCTGCTAACGCCACACATTCACGATATGACTTTTTCTCATCAGCAATCAGTTGCTCTTCGTTATCTTCAAAATCAACGAGCTTTTGCAGTTCATCTTGTAATACGCTGTGATGTTGCCAGAGCTCATTTGGCGAAACATAGTGTTTTTTCGCAAGCGACATTGCACGGGCAATGCGTTCGTCAAGTTCTGCCAATAATTCAGGATCTTGTTCAATGCCACCTGCCAGTGCGCGCACTTCTGAACTTGCCTCTTGCACTTGGATCAAAGCTTCATTGAGCATATCGAGCGAAGATTGGTAGTTTGCATCTACCTCCACCAAATCTTCCAAATAACGAATGGCGTTATAAATCAGCGAATCCGCATTTGAGTTATCATCGCTCAATAAATCCAACACCGATTGCGACATTTCGGTAAGTTCTTCGGAATTAGATAGACGAGTGTGTGTCTCTTCCATTTCCTCAAATTCGCCCTCTTTAATGTCGAACTCATCCAGTTCATCTACCTGATATTGCAACAGCTGTTTGCGCGCTTCATTCTCTTTGCATTGTTGGTGGAAATTTTTTACTTGCTGATGTAATTTTCGCCATTTGTTGTACTGTTCTTGCATCTTGCCAAGCAAGCTGTGGATGCCTGCATAATTATCCACAAGCTCAAGTTGATATTCACTCTTTAACAGCAATTGCGGGGCATGCTGACCGTTCAAGTGAATCAAATATTGTCCTAATTCACGCAATTGAGAAATTGGCAATGGGCGATTATTCACAAAGGCTTTCGAACGCCCTTCAAGGTTAATCATTCGGCGTAAAATACACTCGTGTGGATTATCTTCATCTAACAATTCGTGATCTTTCAACCACAAATAGGCAGGGCTATTTGGCTGCATTTGGAAAGTCGCGGTAATATCGGCTTTATCCGCACCATTGCGGATCATACTACTCTCAGAACGGTAGCCCAAGCAAAGCCCAAGGGCATCAATTGCAATGGATTTCCCTGCGCCCGTCTCGCCCGTAATGACCGACATTCCTTCAGAAAGCTCAAGATTAAGATGGCGGACAATCGCAAAATTGTTGATAGTCAGTTGAGTAAGCATAACAAACACCTGTACAAATAGTAACTTGTATTATATTACACTTGATTTAATATACAGTAAAGTGTTTTTATACAATAAAAAAGGCTAAATTTCTCGAATCAGATCCAAACTTAGCCCTTAATATCTTAATAAAAGTATCTTAATAAAACTTCACTTCAAATGCTTTCTGAAGTTCTTCAACATTCTCCACTTTCTCAAACCCTTGTGGTGAAATAGCATCAGCGGCTTTTACTTTTGTGCCCAATGCCTGGCTGATGAAGACCAAACCCTGTTGCTCAATCACCGCATTTTGATAGAACGCCAAAATGTCATTTTTCGTCAAATTTTTCACCGCCTGAACAAGCTGCTGTTTACGATCAAATTGTTGATTGCCACGGGCATAATCAAAGGCAAAGTTTTCAAATTCTTGTGAGATCGATTCAGGCTTTCTTTCTAATTTATTTAATAGACTCTCTTTAAATTGCTGGAATTCTTGCTCAGTTAAAGCGGTCAATTTTTGCAAACTTTCTGCAAAAAAGTGTTCATTATGTTGCATAATCCCTTTCGGGCTCGTATTTGGACTTTGCACCATAAAACGAATACCGGATGTTTTGCCTACTTTTGCTTGAGTTGCATACACCACATAGCCTAATTGTTTATTAGTGCGTAAATCATCAAAATACCAGCGAGAAATAATATCTTTCAGTAACATTGCTCGCACTTCGCCTGCCAACTCATCATAGCCTTTTGCCATATAAGCAATCGAGAGAGCATTATCTTCATTTGGTACAAATTTAATGGCATTTAATTTTCTTGTGCTTTGGTTAATATCTAAATAGCGATATTTAGCTAATTCACTATTATTATTTTTAGCTGTTTTTTCTAGCTCAGAAATAATATTCTTAACTTGATTATCCGTAAAATTACCTACCGATAAAGCCCGCACACTTGTGGCTTTTGATAATAATTTCTCTCGAATAGATTGAATATCTTTTAACGTAATTTTGTCGATCATCTCACGCTGTTTATCCTCTTCAAAATAAGGATAACTAGAGAAATTCACAAAGATTTCATTTGCTTGATTTAAACTATTCTCTTTACGTTTTCCATCTAAGGCTTCAATTAAACGCTGTTTCGCTTGCACTAAATATTTTTCATTTAATTCAAATTGGCTAAATTGTTGCATTTTATCTTGCATTAACTGAGCCAAATGCTGTGTATAACCTTCTGCCCGTAATGAAAAACCATTTTCGATTAACGATAAGCTAGCCTCCATCCCTGCCACAGAAGATTGGAAATCCACTTTTGCTTGAGCTAATTCATTCATATAACTCAAAATTGTCGCACTGATGCTTTCTTTTAAGCTATCTGTTCTTGGCGTAATCGAGAAATTAACATCAATACGAGCCTTCGGATCATTAGAAAAATATTGGCTTGACATTGCATAAAGTTGCGTGCCTTTTTCTTCCTCAATCAATTTCGGCAAAGTTCTTTTATCTTCTTTAATTAAAGAAAAGTCAGTAGTGAAATAAGGATTTAATTCAGGTAATTTGATTTCAGGATTTTTACTGAAATTTAGCAATGCTTTTTTCTGTTCATCACTTATTTTTTTAATAGAGAAACCCGCTTCAAAATAAGGCGATTTCTTATCAGTTTTTACATCATCACTAACCAATAAAATACGTGCATTATCGATATTCATTTCAGCTAATTTTTCTTCAATCGCTTTTTTATCCATATTTTCAACTAGATAATCCGCATCTAAAATATGTTCTAAAGGGTAAAATAGCATTTGTTCTGCGAGAGCTTCAATATAATTCCCGTTTTTTTCGACTTGTAAATGAGTAAATTCTTGTTTTAAGCTCTCACGTACTTCATTAAAATAATTTTCTTGAATACCTTGCTTTTTAACTTGTTCAATTTGTTGGAAAATAAGCGAGATAATTTTTTCTTTCTCTTTTAGTCCTTTTTCAGTTAAAGCCACATAAAATGTAAAACTACCACGATTTCTACTTGCATTTGCTGTTGCTTGAGCAGAAATGCCACTATCCGATAAACCTTGTTTAATTAAATAATCCGATAAAGTTCCATCAGTATTATTATTGAAAAGATAAGCTAAATATTCTCCTGTTTTATTCGCAAATTTGTCTTCATCATTTTGCATATCAAATGAAATAGCTAACATTTTCATTGGTTGAATAGGCTTATAGGAGATTATTACTCCCTTGTCTTCTTCTCTAAAAAGCGGAATATCTATTTTGGGTTCAATTAAATGTTTATTTTCTACGTTACCTAAAGTTTTCTCGGCTAATTTTACTAATTTCTCAATTGGTTGGTTAGAATATAACACCGCTTTCATCAAATTTGCAGAATAATATTTTTTATAAAAATCTTCTAATTCAGTTTGCAATAAACTATTTGGTTTATCTGAAAGTGTTTCTTTATTTCCCACTGTGAATTTTGTGATTGGATGTGCAGGGTTAGAAGTAGCTAAATTAACGCTATTTAATAAATGCCCATCACTTGATTTTGCACGCACCATTTCAGCATTCACTGCATTCACTTCTTTTTCCGCATTTTCCTTAGAAAGCAGTGGAAATGCGAGCGTGTCAGCAAAGCGAGTAACTGCTTCATCGAATGCATCGTTATTTACTTCCAAATAATAAGCGGTACGATAAGCTGTAGTTGAGGCATTATTGTAGCCCCCGTTTTTGTTTAAAAAATTATCTAAGCTGTTGGTTTCTGGGAAGTTTTTTGATCCCATTAAGATCATGTGTTCTAAATAATGTGCTAAACCTTGCTGAGAAATCGGATCTTCCATCGAACCGATGGGAATTGCCATCGATATTAAGGACTTATTCGCCTTTTCATCAGAAATCAATAATACTGTCATCCCATTATCTAATTTAATGCCTTGATAAATAGCTTTATCATTCGGACTTTTATTGATTTGCGTTTTAATCAATTCAAAGCCTAAATTAGTGTAAGCCTGTTCTTGAATAATAGCGGTCTGATTTTGATTATTTTCTGCAAATGCAGTAGGTGTCACATTCAGTGCCAAAAATGTAGAAAGAATCGCATAACGAATAGCGTGATTTAATTGTGTTTTCTTCATATTTATTTTTATTATCCTTTATTTTTAGATTCTTGCATTAAATCAAACCAATCTAATGTTGTTTGGTGAATATGAGCATAATCTAATTTTTCACTTTGATTAAGAATACGTTGTAGATAGATATTCTCATCATTATAACTTTTTGCAATTTCAATCAGTTTATTTTCACAATCTTTTTCGATATTTTCAGAAATATCGTCAAAATAATTATCTAAACTTGAGGTAATTGCCAACTCAAACGTAACAAAGCTGCGTAAATAGGCAGAAACATAAATTTCAAGCTGTTGCTTCGCTTGTTCTTTTTCTATTTTATTAAAACTGAGTTTAGCTAACGCTTCATTATTTAGATAATAGAAAATAGGTGAGTTTTCTTTTCCTGATAAAATTGAGACAAGATAATAAATCCAAAGTTTAATCACATCTTTATCTCGTAATGCTCCCGTTCTCCATAACACAATATCATTACCAAATTGATGCGGAATATTGCCGACAAGTTCGGTTTGATCGAGCGTTAAATTGATTTCAAGCACTTGACTATCTTGATTTAAATAACCAGCTAAACCTGAACGCATATTCTCAATCCGAGAATTTAATTCTTCTTGTTTTAATTTACCAAAATTCAGCACTAGCGAATTCCCTTTTAGATCTTCTTTTTCAAAGAAATTATCTAGCTCTTCACCTTTGATATTTAATAGTTCATCTAATAGAGTGTATTCATCTAAACGAGAAAGTGAAAAATGTTCAGTTTCTTCAATACTCTCCTCATTTGAACTAAAGTTCACGCCTAATCGACGAGTGAAAAAATAACTAGCAGGGGCTTGAATAAAGCTAATCAAATCATCTAATTCAATATATTTTGGTAATTCTATTTCATTAACAATTTTTTCTGAAATAAATTCTTTAACTTCAGTATTATTTTGAGCCAAGGGCAACCACTCTTTATCATAAGAAAGATAGTTTTCTTTGAAATTATTTGGACTAAATACCGTAACCGGATGATTCTGAATAAGTTGTGCTTTTTCTTCTAAATCAGAGTGCTCAATTAAATAATCCATTAATTGAGAAACTAATATCGATGGAAAATACTCTTTATTATTGACTAATGATTGACCAATATAACTAATATAAAAAATCTCTTGAGCAGAGAGCAATGCTTCTAAGAATAAGTAACGGTCATCATCTCGTCTTGCACGGTCACCTTTTTGTGTATGATATTGCATTAAATCAAAACTATTGGTTTGTTGCTGTCTTGGAAAATCTGCTTCATTCATTCCCAATAAACAAACTACTTTAAATGGAATTGCTCGCATTGGTAATAATGTGCAGAAATTCACTTTTCCTGCTAAAAATTGTAAATGACTTTGTTGATAATTTAATTTTTCTTTCAAAATTGAACTAATAATATCAATTGAAATCGGTTGTTGATATTTTGTTTGTTCAATTAATGCATAGCATTTTTCAATTTCTTCGGAAATCAATAATAATGCATTAGTCGTCATCTCATTTTCTTGATAGAAATGATTGACCACATATTCCAGCATTTCTTTCCATTCAGAAGCAGTATGATTTTCCTGTAAAAAATTCGCCCAATCGGTTAATTTTTCAATAAAATTTGCTAAATAACCCGCTTGTTCTGAAATCAATCCATAACTCTCATTAAAAGCAATCGTATTATGCCAAATACCGCTCTCTTCTTTTAAGCTTGTGCCAAGCAATAAACGACTTAAACCATTTTCCCAAGAATTATAATTATTCCATTGTTCATCTTTCTGAATTATGAGTTCTGCACGAATACCGCTTGCTTTAATCCAATTTCTTAATAAAGCAATATCGTTTTCACATACATTAAATTTCTCACCAATCGCTTTAACTTCTAATAAATCTAATATTTCTTCTGCACTAAATCTGCTTTCTTTCATTGAAAGCAGATAAATAAAGCTAGAAAGAATAGGATCAATTTCACTAATTTTCTGATCTGAAATCGTAAATGGAATATAACGCTTATCTTTTACACCTTTTTCATATTTTTTGTCATAACGAGCAAATACAGCTTGAATATAAGGTGCATATTGTTCAATATTTGGCGACATCACAATAATATCTTTTGCCGATAATGTTTTATTTTCTTCGAAAATATATAGCAATTGATTATGTAAAATTTCAACTTCTCGTAAAATACTATGTGCTGAATGAATTTGAATCGAATGATCTTGTTTAAAATCTAAATCAAGCTCGTTATGATATTCTAAAATCGCTTGTTTAACTTGGCTTAGATTATGACCATCGAAAGGTGGAATAAAGCCTTCAATAACATCGTGTTCTTCTTCCACTAATTGTGCTAAGAAATCTCGCCCTTGTTTGCCCCAAATCGCAAGTAATTGATTGCCTTGTTGTGATAATAAATTCTCAATATCTTCTTGAGAGAGTTGTTGTTTTAACGCGAGTTTTTCTAATACACTATCTTCAATACTATCTCCCCAATATTTTTCACTTGGGTTTAAAAAGAATAAATGAATATCGCAATGCTCACTTAACTTGCGTAATACGGCAAGCTGTGAAGGTGGGAGTGAAGAAATACCAAAAACAAAAATACGTTTTGGCAATTTTTGTTGTTCTTCTTCAGTTAAATTATCTAATTTTTCAAAATATAAATTTTGTAAATAGGCACGGTGTGAGGTAGTAAATAAAAGTTCATCGTAATCTTTTTTGGTATCCTCAATCAATAAATTCCATAAAATACTTTGCCAAAGTACATTTTCGGCAATATCTTCTTCATTTTTAATTTTATTGGAAAAATGATGTTTAATTTCATCAATGATTAACTGTTGATTATTCTTTTCCCAAGAAACTAACCAATGTGGACGATAAACTAAGTATTGGTCGAAAAGATCAGCAATTTTATTCGCTAATTGATAAAGGCGTAAATCCGAACCCTCTTTTTCAGATTTAAGATAAGCTCGTAAGGCACTAAAGCCTTCTTTCTCAAGTACGTTCGGAATAATTCGCATCAAGCGCCACGCCATAACAGAGCGTTCAAAAATATTTTCTTTCGGCAGGTAAGGAAAAACAAGGCGATATTGTTGCCAAATAAAACTGGTCGGAAATGGGAAGTTGTAATTACCTGCAATGCCTGTTTGCTCAGCAATTTCCATTTGTAGCCATTGAGCCATTCCGATACTTTGTACCAAAATGGTTTCTTCGGCAAAAGGATCGGGATTTGGGGAAATTTTTTGGTGCTGAATAAGCATTGACGCTAAGGCATTGAGATCATTGGAATAATAAACGGTGAACATACTAAAACCCTCATAGAACGAGCCATTTTGCTTGAATTGGCTAGAATATTCAACGCTTTTAGCCGATTACTTCACTTTAATTTCAACATGCCCCATCGGATAACTGACCTTTATTAACTCCCCACTACATTGGATGGTAAATCTCACATCATTTTCGACCGATTGCGACTCGCAACTTAGCCCTGCCATTCTTAACGCAATCTGGTTTTCCGCAATTTGTAGTGCCTGCTGTTGCTGGTAATTTCTTGCGCCACGTTCAAGCTGAGTTTTCTGCCAAGCGGTGAAATTTAACGCAAAAATTGCAAATAGCGTTAATGCGACCAACAATGAAACCAAGCTTTCCGCTTTTAATTGTTTAACCATACTATTTATTATTTAAGATATTTTTTGAATCCGGCACAATATGCCATTTTGAATATTTCTGTTCTAAATTATCAACTACAGCTCTTCTAAAGGTTAGATTCCGCTCTTCTCGTTCATTATCAAATGTGGAATAAAGCACACCATATACTTTTTTAGATCCTGTAATATCAAAATGGTAGTCGGTAATAATAATGCCGTAAAAATGTTCGTCTAATCTCTCTTCAATCGCCTTTTTTGCCACAACAATTTTAGGATCGTCTTCACTATTTTTAGGTAATTCAGATAATGAATTAATATAAATAATTTGAGAAGCGTAATTGTTTAAATCTAACCAATTTTCAATATTATCTACTGCAATATATTTATCTTTTGTCGGTTTTGGTTTAATAAATAAACTGCTCATTTCACATTGGTAAGAATAAATAATTTCACCTATTTTTTCTTCAATCATCTCTTTTTTATTTATTGCACATTGATCTTGGTGTACTATCTTCAATAGCGCTAATTTGGATGATAAATATTGTTGGTAATAGCCATTTACCACACTTTCTTGCCTTAACCAATTTTCTTTAGTTAAAAATAGTAACGTGAGAATAGTTGCTAAAATCAGTAATGAACTTAATAAACTACTGGCATCTAATTTCTTCATTGCGTGAGTCCATTTAACAAATAAGTATAAACCGTTAAGTGATAATTTATTTTTTTATCTTTAATTGAAGAAAGTGTTAATTCAATTTGCATCAATTCATTCTGTTTTTTCCAATTAAATTGGAATTTATCGACCAAATACTCCTCTTTAGAGGTAAATTTTGTCCATTTATTTTCGCAGCTATCTAATAGTGTTTTACATTGTTCGCTCAAACAATTTTCAAAACGGTTATCAGCATAAAGGTGGATCTCTTTTTCTTCTAATTTAAAGCCAAAAACTTCTTTTGCTAGATCTTTAGTATTATTTAGTTTTCCGTTTCTACATAATGACTTTTTCGTCGCTCGTTTGCCTAAACAACCATCACCGTTGAGATCATAAAAAAAGATTAAACATTGATTATTTAATACAAAACGTTGGTTATCTTTCTCAAACAATTCAAAATTACTCTCTTCTTTATTATTGCCTTGATAACCTAAATGCTGAATATGTTGTTGCAAATAATGTGCTAATTGATGGGCTTCTTTTTGTAAGAAAAATTGCTCTTTTTGTTTTTGCCAAGTTACATAATAATTTGAATAAAAGTAAGTAAAAGAGAGCAATAAAATGGAACCTAAACCAAGAGAAATGAGTATTTCTACCAAGCTAAAGGCTTTCAAACGGCTAATCTTTACAGGTACTCCGTTTATTTTTCGGGCTAACATAAATTCTTCCCCACTGATCAAATTGTAGAATTTCACTGGTATTATTTAGGCTAATATTGATACATTTAGACTCTAACCGTCCTGCATTGCCATCAATACTAATAAAAGATTTTGGAAAGAGACTTTTGTTGCGTAATACAATGTTTTTATGTTGGTTTTCATAAAGATGATATTCCTCTTTCAGCACACAACTTTTTATATTTAAGCAATTACAGATTGCTTGTTTACTACTCTCTTTTTGAATAGCAATAATGCACCATTTCTTTTCTGCATCATTTTGTGCAATGGTAAGTGAATAATTCTTTTTTTGAAAACGAGCTTTAGTTTGAATTTGATAAATAAAAGAAGAGAGATTTTCTATTTCACTTTCTAACGCCCATTTATCTTGCAAAGAAAAAAGAATAGGAGAAATAAATAAAATAGAAATAGTAAGAAGCGTTAAGGTAATTAAAATTTCAATTAAAGTAAAAGCTCGCCACATAATCTTTCCTCAAAAGAGAGAACACTATGGGCGAGTTTGCTAGAAATGTAAATTTGGAATGTTTAAATTTTCGAGCGTGATCGAAAAATTAGCACACTAGAATGAAGAAGTATCTTGGAATAAGCCGACTTTCAGATCTGTTGCGGTGTAAATTACACGACCATCCACTTCCACTTCGCCATCCGCTAATCCCATCACGAGCTTGCGGTTGATCAAGCGTTTCATATGAATGCGATATGTCACTTTTTTAGCAGTCGGTAAAATTTGGCCTGTAAATTTCACTTCGCCTACACCTAAAGCACGGCCTTTGCCTTTTCCGCCAACCCATCCTAAGAAGAAGCCAACTAATTGCCACATTGCGTCTAAACCTAAACAACCTGGCATCACAGGGTCATTGATGAAATGGCAATCGAAGAAAAATAAATCTGGGCGAATGTCTAATTCCGCTTCAATGTAGCCTTTATCGAACAAGCCACCATTTTCGGTCATCAAGTTCACTCGGTCCATCATTAACATGGGAGGTGCAGGCAATTGAGGGCCTTCACTGCCGAATAATTCACCACGTCCTGATGCTAATAAATCTTCATAAGTATAGCTTGACTTGATATTTGGTGTACAACTGTTCATCTTTTTAATCCTGTATTACTAAAAAGAAAGCCTGTATTCTCTTGCTTTCCTAATTTTGTTTGTGAAAGCAGATAGTACAGGCTTTTATTTTAGCTAACAACTGTTAGCTGACTTGTCGGATCAGTGAGATTTCCACCAAGGGAAGATTTTATGCCACAATTTATGTTCTACATCGTGATTTGGGCTTTGCTCAATGCCTTGATGAATAAGGTCAAACAAGGCAGGTTTGTCGGATTTTTCTCGACGATCTTCCGCATAAAATGCATTTTTTAGCAAGATTTCGACCGCTTCAAACACGCTTTCCACTGCCCAAATCTGGAATTGCCCGGCTTTAACGGCCTCGATGACTTCAGGTTTCAGGCTTAAATGAGAAATGCAGCTCGTAGGAATTACAACTCCTTGCTTGCCTGTTAAACCTCGTGCGGCACACAGATTAAAGAACCCCTCAATTTTGTAATTCACACCGCCTACGCTTAGCACATTGCCAAATTGGTCTATAGAGCCTGTTACCGCGATAGATTGTGGAAGAGCCACTTTCGCCAAGCTACTAACAAGCACACAGAAAATCGCTAATGATGAGCTATCACCATCCACTTCTCCGTAAGATTGCTCAAAGGCAAGTGATGCGGAGAACGGCAATTGGGTTGGTAACTCTAACAAATTCGCCAAGCAAGATTGGGCGATTAAAATCCCTTTCGAGTGAATGTTGCCGCCGAGTTCCACTTTACGTTCAATGTCGGTAATTTCGCCATCACCATATTGCACGTTGCAACTGATGCGAAGCGGTTCACCAAACGCATAAGGCACGCCTTCAAATTCGATGACTGATAACCCGTTAATCTGCCCAATTTCTTCATCTTCCGTTTCGATGTAAACTTGGTTGTTCAAAATATCCTGCAACGCGTATTGATTGAGTGTGGACGCCTGTAATTCTAAGGCTTCAAAATACGTATTCACTTCATCGAAAGCGGTCGAATTTGGATAAAATTTTGCAAGTCCGAGCAACTGATTTTTTAGCTTCGTTGGCGAGATAGAAATCATCGTTTGGCTTTCACTTTCTCGCACATAATGTTGAAGCAATTGATTCAACGCTTTAAGCGTAAAACGGCGTTGTACAAATTTCTGAGCATAGGCTTGCACATAATCGCCCCATTGGTTCAGACTCTCTTCGTCCACATTCAGGAATGAATCGATTTCGGTATATTGGGCGAATTGGTACAAATCGCCATCATAGGCAGCAAGCATTGAGATATCTTCACGGCTGCCAACTAACAGCAATTTAAACGGGCTTTGAATCGCAGGCAGCACTTCAGGCACGAGGTTTACCGCATTCTGTTCATAAAAACCGAACAACAAGGCTTGTTTGAGTTTATCCCACTGCTTTAAATCGTGTAATAGCGTGTTTAAACGTAGCACCAAAATGCCATTTTGTGCTTGTTGAATTGCCCCTTTAATGGTTTCGATACGGTTCTCTTTTTCTAAAAAGAGTGTGTAACCGAACAAATGCGAGGCTTTAAATTCGGTTCTCACAATCACAGGCTGTGAATTATCTTGTGAAAGTTGGACACTAAGCTCATCTAAAAACTCAGGCAATACTTCACTTTTCATCACCAATAACGAGCCCATTTCTTGCGATTTGAATAAGTTTAAGGCTTGCTGAGCTTTTGGTTGAAAATCGAAAAAATTGACCGATTGATCAGATAATTTGAAAGAGTGATGCAGAAAAAGCGACTGCCACGAAAGAGAAGATAAATGCACGAATACGCCTCATAATAGAAATTTGGTTTATTATACAAAATTCCGTTATACTTGCCTAAAATTTGCGAATAAATCAAGAGAAACAATGAGATATCAAAAGCTAGAAGCCCAAGAAGCGAATTGGAAGTGGAAATATCTACTCAAGAAACATCGCGAGGGAGAAAATATTACCAAATATACCGAAAATAGTATGATTGAGCTGAAAATTCAGCTGCTGACTACGCTACAAAATTCGCCCGATGAAATTGAAAAATGGGTGAAAACAGAAATGACTGCGGAACAACGTAAAAAGATGCGTCAGTCGATCCGTGCTCGTCGTAAACGTTTTTTCAATGCCGAAAAAATCACAACCAAAAAGAAATCGATTGATTTGGAATACGCAAGTTGGCTACAGCTTTCTAAGTATGCGAATGCTCAAGGCGTTACACTCTCGCAAGCCGTATTACAGCTGATTGATGAATTAGAAAATAAAGAGCTGTATTTGGAACAGGTTGAGAAGATGAAAGTGAGTTTAAAATCGCTTTTAAATGTGTAAGAAGAAACTTTAGGCAAAAAAATAAGGCGGTTTAAAACCGCCTTACTTGTAGAATTATGCGTTAGCTTTTGTCACGTAGTCAATCGCTGATTGAACTGTTGTGATTTTTTCAGCTTCTTCATCAGGAATTTCGATATCGAATTCTTCTTCTAAAGCCATTACTAATTCAACGGTGTCTAAAGAGTCAGCACCTAAATCTTCGATGAATGAAGCTTCAGGTTTAACTTGTGCAGCGTCTGCACCTAATTGATCAACGATAATTTTTTTTACGCGTTCTTCAATGCTCATTTTGGGTTTCCTATATAAAATCGCGAATGCGAGAGTTAAGTAGTGTAATCGAAATTTTGTTTAATGCAACCTAAAAGAGATAGGTCGAACCAGACGCCATTAAGACACACAAGAATTAAAAAAGTTTGCCTACATTTTACGTATGCGAAGATTGATGTATTCTACCATTATGAATAGAAATTATCCACACACGCATAAAAAATTTCTTTTCGATTTATTTTGCTATTTTCCCTCTAGGGCTTTTCGCATTTGATTGATAACCGCTTGGTAATCTGGCTGGTCAAAAATCGCAGAGCCTGCCACAAAGGTATCTGCCCCTGCTTCGGCAATGTCTGCAATGTTATCCACTTTCACACCGCCATCTACTTCAAGGCGAATATTTAAACCGCTTGCATCAATACGTTTACGCACTTCACGCAGTTTTTCCAATGTTGAAGGGATAAATTTCTGCCCGCCAAAACCAGGGTTCACGCCCATCAACAAAATCATATCCACTTTATCCATCACATAATCAAGATAATGCAGTGGCGTTGCGGGGTTGAATACCAAGCCAGATTTACAACCTAAATCACGAATAAGTTGTAAATTGCGGTCGATATGGTCGGTTGCTTCAGGATGGAAGGTAATGTAATTCGCCCCTGCTTTGGCGAAATCAGGAATTAAACGCTCAACAGGTTTTACCATTAAATGCACATCAATCGGTGCAGTAACGCCATAATCACGTAGTGCTTGGCAAATAGCCGGTCCGAAAGTTAAGTTTGGAACAAAGTGGTTATCCATCACATCAAAATGGATGATGTCTGCACCCGCTTCAAGCACTGCTTTCACATCATCGCCAAGGCGTGCGAGATCAGCAGAAAGAATGGAGGGTGCAATTAAAAAAGGTTGCTGTGCCATAGATTTTTCTCCAAGGTAGCTAGAAAATTTCAGGCATAGCCTACCATAAAAAGCGATTGAATTTTGGGTTTCTTTTGCAAAATTTTGATTGTTAAAAAATAGTTGCACAAAACCATAAAAAAATTATTGAAATAAATGAAAATTGCTGTATAATGCATTCCCATAATTTAAAAATGGATATTAACCATTTTGAAACGAGTCAAAATACAAAAGGAGACAACTCAAATGAAAAAAGGGATTCATCCGACAAACTATCGTGAAGTGCTTTTTTATGATGCTTCCGTACAACAAGGCTGGGTTATTCGCTCTTGTGCCGCAACAACAAAAACTATGAAATGGACAGACGGCAAAGAATATCCACTCTATACGCTAGATACTTCTTCCGCTTCACACCCTGTTTATACAGGTAAACGCCGTGAAGCGAACACTGAAGGCCGTGCAAGCCGCTTTAGCGATAAATTTAAAGGTATGGCAAGTTTAGTGGCGAAAAAATAAGGAATATCGAATGCAAATCCTCAACTCATTAAAAAGTGCGAAAAGTCGTCATCCCGATTGCAAAATTGTACGTCGTAAAGGCAAACTTTACGTTATTTGTAAGAGCAACCCAAGATTTAAAGCCCGCCAACGTTAATGGTAAATAGAACGGAGAATCTATGAAAAAACTACTTCTTGCTACCGCAATTTGTGCGATTTCTTTTTCAGCTCAGGCTCACCGCGTTTGGGTGCAAAGTGAACCTCTAAAAGCAGGCGAAATTTTGAAAGCAGACATTGGCTATGGCGAATTTCCAACGCTCGAGCCGATTGCAGAAAAACGCTTGCATTTCTTTGAAAAAGGCATGGTTTTAGTTAATGCTGAAGGAAAACAAAAGCTCATACAAAAAGGCGAGAATTATCACTATGAAAGTGCGAAGCCAGTAAAAGCAGGAAGCTATGTGTTAGCCGCAGAATATAAACCGACATTCTGGTCGCAAAATGCGGAAGGTTGGAAACAAGCGGATATGCAAAACACGCCTAACGCAACTTATTGCGAACGTACTGCAATGTATGGCAAAAATATTGTGAATATTGGCAAAGCAGCCGAAAAAAATGATGTGGCAGAAGTAGTTGGACATGAATTGGAAATCGTGCCAATGGTCAATCCTGCCACTATCAAAGTGGGTGAGCGTTTCAAAGTCGTGGTACTTTACCAAGGCGAGCCGCTTCCGAATGCAACATTAACAGCAACTTTCAAAGGATTTGACAATTCAGATAACCATCATACTCACAAAGTAGAAGCGCAAGCTTTCTCTGATACAACAGCTGCCGATGGTACAGTCGATATTATCCCACTTCGTGATGGTTTCTGGAAAGCAGCTGTAGTATATGAAACGCCGTTTGAGAAGCCTGAACAATGTCAAAAACATAAACATTATGCAACGTTAACGTTTGATATTGTCAAATAGTTTCGTAGATTGCTTGATATGATTATTCTCCAATAAAGCCCGCTTTATTGGAGATTTTTTTATGGGAAAATTGTGAAATTTGTGAACTAGCTCACAGTTTATTAAACTTTTTAACATTATTATTACATTCATAGCGATAACCGCCCCTTATTTAAACAAAAGGAGACTCTATGAAAACATATCAAATGTATATTGATGGTCAATTTGTTACTTCTACAAGCGGTCAATTTTTTGACGTAATTAACCCTGCCACTGAAGAAGTGATTGCGTCTGTTACCAAAGGGACTGTAGAAGAAACCCGAGCCGCAATTGATGCTGCAGACAAAGCTCAAAATGCGTGGGAGCAACTGCCTGCGATCGAACGTGCTGGCTATTTAAGAAAAATTGCACATGGCATTCGTGAAAGAACAGAAGAAATTGCAAGGGTAATTTCGTCAGAAATGGGAAAAACTCTACCACTTGCACGAGTGGAAGTGAATTTTACCGCCGATTACATTGATTATATGGCAGAATGGGCAAGACGCTACGAAGGGGAGATTCTCCAAAGTGATCGCTCAAACGAGCATATTTTCATTTATAAAAAAGCAATTGGGGTCACCACAGGCATTCTGCCATGGAATTTCCCTTTCTTTTTAATCGCACGTAAAATGGCACCAGCGTTAGTGACAGGCAATACCATAGTAGTGAAACCAAGCGTGGATTCACCAATTAACGCCATATTATTTGCGGAAATTGTACATGCATCAGGTTTACCAAAGGGCGTATTTAACCTAGTACATGGTGCAGGTGGTGAAATCGGTCAAGAATTAGCAGGCAATCCAAAGGTCGGTTTAGTATCTTTAACAGGTAGCGAACCTGCTGGTCGTAAAGTGATGGAGGCGGCAAGTCGCAATATCACTAAAGTGAATTTGGAATTAGGCGGTAAAGCACCTGCAATTGTATTGGCAGATGCAAATTTAGATTTAGCTGCCAAAGCTATCGTAGCTTCACGTATTATCAATAGTGGGCAAGTTTGTAACTGTGCAGAGCGTATTTATGTTCAGTGCGAAGTTAAAGAAGTTTTCACTCAAAAATTAGTGGAACTCATGAAAAAAGTCCGCTTAGGAAACCCGCTTGAAGATGAAACCCTAGATATGGGACCGATGGTAAACAAACAGGGACAATTGCATGCACAGGCGATGGTAGATGAAGCTATCAAAGCAGGAGGGCGTTGCTTACTTGGTGGTCATTCGGTAAAAGGTAAAGGCTATTATTTCGAACCGACAATCATTGATAATGTAACTAATGATATGGCGATTTTACGTCAAGAAATCTTTGCCCCTGTCATTCCGATTGCCACTTTCGAGACCATTGATGAGGTAATTGAGCTCGCCAATGATTGCGAATACGGTTTAACATCTTCGATTTATACTCAAAATATTAATAAAGCAATGAAATTGGTTTCACGCTTGAAATTTGGCGAAACTTACGTGAACCGTGAAAACTTTGAAGCAATGCAAGGTTTCCATGCAGGTTGGCGTAAATCAGGCATTGGCGGTGCAGATGGTAAACACGGTTTAGAAGAATATCTCCAAACTCATGTAGTCTATTTGCAATACGATCAAAATATTTAACCGCTTGCAGCAGCTTTTCGAAGAATATCTCGGGTTTAGATTGTCAATATCGGCGATTTTTTGTATAATCGTACCCCTTTATACTGAATTATCGTGAATACACAAATCGTTGGAGTGACAAATGGCTCGTGTAACCGTTCAAGAAGCTGCTGAAATTATCGGCAACCGTTTTGATTTAATTTTAATTGCGGCACGTCGTGCAAGACAAATCCAGCTTCACACTCGTGAGGCATTAGTGCCAGAAGAAAATGATAAGCCAACTGTGATTGCTTTAAGAGAAATCGAAGAAGGTTTAATCAATGGCGAAATTATGGATCAGTTTGATAACCAACAAGCTGTTAAACAAGACATTGCAGAAAAAGAAGCAATTTCATTCTTAGCAGACGTTCAAGCAAACGCTTAATTAAAATTGATAAATTCCTGAAATGGATAATGGACAATAAGCGATTGAAAGGTTAAATTAACCGTATCAATTGCAATTTATTGTCCATTATCCATTTTTAGTGTTGGGGGTATCGTGTATCTTTTTGAACCATTAGATCGCATAATTCGTCAGTATTTGCCAGCCGATAAAATTGAGCTGGTCAAACGTGCCTTTGTTGTTGCCAGAGACGCCCATGAGGGGCAGACTCGCTCAAGCGGTGAACCCTACATTACGCACCCTGTTGCCGTTGCAGGCATTATTGCGGAAATGAAACTCGACCACGAAGCCGTGATGGCGGCGCTGTTACATGATGTAATTGAAGATACGCCTTATACCGAAGAACAACTTGCAGCTGAATTTGGCAAGAACGTTGCCGAAATTGTGCAGGGGGTTTCTAAACTCGATAAATTAAAATTCCGCACTCGCCAAGAAGCACAAGTAGAAAACTTCCGCAAGATGATTTTGGCAATGACGAAAGACATCCGCGTGGTGTTAATCAAACTTGCCGACCGTACTCATAATATGCGAACGCTTGGCTCATTACGTCCAGATAAACGTGTCCGCATTGCCAAAGAAACGCTCGAAATTTACAGCCCGCTCGCCCATCGTTTAGGCATTACGCATCTGAAAAATGAGCTGGAAGATCTCTGCTTCAAAGCGATGTATCCGCACCGTTATAACGTGCTGAAAATGGCGATTGAAATGGCACGCGGTACGCGTCAAGACTTGCTTGCAACTATTTCTCACGAGTTAGAAAGCCGTCTCAAAGAAGTGGGGATTCCTGCTCGCATTTACGGTCGAGAAAAGCATCTTTACACCCTTTATCATAAACTTCGCCAACGCGATCAACGTTTCCGTTCGATTTTGGATATCTATGCTTTCCGCGTCGTAGTAGACAATGTGGACAATTGCTACCGAGCATTGGGGCAGGTACACGCTTTGTATAAACCACGCCCGTATCAAGTGAGAGACTACATCGCCGTACCGAAAAGTAACGGTTATCAATCGATCCACACATCAATGATTGGGCATAAAGGCTTGCCGATTGAAGTGCAAATCCGCACCGAAGAAATGGATCAGATGGCAGAACTTGGCGTTGCCGCATTCTGGCAATATAACGATGAGCAAACTCACGCCACCAGCGTGCAACAAAAAGCGCAAAAATGGCTACAAAGCATCATCGAATTGCAACAAAGTGCAGGAAATGCGGAAGAGTTTATCGAAAGCGTGAAATCGGAGTTATTCTCGAACGATATTTACGTGTTTACGCCAAAAGGCAGAATTGTAGAATTGCCAGCAAAATCGACCGCTATTGACTTCGCGTATGCGGTGCATTCCGACATCGGTGATCACTGCGTGGGTGCGATAGTAGATCGCCAGCCATATCCAATTTCACAGCCGTTGCAATCGGGGCAAACAATTGAAATTGTGACCGAAGAAGGGCGTTATCCGCATCCAAGTTGGTTGAATTTTGCAGTAAGTGCGAAAGCTCGTTCGAAAATCAAACAAGCCTTAAAACAACTGGATGCCTTAGACGAAGCCTTAGAAACTGAAGAACCTGAGGAAATTCACGTAGAATTAGTGTTAGAAATTAAAGACCAACCTGGTGTGTTAGCAAGCCTCACCAATACGATTGCATCACTTAATAGCAATATCGGCTCGGTGCAAAGCTACCCAATCGAAAACGGCAATTACCAAGTGAAATTACAAATTTCAGTTACTGACAACGCTCATCTTTATGTCGTTATTCAACGATTAACCAAGTTGAGTGGCGTAGTGAAAGTCGATAAGCGTTAATCCAATTTTCAAGCGGTTAAATTTGCATAATAATTTACAAAAATGTTGGCAAATTTAACCGCTTTTTATTTCACTAGCGACAAAAACCGCTATAATGGCACGAATTTTTGACATAAAAAGGAACGTTATCAATGTTATATCCAAGCGAAGAATTTTTATACGCACCTATTGAATGGGTTGACCACAGCGAAGGTTACACCGACATTCGTTATCACAAATCAACCGACGGTATTGCAAAAATCACCATCAACCGCCCGGAAGTGCGTAACGCTTTCCGTCCACAAACGGTAAAAGAGATGATTCACGCATTCGCAGATGCTCGTTTTGATGAAAAAATTGGCGTAATCGTGCTTACAGGCGAAGGCGAATATGCTTTCTGTGCAGGCGGAGACCAAAAAATTCGTGGCGACTACGGCGGCTATAAAGATGACAGCGGCGTGCACCACTTAAACGTTTTACAATTCCAACGTGACATCCGTACTTGCCCGAAACCAGTGGTGGCAATGGTAGCAGGTTATGCCGTAGGTGGTGGTCACGTGTTACATATGATGTGTGATTTAACCATCGCTGCAGATAACGCGAAATTCGGTCAAACTGGCCCGAAAGTGGGTTCATTCGATGGTGGTTGGGGTGCAAGCTATATGGCTCGCATTGTAGGTCAGAAAAAGGCCCGCGAAATCTGGTTCTTATGCCGTATGTACGATGCGCAACAAGCACTAGATATGGGCTTAGTGAACACCGTTGTGCCTTATGCTGATTTAGAAAAAGAAACCGTGCGTTGGTGTCGTGAAATGTTACAAAATAGCCCAATCGCGCTGCGTTGCTTGAAAGCGGCATTAAATGCAGACTGTGATGGTCAGGCTGGTCTTCAAGAATTGGCAGGCAATGCGACAATGTTGTTCTATATGACAGAGGAAGGTCAAGAAGGCCGCAACGCGTTCAACGAAAAACGTGAACCTGATTTCAGTAAATTTAAACGTAATCCGTAATCTCTATTACTTCCTTACAAGCGGTGGCATTTCGTAAATTTCTTGCAAAATCTCACCGCTTTTTCCTTTTGGTTTGAACTATGTCAACGCGTGAAAAAAAGCAAAAAAACAGTCGCTCTCTTTGTTCTCGATTGCTGACCACAGGGCTCAAATTAGGCGTGGTTGGGGCGAGCTTTATAGCAGTTTATGCCATTTATTTGGACGGAAAAATCCGTACCAAAATGAACGGACAAGTCTGGCAATTGCCTGCTGAGGTTTATGCTCGCATCGAAAGTATCACTCTTGAAGAAAATCTCACGCTTGAGCAAACCAAAACCGCCTTGCTAGACAACGGCTATCGTCAGGTATCGCAAATTGTTGCCCCTGGCGATTTCAAAATCGAAGGCAATAATATTGTGGTGCTACGTCGCGCCTTTCCGTTTCCTGAAAATCCTGAAGCACAGCGTGTCTTACGTTTGCGCTTCCAAGATGACAAGTTGACTTACATCGAAGACTTGGGTGCTCAACGTTTGGTGGAAGAGTTTAGGCTTGACCCAAAACTAATAGCGATGTTGCACTCAGAAAGCGATGAAGAACGCCAAGCGTTGAAATTGCAGCAATATCCGTATTTTCTGATTCAAGCCCTACTTTTAACCGAAGATAAACGCTTTTACCAGCACGACGGTATCAGCCCGATGGGAATTGCTCGTGCGTTAGTAGCGAACTATCAAGCGGGCAAAACGGTGCAGGGGGCAAGTACACTCACTCAACAGTTGGTAAAAAATCTCTTTTTGAGCAGCGAAAAATCACTAAGCCGTAAAATTAACGAAGCCTTGATGTCGCTGATTTTAGACGCACGCTACGACAAAAACCGTATTCTTGAAACCTATTTAAACGAAATTTATTTAGGGCAGAACGGTAGTTATCAAGTACACGGCTTTGCATTGGCAAGTCAGTTCTATTTTGGGCGACCAATCCAAGAAATCACCCCCTCACAAATGGCATTATTGGTGGGAATGGTAAAAGGTCCTTCCCTTTATAACCCATGGCGACATCCTGAAGCGGCACTTGAACGACGCAATGTGGTGCTCAAACTGCTTCAAGAAAATCATGCGATTAGCCAAAGCGACTACGAATTTCTAGTCAAACAACCGCTGGGCGTAAAAGAAAAAGGCACGATTTATCGCCAACAACCTGCCTTTATGCAAGCGTTGAATATGGACTTGAAAAATGAGTTTGGAGAGAACCGCTCTGCTTTACTTTCTGGTGCGAAAATCTTTACCACGCTTGACCGCAAACAACAGCGTTCTGCTGAGCAAGCAGTGATTAACGGCTTGGAAGAGTTGGAAAATTCAGATAAGAAAATCAAGGACTTGCAAGCCGCTATTGTGGTATCGGAATATCGCACGGGTAAAGTGCGCGCAATTGTGGGCGACCGTTTAACTCAATATGCGGGCTTTAACCGTGCGATCCAAACCAAACGCCAAATCGGCTCATTGGTGAAACCTTCTATTTATGCAATTGCGTTGTCTGATCCGAAAAATTTCCGCTTGAATACGCCAATTGATAACAAACCGATCACCATTACTGTTAAAGGCTCGCCACCGTGGTCACCAAAAAACTACGACAAACGCTTTAGTGGCTCAGTGATGTTAATGGATGCACTCGTTCGCTCGCTTAACATTCCAACTGTAAATATTGGGATGAAATTCGGCTTGCGAAAAGTGATTGCGAAGCAAAAAGAGATGGGATGGGACAAAGTGGATATCCCTGCTTACCCATCAATGTTGCTTGGTTCTTACTCAATTTCACCGTATGACGTGACCAAATCTTACCAAGTGCTTGCAAATAATGGCTTGAGAGTGCCATTAACAACTATAGAATCTATCACAGGCTTTAACGGCAAACCGCTTTACCAGCGCAATATTGAAGATGTGAGCAAGCAGGTACTCCCTGAAGAAGCAACAACACAAACACTTTATGCAATGCAACAAGTGGTTGAACGCGGTACGGCTCGTAGCTTACAAAGTGAATTTGCCGACTTACGCTTGGCAGGTAAAACAGGGACAACCAACAACGCGCGCGATACTTGGTTTGTGGGGATTGATGGCAAAAACGTGGCAACGGTATGGCTAGGTAAAGATAACAATGCCGACACGTATTTAACGGGTTCAAGCGGGGCATTGTATGTTTATAAAGAGTATATCCGCCGTGCCTTACCTCTGAAATTTAACTTGCCGAAAATGAAAGATATTCAATGGGTAGGAATTAACAGCTACGGCAGTATTGCTTGTGAAAGCGGGCGACAAATTCCAATGTGGCGTGACCGTGGGCAAACTTATTGCTCCTCTGGTGGCTCAATTGTGGAAGCCCAAAAACCAACGGTGTTAGATGCTCTCTCGCTTGGAAAATCTAAAACAGAGAATACCAAGGCGGAAGTTTCCGAAGAACAACAAAGCATTCCATCGGAGGAAATTGCGCCAGTAACCGAATAGATTGAAGCCCCAAGCGGTTGATTTTCGTAAGAGATTCACAAATTCTCTCTTAAAATCAACCGTTTTTTATTTGGCCAAAATACTATCGGCCTACTAGCATCCTAGTAATGAAAAAGCCCGCATTACTGCGGGCTTCTCGTTATTCTAAGAAACTAACAAATTACATTGTTACTTCTTTTGAACCTTTTACTTGAACTTCAACACGACGGTCTGGTGCTAAGCAAGCGATTAATGCTTTACGACCTTTAACTGCATCACAAGTGTTGCCAGTTACTGGGTTAGCTGAACCGTAACCTACTGCAGTTACGTTCGCTGCATTTTGACCTTTAGAAACTAAGTAGTTAGCTACTGTTTCTGCACGACGTTGTGAAAGTTTTAAGTTAGCTGCTTGTTTACCAATACGGTCTGCATGGCCGTTTACTTGGATTGCAGGGTTAGCTAAACCTAAAGCGTTGATTTCGTTGTTAGCTGCATCTAAAGCTTGTGCTGCTTCTGGTTTTAAGTTTGCTTTACCGAATGCGAATAAAACATCAGAGCTGAATGAGAAGTTTTTAGTCATCACTTCTGGTGCTGCTGGAGCAACTGGTGTCGCACCTTGACCGAAACGGTAGCTTAAACCTGCAGATACTGAGTGTAAATCTGGGCTATATTGAGTATTTTGCCATGCCTTATTAGTTGTTTTAGAGATAGCTTTGTCTAAGTTACCTACTTTATTCACGTATTGGTATTCGATACGTGCTGCTAATTCTGGAAGAATTGCGTACTCAACACCAGCACCTAAAGTTAGAGATGGTTTGAAGTTGTGAGCTTTAACACGTGAATCGTGAGCTACGCTTGATTGTGCGTAGTAATCGTTACGGATTAACGCAACACCAACTTTACCGTAAACATCTAAGTTAGGTAATACTTCGTAGCTTGGTTTTAAGCTTAAGTGAGCACCATGTGCTGCATGTTTTGCAGCACGTTTTTCTTGGTTGTTGTCACCAGCGAATGTTGTATTACCACGTGCACGACCAAAATAATCGTAACCTAATTCAGCTGCTAAACCAAAGTTATCTTGGTTTAAGATTTGGTAACCACCGAAAACACCGTAAGTTACAGTGTTTTTGTTGATACCGTAACCTCTACCATTGCCGTGTGCAAATTTAGCGTTTGGTTGGTTTGATTCGAATTGTGTGAAACCATCACGGAAGTTTGCCCAACCAGCTTTAGCACCTGCATAGAAAGTGTTAGCTTGTGGAGCTGCTGTTGCTGCTGCTGATGCAGCTAATACTGCTAATGCAACTAATGATTTTTTCATTTTATGACCCTCTATAATTTGTCATTCCATGTAATAAAATTTTCCAACATAATAAAAATGTTGAATCTTAACCACGCCTTTCATCTTCTTTTGATAGAAAGACTAAAGAAGTGAAATGCCGAATATTTTTACTTTATAACATAAAGAAAAATAGCCTTCACTCATTCTTGTCCTTGAGAAGATGGGCAAGAATAGGTGATATTATCTTAATAAGTTCAATTAAAATCAATAATTTTCTGTATAAATAGCGTACAAAATCACCTTGATTGATTACTTAGTAATCAATTTGAAGTATATCTCACCAATCTTTTTTCTAATGAAAGCAGATGAAAAAGGTAAAAATACTTTCTATATTGCTTAGGTTTACTAAGACAATTACATTGAAAGCATGATAAAAATAGGGTTGAATTTATACGATTTCAATACATTAGGGGAATAATTTTTGTATTATTTATTGGATAAACTGGAAATCCCCTTTGAAATTGAAACTATTTATATACAAAAACACTTCACTTTTATAAAAATATCTCAATTTTCATTCCCCCCATTTCTTGCTAAGATGCAAACGATTTTATCTTTATATAAAAGGAACAAAAAATGATTCCTAGACTTGCAAACATTCCAGACCAAAATCCATTAGTTCAGCAATATCTTAACGAACTTACCGAACAGCATTTTTCAGGTGATATTGCTAGCAGCTACGCAGACCGCCTTTCAATGGCAACCGATAACAGTGTATATCAACGCATGCCACAAGCGGTGCTTTTTCCGAAATCGGTTACCGATGTAGTTATTCTGACCAAAGTCGCCCAAAAAGAAGCCTATCAAAGCCTCACTTTCACACCCCGCGGCGGTGGCACAGGGACGAATGGGCAGTCGCTCAATAACAACATTATTGTCGATCTCTCCCGCCATATGACCCAAATTTTAGAGCTGAATGTAAAAGAACGCTGGGTTCGCGTGCAAGCAGGTGTGGTCAAAGATCAGCTTAATCAATTCCTCAAACCGCACGGCTTATTTTTTTCGCCCGAACTTTCTACCAGTAACCGAGCTACGCTAGGCGGGATGATCAATACCGATGCATCAGGGCAAGGTTCGTTGCAATATGGCAAAACGTCCGACCATATTCTGGCAATCAAATCGGTGTTGGTAAATGGCGAAATTCTAGAAACACAAGCGGTTAAAACCGAGAACTTTTCTACAAACCTTGAGCAACTACCACTTTCTAGTTTAGGCAAAAAATTACATAACGAGGTCTTTAAGCGTTGCAAAACGCTACGCCCGACTGTTCTCAAAGAGTTGCCACAACTGAACCGCTTTATCACAGGCTACGACTTAAAAAATGTCTTCAATGACGATGAAAGCGAATTTAACCTTACCCGTATTCTGACAGGCTCAGAAGGCTCGCTTGCCTTTATTTGCGAAGCGAAACTTAATCTTCTGCCGATTCCGAAATATCGTACGCTGATTAACATCAAATACAACTCGTTCGATGCCGCACTCCGCTCTGCACCAATGATGTTGCAAGCGAAAGCCTTATCCGTCGAAACGGTCGACTCCAAAGTGCTGAATCTGGCGAAACAAGACATCATCTGGCACTCGGTATCGGATTTAATCACCGAAGATCCAAATAACCCGATTTTGGGGATTAACATCGTTGAGTATGCATCAAGCGATCTCAAACAAATTGAAACGCAAGTTCAAGCCTTGTGTGTCAGCCTTGATGAAAAAATTGCACAGGGTACGAGCGGTATCATTGGCTACCAAATTTGCAAAGAGTTAGACAGCATCGGAAAAATCTACGCAATGCGGAAAAAAGCAGTCGGCTTGCTTGGCAATGCAAAAAGCTGGGCAAAACCGATCCCCTTTGTGGAAGATACCGCTGTGCCGCCTGAAAATCTTGCCGATTACATTACCGAATTTCGTGCTTTATTAGATAGCCACAACCTTGCCTACGGTATGTTCGGGCACGTGGATGCAGGCGTGTTGCACGTTCGCCCTGCTTTAGATTTGTGCGATTTAGAACAGGTCAAAACCTTCAAAGCGATTTCTGATCAAGTCGTTGAGCTTACCTATAAATATGGTGGTTTAATTTGGGGCGAACATGGCAAAGGGATGCGTTCTTACTATGGCGAACGCTTTTTTGGCGAAACGCTGTGGAAAGAGCTCCGCCACATCAAGCAACTGTTCGATCCACAAAATCGTCTGAACCCTGGCAAAATCTGCACACCATTAGGTTCTGACGCAGAGCTCTACAAAATCGACGAAGCAATGCGAGCCGATTTCGAGCGTCGTATTCCAATTGCAGTGCGTGAAGAATTTAAAGGGGCGATGAACTGCAACGGAAATGGATTATGCTTCAACTTTGATGTACACAGCGCGATGTGCCCGTCGATGAAAATTTCGGGCAACCGCCTCTATTCGCCAAAAGGACGAGCAACACTCATCCGCGAATGGCTGCGACTACTTGCCGATCAGCAAGTTAACCCTAATGATTTGATTTTTGAAAAACGCTCAAAAGCAGTGAAATTAACTGATTTTGTGGCAAAAGTACGTCATTCGTTCAAGAAAACGCAGGAATATGATTTCTCACACGAAGTAAAAGCAGCAATGGATACCTGCCTTGCTTGCAAAGCCTGTGCCAGCCAATGTCCAATTAAAATTGATGTACCGACTTTCCGCTCACAATTTAATGAGCTTTACCACCAACGCTACCTTCGCCCTGTGAAAGATTACGTGGTGTCAAACTTGGAGTTTATCGCCCCTTTAATGGCAAAAGCCCCGAAATTTTTTAATTTCTTCAGCACCAGTTATTTGGCAGAAATCGCCGCCAATAAAACAATTAGAATGACTTACTTGCCTGCCCTTTCCACGCCAAACTTGCAAAAGCAATTGGTAGAAATTGGCTATCAAGGCGAAACACTTGAAAATCTTGAAGCTCAACAGGCAAGCGGTCAATTTTCCGCAAAAAATTGCCAAACAGTACTCGTAGTGCAAGATCCATTTACCACCTTCTACGATGCAAAAGTGGTGGCAGATTTCGTTGCCTTTACTCAAAAACTCGGCTTCAAACCTGTAGTGTTGCCATATAAACCAACAGGTAAGGCACAACACATCAAAGGCTTTTTGAGTAAATTCGCCAAAACTGCCAAAAATCAAGCGGATTTCTTAAACCGCATCGCCAAACTCGGCTTACCGATGGTGGCAATTGACCCAGCTTTGACGCTGCTTTACCGCGATGAATACCGCGATATTTTGAAAGCGGAACGCGGCGATTTCAAAGTGCTACTCGCCCACGAATGGTTGATTGAACAAATCAAATCAGGCGTATTAGACAATTGCAAAAAAGCAAAAGAAACCAACCGCTTGCCGTGGCATCTATTCGCCCACTGCACCGAAACCACCGAGCTTCCCGCCTCAAGCAAAGAGTGGCAACAGATCTTCGCCCATTTTGGCGAAACGTTGGTAAGCGAGAAAGTAGGTTGCTGCGGAATGGCAGGCACATTCGGGCACGAAACCGCCCACGTGGAGATGTCAAAAGCGATTTACCAACAATCTTGGCAACAAAAACTGAAAAACGCACCGCTTGAACGATGCTTAGCGACAGGCTACTCTTGCCGTTCGCAAGTGAAACGAATGGAGCATCAACAGATTAAGCATCCAATACAGGCGCTATTATCCATTATCTAATCGTAGGGTGTATGAACACAGTTCACGCACGCTTTGTTTTGCAGGCGTGGATTTTTCAAATCCACACACTCTACTTTTTAATAAACCCCGAGGAACCCATGACCACCATCTGGAAACAAACTGCCACCCCTGAACAATTAAATCAACTCTGCCAAGGTAATGCTGTTGGGCATTTAGGCATTCAATTCACCCAAATTGGTAAAGATTGGCTGGAAGCGGAACTCACCGTGAACGAAAAAACGATGCAACCGTTCGGCGTATTACACGGCGGCATTTCTGCCACGCTTGCTGAAACGGTAGCAAATGCAGGCTCGCTTTTAGTGTGCGAGCCGCATCAGATCGCTGTTGGAATGGAATTGAACATCAGCCACTTAAAATCGGTTAAAGAAGGTAAAAAAGCGATTGCCCGAGCTTACCCGCTTAAATTAGGGCGTGAAGTACACGTGTGGAATATTGAAACTAAAGATGAAGAAGGAAATTTGTGTGCAGTAGCACGCTTGTCTACTAAAGTTTTAGATAAGCCAGCAGCATAAAAATCCAAGAAAAGCAGTAAAAGTAAGTTGGATCTACCCGCAACCTATTATAAAATGCTCTTCTTTTATCCATTCACTTTCATTAACAAGAGAAATACCCTATGAATTCAAATCGTAGTTTATTGGTGATGGGATTGTTATTAGTGTCGTTCCTATTGTTTACGCAATGGCAACAAGATTTCAACCCTGAAATTCAAGCACAGAAACAAGCTCAGATCCAAGCTCAACAACAATCTCACGATGTACCTGCATCAAGCACTTCACAGCCCGCTGATGTGGCAAGCGTTAAAGGTAAAACCATCACGGTTGAAAGCGATGTATTACGCTTAACCATTGATACGCTTGGCGGTGATGTGGTGGACTCTGATTTGCTTAAACACAATGCAGAACTTCACTCAAACACACCTTTTGAATTATTACAAGATAACGCTAACCGCGTTTATATTGCTCAAAGTGGCTTAGTGGGTAAAAACGGAATCGATACAGTTTCTGGTCGTCCACAATACCAAACAACTGCAGAAAGCTTCAAATTAGCAGATGGTCAAGATGCGGTAAACGTGCCTTTAACTTTTGAAAAAGATGGCGTACTTTACACCAAAACTTTCACGCTTAAACGTGGTAGTTACAATGTTGATGTGAATTTCAACATTAAAAACGGTACAGCAGAAGCCATTGAGGTACAACCTTACGGTCAGTTAAAACATACCATCGTGGAAAACTCTGGCAACTTAACGATGCCAACTTACACAGGCGGTGCGTACTCTTCTTCAGAAACCAACTATAAAAAATATAGCTTCCAAGATATGGAAAAAGCGGGTTTATCTGTTGAAACCAACACAGGTTGGATTGCAGTATTGCAACACTATTTCGTGTCTGCGTGGATTCCTACTCAAGACCAAGCGATGACCTTATTCACTCGCGTATCTGATGACAAACGTTTTGCCACTATCGGCTATCGTGGTGCGGTAACAACCGTTGCCCCGAATACAGAAGCGAGCATAAACACTCATTTATGGACGGGTCCGAAAGATCAAAAAGAGATGGCTGAAACCGCAAACCACTTAGATTTAACCGCAGATTACGGCTGGGCGTGGTTCATTGCGAAGCCATTATTCTGGTTATTAACCACTATCCAAAAAGCTGTGTCTAACTGGGGTATTGCGATTATCTTAGTGACCATCGTGGTGAAATCAATTCTTTACCCATTAACCAAAGCACAATACACCTCAATGGCAAAAATGCGTATGTTACAGCCGAAAATCCAAGAGATGCGTGAGCGTTTCGGGGATGATCGCCAACGTATGAGCCAAGAGATGATGAAGCTCTACAAAGAAGAGAAAGTAAACCCAATGGGCGGTTGCTTACCAATCTTAATCCAGATGCCAATTTTCATCGCATTATATTGGACATTTATGGAAGCAGTGGAGTTACGCCACGCACCATTCTTTGGCTGGATTCAAGACTTATCGGCACAAGACCCATACTACATTTTCCCAATTTTAATGGGTGCTTCAATGTTCTTGTTGCAAAAAATGTCGCCAACACCAGTGGCAGATCCAATGCAACAAAAAGTGATGACCTTTATGCCAGTGATCTTCACGGTATTCTTCCTGTTCTTCCCAGCAGGTTTAGTACTTTACTGGCTAACCTCGAACTGTATTACCCTGTTCCAACAATGGTGGATTTATCGCCAATTAGAGAAAAAAGGGTTACATTCACGTAAGAAAAAATAATTGATAAAAAGCACGCACAAGCGTGCTTTTTTTATTGTGAGGGAAATGCTGATATAATCAGGCATCTGCAATGAGATACCTCCCTTACCCCTTGTGGGAGAGAGTAAATTATTAGAATATCATTCTTCTACGACCAAGCGGTCAAATTCGCAAAACCTTTTACCAAATCGACCGCTTTCAACCAAAGGAACAACAATGAAAGAAACAATTGTCGCCCAAGCCACCCCAATTGGTCGCGGGGGCGTGGGGATTTTACGCGTCTCTGGGCCTCTTGCGAGCACCGTTGCTCAAGAAGTGCTTGGCAAAGAACTCAAACCTCGCCTAGCAAATTACTTGCCATTCAAGGATAACGATAGCACGGTATTAGACCAAGGCATCGCCCTCTTCTTCAAAGCCCCTAATTCCTTCACGGGAGAAGATGTACTTGAACTGCAAGGGCACGGGGGGCAAGTAATTTTAGATATTTTGCTCAAACGCATTCTGGAAATCAAAGGCGTACGCATTGCCCGTGCGGGCGAATTCTCTGAGCAAGCATTTTTAAACGACAAACTCGACCTCGCTCAGGCTGAAGCGATTGCCGATCTCATTGATGCCACTAGTGAACAAGCTGCTCGCTCAGCACTGAAATCACTACAAGGCGAATTTTCAACTAAAATCAACCGCTTGGTGGATAGCGTAATTTACCTCCGCACCTACGTGGAAGCGGCAATCGACTTCCCTGATGAAGAAATCGACTTCCTTGCAGATGGCAAAATTGAAGGGCATTTGAACGACATCATTTCACAGCTCAGCCAAGTTCGCCAAGAAGCAAAACAAGGGGCGATTTTACGCGAAGGGATGAAAGTTGTCATTGCAGGTCGCCCAAATGCGGGGAAATCTAGCTTACTCAATGCCTTAGCAGGACGCGAAGCCGCTATCGTTACCGACATTGCAGGCACAACCCGTGACGTGTTACGTGAGCATATCCATATCGATGGAATGCCGCTGCATATTATCGACACTGCAGGCTTACGTGATGCGAGCGATGAAGTGGAACGCATCGGGATTCAACGTGCGTGGAACGAAATCGAGCAAGCTGACCACGTCTTATTGATGATCGATAGCACCGAGCAAAAAGCAGACGATTTCAAAACCGAATGGGCGGATTTCTTGGCAAAATTACCGCAAAATATGCCGATTACCGTCATTCGTAACAAGGTCGATTTATCAGGCGAAATGGAGGGCTTAGGAGAAAAAGATGGCTTCACACTTATTCGTTTATCGGCTCAAACCAAAGTGGGCGTAGATTTATTACGAGATCATCTGAAAAAATCAATGGGCTACCAAAGCACCACTGAAGGCGGTTTCCTTGCCCGCCGCCGTCACTTGCAAGCACTTGAGTCTGCCGCAGAGCATCTGGAAATGGGGCACGTGCAACTCACCCAATTCCATGCAGGCGAATTGCTCGCCGAAGAGTTACGTATGGTGCAAAACGCGTTAAGCGAAATCACGGGGCAATTTACCTCAGATGATTTACTTGGCAATATTTTTAGCTCATTTTGTATTGGAAAATAATTCAATTGTAGGGGCAAATTACATTTGCCCAAATTGTTGGTATATTAGGGCAAATATAATTTGCTCCTACATTTTCATATGCGTTCTTATTTACAAACCCAGCTCATCCGGCATCTTCCCGCCCAACAAAACTTCCTCATCGCCCTCAGCGGTGGAGTGGATTCTGTGGTGTTGCTAGATCTTTTTTCCAAACTGAACTTAAACCTTCGTGCCGTTCACATCCACCACGGATTAAGCCCCAATGCCGATCAATGGGCAAGCTTCTGCGAACAGCTTTGCAAGCGGTGGAATATTCCCTTTATTTTGCAAAAAGTAACGGTAAGCGGGAAAAAAGGCGTTGAGGCTTCCGCTCGTGAAGCTCGCTATCAAGCCATTCGAAAAGTGTTGCAACCAAATGAAGTGGTCGTTACCGCACATCATTTGGACGATCAAGCGGAAACCTTTTTCCTTGCACTCAAGCGTGGTGCAGGTTTAAAAGGACTCTCTGCAATGCACGCGGTCAGTTTTTCGCAAAACTTTGCGATTTTCCGACCGCTATTAAACATCAGCAAAGCAGAGATTTTAGTGTATGCCAATACACATCAATTGGCGTGGGTAGAAGATGAGAGCAATCAATCAAATGCCTACGACCGCAATTTCCTGCGAAATACATTATTGCCTCAAATGGAACAACAATGGGTGGGGTTTTCTCGTAATGTTGCCCGAGCTTGCCAGCATTTAGCCAGCGAACATCGCTTGCTGAATGAATTATTAGCCGAGAGTTTAGCTCACCATATTGATACTGAAGCAAAAACACTCGCCATTCACGACTTTCCCCAATTTTCACAGGAAAAACAAGCCGCTCTTCTTCGCCTTTGGCTGGAAAAATCAGGCTTGTTAATGCCAACATCAGCTCAATTACAGCAGCTCATGGAGTGTGTAGTTTTGGCGCAAGAAGATAAAAATCCGCAATTAAAATTGGGAAAATGGATTATTCGTCGTTATCAACAAAAGCTTTTTATTACTGAAGAATTAAGCAAGATCGCTCCCTTTTTACAACAAATCAAACAAAATGAATACATTACACTGCCTTATCAATTAGGCGAAATTCAACATCTTGGTCATGAACTGATTTACCAAAAAACAGGAAAAATTAACCGCTTGCCTATTCCATTCGATCATCAAAATTCACCTCTAACTATTCAAATAGGATTTTCAGGCAAAGTTCGGGAATATGGCAAAAACCATCACGAAGAGATAAAAAAAATCTGGCAAAAGCACCAGATTCCTGTATGGTTGAGAGATAGGGTGCCTCTTGTATTTAACAAAAATATTCTATTAGGCTTACTCTATCCCCGAGGATGATATTTTTCATGCAATGATTTCAAACGAGCTTTTGCCACGTGGGTATAAATTTGGGTAGTTGATAAATCACTGTGTCCAAGTAACATCTGCACCACGCGTAAATCCGCACCGTGATTGACTAAATGGGTCGCAAAGGCGTGGCGAAGCACGTGCGGGGAAAGTTTTTCGCTTTCAATGCCTGCCAATTGAGCGTAATACTTAATGCGATGCCAGAAAGTTTGGCGTGTCATTTGCGTTCCACGTTTACTTGGAAACAGTACATTTGATTGCTGCTGATTCAATAAAATTGGACGAGCTTGTTGGAAATACTCTTGAATCCAATAAATGGCTTCTTCTCCCATCGGCACTAATCGCTCTTTATCGCCTTTACCAATAATGCGAACCACGCCTTGTCGCAAACTCATATTTTCAGTAGTCAGTGAAACCAATTCCGTGACGCGAAGCCCTGTTGCGTAAAGCAGTTCGAGCATCGCTTTATCCCGCAATTCGATTGGGGTAAGCGTATTCGGGGCATTGAGTAAATCCATTACTTGTTCTTCATTTAATGACTTTGGCAGCCGAGTTGGCTTACGAAATGATTCTAATGTAGCTGTTGGATCATCCTTACGGTAATTCTCAAGATATAAAAAACGGAAAAATTTACGCAAGCAACTCAGCATTCGTAGAGAACTGCTCGCTTTATAACCTTGGTCAATACGAAAACCAAGAAAATCTTGGAGTTTACTATGATCTACCGTTAAAAATTCGCGAGGCGAATCAAGCCAATCGGTAAATTGAGCAAGATCCAAGCGGTAAGATTCTATTGTATTTTGCGATAACCCGTATTCTTGCCAGAGTTGATCTAGGAATTGTTCAATAATGCTGTCGAGAGGTTTCATAGGATCATTTTCTCAATATAGCAAAAAGGCGTACCTTTCGATACGCCTTTTCTTGTGAAGCTTTGACTAAGCCATCAATTATTTGATGATTTTAGCAACAACGCCCGCACCTACTGTACGACCACCTTCACGGATTGCGAAACGTAAACCTTCGTCCATCGCGATTGGGTGAATTAATGATACTGTCATTTTGATGTTATCGCCTGGCATTACCATTTCTACGCCTTCTGGTAATTCGATTGTACCAGTTACGTCAGTTGTACGGAAGTAGAATTGTGGACGGTAACCTTTGAAGAATGGAGTGTGACGACCACCTTCTTCTTTTGATAATACGTACACTTCTGATTCGAAGTCTGTGTGTGGTGTAATTGTACCTGGTTTCGCTAATACTTGGCCACGTTCGATTTCTTCACGTTTTGTACCACGTAATAATGCACCAACGTTTTCACCCGCACGACCTTCGTCTAATAATTTACGGAACATTTCCACGCCAGTTACAGTTGTTTTCGTAGTGTCTTTGATACCTACGATTTCAACTTCCTCACCCGCTTTGATGATACCACGCTCTACACGGCCTGTTACTACTGTACCACGACCTGAGATTGAGAATACGTCTTCGATTGGTAATAAGAATGGTTTATCAATCGCACGTTCTGGCTCTGGGATGTATGTATCTAAGTGGTTTGCTAATTCAAGAATTTTTTCTTCCCACTCTGCTACGCCGTTTAACGCTTGTAACGCTGAACCACGTACTACTGGCGTGTCATCACCTGGGAAGTCGTATTGTGAAAGAAGTTCACGCACTTCCATCTCAACTAATTCTAATAATTCTTCATCGTCAACCATATCGCATTTGTTTAAGAATACGATGATGTATGGAACACCTACTTGGCGACCTAATAAGATATGCTCACGAGTTTGTGGCATAGGACCGTCTGTTGCTGCTACTACTAAGATAGCACCATCCATTTGTGCCGCACCAGTAATCATGTTTTTAACGTAGTCCGCGTGTCCTGGGCAGTCAACGTGTGCATAGTGACGAGTTGCTGTATCATACTCAACGTGTGAAGTGTTGATGGTGATACCACGCGCTTTTTCTTCTGGTGCGTTATCGATTTGGTCGAATGCACGAGCTGCACCACCGAAGTGTTTCGCTAATACAGTTGTGATTGCAGCTGTTAAAGTTGTTTTACCATGGTCAACGTGGCCGATTGTACCCACGTTAACGTGCGGTTTTGTACGTTCAAATTTTTCTTTAGACATTTTTAAAGCCTCTTAAACAAACACGGTTACAATGGCGTATAACCACATTAACCACATGTAGAAATTGTTACAAAATTAAGAACACTTTGAAAAGATGAAGTTTAGAAGAGAATGGTGCTGATAGGCGGATTTGAACCGCCGACCTCACCCTTACCAAGGGTGCGCTCTACCAACTGAGCTATATCAGCGCTTGGAGCGGGCAGCGGGAATCGAACCCGCATCATTAGCTTGGAAGGCTAAGGTAATAGCCATTATACGATGCCCGCTGTTCTAAATTCGTCTGTCCCAATGTGCGATTCAATAAGAAATGGTGGAGGGAGAAGGATTCGAACCTTCGAAGGCTGAGCCAACAGATTTACAGTCTGCCCCCTTTGGCCGCTCGGGAATCCCTCCACGATAATTGAATACTTGATTAAACATTGCAGGGATGGTGCCGACTACCGGAATCGAACTGGTGACCTACTGATTACAAGTCAGTTGCTCTACCTACTGAGCTAAGTCGGCGTTGCGTTGTCGTAAGCAAGTGAGGTGCATTATAGAGATTTTTGGAAACCGTGCAAGCGTTTTTTCTAAAAAATTTTAAAAAACCGTTTCTTTGCTTATTTTGCGATCTAAATGTTGATTTTTTGTAACTTTTTAGCGTTTTTCTCTGAATAAATCCCCAAAAAATCCCGTTTATATTGTATAGTTCGCATCATTCTTTTGCTAAAAAAGCAAAATTTAGATTAAGAAAATAGAGATTTTGGCAATGAGCCTTGAAAAAAACAGCAAAATTACCCCTTTTTTAACTTTTGATCGAACCCAATGGGCGGCACTGCGTAAATCTGTGCCGTTAAAATTGACCGAGCAAGATCTCAAACCCCTGCTTGGCTTTAACGAAGATCTCTCATTAGAGGAAGTTCGCACTATTTATCTACCGCTTGCCCGTTTAATCAACTATTACATCGAAGAAAATCTCAAACGCCAAGCCGTATTGCACCGCTTTTTAGATGTCGAACCGCCAAAAGTGCCTTACATTATTAGTATTGCAGGGAGCGTTTCGGTCGGCAAAAGCACCTCCGCACGTATTCTACAAGCTCTGCTTTCCAACTATCCAGGGCCAAGAAAAGTGGATTTAATCACCACCGACGGCTTTCTCTACCCGCTAAAAACCTTGGAAGAGAAAAACCTACTCAAACGGAAAGGTTTCCCAGAGTCTTACGATATTTACCGCTTAATTGAATTTGTTTCCGACCTTAAATCGGGCAAACCAAGCGTGAAAGCACCAATTTACTCACACTTGACCTACGACATTATCCCCGACCAATTTAATGTGGTTGAGCAGCCCGATATTGTGATCTTAGAAGGTTTAAATGTGCTACAAAGCGGAATGAACTACCCTGCCAGCCCGCACAACGCCTTTGTTTCCGACTTTGTCGATTTTTCGATTTATGTCGATGCAGATGAATCCTTATTAAAACAGTGGTATATTTATCGCTTCCTAAAATTCCGCCGCAGTGCGTTTTCAGACCCAAATTCTTACTTCCACCACTATTCAGAGTTATCGGAGGAAGAGGCAATCCAAACCGCCTCCACTATTTGGGAAGAAATTAACGGCTTGAACTTGAAGAAAAACATTCTGCCAAGCCGAGAAAGAGCCAATTTAATTCTCACCAAAGGTGAAAATCACGAAATCCAAACAGTGAAATTAAGAAAATAATGGCAAACTTTTAACTAAAAACAACCGCTTACTATGAACAAAAAACTCTTTTTACCTTTAATTATCTTCCTCGCACTTTGCATCGCACTCACCGTGCAACTTTTCCGCAATGGCAACGGGGACGACCCTAAAAAACTCGACTCTGTCCTCATTGGTAAACCCATACCCACTTTCCAGCTAGAGTCCGTACAAGACGAAACCAAAATGCTAGATGAAAGTGTCGTTAAAACGGGGCATCCTCGCCTCTTAAATGTATGGGCGACTTGGTGTCCAACTTGCTATGCCGAACACGCTTATTTGACTGAACTTGCCAAACAAGGCGTAGAAATTGTCGGCATCGACTACAAAGATGAACGAGCCAAAGCAATGAAATTTTTAATGAGCTACGGCAACCCATACAAAGCGATCATCTACGACCCGAAAGGCTCACTTGGTTTAGACTTAGGCGTATATGGTGCACCTGAAACCTTTGTGATTGATGGCAATGGCAAAATTCTCTACCGTCATGCAGGCGATGTGAATGAAAACGTTTGGTACCAGATTTTAAAACCGATTTACGACAACGCAAAAACGCAATAGAAGATAAACAATGAAAAAACTACTCTCTCTTTTTATTTTCACGGCAACTGTTGCCACCGCTGCCCCTATCGAATTCAACCAATTCGACAACAACCAGCAAGAGGCGGATTATCAATCGCTTATCCAAACCTTGCGTTGTCCGCAGTGTCAGAACAACAACATTGCTGATTCAAACGCAACTATCGCAACCGATATGCGTGCCAAAACCTTAGAGCTACTCAAACAAGGCAAAAATAAGGATGAAGTGGTGGAATATATGGTCGAACGTTACGGCAATTTTGTAACCTACGATCCGCCCATCACACCTGCGACCATTTTCCTGTGGGTATTGCCTGTACTACTCATTTTATCGGGTTTAGGCTTGATTTTAATGCGTAAGAAAAAAGGCTTACAAGCGGTTGAAAAATCGCAAGATCTTGCAAAATCAGCTCAAGATAAAGCACGTTTGGCAAAAATTCTTAATGATAAGGAATAACCTATGACCTTTTGGCTCATTACTTTGGTAATCACGCTGGTGATTTGCTTCATCGGTTTTTACCCGCTTTTAAAAAGCAAACAGCAATTGAACGGTACACAACGTTCCACGCTCAACAAGCACTTTTACTTCCAACGTTTAAAAGAAGTGGAACAAGAGGCGAACGAGGGCGTGATTGAAGATGCGGAGCAGACCAAACAAGAGTTGCAACAGAGCTTGTTAGACGATATTCCCGAAGAAGCTGAGCAACAAGCCAGCACACAAGCGGTCAAAAAAGGCTGGTTTATTGCAATTTTGGTTGCGGTTGGTGCGATTAGCTCGGGGGCTTATGTCTCGGTCGGTTCATGGCAAGCAGCGGACATGGTCAATATAACGCATAAAAAGCTAGAATATTTTTACGATCGCATTAAAAACGAAGATACAAACCCGTTGTCTGAAGCAGAGCTAAACCAATTTGCCGTGGCGTTACGTGCCGATTTGCAGGAAAATCCAAACAATGCACAAGGCTGGTTTATGCTCGGGCAAGTCGGGATGGCAAAAGATGATGGTCAGCTTGCCTATGAAAGCTACGGCAAAGCAACACAACTTGAGCCCCAAAATATGCAATATAAATCTAGCTATGCACAATTGTTGATGCTCTCGCAAGATAAAGCAGATAAAGAGAAAGGCAAAGCCTTACTGTCTGAACTGTTGCGGGAAGATCATACCAACCTTGATGCGTTAAGTATGTTGGCGTTTAGTGCTTTTGAAGAGGAAGATTACAAAATGGCAGCGATGACGTGGGGAATGATGTTGAAGCTGATTCCTGAAGATAATCCGCGTCGTAAAACGGTAGAAAAAAGTATTGATATGGCAATGCAAATGCAAAAAATGCAAGAGCAAAAAGCAGCTGAGCCAACGAAAGAAAATCAAAAGTAAGATAACCAAATAAACTAATTTCTTTGGAAACAAGACTGCTAAATCTCCCCTCTCCCTCTTTGCTAAAGAAGGAGGGGAGATTTGGCAGTAGTCATTTACGGAGAAATTAGTACAAAAAGAGAATATAAAATGCTAAACAAACAAAAACTCAAAGTCGGGCTAGTTTCTGTGTCCGACCGTGCCTCACAAGGCGTTTATGCAGACCAAGGCATTCCCGCACTCCAAGCGTGGTTGGAAAAAGCCTTAATTGATGAATTTGATATCGAAGTCCGTTTAATTCCTGATGAGCAGCCGCTTATTGAACAAACTTTAATCGAATTAGTCGATCAAGCTGAATGCCACTTAGTGTTAACCACAGGCGGCACAGGTCCTGCGAAACGTGATGTAACGCCTGATGCTACGCTTGCCGTCGCAGATCGTGAAATGCCAGGCTTTGGTGAACAAATGCGTCAAGTGAGCCTACAATTTGTACCGACCGCGATTCTCTCTCGCCAAGTCGGTGTGATTCGTGGCGAAAGTTTAATTCTTAACTTACCAGGGCAGCCGAAAGCAATCCAAGAAACGTTGGAAGGCGTAAAAGACGAAAACGGCAAAACAATAGTAAAAGGCATTTTCTCCGCTGTGCCTTATTGCTTGCAATTACTCAGCGAGATTTATATCGACACCCACGCAAGCGTGTGCGAAAGTTTCCGCCCGAAATCAGCGATAAGATAAATCCGCTAAATGAGTAAAACCACGATGAAATTACGATATTATTTAACCGCTTTGCTGGGTTTGATGATTGCGCTTCCAAACGTTGCAAGCGAACCTGAAAAGAAAACTACAAGTGAAACTTCGCAAAAAACCGAAGAAAAACAACCGCTTTTTAAAGATGGTAAGGATTTCTTTTCGTATATCAAACCGATTAAAATCAATGTGCCAAAGGGTAAAATTTTAATCCAATATTTCTATCAATATGGCTGTAAGAACTGTCTGATTGGGTTGGATTCCCTTAATCTCTATGTAAAAAATCACGCAGATAAATTGGTGTTGCAAACCTCACCGAGCTTTGCCAAAGAGGATAATTTCACCAGTGCGATGAATGCAACTTTTAAAGAATACGGCAAAGCGGATTTAAGCCCGCTCTATCTGTTCGACAGTCTTGATCGCAAAGAAGAGAAAAGCTTACTCAAAAGCAACGATGAGATCCGAGCGTGGCTCAAACGCAATGGGATTGATGACCAACGCTTCCATCAACTCTTCCATTCCGCTCCAGTGAAAAAACAGATTGAAAGCGATGTGAATTTGTTTAAACAATACGGTTCACCAAAGTATGTGCCGATGGCAGTGTTAAACGGCAAATATATTTTGTTGCAAAACACGCTTTACAACGATGATTACACCTTCGGGGTGCTAGATTTTTTAGTTGAGAAACTACAACAAGAACAAGGAGATAACGATGCCAAATAAAATTGCAATTATTGGTGCGATGCCACAAGAAGTAGAAATTTTATGCGGTTTAATGCTTGAACCGAAAACAACAGAAATAGCCAACTGCAAAATTTTTGAAGGTAAAATTAACAACCGCCCTGTTGCAGTATTGCAATCTGGCATTGGAAAAGTAGCCGCTGCGATGGGCACAACACTACTCATTCAGCAATTCAAACCCGATATGATTATTAACACGGGATCTGCTGGCGGGTTAGATCCAAACTTAAACGTCGGCGATGTGATTATTTCAACCGATGTACGTCACCACGATGTGGATGTGACCGCTTTCGGCTATGAGAAAGGACAACTTCCCGCCAATCCAGCGGCATTTTTACCAAATGAACAATTAGTAGAAGTAGCTAAAAAACAGGCGGAAAAATTAGGCTTAAATGCTGTTTCTGGCTTAATTTGTAGCGGTGATGCCTTTATCAACGGGGCAGATAAAATCGCTCAAATTCGTGCAGACTTCCCACAAGTCGCAGCCGTTGAAATGGAAGCTGCCGCCATCGCCCAAGTGTGTCACGCAATGCAAATTCCATTTGTAGTGGTGCGTGCGATTTCAGACGTTGCCGACAAAGAATCGCATCTCTCTTTTGATGAGTTTTTACCGCTTGCCGCAGAAAAATCATCAGAGATGGTTTTGGCGATGTTGAATAATTTGGGTTAACGTAACATCTATAGCCCTATTTTACATTTAGGGCATATTCCCTTGGAGTCCAAAAAAATAGAGGCTATGAGCAAAAAACTTCTAAAATCAGGCATATTAGTCAGTGGGCTAACCCTCGTTTCCCGCGTGTTGGGCTTAATTCGCGATATGATCGTGGCAAGTGTACTCGGAGCGGGGGCGATGTCAGATGTCTTTCTTTTCGCCAATCGTATTCCCAATTTTCTGCGTCGTTTATTCGCTGAAGGGGCTTTTTCTAAGGCATTTGTGCCCGTTTTAGCGGAATATAATTCTGATAACAACTTAAACAAAACCCGTGAATTTGTGGCGAAAGTGTCGGGGTCGTTGGGGTTGGTAGTGTCAGCTGTGACATTATTGGCAATGATCGGCTCGCCTGTTGTAGCAGCACTTTTCGGTACAGGCTGGTTTATGGATTGGCTTAATGGTGGGGCTGATGCGGAAAAATTTACACAGGCTTCGCTATTGTTGAAAATCACCTTTCCTTACCTCTGGTTTATCACTTTTGTTGCCCTTTCTGGGGCTGTGCTTAACACGCTTGGCAAATTCGGTGTGATGGCATTTTCGCCTGTGTTACTGAATGTGGCGATTATTGCGATGGCAATCTTCGGCGCAGATTATTTTGAGCGACCAGACATTGCCCTTGCGTGGGGGATTTTCTTAGGTGGATTACTGCAATTCCTGTTCCAAATTCCATTTATGAAGCAAGCGGGTTTGTTAGTAAAACCGAAATGGGCATGGAATGATGAAGGCGTAAAAAAAGTGCGTACACTGATGTTACCTGCGTTATTCGGCGTGTCAGTGACGCAAATCAACTTATTATTAAACCAAGTGATTGCCAGCTTTTTGGTTACAGGCTCAATCACGTGGCTTTATTATTCCGACCGCTTGATCGAATTCCCACTCGGTATTTTCGGTATTGCGATTTCGACCGTAGTACTTCCAACCCTGTCTAAAATTGCCAAGCAGAAAGAGCTAAATGAAACCGAGCGTAAAACCCAATTCCAAACCACAATGGACTGGGGCGTGCGCATGGTATTACTGCTTGGGATTCCTGCCATGATCGGCATTGCTACCCTTGCTCAGCCAATGATTATGACGCTCTTTATGCGCGGTAAATTTGGGCTTTCAGATGTAATCGCCTCTAGCCATTCGCTCTGGATTATGTGTTTAGGACTAAACAGCTATATGCTCATTAGCATTTTAGCGAACGGTTTTTATGCTAACCAGAACACTAAAACCCCCGTAAAAATTGGCTTAATTGCGACCGCTTGTAATATGTGTTTTGGCTTGCTTGCGATTCCATTTGGCTACTTAGGTTTAGCAATGGCGTCAGTGTTATCCGCTGCGGTAAATGCCTCTTTGCTTTATCGCCATCTGTCGAAACAGGGCATTTATCACATCTCTCGCAAAACGATTTTCTTTATCTTAAAAATAGTGATTGCAGCCCTAGTAATGGGCTGGCTAGTCCATTATTTCTCACCACACTTAAAAGCGTGGTTTGAAATGAGTACACTGATGAAAGTCTATTGGCTTGGTTGGTTGATTGTGCTTGCTGCAATCAGTTATTTTGCGATGCTCTTTATTTTAGGTATTCGCAAGCAAGATTTTAGAAGTTAAATTGCAAAATTGATCAGAAAATTATCCTTTTTTATAGGAAAATCGGCAAAAAGCTGATAAAATCTCGTTCTATCGTTTTCTTAAACAGAAAAACGGTGTTATTTTCAAGCACGTGTCTCGTTGAAAATGAATTAAAAACTATCGATAGCAGCATAAACCCGTTTATGCTTATTTATTTAACACAGATATCTTAGGAGTTTGACCTTGGCTAATATCAAGTCAGCAAAAAAACGTGCGGTTCAATCTGAAAAACGCCGCCAACACAACGCAAGCCAACGCTCAATGATGCGTACATTCATCAAAAAAGTATATGCAGCAGTAGCAGCAGGTGATAAAGTAGTCGCTCAAGCAGCTTTCGTTGAAATGCAAAAAGTAGTGGATCGTATGGCATCTAAAGGCTTAATCCACGCGAACAAAGCAGCAAACCACAAAGCGAAATTATCTGCACGTATCAAAGCGTTAGCATAATTTGCAAAATAAAAAAAGAAAACCGACCGCTTGGTCGGTTTTTTTATATGCTTTTTTGCATGGAAAATCACATTTCTCTATTCTTTCCGTGTATTTTGCACAAAAAATCGCTATTATAATAAGAACAACTATTCTCAAAAGAAGGAACGCCCTATGAACATTCCATTCTGCTTACCTGAAAACATCACACCACAAGACTTTTTGCAAAATTATTGGCAAAAACGACCGCTTTTAATCCGTAACGGTTTGCCGCAAATTGTCGATTTGTTCGAACCAAACGATATTCTTGAATTAGCACTTGAAGAAGAGATTACCGCTCGCCTAATTCAATGCCAAAACGAGCAATGGTCGGTGAAAAACAGTCCGTTTGAAGAGAGCGATTTGGAAAACTTGCCAGAGCAATGGTCGGTAATGGTGCAAAATTTAGAGCAATGGTCGCCAGAATTGGGCGAATTATGGCAAGCCTTTGGCTATATTCCGCAATGGCAGCGTGATGACATTATGGTTTCTTGCTCACCAAAAAATGGCACTGTAGGCAAACATTATGATGAATATGATGTATTCCTTGTACAAGGCTATGGCGAACGCCGTTGGCAAGTGGGCAAATGGTGCGATCCTTCTACTGAATTTAAGCCAAACCAGCCAATTCGCATTTTTGATGATATGGGCGATTTGGTGATTGATGAAGTGATGCAACCTGGGGACGTGCTTTATGTACCTTCGCGTATGGCACATTATGGTGTGTCAGAAACCGATAGTTTGACTTTCTCGTTCGGTTTACGTTATCCAAATGCGGCAGATTTGCTCTGCAAATTCACGGAGACTTTAGATAAAGAGCACGATTTATTGCCAACATCCGAATTTAATATTCCGTTCCGTTTGTCACCAAATGAGCAGCCGAATGCGTTATTAGATCCGAAAATGGTCGCAAATTTCAAACGCCAGTTAATCAACTTATTGCAAGATTCTGAGCAGTTTGATGCTATTTTTGCCCATGCAGTGGCTTCTGCGGTGAGTTCAAGACGCTATGAGCAACTTACCGAAGAAAGCGAAAATTATCCAGACGAAGTGCAAGAAGTGCTCGAAGCGGGCGGTTGGTTGCAACAAGATGCAAATGTGAAAATGCTTTACACCGAAAATCCGCAACGTATTTATGTGAACGGCGAGTGGATTGATGAGCTAAACGAAGCTGAAACCAATTTGTTAATCCGCATTGCAAACGGTGATTCAATTTCGTGGAATAAATTGGCTTCTCGCGTGAAAGATCAGGCAGAATTAGAGTTATTGCTTGATACGATTTGCGATTGGTTAGATATGGGCTGGTTGATTTTAAACGAAGCTGAATAAAGCTTTAAGCAAAGACCGCTTGTAAAAACAAGCAGTCTTTTTCTATAAGCAATTTGCTAAATCCCATCCCCAAACATTCCTTGAGTGTCCTCAAAATATTGGTTCATATCAAAGGCAGGTTTTTGGTCGGAAGATTTACTGATAATTTTGGCAGGCACGCCAGCAGCGGTCGCGTGATCGGGCACAGGCTGAAGCACCACCGAATTTGCTCCAATTTTCGCATATTGTCCAATTTCGATATTGCCGAGAATTTTCGCGCCTGCACCAATCATCACACCCTCGCGAATTTTAGGGTGACGATCGCCGTGTTCTTTACCCGTACCACCAAGTGTCACGCCTTGCAGAATAGAAACATCATTTTCAATCACCGCCGTTTCGCCCACCACAATGCCCGTCGCGTGGTCGAACATAATGCCACAGCCTACGCGTGCTGCAGGGTGAATATCTACATCAAATGCGACCGAAATCTCATTTTGTAGATAAACGGCCAACGCTTTTCGTCCTTGCTTCCATAAATAATGAGTCACGCGGTAGCTTTGTAAGGCATGGAAGCCTTTTAGATAGAGCAACGGTGTCGTCCATTTATCCACCGCAGGGTCGCGGGTGCGAACCGCATCAATGTCGCATGCAGCACTCGAAATAATTTGCGGATCAGCACGATATGCTTCTTCGATAATTTCTTTCAGAGCAATCGCAGGCATAATCGGGTTTTCGAGTTTATTCGCCAGAATATAGCTCAACGAACTGCCAAGATTGGGGTGTTTTAAAATAGTCGCGTGGAAAAAGCTGGCAAGCATCGGCTCACTTTCCACTAATTCCTGTGCTTCTTGACGGATCTCTTGCCAGATGATGTCCTGTTGTTGTGCGTTTATCATTTTTTATTCCTGCTATTCGCCTTTTCGCTCACGCCCTAACAAGGCTTTGGCAACATCCACGGCACTTTTTCCTTCAAACAACATTTGGTAAATTTGCTCCACGATAGGCATCTCTACGCCCTGTTTTTGGGCGAGTAAATAAGCCTCTTTGGTGTTGTAGAAACCTTCCACCACCTGCCCGATTTCCTCAATAATATCGTCTGCTTTTTTGCCTTGTCCTAACGCCAAACCAAAGCGGCGGTTACGTGATTGGTTGTCGGTACAAGTCAGCACTAAATCACCCAAGCCTGCCATGCCCATAAAGGTTTTCGGATCGGCTCCAAGCGAAGCCCCTAAGCGGCTGATTTCAACTAATCCACGGGTAATCAATGCCGTGCGAGCATTTGCCCCGAAGCCCATTCCATCCGAAACACCAGCACCAATTGCAATCACGTTTTTAATCGCACCGCCCAATTGCACGCCAACCATATCATTGTTGATATACACACGGAAGGTTTTCGAGCAGTGAATACGTTGCTGCATTTCATCCGCAAACTGCGGATCATTTGAAGCAAGAGCAATGGCGGTTGGTAAGCTAGCAGCAAGTTCTTTTGCAAAAGTTGGGCCAGATAAGACCGCTAGCGGGTGATATTTGCCTAAAATTTCTTCTGCGACCGTTTGTAATAATCGCCCCGTATTGCGTTCCAAGCCTTTCGTTGCCCACATAATGCGATGCTCTGGGCGAATAAATGGCTTAATATTTTGTAGCACTTCGGCAAACACATGGCTTGGCACAACGATCAGTAAATCACGAGCTTTGCTTAATGCTTGTGCCAAATCGCTTTCAATTTCAAGCGCCTTAGGGAAAGGAATATCAGGCAAAAAGGCTTGGTTCATTCGTTCAGCCGCTAATTTTGCCATAGCTTCAGGCTGGTGCCCCCAAAGGTAGGTTTTGTGTCCGTTGCGAGCAAGTGCAATCGCTAATGCCGTGCCGTAGGAGCCAGCGCCGAGCACGGTTACAGGCGCGGAGTAGGTTGCAGTCATAGTTCATCCTTTGTCTTGTAAACTCTTCCCATAAGGTAAAGAGTAAAATAAGATTTTCGCATTATATCGTATCTAAAAAAATAGGTATGTTTTCACATACCTATTCTTTCTAAAAAACAAAATTAGTTTGCTTTTTCTTTGCCTTCTTCCTCAGATGCAGCTTCTAAACGATCAAAGTAATCCGCAAATAGTGCATTAAAGTTTACTGGTGAAAGATTTAATGCAGGGAAAGTGCCACGATTTACAAGGCTTGCGATTAACTCACGAGCGTAAGGGTAAAGAATTTCAGGGCATTGTGCTGATAAGCAGTGTGCTAATTGGATACCTTCTAAACCTTTGATAGTGAACACACCTGCTTGTTTTACTTCGCAGATGAATGCAGTGTCGCCACTGCCTTCTAATGTGGTTGAAACATTGATGTGTAATACCACTTCATAAAGATCTTCGCCTAATTCACGCGTTTCAGTATCGAGTTCAAAACCTAATTTTGGCGCCCATTCTTGGTTAAAAATGGTTGGTAGGTTTGGCGCTTCGAAAGAAACATCTTTGACATAGATACGTTGAATTTGGAATGCGAACTGTTGTGCTTCTTGTTCTGCTGTTTCAGCAACTTTGTTTTCTTCAGCCATATTATTTCCTTATTTTTTTACTGTTGGCAGATTTGCTGCTTTCCAGCCTATCATACCTTCTTTAAGTGCATAAACTTTCTCAAAGCCATGTTTGACAAGTTGTTCTGCGATTTTGGCTGCACCAAAACCATTGCCATCTACCACAATTACTGGACGGGCTTTGAATTTGTCGATTGAAGTGGTTTTGCCATCTTTAATATCGCTTGGGTGAATTAAGTGGCTTTCTACGATATGTCCTTTACGGAATTCATCATCGGTACGCACATCTAAGAATACACCTTCTTCGTTATTCACTAGTTGCACAGCTTCGGCATTTTCAATCACTTTGAATTTGCTGGTTGCTCCTTTGAATAAAGTGTAAAGGGTAATCACAAATACCGCCACCCAAGCAGCTATTAGCACTGGATGATTTGCGATAAATTGTTGAAGTTGTTGAGTAAACGTTAAGTCCATAGTTCCTCTCTTTAGTTGCAAATAATGCAAATCAAGCGGTTAGATTTCGCAAAAGTTTTGCAAAAATAAACCGCTTGGACACGAAAACCGCTCACAGCGGAGCGGCTTTAAAGATTAGGCTTGAACTTGTGATTGCATTAACTCGTCGAATGACATCGCTTTCTCAGTCACTTTCGCTTTCACTAATACTGCGTCAACCGCTTGCTCTTCTAATACCACGTTACGGATATTTTCAGTTAATTGACGGTTTTTCGCGTAGTATTCCACCACTTCAGCAGGTTGTTCGTAAGCTGATGCAATATCTGCAATCATCGCTTCAACGCGAGCTTCGTCCACTTTTAATTCGTTAGCACCGATCACGGTTGAAAGTAATAAGCCTACTTGAACACGACGTTTTGCTTCTGTTTCAAATAATTCAGCAGGTAATTGTGCTGCCATTTCTGGTTTGCCACCAAAACGTTGAACCGCTTGTTGACGTAATACATTAACTTCTTCCGCTACTGCTGCTGCAGGCACTTCGATATCGTTTTGTGCAATTAAACCATTAATTACTTGGTTTTTTACACGTGCAGTGACTGCGTTGTTTAATTCACGTTGCATATTTTTCTTAATTTCTGCACGTAAATCTTCTACTGATTTTGCGTTACCGAATTTTTTAACGAACTCTTCCGTTAATTCAGGTAATACGATATTTTCTACCTTTTTCAAGGTGATCGCGAATTTCGCCGCTTTACCTTTTAAGTTTTCAGCGTGGTATTCTGCTGGGAAAGTTACATCGATGTCGAATTGATCGCCCGCTTTGTGGCCTACAATACCGTCTTCAAAACCAGGGATCATACGACCTTGACCCATTGCAAGTACGAAGTCAGTTGCTTTACCGCCTTTAAACTCTTCACCATCTACAGAACCCACGAAGTCAATTACAACACGATCTTCTGATTTCGCAGCTTCTTGGCTTTCTGCCCAAGTTGCTTGTTGTTTGCGTAAAACATCAACCATTTTGTCTAAATCTGCGTCTAAGATTTCAACCACTGGTTTTTCAACTTCGATGTTTTCTAAACCTTTTAATTCCACTTCTGGGAACACTTCAAAAGTAACAGAGAAAGAGAACTCTTGACCTGGTTGGTAGTTATTTGGGGTGAAAGTTGGGCGACCTGCAAGGTTGATTTTCTCTGCGATAACTGCATCGAAGAAAGCACGTTGCATTTCATCAGATAATGCATCTTGACGAGCTGCCACGCCAAAACGTTGTTCAATGATTGAGTGAGGAACTTTACCTTTACGGAAACCATCTACGCGAGCGTTTTTCGCATAGCCTTTTAATTGCTCTTTGTAAGCTGCTTCGATTTTATCTGCTGCTACGATAATTGTTACACGGCGTTGTAAGCCTTCTAAAGTTTCGATAGAAATTGACATTCTTAAACCTCAATGGTGAGTATATAAAAGATAGATAAATAGACAGGCATTGTAACGTTCAAAGTCATATCTTGCAAGCACTAACAATGCAAGGGGATTTAATACATAAAATAAAAAAACGGAAAGGGATAAAATTTTCTCCGTTTTTCTATATTAAATGAAATTATAAACCTTTTGGAATACGGATTTTTTGACCTGGGAAGATCTTATCCGCATCTTTAATCACTTCACGATTTGCTTCAAAAATAGCCGTATATTTTGCCCCATTGCCATAAGCTTTTTCTGCAATTTTCCATAAGCTATCGCCTTTTTGGATAACATAAAATTCATCATCCGCACCGATTTTTTCACCACTTGCAAGCTGCACATTATCAATATTGACAGAAGTAATCCCTGCTACGTTACCCGCCATTAACACCGCTTTCTCAATCGCTGCGGCTGTCGTTGCTGCGCCAGATAAAGTCGCTACGCCATTCGCAACTGTTACTTGCACATTTTCTACACCTGGATTGTCTTGTGCTAAATGCTCTGTTACGGCTTGTGAAGCCTCTTCTTCTTTATTAAATAATTTGCGACCAATATCGCCTACAAAATCAAATAAACCCATAATAATGTCCTTGTTTATCAATATAAAAAGAGAAATGATCTTAACACTATTTTTATCGAAATAGTGTCAACGTTATGTTAGAGTATTGTAAATTTTTTTAGTTCAAGGATAACTTATGAAATTAGCCGAAGCTTTAATTGAACGTGCCGATTTGCAACGCCGTTTAGAGCAACTAAAACAACGCTTAAACCAAAATGCTCAATATCAAGAGGGCGAAGAACCCGCAGAAGAGCCAAATGCACTACTCGCCGAGTATCGTCAAACCGCAACAGAGCTTGAACGACTTATCATAAAAATCAACCTTGCGAATAATCGCATTTCACTAGAAAACGGGCAGTTGATGGTTGAAGCGCTTGCAAAACGTGACCGCTTGAAAGCAGAACATAGTACCTTAATTAACCTTGCAGATAGTGCAACACAGACCTTTGATCGTTATAGCCGTAGCGAAATCAAAACGTTGGCGGCAATTGATGTGAAAGCTATTCGCAAACAGATTGATGAGCTCGCCAAACAGCATCGCCAATTGGACACACGAATTCAGCTGGCGAATTGGCTAAGCGAAATTTAATCGAAATTAGGCATTCCAATTCAAGGCGAATACAACCTCGCTTAAGGCATAGCAATTAAAATTTAAAGCAGAAACCGCGGGCAGTTTCACCTCATACTGTGTAGCCCCATACAAGTGACTCTGTATTGTGATTGCGTATTTTGTATTACCACGTATTGATTGAATTGGAAAGGGTGGGTTAGGGGATTTAAAGTAGGAAAAAGTAGTGAAACAAGCTCAATTTTACGTTTTAAATAAAGATAATATTCACGAACAAGCGTGTGATTTAGCAGCAAAAGCGTGGCGACTTGGCAAGCGCGTATTGATCGCGTGCGAAACTGATCAACAAGCTTTTGAAATTGATGAACTACTTTGGGCAAGAGAGCCAGATTCTTTTGTACCACATAATCTTTCGGGCGAAACAACACAATATCCAACACCGATTGAAATTAGCTGGAAAGGCAAACGCAACGCCCAGCGCCGAGATCTATTGATCAGTTTGCAAACGCAAATTCCTGAATTTGTGACAAGTTTTAATCAAGTGATTGAGTTTGTGCCTGTGAATGAAACCGAAAAAGCCCAAGCCCGTGAGCGTTATAAACAATATCGTCAGCAAGGTTGGCAGCTTTCAACGGAACAAGTAGCATAACGATAAAAAAACAAGCGGTAAGATTCTTTTAAAATCTTACCGCTTATCTTTGCTAATTCAAGATTAGCAATAACCGTAGCTCATCAAACGTTGATAACGGCGATGTAGCAACGCTTCTTTATCCAGATTATCCAATTCGTGTAAATCGGTCAGAATGCGTTGTTTGAGGTTTTCTGCCATTTCGGCGTAATCACGGTGAGCACCGCCGAGTGGTTCTGCCACGATTTCATCGATCAGTTTCAACTCTTTTAAACGCTGTGCGGTTAAGCCCATGACTTCTGCCGCAGTTGAAGCTTTTTCGGCACTTTTCCATAGAATAGAGGCACAGCCTTCTGGCGAAATTACCGAATAAGTGGAATATTGCAACATATTCACTTTATCGCCCACACCGATGGCTAATGCACCGCCTGAGCCGCCTTCGCCGATTACGGTACAAATCACAGGCACTTTAAGTTGTGACATTTCACGCAAATTGCGGGCAATCGCTTCTGCCTGACCGCGCTCTTCTGCACCAATACCTGGGTATGCTCCTGGGGTGTCGATAAAGGTAATAATCGGTAGGTTAAAACGTTCCGCCATTTCCATTAAACGCAATGCCTTGCGGTAGCCTTCTGGCGCTGGCATCCCAAAGTTACGTATTACTTTCTCTTTTGTGGTTCTGCCTTTTTGATGACCGATAACCATCACAGGGCGCCCCTCTAAGCGCGCAATGCCACCAACAATCGCTTTATCGTCAGCAAAAGCACGGTCGCCCGCAAGCTCATCAAATTCGGTGAAAATATACTCAATATAATCCAAAGTATAAGGGCGGTTCGGGTGACGTGCCATTTTGGATGTTTGCCATGCATCTAAATTCGCAAAGGTTTTTTTGGTAAGCTCTTGCGCTTTTTTCTCTAAACGTTTGATTTCATCATCAAGATTGATTTTGCCATCTTGTTCTGCCACTGCCTTTAGCGACTCAATTTTCGACTCAAGTTCAGCAATCGGTAGTTCAAAATCTAAATATTCCATACGTTATCCTATTTTATAGAAAATCGGGTTATTAACAGGTTTTGTAGGGCGGACTTCAGTCCGTCATTTTATAACTTTTTGATTTTATTATAGGCGGACTAAAGTCCCCCTACCCAATATAGTAATGTGAAAAATCGGCTTATTTTACCTGATAGACAGCAAATTGTGCTAAAAAGCGGCCATTTTTATACAATTTTTTGTAAATTTCTATACAGATCCGACCGCTTGCATTTTCCGCTTCAGTTTACGGCTCAACCGTAAATTGCCCCATTGCACCGCGATCTCGCAACATTAAATCCGACACGCCAAAGTTAAATGGCAGTGCATTGCTGGCTTCGTGTTCAAATTTAACTAACAGCGTGACTTCCTGATCTTTCGGCAACCAAACAGTGTCTTTCCACGCTAAATATTTATTTTGCAAACGTTGGCGGTTGCGGGTTTCAATCACAAACTTCGCCCCTTGTAAAGTAAAGCCAATATCGCTATTGCTGGTGAGATACCAACGCTCCACGCTCCCTTTTCTCACACTAAAATCAATCCGTTTTGGGTCGAAGCGTTGTTGGTTAATCAGATAATCGAGCGGGCGAAGATTAAATTTCCGCTCATTGACAACGTTCATTTGGAAATCCTCCAGCTTAAACGGCACCGTTTCTGGCATCTGCGTGAATACCGCTGCCAAGCCTTGCGGCTGTAAGGTTAAAATGACATTGTCCACCAGCTCATTGCCATCACTAAACAGCAATTTTGCCTTATCCAGCAAGCTGCGTGGTTCGCCAGTAATCAGCGACACAGACGTATCTTCTTCCACTTTGACTAACACCTCCACCCGTTCACTTGGGGCAAGCGTCACCATTGGCTGGGCAATCGGCTTTTCAAACATCCCTAACCCAGTAGCAATCAATTGCAGTGGCTGCCCGTTGTCTAAGCGTAGTTCATACGCGCGAGAAAGTGAGGCATTGACAATTCGTAAGCGAATCCAGCCTGCTTGTACCTTCAAATAAGGCGATTCTTGCCCATTCACAAACAGGCGTGAACCGAAAAATTGCGGTTGGTTCGGGTCGAGTACCTGCTTGCCCTCTTTATTGATTTGTTGGTCTTGCAAAATGAGGGGAATATCATTCACGCCATATTGGTTCGGCAAATTGGTCTTTTTACTTTCCGCATCTTCAATAATCCACAGCCCCGCCAAGCCACGATAAACCTGAAATGCTGAATTGAGCAAAGTATCGGCGTGATACCAACAAGTGCAAGCGGATTGATTGACGCTCACAATCGGCGACCAACTCGCTTTCGGCTCAAGCTTGCGATGCGAAGAACCGAGCATCTCACTCGGCGTGAGCAAACCTTGAATATTCATTGAAATCGCTTGCGGGAGGTTATTCAGGTAAGTGAGTTTCACGAAATCTTGAGACCGCACACGAACCGTTGGGGTGAGATATTGCCCGTTTACGCCCCATACATCCACCAGCTTCCCCGCGTTAAATTGCGTTTGAGCAGGACGAAGATCAATACGCACAGGACGCCCGCGCCCTACATCGACAAGCGGTGGAATTTTTAATACAGGTTGCGAATTTGCCCACACAGGAGAAGGCAATGCAACCATCGCAGAAGCCAAGCCCGAGCGTTGTAAAAGTTGGCGACGGGTTAAGTGAAGAGGTTTATTCATTGGGTATATGATAAAGTGTTTGTTGTAACAACAGTGTTACTCTTAGCTTAGGTGCGGGGCTTATCCCCACCCATTTTCATATGCAATTTTAGGGCGGGAATAAACCCCGCCCCTACGATAGGCAATTACAATTATAATTTATTTATCCAACTGCTCAATCTCCGCATCAAGCTCCTCAATTCTCTTTTGCATGACTTGATGGCAATGTTCGATAAGCTCTTTCAAATTATCACGGTTGTAAGTGCTGGTATCAATCGGCTCCAGCTCTTCGCAAATCACCGTGCCATTATCCCAGCGGTTTAAATCTACTTTATTATGAAGCGTTGAGCAAACAATAGGGATAATCGGCACACCTGCAGAAATGGCGGTGTGGAACGCCCCTGTTTTGAATGGTAACAAACCACGCCCGCGACTACGCGTGCCTTCGGGGAACATCCAAATTGAAATCTGGCGTTGTTGGATAATTTCGCCCACTTTTGTCATTGTGCTGATCGCACTGCTGCGTTTCTCACGGTTGATGAAAATATTGCCCGTTGCCCAATAAACCAAGCCGAAAAATGGAATCCAAATCAGACTACGTTTACCGATGGTTACCGTTTTTTTAGGCATCATCGAAGAGATGGTCACCATATCATAGTTATTCTGATGGTTGGCGATATAAATCGCTGGTTGGCGTTCACCAGTATACGGGCGGCGAATTAACTTAATGCCAAGCAGTTTATGCATTTTGCTATACCAATAAGCAATTTCACCTACACAATCTGGATTGCGTAAACGGACTAACGCATAAAAAACACCAGCCACAGAGATAAGAATCGAGCAACATAACACTAACAAAATTCGAATAAGTTTTAACATAAAATTTCCTCAAAAGTTAGGCAAAGAGTATAGCAAAAAATAAACTATTAGAGAAAAAGGTTTGTTTGGGCTTGTGCTGAAAAGCAGATTGGGTATAGTAACCTTGTTTTTTCCAAACAAAAAAGAGGATTTTATGGCAGTAACATTAGCAGGCAACCCAATTGAGGTTGGCGGACACTTCCCACAAGCGGGCGAAACGGTGGAAAACTTTACGTTAGTTGGCAACGATTTAGCCGATGTTTCATTAAATGATTTTGCAGGCAAACGCAAAGTGTTAAACATCTTCCCAAGCATCGACACTGGGGTATGTGCGACTTCTGTGCGTAAATTTAACCAACAAGCGGCAGATTTAAACAATACCGTTGTGCTTTGCATTTCAGCTGATTTACCGTTCGCACAGGCTCGTTTCTGCGGTGCGGAAGGGATTGAAAACGCAAAAACCGTTTCAACTTTCCGTAACCACGCAGTGCACACACAATTAGGTGTATCCATCCAAACTGGACCGCTTGCAGGTTTGACTTCACGAGCAGTTATCGTTTTAGATGATCAAAATAAAGTATTATACAGCCAATTGGTTTCAGAAATTAAAGAAGAGCCAAATTACGATGCGGCATTAGCGGTGCTGGCTTAATCATGTAAATAAAACCGCTTGTATCTGCTACAAGCGGTTTTATTTTATGGTTAATTTGAAAACTCCATCAACCCACTCACTTTACCTTCATCATTTAAAGCAATAAGCGAGTGAATATGTAGCTGTTTCATCATCTCTTCCGCTTTGCCCAAGAATGTGCTGTCGGCAATGGTTTTCGGGTTGCGACTCATAATCTGCTCAGCGGTTTTATTCAGGCTTTCTGCCCCGAATTTGGCGAGTGTACGACGAATATCGCCATCGGTAATAATTCCACATAATTCGCCCGCTTGCATAATCACCGCCACGCCCATTCTGCCTTCGTTCATCACAGAAAGGCATTCACTGAATGTTGCCGTTGGTTCTGCTACTGGTACATTCGCATTCATCACATCACGCACGCGACAGAGCAATTTAAGACCTAGACTGCCGCCAGGGTGGAAGCGTGCAAAATCTTCGGCACGGAAATCACGGGCGTTAATCAAGGCAATTGCCAAAGCATCGCCCAATGCCATGGTAACCAGCGTTGAAGTGGTCGGGGCAAGATTATTTGGGCAAGCTTCACGCTCTACGTGGATGTTCAGCACCACATCGGCATATTTACCCAACGTGGAATGTGGGTTGCCCGTAATCGCGATGATCTTATTACCAAAACTTTTCAGGCTTGGAATAAGCTTGTTTACATCATCGGTTTCGCCGCTGTTGGAAATCAAGATTACCACATCAATCGGCTTGAGCATACCCAAATCACCATGGAATGCTTCGGTCGGATGCAGGAAAAAACTCGGTGTGCCCGTGGAAGCGAAGGTTGCCACCATTTTTTTGCCCACTAAGCCCGACTTGCCAATTCCTGCCACTACCACACGCCCTTCGCAGTGGAGCATTAGCTCAACCGCTTGGTTAAATTCATCTGATAAACGCTGATTCAAGCGGTCGATTTCGTGGGTGTAAAGCACAAGGGTTTCTTTGGCGGTTTGTAAGTAGTTCATAGGTTTTTTAAGAAAATTTTTTCTGAAATCCCTAGGGCTACCCGCCCTAGGTTAGGTATAAATACGTCCCGACAGGACGCTATGATTTGCTTATTATAGTGATCTTACTTGTAACTTCCAGCCCCAGTGGGGCTGATTTATGCGTAACCGATGGTGTGAGCCATAGAATCATTACCCTCTGGAAAGATAATCCCCTTCACACACCCATTTGTAGGTGGTCAATGCCTCCAAGCCCATTGGTCCGCGGGCGTGCAGTTTTTGTGTACTCACCGCCACTTCTGCACCAAGACCAAACTGTGCGCCATCAGTGAAACGGGTGCTAGCGTTGATGTAAACGGCGGCTGCATCCACTTGAGCAACGAATTGACGAGCGAGTTTGTAATCGCTGGTTAAAATGCTTTCCGAATGTTGCGAGCCATATTCGCGAATATGGGCAACCGCAGCATCCAAGCCATCCACTACCACCACGCTTAGATCAAGCGAGAGCCACTCTTGGCGTAATTTCTCTTGATCAAGCGGTTCAATTCCGTCTGCGTTTTGCAAATCATCGCTGTGAAGTGTTACGCCTACTGATTTCATTTTAACAACTAATTTCGGTAAAAATTCCTCTGCAACCGCACGATCAACAAGCAAGGTTTCTAAGGTGTTACAAGTGCTTGGGCGTTGTGTTTTCGCATTCACGATAACGTCCAGTGCTTTCTCCTGGTCAGCTGTTTTTTCTACAAACAGATGACAAACACCAATGCCACCTACAATCACAGGAATAGTCGAATTTTCTTTGCAGAACTGATGCAAACCTGCCCCGCCTCGAGGAATGACCATATCAATGTAGCGGTCGAGTTTGAGCAATTCGAGCAACAAGGCTCGGTCGGGATCGGTAATTGCCTGTACAGCTAATTTTGGCAAGCCTGCTTTTTCCAACGCCTTTTGCACCACTTCAACCAATACCGCGTTGGTAAATTTGGTCTCTTTACCACCACGTAAAATCACTGCATTGCCTGTTTTTAAGCAGAGCGAGGCAACATCAATGGTAACATTCGGGCGAGCTTCGTAGATGGTTAAAATCACGCCCAAAGGCACACGTTGGCGTTCGATTTTCAAACCGCTTGTAAGCACGCCACCGTCAATCACTTGCCCAACTGGATCAGCGAGGCTTGCCACATTGCGGACATCATCGGCAATCACTTTTAAGCGACTTTCGGTAAGCAATAAGCGGTCGGTAATGGCAGCTGAAATACCTTGTGTTTTTGCAAATTCGATGTCTTTTGCATTTGCTTGTAAAATTTCTTGGGCTTGATTTTCAAGGCTGTCGGCAATAATAAGTAACGCCTGATTTTTAGCGGTTTGACCGAATGGAGCAAGCTCTACGCTCGCTTGTTTGGCTTGTTGAGCAATCTGTAAAACGCTGGTCATCTTTTATCCTTTTTTGAAAACGTCGTTAGCGGCCAAATTATGCTAAAATTTGGCAAAATGCAACAAATAATAAAATTGAAAAGATGCATATTGAGACAATTCCTGAGCTTGTCGAAGAATTGGCTAAATATGCGTGATTTCATTTTTAATTATGCTTAAAACACTTACTGCGACTAATCCTTCGACAAGTTCAGGAACCGCCGCACAGAATGAGTTAAATATTTATTACTCGACAACTAAAAATGACAGAACAACATACTACAAAACACCTCATCAATATTCTTCCTCCTCAGCTTGCCAACCAAATCGCGGCGGGTGAGGTGGTGGAACGCCCTGCCTCTGTCGTCAAAGAATTGGTTGAAAACAGCCTTGATGCAGGCGCAACGCAGATTGAGATTGAGATTGAAAAGGGCGGTTCGCAGCTGATTAAAATCCGCGACAACGGCTGTGGCATTGCCAAACAAGATTTAGTACTCGCCTTAGCACGCCACGCCACCAGTAAAATCAGCTCGTTGGAAGATTTAGAGGCAATTTTAAGCCTTGGCTTTCGCGGGGAGGCATTGGCAAGTATCAGCTCGGTCTCGCGTCTACTTTTAACCTCTCGCCCTGAAGGGCAAGCGGAAGCGTGGCAAGCTTATGCACAGGGGAGGGAAATGGCAGTCGAAATTCAGCCCACCTCGCACCCTGTCGGCACAACCATTGAAGTGAATAATCTCTTTTTCAACACTCCTGCTCGTCGCAAGTTTTTACGCACCGATAAAACCGAATTTCAGCATATTGATGAAGTGGTTCGCCGCATCGCTCTCGCCAAACCGCATGTGAGTTTTACTCTTTCGCACAATGGCAAAGTGGTTCGTCAATATCGCAAGGTTGTGGATAACTCTGTTGAACAAAAACAGAAACGCGTGGCGGCGATTTGTGGTGATGCTTTTATTCAACAGGCGAACTATCTGGATTGGCAGCACGGTGATTTGCATCTGCACGGTTGGATTGGCTCACCTAAACTGGCACGTCCACAAAACGATCTTTGCTACAGCTATGTGAATGGGCGGATGATGCGGGACAAAACCATTAACCACGCCATTCGCCAAGCCTACGGAGAACATATCGCACAGGGCGACTACCCAGCATTTGTGCTGTTTTTGGATTTAGACCCTACCCACGTGGATGTTAATGTGCATCCAGCCAAACACGAGGTGCGCTTCCACCAAGGGCGTTTAGTGCACGATTTTATCTTACAAGGTGTGTTGCAAGCGTTACAACCGCAAGCAGATTTAATCATAGCAAATTCAACATACGTGGATAAAGTACACGAGAGTTTCCCTGCTTATGTGCAAGATAGTAACCGTCAAGCCGCAGGTTTGAATATGTTTGTACCTTCGTTTACAGAAAGTAAATCTCGCCCACAAGTGGTGCAATTTCCAAATCATTTTGCAGATCATTCTACGCAATATCGAGCACGTTCACCTCAATATACGCCACGTTTGAGCATTTCAAGCAAATCAGCTCAGCGTTGGTATAGCGAACTAGTAAAAACGGAAAATAATGTAGATTTGCAAACCAAAAACGATTTTCCACCGCTTATAAAGGCACAACCTCATCAAGCCGCTGTAATTTTTGCTAAGCCAGAAGTGATTGAAACGCAAGCGATCGAAAAGACCGAATATGTTGCAAAAACAGCGGTTTCAACGCGTTCTAGCGTGCTTGCAGTGGTGAAAAATCAAGCATTATTGCTCAAAGAAAATGAAGAGTTTTACTTGGTCTCGCTTCATCAATTGCAACGCTTGAAATTTGCTGAGCAGCTGAAAAAAGCCGAACCACTAACTTTACTGATTCCACTTAGCTTAACACTAGACGAAACACAGCAGCAACATTGGGAAAAGGTAAAAAACGAATTAGAAAATCTTGGTTTTGAAATTGCTGAAAAACATTGGCAAGCCCACACTCGTTTGATGATTTCTGCCGTGCCGAACTGCTTACGAGAGCAAAATTTCCAACAGATGATTTTTCAATTATTAAATGAACAAGCGGTCGATTTAATCGAATTTTTTGCAAAATCTTTAGATTTGCCAACCGCTTGGACATTGAGTGATGGAGTTAGCCTGCTGGCAGAAGTCGAACAGCGTTCGGCTAAGGCATTAGAGGCGTTAAAAGTGGAAGTGGAGTTTTCTATTTACTTATAGGAAATATTATCCTTTCATTTATGTAATGTACTACAATTTTGTTCGACCACATCGCTATAATCGAGGATTACCACCGATTTTCAATAAAACAACCTATCGGAGACTGTGGTTTTAGTTGACCACTACACCCTTACAGTGGTTTAACGAGAAAGCATAAGATCTTATTTATACGGGATTTTTAAATAAAACAGCTGGTAAGGATTATCAAATTTAATGCTTACCAACTATTTTGTCCTATATGCCATATTTATTTCTAGGCAGGTTTCATTGAACTTTAGAAACTATCTTCCAAAGATAGTAAAATGATAAGAGTATATAAAATAAAAAAACCTACTAAAAGAATTTAGTAGGTTTTCTTATTATAAATTAATGGCAGGGGCGGAGAGGCTCGAACTCCCAACACCCGGTTTTGGAGACCGGTGCTCTACCAATTGAACTACGCCCCTAAAGTTAAAGCGAGCATTTTTACTCGCTTTTAATATAATTGGCGGAACGGACGGGACTCGAACCCGCGACCCCCTGCGTGACAGGCAGGTATTCTAACCAGCTGAACTACCGCTCCGCAAATTTTGAAGATTGATAATGCCCTACTCTCACATGGGGAAACCCCACACTACCATCGGCGTTACAGCATTTTACTTCTGAGTTCGGAATGGGATCAGGTAGAGCTACTGCACTCTGGTTATCAATCAAATTCTTTATTTCCTTAATTCTCTTTCTTTAAGAAAACTAAGGAAATTCAATCTGGCGATGCCCTACTCTCACATGGGGAAACCCCACACTACCATCGGCATTACGGCATTTTACTTCTGAGTTCGGAATGGAGTCAGGTAGAACTACCGCACTATGGTCGCCAGAATAT
>NZ_QEQF01000010.1:0-80222 GCF_003253115.1 Pseudohaemophilus paraphrohaemolyticus | reverse complement strand
GAATTTATATTATCAATATCAAATAAAACTCTTAATAAAGATTGGTATATTTCATTATTTTCTGTAAATTTTGTTAGAATCAATTTTTTCTTCTCATCATCTGATTGGGAAAGTAAAAACTCCTTTATTTCATAAATTTCTTTAAATTTTTCAGGATAAAAAATTCTTATTGCTTCAATAGTAAGTAAATCAACTATATCAATTTCCTTACCTAGTTGTTTAAAAACATTTGATAGGGAAGACGTGTAACGCCTAATATCTCGAATGTTTTTTATTGTTGGTTTAATGATATCCCAATATGCATTATACCAGCGTGACTTATCAGGGAAAACATTTCCTAAAATTTTATTTAAAGATGAGAATAAATTTTCCTGTAATAGATTTTTTGCTACTCGTGGTATATCAAATGGAATCTGAATTATCTTCTCTAAATAAACCTTGCCATCGATATTACTATCATTTAAAGTTTTAATAACTCTATGCTTATCAAATGACAAAATATAAACAATATTAGGAAAATTTCCTGTAACTCTTACCAACCTTAAAATAGACTGTAATTCATCAGGTGATAAGCGATCTATATCATCTAAAATCACAGTAATAGGCTTACTTATTCCCTTTAGAACTTCAATTAATTTATCACGTTGATTTTTTAAACTGTTTTTTTCTTTCTTTTTCTTTGAAAAAAAACTAAAAAAAACACCTAAGGTACTAAAATAATCCCCTACAAATGGAATCGGTTTTAAGTTAGATAATAACTCTCCAAAACTTCCTAAACTATCAGCTAGATCACTATCATCCTCATAATCTCTTAACTGAGCAGAGATTTCAGTAAAAAATAAAGCAACTAAGTTATGAGCATCACTAAACATCCAAGGATTGAAATCAAGTACAAAAGAATTTTTTTCTAATTCTGGTCGCATTAAATTTATATAGGATGTTTTACCATTTCCCCATTCTCCACATAATCCCACAACCAAACCTTCTTTATAGTCAAATGAAAAAATGTGTTTAGCAAATGCTTCTGCACTACTAGCTCTACCTAATAAATCATTGCTAGAATCTTTTATTGGATTATCGCTTATTAATTCCATATATTTTCCTTTAGTAAATGCTCATATCTTTTATGTGTAACCCTACTTCATCGCCACACCCAACCACTTCATCATCTCCCTCTCATCCCAACCTTTACGTTTGGCATAATCTTGAGCTTGGTCTTCATCAATGCGACCTAGAGTGAAATAGTTGCTTGCAGGGTGGGTGAAGTACCAACCGCAGACAGAAGCGGCAGGCCACATGGCGTAGCTTTCGGTGAGTTTCATGCCGATGCGTTGTTCTACTTCTAATAAATCCCAAATCAAGGCTTTTTCCGTGTGTTCTGGGCAGCTTGGATAGCCCGGAGCAGGGCGGATGCCGACATAGTTTTCATTGATTAAACCTTGATTGTCAAATCCCTCTTGCGTGTAGCCCCAAATGCGGGTGCGCAACTCAAAGTGCAAGTATTCTGCCATGGCTTCGGCGAGACGGTCGCCTACGGCTTGTAGCAAGATGGCGTTGTAGTCATCGCCTGCGGCTTTGTAGCCTTCCACTAAATCCATTTCTTCAACGCCGGCACACACGGCGAACATGCCGAACCAGTCTTTTTTACCGCTTTCGCGATCAGCAATAAAGTCGCTTAAGGCAAAGTTAAATGGGCTTTTGCTGTTTTTACCACGTTCCGTTTGTTGGCGTAAGCCATAAGCAGTGCCAATGGTTTGTGTGCGTTCTTCATCAGAGAAAAGCACCACGTCATCGCCTACACGTTCGGCTGGGAAAATGCCTAAAATACCGCTTGGGTTGAGTTTGTGGTTTTGTTCTAATTCATCCAATACCATTTGTGCATCGTTCCATACGCGACGGGCTTCTTCGCCGCCTTCCGGATAATCAAAGGCATCAGGATAGCCACCCATCAAGCCCCAAATACGGAAGAATGGTGACCAGTCGATAAATTTGCGCAGTTCAGCAATTGGTACGTTTTTAAATTCGACAATACCCGTTTGTTTTGGTGTTGGTGGCACATAATCCGCCCATTCACCACTAAAGCCGTCGAAACGGTTGGCACGAGCTTCTTCAATGCTGAGTTGCTTACGCAATGGTTTGCGATTGGAAAAAGATTGTTGGATTTTTTCGTAATCCTTCTTGAATTGTTCCCACAATGCTGCACGGCCTTCTGGGTTCATCAAAGTTGCACAAACTGTTACCGCACGGGAAGCGTTAGAGGTATAGAACACACCATGTTGTTTGTATTTTGGATACAGTTTAATGGCTGTATGTTCTTTGGAGGTGGTTGCGCCGCCAATTAAAACAGGCAAGTTCAGACCTAAACGCGTCATTTCTCCGAGGAAGTATTCCATTTCATCAAGGGATGGCGTAATCAAACCGCTCAAGCCGATAATATCTGCCTTTTCATCAATGGCAGTTTGAATGATCTTGTCCGCCGGCACCATCACGCCTAAATCAATCACTTCAAAGTTATTACATTGCAACACCACGCTCACGATGTTTTTGCCAATGTCATGCACGTCACCTTTCACGGTGGCGATCACCACTTTGCCGTTGCTGGAGCCTTTTTGTTTGGTCGCGTTAATAAACGGCTCTAAATACGCCACGGATTGTTTCATCACTCGTGCGGATTTTACCACTTGCGGCAGAAACATTTTGCCGTCGCCAAACAAATCGCCCACCACATCCATACCCGCCATGAGCGGACCTTCAATTACCTCTAACGGCGTTGGCAATTTTTGGCGCGCCTCTTCGGTATCTTCGATGATATGCGTAGTAATCCCTTTCACCAACGCGTGCTTTAAGCGTTCTTCCACTGGCCAAGTGCGCCATTCGGCCACAGAATCTACCGCACTTTCATCGTTGCCTTGGTTGCGATATTTTTCCGCAATATCCAGTAAACGCTCTGTGCCGTCCAGTGTGCGGTTTAATACGGCATCTTCAATCACATTACGTAATTCAGGATCAAGATCGTCGTAAATTGCGAGTTGTCCTGCGTTCACAATCCCCATATCCATGCCTTGTTTGATGGCATGATAGAGGAAAACGGCGTGAATGGCTTCACGCATCACGTTGTTACCACGGAAGGAGAAGGACACGTTTGACACACCACCGGAAATTTTGGCGTGTGGCAAGCTGCGTTTAATACGGCCTGTGGCGTTAATGAAATCCACTCCGTAGTTGTTGTGTTCTTCAATCCCGGTGCCGATGGCGAAAATATTCGGGTCGAAAATGATGTCTTCTGGCGGGAAACCTACTTGGTTGACTAAGATGTTATAGGCACGGGTACAGATTTCCACTTTACGCTCCTCGGTATCAGCCTGCCCCACTTCATCAAATGCCATCACCACAACGGCTGCACCGTATTTACGCACCAATTTAGCCTGATGAATAAATTTTTCCTCGCCTTCTTTTAAGGAAATAGAGTTAACGATTGGTTTACCTTGTACTGATTGCAAACCTGCCTCGATCACTTCCCATTTAGACGAGTCAATCATCACTGGCACTTTGGCCGCATCGGGTTCGGTCGCCATAATGTTGAGGAAACGGGTCATGCATTTTTTGCCGTCGAGCAAGGCTTCATCCATGTTCACATCGATCACTTGCGCACCGTTTTCCACTTGGTCAATGGCAATTTCAATGGCTTCGGCAAATTTGTCTTCTTTGATTAAACGTTTAAATTTCGCGGAACCCGTCACGTTATTGCGTTCGCCCACGTTCACGAACAGGCTTTCATCATCAATATTGAGTGGTTCTAAACCTGACAAACGCATTGCTCTTTTGATTTGTGGCAATTTGCGTGGTGGAATATTTTCTACCGCATCGGCAAAGGCTTTAATGTGCTCTGGCGTTGTACCACAACAGCCACCGATAATGTTCACAAAACCACTTTCTGCCCACTCTTTTAAGTGAGCAGCCATCTCTTCTGCCCCTAAATCATAACCACCAAAAGCATTCGGCAAGCCCGCATTCGGATGCACAGAAACATAGGTTTCACTGATTTTTGAAAGCTGTTCTACATATTGGCGTAATTCTTTTGGGCCTAAAGCGCAGTTCAAACCAAAAGTGAGCGGTTTTGCGTGACGGAGGGAGTTATAGAAAGCCTCGGTGGTCTGCCCAGAAAGAGTTCGCCCTGAAGCATCAGTAATGGTGCCGGAAATCATGATTGGCAATTCCACGCCTAATTCTTCGAATACACTTTCAATAGAAAAAACGGCTGCTTTAGCGTTAAGCGTGTCGAAAATGGTTTCGATCATAATTAAATCCGCACCGCCTTCAATTAAGCCTTTTGTTGCTTGGGCATAAGCCTCCACCAGCTCCATAAACGTCACATTGCGGAAACCAGGATCATTTACATCGGGTGAAATGGAGGCTGTACGGTTTGTTGGCCCCAACACGCCCGCGACAAAGCGAGGTTTTTCTGGCGTACTGTATTTATCTGCTGCCAAACGCGCTAATTTTGCGCCAACAAAATTGAGTTCATAAGCGATAGATTGCAAGTCATAATCCGCTTGAGCAATCGTAGTTGAACTAAAAGTATTGGTTTCAATAATATCTGCACCCGCTGCTAAATATTTCTCATGAATAGCGGAAATTAGCAGTGGCTGAGTTAATGTCAGTAAATCATTATTACCGCGTAAATCGACCGCACTTTCCTTAAACTTCTCGCCTCTAAAATCGGCTTCTGTCAGTTTATATTTTTGGATCATCGTCCCCATCGCACCGTCTAAAATGAGAATACGATTTTCTAGAGCTTGTTTAAGTTGAGCGGTTTTGTTGGTCATAGTTTTATTCCGTAAAATATATCAGTAATGCAGGAATGATAGGCAGATGGAGAGAGGGTGTCAATAAAACGCAGTTACAAAAAAGCCCGATTATTCAAACATGACAAATAATCGGGCAAACGGAGTTTAGTTTTATTATAGTTCTACTTAAAAGGCAGTTTTGTAGATTTCTAGGATCTCTTCAGCTGTGCAATCACGCGGATAGCAGCCTGTGCATACATCTTTCAGTGCATCTTGAGAAAGGGATACTAAATCTTCCTCTTTCAAGCTTCCCTGTGTTTTGCATATAACCTCTATATCCCATTCTATCAATGTAGCACCTTATGTTCTTTGTTCTCAAACTTATAATTTTTAAAAGGATTCGATATCCTGCAACTTGCTAGGTATCTATTAATTGAGTATAATTCCAAACCATTTTTGCATACGTGGCTGACGATAAAATCTCGTCAGCCTTTTGTACTTTAAAAATTGGGCTGATTTCGTCATTTTGGTCAGTTCATTGTGTAAAAAAACAAACATTTGTTTTTGGTAAATTTCCTGCCAAATCTGACCGCTTGCAGTAGTGATTTTTGACTGCTCGTTGGGGATTGGAAAATGACACCTCGTATCCTTTTTTAATGCCACTTCCAACCGAGTTTTCTCGTATGGATTGTGAAATCTCAACCAAATACATAAAAATCAGAGGCTATCTACAAATGGCATACTCATATTCCGAGAAAAAGCGTATTCGTAAGAGCTTTGGCAAACGCCCACAAGTTCTGAACGTACCTTATCTATTAACTCTCCAACTTGATTCTTACGAGAAATTTATTCAACAAGATTCAGAAGGACAACAAGGTTTAGAAGCGGCATTCCGTTCTGTATTCCCGATTGTGAGCAACAACGGTGCAACAGAATTACAATACGTTTCTTACGAACTTGGCGAACCTGTTTTTGATGTGCGTGAATGTCAAATTCGTGGCACAACCTATGCTGCTCCATTACGCGTGAAATTGCGTCTTGTGACTTTCGACCGTGAAGCAGCCGCTGGCACAGTGAAAGACATTAAAGAACAAAACGTGTATATGGGCGAAATCCCATTGATGACCGACAACGGTACTTTCGTTATTAACGGTACTGAGCGTGTTATCGTTTCACAATTACACCGTAGTCCTGGCGTATTCTTCGATTCTGACAAAGGTAAAACTCACTCTTCAGGTAAAGTGCTTTATAATGCGCGTATTATTCCTTACCGTGGTTCTTGGTTAGACTTCGAGTTCGACCCTAAAGATAACTTATATGCACGTATCGACCGTCGTCGTAAATTACCAGCAACGATCATTCTTCGTGCCTTAGGTTATACAACCGAAGAAATCCTTTCAATGTTCTTCGAAAAAGTGAAATTTACCGTTTCAGGCGATAACAAGTTACAAATGGAACTTGTACCAGAGCGTTTACGTGGTGAAACGGCGTTATTTGACATTGAAGCAGACGGTAAAGTTTACGTAGAAAAAGGTCGTCGTATTACCGCAAAACACACGCGTGATTTAGTGAAAGCGGGTGTGACCAAAATTGATGTACCAGTGGAATACATCGTGGGCAAAGTATCTGCGAAAGATTATGTGAATTTAGAAGATGGTGAGATTATCTGCCCTGCGAATATGGAAATCTCTTTAGAAATGTTGGCTAACCTTTCACAGGCAGGCTACAAAGAGATCGAAGTATTATTCACCAATGATTTAGACCACGGTCCTTACATTTCTGAAACGTTACGTGTAGATCCAACTTACGACCGTTTATCTGCGTTAGTAGAAATCTACCGTATGATGCGTCCAGGCGAGCCACCAACAAAAGAGGCGGCAGAAGGCTTATTCGATAATATGTTCTTCTCTGCAGAGCGTTATGACTTATCAGCTGTAGGTCGTATGAAATTCAACCGCTCTTTAGGCATTGCAGAAGGCGAAGGTTCTGGCGTATTAAGCAACGATGATATCATCGGTGTGATGAAGAAACTCATCGAAATCCGTAACGGTCGTGGCGAAGTGGATGATATCGACCACTTAGGTAACCGTCGTATCCGCTCTGTGGGCGAGATGGCAGAAAACCAATTCCGTATTGGTTTAGTGCGTGTAGAGCGTGCGGTGCGAGAACGCTTATCTTTAGGCGATTTAGACGGCGTAACCCCACAAGATTTAATCAATGCGAAACCAATTTCTGCGGCAGTGAAAGAGTTCTTCGGTTCATCACAACTTTCGCAATTTATGGACCAAAATAACCCGCTTTCAGAGGTAACACACAAACGTCGTATCTCTGCACTAGGTCCAGGTGGTTTAACCCGTGAGCGTGCAGGCTTTGAGGTTCGAGACGTACACCCAACTCACTATGGTCGTTTATGTCCAATCGAAACCCCAGAGGGTCCAAACATCGGTTTGATTAACTCACTTTCTGTGTATGCGCGTACGAATAACTACGGCTTCTTAGAAACCCCGTTCCGTAAAGTGGTGAATGGTCAAGTAACCGAGGATATTGAGTATTTATCAGCAATCGAAGAAGGTAAATACGTGATTGCGCAAGCGAACTCAAACTTAGACGAAGAGTTCCGCTTTACCGACACTTATGTAACGTGTCGTGAGCAAGGTGAATCTGGTTTATACAAACCTGAAGATGTTCACTATATGGACATTTCAACCCAACAAGTGGTATCGGTTGCGGCAGCATTGATTCCGTTCCTTGAGCACGACGATGCGAACCGTGCGTTGATGGGTGCGAACATGCAACGTCAAGCAGTTCCAACATTACGTGCGGACAAACCATTAGTCGGTACGGGTATGGAAAAACCAATCGCCCTTGACTCTGGTGTAGCGGTTGTTGCAAAACGCGGTGGTGTGGTGCAATACGTTGACGCATCACGCATTGTTGTGAAAGTAAACGAAGATGAAACGATCCCAGGAGAAGCGGGTATCGACATTTACAACTTAATCAAATACACCCGTTCAAACCAAAACACTTGTATCAACCAAATTCCTTGTGTGAACTTAGGCGAACCAGTGGCACGTGGTGAGATCTTAGCGGATGGTCCTTCAACAGATTTAGGTGAATTAGCATTAGGTCAAAACATTCGAGTGGCGTTCATGCCTTGGAATGGTTATAACTTCGAAGACTCAATGTTAGTCTCTGAGCGTGTGGTGCAAGAAGACCGCTTCACAACCATCCATATTCAAGAGTTATCTTGTGTGGCACGTGATACCAAATTAGGTGCGGAAGAGATCACTGCTGATATTCCAAACGTAGGTGAATCTGCATTAAGCAAACTGGATGAATCAGGTATCGTTTATGTGGGGGCGGAAGTAAAAGGTGGCGACATCTTAGTGGGTAAAGTAACTCCTAAAGGCGAAACCCAATTAACCCCAGAAGAGAAACTTCTCCGTGCGATCTTCGGTGAAAAAGCGTCTGACGTGAAAGATTCTTCATTACGCGTGCCAAATGGCACTTCAGGTACGGTTATCGACGTTCAAGTCTTCACCCGTGATGGCGTAGAAAAAGATAAACGTGCATTAGAAATCGAAGAAATGCAGCTTCGCGAAGCGAAAAAAGACTTAACCGAAGAGTTAGAGATCTTAGAAGCGGGCTTATTTACCCGTGTTCGCAGCCTCTTAATTGAAGGTGGTGTGGCTGAAGCAGAATTAGACAAAGTGGCTCGCGAAAAATGGTTAGAGCAAACTTTAGAAGATGAAGCAAAACAAAACCAATTAGAACAGCTTGCTGAACAGCACGAAGAGTTACGCAAAGAGTTTGAACGTAAACTTGAAATCAAACGTAACAAGATTATCCAAGGTGACGATTTAGCACCGGGCGTGTTGAAAGTAGTGAAAGTGTACCTTGCGGTGAAACGCCAAATCCAACCAGGGGATAAAATGGCGGGTCGTCACGGTAACAAAGGGGTTATCTCGAAAATCAACCCAGTTGAAGATATGCCGTATGATGAAAACGGTCAGCCAGTGGAAATCGTATTGAATCCATTGGGCGTTCCATCTCGTATGAACATCGGTCAGATTTTAGAAACCCACTTAGGTTTAGCTGCGAAAGGTATCGGTGACCAAATCAACGCAATGATCAAACAGCAACAATCTGTAGCGAAATTACGTGAATATATCCAAAAAGCGTACGATTTAGGTTATGGTTCACAAAGCGTTGATTTAAGCACGTTCACTGACGAAGAAGTGATGCGCTTAGCAGAAAACCTCCGTAAAGGTTTACCGCTTGCAACACCAGTGTTCGATGGTGCACATGAAAGCGAAATTAAAGGCTTATTAGAGCTTGGCGGCTTGCCAACATCAGGTCAAATTACCTTATTTGATGGTCGCACAGGTGAGAAATTCGAGCGTCCTGTAACCGTAGGTTATATGTATATGCTCAAATTGAACCACTTAGTTGATGACAAAATGCATGCTCGTTCAACCGGTTCTTATAGTCTTGTTACTCAACAACCGCTTGGTGGTAAAGCACAATTCGGTGGTCAGCGTTTCGGTGAGATGGAGGTTTGGGCATTAGAAGCATACGGTGCAGCTTACACCTTACAAGAAATGCTAACGGTGAAATCGGATGACGTGAACGGTCGTACGAAGATGTATAAAAACATCGTAGACGGCACGCACTACATGGAACCAGGTATTCCAGAGTCGTTCAACGTAATCACCAAAGAAATCCGTGCATTAGCGATTGATATGGAGTTAGATGAGGCGTAATTGAGTTTTGACGGAGAAAGAAAGCTCTCCTCTTTAGAAAAGAGGGGCTGGGGGAGATTTGATAGCGATATTAACTTTCCCTCTGAACTCCGTTTGGGTTACTGCTAAATCGCCCCTAACCTCTCTTTACAAAAGAGGGGGATCAAAAGTAGGGGTCATCAACAAGCGGTGAAATTTCTCAAACATTTTGCAAAAATCGACCGCTTGCAATCGACAAAATTTCATAAGGTGAGCATTGCTCACCAAACACAAACAACCTCAAACTAGGGGCAAAAAGTGAAAGACTTAGTTAAGTTTTTAAAAGCACAATCTAAATCAAACGATGATTTTGATGTAATTAAAATTGGTTTAGCCTCACCAGATAAGATCCGTTCTTGGTCTTTCGGTGAAGTGAAAAAACCAGAAACCATCAACTACCGTACCTTTAAACCAGAGCGTGATGGTCTTTTCTGTGCACGTATCTTCGGGCCAGTCAAAGATTACGAATGTTTATGTGGTAAATACAAACGCTTAAAACACCGCGGCGTGATTTGTGAAAAATGTGGCGTTGAGGTAACCCAAACTAAAGTTCGTCGTGATCGTATGGGTCATATCGAATTAGCTTGTCCTGTGGCACACATCTGGTTCTTAAAATCATTACCGTCCCGTATCGGTTTGATTTTAGATATGCCATTACGTGATATTGAACGTGTGCTTTATTTCGAAAGCTATGTGGTTACAGAACCTGGTATGACTGATTTAGAAAAAGGTCAGTTATTAACCGAAGAACAATTCCTTGATGCAGAAGAGCGTTGGGGCGATGAGTTCGATGCGAAAATGGGTGCAGAAGGTATCCAAGCGTTATTACGCGATATGGATTTAGAGCACCAATGTGAAATGATGCGTGAAGAGTTACAAGAGACTAACTCTGAAACCAAACGCAAAAAAATCACGAAACGCTTAAAATTATTAGAAGCATTCCAACAATCTGGTAACAAACCAGAGTGGATGGTAATGACTGTGTTACCAGTGCTTCCACCAGATTTACGTCCATTAGTGCCACTTGATGGTGGTCGTTTTGCGACATCAGATCTGAACGATTTATACCGTCGTGTGATCAATCGTAACAACCGTTTAAAACGCTTATTAGATTTAGTCGCGCCAGACATTATCGTACGTAACGAAAAACGTATGTTACAAGAGTCTGTCGATGCGTTATTAGACAACGGTCGTCGTGGTCGTGCGATTACAGGTTCAAACAAACGTCCATTAAAATCTCTTGCCGATATGATCAAGGGTAAACAAGGTCGTTTCCGTCAGAACTTGTTAGGTAAACGTGTAGACTATTCTGGTCGTTCGGTAATTACCGTAGGTCCATACTTACGTCTTCACCAATGTGGTTTACCGAAAAAAATGGCATTGGAATTATTCCGTCCATTTATTTACTCAAAATTAGAAAACCGTGGTATTGCTTCAACTATCAAAGCTGCGAAGAAAATGGTTGAGCGTGAAGAGCCAATCGTATGGGATATTCTTGCAGAAGTGATTCGTGAACACCCGATTCTTCTTAACCGTGCGCCAACACTTCACCGTTTAGGTATTCAGGCGTTCGAGCCAATCCTTATCGAAGGTAAAGCAATCCAGTTACACCCACTTGTTTGTGCGGCGTTCAACGCGGACTTCGATGGTGACCAAATGGCGGTTCACGTTCCATTAACGTTAGAAGCACAGTTAGAAGCACGTGCGTTAATGATGTCTACCAACAACGTACTTTCACCAGCAAGTGGTGATCCAATTATCGTTCCGTCTCAAGACGTTGTATTAGGCTTGTACTATATGACTCGTGAGAAAGTAAACGGTAAGGGCGAAGGGATGTACTTCTTAGACCCACGCGAGGCGGAAAAAGCATACCGCACAGGTCAAGCAGAGCTACATTCACGCGTTAAAGTACGTATTACTGAATATGTGAAAAATGAAGCGGGAGAATTTGAACCAAAAACTTCATTAATCGACACCACAGTTGGTCGTGCAATTTTATGGATGATCGCACCGAAAGGTATGCCATACAAATTATTCAACCAAACGTTAGGTAAAAAAGCGATTTCTAAGCTCATCAACGAATGTTACCGTCGTTTAGGCTTGAAAGAGTCTGTATTACTTGCTGACCAAGTAATGTACACAGGTTTCGCATATGCGGCACGTTCTGGTGCATCAGTGGGTATCAACGATATGGTGATCCCAGCACAAAAAGAAGAGATCATCCGTGCAGCAGAAGCTGAAGTTGCTGAGATCCAAGAGCAATTTAACTCAGGTCTTGTAACCGCAGGTGAGCGTTATAACAAAGTAATCGATATTTGGGCAGCGGCGAACGAACGCGTGGCAAAAGCGATGATGGACAACCTTTCAACGGAAGAAGTGATTAACCGTGAGGGTAACCCAGAAAAACAAGCTTCATTCAACAGCATCTTTATGATGGCAGACTCTGGTGCACGTGGTTCTGCAGCACAGATTCGTCAGTTAGCAGGTATGCGTGGTTTGATGGCTCGTCCAGATGGCTCGATCATCGAAACCCCAATTACGGCGAACTTCCGTGAAGGATTGAACGTTCTTCAGTACTTTATTTCAACCCATGGTGCACGTAAAGGTCTTGCCGATACGGCGTTGAAAACTGCGAACTCTGGTTACTTAACTCGTCGTTTAGTAGACGTAGCACAAGACTTAGTAATCATCGAAGACGATTGTGGTACTTCAGAAGGTATCGTAATGACTCCACACATTGAAGGTGGTGATGAAAAAGTACCATTACGCGAATTAGTATTAGGTCGTGTAGCGGCTGAAGATGTATTAAAACCAGGTTCAGAAGAAGTATTAATTCCGCGTAACACCTTAATCGATGAGAAATGGTGTGATGTGATTGATGAGAACTCTGTTGATAGCATCAAAGTACGTTCTGTTGTAACTTGTGACACCGATTTCGGTGTGTGTGCGAAATGTTACGGACGTGACTTGGCACGCGGTCACCTTATCAACCAAGGTGAAGCAGTGGGTGTTATTGCGGCACAATCAATCGGTGAGCCAGGTACACAGTTAACCATGCGTACGTTCCACATCGGTGGTGCGGCATCTGCGGCAGCCAAAGAGTCTAGCGTACAAGTGAAAAACAACGGTACGATCAAGTTAGCAAATGCGAAATTCGTTACTAACAAAGATGGTAAGTTGGTATTAACTTCACGTAACACTGAATTAACCGTGATTGACACCTTCGGTCGTACCAAAGAGAACTATAAAGTTCCTTACGGTGCAGTGCTTTCTAAACACGACGGCGATGAAGTGGCAGTAGGCGAAGTAGTTGCAAACTGGGATCCGCATACTATGCCAGTTATCTCAGAGGTATCAGGTCGCATCCAATTCAGCGACATCGTCGATGGTTTAACCGTTACTCGTCAAACTGATGAATTAACAGGTTTATCATCTATCGTGGTACAAGATGTGGGTGAGCGTGCAACTGCAGGTAAAGATTTACGTCCAGCATTACGCTTAGTGGATGCAAACGGTAATGATATCTTAATCCCTGGCACAGATGTTCCAGCACAATACTTCTTACCGGGTAAAGCGATTGTAACGCTTGATGATGGTGCAGAAATCGCAGTGGGTGAAGCATTAGCACGTATTCCACAAGAATCTGTGGGTACGAAAGATATTACCGGTGGTCTTCCACGCGTTGCAGACTTATTCGAAGCACGTAAACCGAAAGAGCCAGCAATCCTTGCGGAAATCTCAGGTATCGTTTCATTCGGTAAAGAAACCAAAGGTAAACGCCGCTTAGTAATCACTCCTGCAGAGGGCGAAGCATACGAAGAAATGATTCCAAAATGGCGTCAACTCAACGTATTCGAAGGCGAAATGGTACAACGTGGTGACGTGATTTCTGATGGTGCAGAAACTCCGCACGATATCTTACGCTTACGTGGCGTACACGCGGTAACCAACTACATCGTGAACGAAGTACAAGAAGTTTACCGCTTACAAGGGGTAAAAATTAACGATAAACACATCGAAGTTATCGTTCGCCAAATGTTGCGTAAAGCAATCATCACCAACGCTTACGACTCAGAATTCCTCGAAGGAGAACAAGTAGAAGTAGCACGCGTGAAAATTGCCAACCGCAAACGTGCAGCCGAAGGCAAACCGTTGGTAGAATTTGAACGTGAATTGCTTGGTATCACCAAAGCATCATTGGCGACTGAATCATTCATCTCAGCGGCATCGTTCCAAGAAACTACCCGTGTACTTACCGAAGCAGCCGTTGCAGGTAAACAAGACGAATTACGTGGTTTGAAAGAGAACGTTATCGTTGGTCGTTTAATCCCAGCAGGTACAGGTTTTGCTTACCACAAAGCACGTGCAGAAAAACGTGCTGCGGCAGCTGCAGGACAAGCGGTTGATTTTGCAGAAACTTTTGCAAATCCAACTAACAGCTTTGCCACTGATGCAGACATTGAAGAAGAATTTGAGTTCGTCTCTGACGACGCAACCCAAAGCTTAGCTGCGTTATTAAACGCAGAGATGGATGCAGAAGAGTAATCCGTAGTCATTGTAGAGTGGGCTTTTAGCTCATCGCTCAAAGATAGAAAAAGCCCTCAGGACTTTGAGTTCTGAGGGTTTTTGTTTATGCTAAACCGAAAATCTTTGCTAAAGTGATGATGAAGTAATAGAAAAAGAATTATTTCTGAACGGATTAAATTTTGTAGAAGAAAATTGGGGATTGCACCGAAAAAAGGTATAATCTCCTTAATGTTTTACGATAAAGAGAAGATTATGAGCAATATTCCATTAAGAAACGAACAAGAAATTGAGAAGCTTCGCGAAGCCTGCAAGCTAGCTTCCGATGTGTTAGTGATGATCGAACCCTACGTAAAAGAGGGGGTGAGCACGGGTGAATTAGACCGCATTTGCCACGAATATATGGTTAATGAGCAGAAAGTGATTCCTGCCTGCTTAAACTATCACGGTTTCCCAAAATCAACCTGCATCTCCATCAATGAAGTGGTTTGCCACGGTATTCCAAGTGATGATAAAAAGCTGAAAAAAGGCGACATCGTGAACATTGATGTAACAGTGATCAAAGACGGCTATTTCGGCGATAACTCAAAAATGTATGTGGTGGGCGAGCCTTCTATTCGCGATAAACGCTTATTAGAAGTAACACAAGAGTCACTTTACATTGGCTTGCGTCAAGTAAAACCAGGCATTCGCTTAAAAGAGATTGGCACAGCGATTCAAAAATATGTGGAAAAAGAGGGCTTCTCGGTGGTGCGTGAATATTGTGGACATGGTGTAGGCACGGAATTCCATTGCGATCCACAAGTCTTGCACTACAACGGTGACGATGGTGGCGTAATGTTAAAAGAAGGGATGGTGTTTACGATTGAACCGATGGTCAATGCGGGCAAAAAAGAGATCCGCACTATGAATGATGGTTGGACGGTAAAAACCAAAGACCGTAGCCACTCAGCTCAATATGAACATCAAATTGTGGTGACCAAAGATGGCTGTGAAGTGATGACCATTCGTGATGAAGAAATTGCCGAAGGGCGAATTTCGCGTGTCATGGTGAATATGTAAAATTTAATTCTTTAAAGTAAAAGGCTGATTGATTTTCACCAATCAGCCTTATTTTTTACTCTTTCGGCAAACGTTTAATCGAGAGGACTAAACCGCCCCAGATGATGACTAATGCCACAACCATCATTAAAATTGCTGATGTGCTCATATTATTCCTCCACGTTAAATTCAGGTTCGTTTTTCCACGGTAAGCGAGAAAGGATAAACGCCACGATGACTAAGAGAATTGCCATTCCCCAACCGAAGGTATCTACGAACCAGCTTGGATAACCTTCGTAGCCTTCAGTAAATACTTTTACACCTTCGCTTAACAACATAAAGGCAAGTACTCCCGTGGTGACGATTACGCATAAACGCCAAATTGTGCCCACTTTAAATGATGAAGTTTTGTTAATGTGGTGACCTAATGTGCTAAGTTTGCCATTCGCTACAATTGCAATTAAGGCAGCAAAAGCGACCGCTACAATACCAAAGTAGTTCACAAATTTATCCATTACATCCAACATCGGTAAGCCTGTTGTGGTACCGAATAAGATCACAGAGACGATCATCATTGGCACGCCAACCAGGAAAGTCGCAGTTACACGCCCCATTTTGAGTTTGTCTTGAATTGAAGCAATAATTACCTCAATCACTGAGATAAATGAAGTTAATGCCGCAAAGGTCAGTGAACCAAAGAATAACACGCCTAAAACCGTGCCCATTGGCGCTTCGTTAATGATGGTTGGGAAAGCGAAGAAGGCTAAACCGATACCACCTTTCGCTACCTCACTTACTTCTTGACCTGCAGCCGTTGCCATAAAGCCAAGCGCTGCGAACACACCGATACCTGCTAACACTTCAAAACTTGAGTTTGCAAAGCCAACCACTAAGCCTGTGCTGGTAAGGTCTGAATCTTTTTTCAAGTATGAAGAGTAGGTTACCATAATCCCGAAACAGATTGAAAGCGAGAAGAATATTTGCCCATAAGCTGCAATCCATACGCTTGGATCTGCTAATTTTGACCAATCTGGCGTGAATAACGCATCTAAGCCTTTCGCTGCTCCTGGTAGCGTTAATGAGTAAACCACGAGTGCCACGAACATCACCACCAATACTGGCATTAAAATACTTGAGCTTTTTGCAATCCCTTTTTGTACGCCAAGGGCTAATACTAATAATGCAACAACCCAAACGGCAATCAATGGGCCTGTTACTAAGCCAACGAAATCAAAGCTCACGCCTTGTGCAATATCGCCCATTTTAAGGAACTCACCGACGAAGAAATCAACAGGTTTATCGCCCCAAGTTTTGCTAAATGAAAAGAAAGTATAAATCGCTGCCCAGCCGAGTACGACGGCGTAGTATAAGCCGATGATGACGTTTACCATTACTTGCCACCAACCAAACACTTCAAAGTGTTTATTTAAGCGACGGAATGAGAGTGGTGCGGCGGCACGATGGCGATGACCAATCGCAAAGTCCAAGAAAAGTAGCGGAATCCCTGCGGTTAAAAGTGCCACGATGTAAGGAATGATAAATGCACCGCCACCATTTTCATAAGTGGTATAAGGGAAACGCCAGATGTTCCCTAAGCCTACAGCTGATCCGATGGCTGCCATAATAAACGCTTGGCGACCTGAGAAGGTTTCGCGTTTGTGGGTAGTTTGATTAGACACGGAAAAGTTCCTCTAAAAAAATTAAAAATGCAAACAGTTGCTTGAGATAAATCAAATAAGTTGCGAATAATTCGCATAGCGTGAAGAATATGCCTAAGTAATCAGAAAGTAAAGAAGAGAAATATAAAATTTTCACGTGAAATTAATGAAAAGAGCAGTCTTTTATTCTATATTAATGTCTTTAATATGGATATTTATACTGATTAACTTGAAATTTTAGTTTTTTAAATAAGTGCCACATTCAAAAAACAGCACGAAGATTTGTTTTAAAAACTAAGTAAAAATGAATAAAAAAACGGCTGAGTAGTACTCAACCGTTATATTCAAATTAGAGAACTAGTAAAGCACACGCGCTTTAATTGTACCGTCAATCTCTTTCAAGCGTTTTAGTGCTTCTGAGCTGTCTTCAAGCTGAACATCTATTACTACATAACCAATTTCTGGATCTGTTTGTAAATATTGACCAGCGATATTCACGTTTTGATCCACAAACACTTGGTTGATTTTATTTAGAATACCTGGTTTGTTTTGGTGAATGTGTAATAAACGTTTCGCATTGTTGTTGGCTGGGAGTGATACTTCAGGGAAGTTTACTGCCGATAAGGTTGAGCCGTTATCGGAGTATTTCACAAATTTATTTGCCACTTCTGTACCGATATTTTCTTGAGCTTCCGCCGTTGAACCACCGATGTGTGGCGTTAAGATAACGTTGTCAAATTTACGTAATGGCGATTCAAACGGATCGTTGATTGATGCTGGCTCAACAGGGAATACATCAATCGCTGCACCGCGTAAAGTGTTCGCTTCTAAACGATCCGATAAGGCATCAATATCAACTACCGTGCCACGTGCAGCATTCACTAAAATTGAGTCGTTTTTCAATTTCGCAATACGCTCTGCGTTCATTAAATTCTTGGTGGAGGCATTTTCTGGCACATGTAAAGAAATTGCATCACAACTTGCAAGTAATTCATCCAAACTTGCAACTTGTTGAGCATTGCCAAGCGGTAATTTATTTTCAATGTCATAGAAGTAAACCTGCATCCCCACCGCTTCAGCAATAATGCTTAATTGTGAACCAATGTGTCCGTAGCCGATAATACCCAATTTTTTGCCACGTACTTCATTTGCACCCGCAGCCGATTTGTTCCACACGCCGCGATGTACTTCCATATTCGCTTTCGGTACTTGACGCATTAACAAGATGATTTCTGCCAACACTAATTCCGCCACAGAACGGGTATTTGAGAACGGTGCATTAAACACAGGGATACCACGACGTTTCGCTTCCGCTAAATCCACTTGGTTAGTACCGATACAGAAACAGCCTACCGCCACTAATTTTGGGGCGTGTTCTAAAATCTCTTTGGTTAAATGTGTGCGCGAACGAATGCCTACAAAGTGTGCATCTTTAATTGCTTCGATAAGCTCTTCGCCATCTAGTGCTTTTTTGTGATACTCAATGTTGGTGTAGCCTGCCGCTTTTAATACTTCCAGTGCGTTTGGGTGCACGCCTTCGAGTAATAAAAATTTGATTTTTGATTTGTCGAGAGAAACTTTAGCCATAGTTATTCCTTATATTTTGTTTAAAGTGAAAAACAAAAAGCGGTGCGATTTCGCAAAACTTTTGCAAAAATCCACCGCTTGACCTTATTCAATAATTTTTGCCCCTTCAGGCGTGCCGACAATCGTGACGTTCGCGAAACGTTGCGCAAAAATACCGTTGGTAACCACACCAGCGATATTGTTGATGGTGTGTTCCATTTTAAGTGGTTCAAAAATTTTGAAGTTGTGTACGTCTAAAATTACATTACCGTTATCTGTTACCACGCCTTCACGCCATTCAGGAGAACCGCCAAGTGCAACTAACTGACGAGCCACATAAGAACGAGCCATCGGAATTACTTCCACAGGCAATGGGAAAGTTGAGCCAAGCATATCCACTTGTTTTGAACTATCCACGATACAAACAAATTTTTTCGCTAAAGAGCTCACAATTTTTTCACGGGTTAATGCTGCCCCACCGCCCTTAATCATTGCACCTTGCGGGGTAATTTCATCTGCACCATCGATATACACATCTAATTCCACAACGTCATTAGCACTAAACACTTCAATGCCCAACGCACGTAAACGCTCTTCTGAAGCTTTCGATGCTGCCACTGCACCTTTAATTTCATCTTTCATTGAAGCTAATTCATCAATAAAGCAATTCACGGTTGAACCGCTACCCACGCCAACGATGGTATCTGGTGTCACAAATTTTAGTGCTGCTTTCGCTGCAATTTTCTTCATTTCTTGTTGGTTCATTACGTTTTCCTATTATTGCTTTAAAGATAAAAATTGGTCTCATTGTGTGCCAAAGAGCAAGCTAAATCAAGCGGTAATTTTTCATAAGTCATTTGAAAATTTTTCTAAAAATAAAAAATTTTGTTTTGCTAATTTTACGCTAATTTTTCCTCTCTAGAATACACACCATCAAGAGCAGAGATGCTTTTGGTCATAATGATTTTAAACTCTATAAAAATAAACTATTTTTACATGCTTATAAGGAGCAACTTATGAAAAAATCAGTAAAAACTTTAGCAGCAACATTATTAACAGGCGTCATGGCTTTCGGTGCAATCAATGCAAATGCAATGTCTCCAAAAGATCAAGACGCTTTTGATAAAGCTAAAATCACGGCAGCGCAAGCATTATCTGCAGCACAAGCAAAAATCGGTGCCGATGCGAAAGTAAAAGGTATCGATTTTAAACATCACTACTTTGGTAAAGATCATTTTGAAGTTGAAATGTTTGCTAACGGTCAAAAACAAAAAGTGGCAGTGGACGCAGCAAGCGGTGATATTTTAGGTGTGGAAAGCAAAGCCTCTAAAACAGTGAAAGTTAGCCCAACAGCAGATATTGCACCACAAGTGAGCTTTGCTCAAGCAATGGACGCCGCAGTGGCAAAAACTGGCGGTAAAGTGGCAGAAGCCGACTTAGAACATAAACGTGGCACATTATTCTACAAAATCGAAACCGTAAATAACGGTGTGGTTTATAAAGTTGCGATGGATGCAAACAGCGGGCAAATTATTGACATGCCACAAAAACATGAAGGTAAACATCATAAACACGATCGCTTTGAAAAAGGTGAACGTCACGAACATCATCAAAATGAAGGCGGTTTCCGTCAAAACTAATCTTATCTTCGCATTGTGCGATGTTGGGCGGATGTATTTCCGCCTATTTTTCGATAAAATCTCGTCAATTTTTTAATCCTTCATTTTTACTATGCGAATTTTATTGGTCGAAGACGACAAAATGATTGCAGAAGCAGTATCGAACGGCTTGAAAACTGCCCGTTATGTGGTGGATTGGGTAAATAACGGCAATACAGCGGAACAAGCATTAAACAGCCAACAATATGATTTGGTGTTGCTTGATTTGGGTTTACCAGGGCAAGATGGTTTGCAAGTACTGAAACATCTCCGACAAGAAAAAAATAATACGCCTGTGTTGATTGTCACAGCACATGATGATTTGGATAGTCGCTTGGCAGGCTTAGATGGCGGGGCGGACGATTACATTATTAAGCCTTTTGATTTGTCCGAATTACTTGCCCGTATTCGCGCTGTCCTGCGTCGCCAAAGCGGACAAAGTACGCCATTGTTAAGTAACGGTGCAATCACCCTCAATCCGACGAACTACCAAGTTACTCTCGCTGATCAACCGACGCCAATTGAGCTCAGCAACAAAGAGTTTGCCATTCTACAAGCCTTGATGACAAGACCAGGGATTATCCATTCTCGTGCAGACTTGGAAGATAAAATCTACGCATGGGGCGATGAAGTGGAGAGCAACGCCATTGATTTTCTGATTCACGCCTTACGCAAGAAAATCGGTAAAGAGTATATTAAAAATGTGCGAGGCGTGGGGTGGTTGGTTTCTAAAAATTAGTTATGCCTAGGATAAAGTGACCCTAAGAGGAAAAATGAAAAACTCAATCCAACTCAAACTTACCTTAGCTTTCACCGTCCTTTTCACTGTGGTGGCAGGCATTGCGGGCGGTGTTTCGTTCTACGATACTTACCGCGAAACGTACAAACTGCAAGACGATATGTTGGTTCAGCTTTCGGGCTTCGTCAATTCTGTGGAAAATCCAACCGCACTTTCGGGGGATTTTCGCCCACCACGCGATAACGATGCACGAATTTATATGCATTTTGAGCGAAACGGCACTCATACAGAAAGTCTTCCACCGAATTTTCCACAGCAAATGGAAGATGGTTTCCATACACTCAGAAAAGATGGCAAAAAATACAAAAGAGTCAAACCGCACAAAGAAAAGCGCTTTTGGTTTACGTTGAAAAACGCCGATGATTTATACCGCACTTACGTTCGTAACACACCCAACGGCAAGATTATCATCACCCAAGAAAATGAATATCGTGAAGAACTGGCATTCCGTAGTGCATGGCAGAGCGTGATTCCGCTGATTGTGTTGTTGCCGTTGATTATTTTGCTGACTATTTGGATTGTCCGTCTTGCAATGAAGCCTGTAGACAGACTTTCTCACAAGCTGGAAAAACGCCACGAGCAAAATCTTACACCATTGCCGACGGAAAAAATTCCGAGCGAAATTCGCGGATTTGTGGTGGAAATCAACCGCTTGTTGGGGCGAACAGATGAATTTATTCAGCAACAAAAACGCTTTATTGCGGATGCATCACACGAATTGCGTAGTCCGATGACTGCATTTTCCTTGCAAGTGGAGCAACTTGCTCATCAAGATTTACCTGCTGAAGCCAAAACTCAACTGATCCAAGTGAAACAAGGTATTCAGCGTAGTCGTAACTTACTAGAACAGCTGCTTTCATTGGCTCGCATTCAAAATAACAAAATGGAAAATCACACCGATTTCAACGTGCAGGATATTTTCCGCAGCGTAATTGAGGATGTGCTGCCACTTGCCCTCGATAAAGATCAGGATTTGGGCGTAACGAACGATCAAGCAGTCAATTTCCACGGTTCGGAAACGGAACTCTACCTGCTCGTTAAAACGTTGGTGGATAACGCTATTCGCTACACACCAAAGGGTAGCCAGATTGATTTAAGTGTCAAAGAGAAAGACGGCAGCGTTCAGATCTGCGTAGAAGATAACGGCAACGGCATTCCACCAGAAGAACGCCAACGTGTACTGGATCCGTTCTACCGTATTCTTGGCACAGAACAACAAGGCTCTGGCTTAGGCTTGGCGATTGCTGAGGAAATTGTGAAAAATTATGGTGGAAAAATTGAATTAAAAGATTCAGTGAGTTTTGACACGGGGTTGCTAGTGGAGGTTAAATTACCAACAAGCGGTCAAATTTAGGAAATTTTTTGTAAAAGTGATTAAGGCGACATAATTTGTCGCTTTATTTCGTTATACTCCACACAGTTTAAATCAATAGGAGAATAAAAATGTTTGCGACAATTTTTGAAGAACAAAATGATTATTTTGGCTCACTTATCATTAAAGACGAATTTGGCAATAAAGTGGTCAATAATTTAGCTTCGCCCATAGGAAACGTGGATTTTAATATCTTAAAGCTAGAAGAGGTTACAGATCTGTCTGATAACGTTATAACTTTTGTTATTGCTGATAATCTCACTGAAGCGGAATGGGCAAAAATTCGCTCTGCTACCTCAAGCAGCATTTTTGTGATTGGTTGCACTTCACCAGTTCAAGAGCCTCAAGCCGATAGCAGTTTTATCTGTGAAACTTCGCCTGAATTATGTATCCAAACGCTTATATCAATGATGAAACTGATTGGCGGAGACGGTCTTGTTATGACGGATTTTACAGATATTAGGCACGTGTTAATTGAATGTGGTCAACAAAACCATGTGATTTATATTGAATCAACACATCCCGAAGAAGCTATAGAGAGGGTATTAAAACAGCTCTCTAGTAAATCTATCGCCTTAGATCAGGTAAAAGGAATATTGCTTAATATAGTAATTGGCGAAGATTTTGAGTTTTCCAATATCCATACCATTATCGAAGGGGTCACGGCAGAAGTTTCTGAAACAACTTCGGTTATTTTCGGTACGACATTCGATGTTAATAAACAGGGGCAAGAATTAGACTTAAATATGATTGTGAGTTATTAAAGGTAAGCGGTGGATTTTGCAATTTGTTTTACAAAATCCACCGCTTATTTTTTATGAAAAGATTAGTTGCGTTTCACCGCTTCCGCAATTTCTTCTGCACAGCTTTGTGCTAATGTTGCATCTTCACACTCTACCATCACACGAATAAGCGGTTCTGTACCTGATTTACGTAACAATATACGTCCTTTTCCTGCTAAGCGTTCTTCTACTGATTTTGCAACAGCTTTTACTTCTTTGCTATTCAGTGGGTTTTCACCGCCTGCGAAGCGAACGTTAATTAACACTTGCGGGAAGAGTGGAACGGCTTTTGCTAATTCGTTTAAGGCTAGATTGTGTTTTACCATTGCCGCTAACACTTCAAGCGAAGCAACAATGCCATCGCCCGTGGTGTTTTTGTCTAACACGATGATGTGCCCTGAATTTTCACCGCCTAATTTCCAGCCTTTCTCTTTTAATTGCTCAAGCACATAGCGGTCACCCACATTGGCACGCACGAATGGGATGGCAAGTTCTTTTAATGAAAGCTCTAAGCTCATATTGCTCATTAATGTACCCACTACGCCACCTTTTAATTTGCCCGCACGTAAAGCTTCGCGGGCCAAAATAAACAGGATTTGGTCGCCATCCACTTTGTTGCCTAAGTGGTCTACCATCATAATGCGATCACCATCGCCATCGTAAGCTAAACCGATGTCCGCTTCCGACTCTTTTACCACTTTTTGAAGCGCGTTGATGTCAGTTGCCCCGCATTTTTCGTTGATGTTTAAACCGTTCGGACGTGTGCCGATTTCGATAACATCAGCTCCTAACTCACGCATTACGTTTGGTGCAATGTGGTAAGTTGCGCCGTTCGCACAATCCACCACAATTTTTAAGCCGTCTAAGCTTAATTCGGATGGGAAACCTGCTTTACAAAATTCAATGTAACGACCTGCCGCATCATTGATTCTGCTCGCCTTACCAAGGTTTGCAGAGTCAACACAATCCATCGGCTCATCTAACATCGTTTCGATTGCTTCTTCCACTTCATCAGGTAATTTTTCACCCACTGATGAGAAGAATTTGATTCCGTTGTCGTAGTATGGATTGTGAGATGCTGAAATCACGATCCCCGCTTCTGCACGGAAAGTGCGGGTTAAATAAGCAATCGCAGGAGTTGGCATTGGACCGACGAACACCGCAGATAAACCCGCCGCGGTTAAGCCCGCTTCAAGTGCTGATTCCAACATATAGCCAGAAATACGGGTATCTTTACCGATAATCACTTTTTTCGTGCCTTGAGTAGCAAGCACTTTACCTGCTGCCCAGCCGAGTTTTAACGCAAATTCTGGGGTAATCGGGAATTTACCTACTTCACCGCGTACACCATCTGTACCGAAATATTTGCGAGACATAAATCTTCCTTATTTTAAAAAGTATTGATAAGCCAAGCTGTCGCTCACGTCTTGGTAGCGATAGCCTAATTGTTCTAAATGTTTGGTTAATTCTGCTTCTGAGCCTGCAGCCATAGGGAATGCGGCTAAAATATCACCGTAGTCCGCACCATGTGCACGATAGTGGAACAACGAAATATCCCAATCAGTTAAGGCTTGTAAGAATTTAAGCAATGCCCCTTTCTGTTCTGGGAAGTCAAAGCGGTAGAGTTTTTCGTTTTGAATACTAGCCGGTCTGCCACCAATCATATAACGCACGTGGGTTTTAGCGATATCATCATCTGATAAATCGCTCACATCGTAACCATTTTGACGAAGCTCTTCGAGAATTTCTGCTTTTTCTTGGCTACCAGAAATACGAACACCTACGAAGATACACGCGTTGGCATCATCTGCATGACGGTAGTTAAATTCTGTCACCGCACGGCTACCTAAAATCTGGCAGAATTTTAAGAAGCTGCCTTTCTGCTCTGGAATGGTTACTGCTAATAAGGCTTCACGTTTTTCACCAATTTCACAACGCTCAGACACAAAACGCAAGGTATGGAAATTAAGGTTTGCACCTGAGAGCACACAAGCTAAATTTTCGCCTTCAATGCCGTGTGCTTTCACATATTTTTTCAAACCCGCAAGCGAGGTTGCCCCTGAAGGCTCCGCCACCGCACGCACGTTTTCAAAAATATCTTTCAATGCCGCACAGATTTCATCGTTATCGACTAAGACAACATCATCGACATATTGTTTACAAATGCGGAAAGTTTCATCGCCGATACGTTTAACCGCAATACCGTCTGCGAATAAACCCACATGATCTAAATCGACAGGCTGACCCGCTTTCAATGCGTAATATAAACAAGCGGAGTCTTTGGATTCCACCCCAATGACTTTAATTTCAGGCAAAAGCTGCTTCACCAACACTGCGATCCCTGCGATCAAACCGCCGCCGCCAACAGGCACAAAAATGCGGTTTAGATCGGAACGTTGTTGAATGAGCTCCATCGCGATCGTGCCTTGCCCTGCAATCACGGCTGGAGCATCAAATGGGTGGATAAAGGTCATATTCAACTCTTTCGAAAGCTCAAGTGCTTTGGCTTTGGCTTCGTCAAAGTTCGCACCATAAAGCAATACTTCTCCACCAAAACCACGCACCGCATCAACTTTAATACTTGGCGTATTTTGTGGCATCACGATTAACGCACGTAAGCCCAAATGTTTCGCTGAAAGCGCGACACCTTGAGCGTGGTTACCTGCAGAAGCCGCAATCACACCCGCTTCTTTTTGAGCTTTAGAAAGATTAGAAATCATCGCAAATGCTCCGCGTAGCTTAAAGCTATGCACCGGCTGGCGATCTTCACGTTTGATGAAAATACTATTTTTTAAGCGTGAAGAGAGCTTGTCCATTTTTTGTAATGGCGTGACTTGAGCGAGATCATAAATATTGGAGGAAAGAATCGTTCGTAAATAATCTTGATAAGATTCAATGGTTGTGCTTGGCATAATGAAATTCCCCGAAAGCAGGAATAAGATTTTTATGATGTAGAGGCGTGTTACGCACGCCCAAATGGTGTATATGATGGAAAAGGGCGTGTTCAACACGCCCCTACATCATAGAATAATCAATTAATGACCGCCACAACCACAGCCGCCGTGACTATGTCCATGATCGTGGTCGTGATGATGGTGATGACCACCGCCACAGCAGCCGTGCCCTTCTTCTTCATCGCTGTCGTGACCACCACAGCCACAACCGTGTTCGTGACCAGAGTGAATGTGACCGTGTGCAATCTCTTCTAAAGTTGCTTCACGTGTGCCCACTACTTCTACAGAGAAGAGTAATTCTTGACCTGCAAGCATGTGGTTACCATCAACCACTACTTCATCACCATCCACTTTAGTGATCACAACAGGCAATGGTCCTAAGTCAGTATCGGCGATAAAACGCATACCCACTTCTAACTCATCTATGCCCATAAATACATCTTTCGGCACACGTTGCACCATATTTTCGTTGTATTCGCCGTAGCCTTCTTCTGGGCTTACACGCACTTCAAAAGTATCGCCAACTGCTTTACCCTCTAATGCTTTTTCTAAACCTTCAACAAGGTTATTGTGGCCGTGTAAGTATTCTAATGGTTGGTTAGCTGGTGCTTCGTCCACTAACACGCCATCTTGAGTACGTACTTGATAAGCAATGCTTGGTACTACGTTTTTAGTAATTTTCATTCAAAATGATCCTTTGTTTATATAAAAAATTAACCGCATTGTAGCGGTTTGTATGATATTTGCAAATTGTTCTATAAATTCGATCGCTTGTAGGGTGTGTGAAATTCATTTTACGCACGTCAATATAGAAAAGCGGGAGTGGATTTTTCAATCCACACACCCTACTATACTAAATAAAAACAAGATCTTTTAAGCGATAACCTTGTGGTACAGTTTCTTTGTCTTCGAAAGTGACAAATTCCCATGCATTTTCATTCGCAAGCACCGCACGGAGTAATTTATTGTTCACGCCGTGACCTGATTTATAGGCTCTGAAATCACCTAAGATATTGTAACCACACATAAAGAGATCGCCGATAGAATCAAGCATTTTATGTTTTACTAATTCATCTTTATAGCGTAAGCCATCTTCATTCAAAATGCGGTAATCATCTAACACGATGGCATTATCTAAGCTGCCTCCTAGTGCTAAACCAATTGATTGGAGATATTCCACATCTTTCATAAAAGTAAAGGTTCTTGCACGGCTAATTTGCTGAATGAAATTTTCGGCTGAAAGATCCATCGCAAAATGGCGTACATCTTTGCTAATCATAGGGTGATTGAAATCAATGGTGAAATCTAATTTTAAGCCATTCGCATAAGGTCTGATTTCTGCCCATTTATCGCCCTCTTCCACGCGTACAGTGTCTTTAATACGTATGAATTTTTTCGGAGCATTTTGCTCTTCGATACCCGCATCTAAGAAAAGATAGATAAATGGACTTGCACTGCCATCCATAATTGGAATTTCAGGGGCATCAACTTCCACGATAAGGTTGTCTAAACCTAATGCTGCCATCGCTGCATTTAAGTGCTCAACGGTTGAAATACGCACACCATCATCGTTGATCATACAAGTACAAAGCTGTGTATCACGAATCGATTCAGCCCTTGCAGGGAAGTAAACTGCAGGTTCTAAATCAGTTCGAGCATAAATAATCCCTGTATTAGCAGGTGCAGGACGCAAAGTGAGCGTCACTTTTTTGCCACTGTGCAAACCAATGCCAGTGACTTTGGTTGCTTGTTTTAGGGTTCTTTGTTTAATCATTTTTTATTCCTCGCAAGCGGTCAAAATTAGTGACCGTTTCGCATAAATCCTGGAATAGCACTTGGTGAGAACATTTGGTTTGGATCAATCGTTCTTGGCTGTTGCGTTGTTCCAGCATTTTGTGGTGCTTGGTTAAAGCCAGTTGGTTGTAGCTGATGAACATAATTCGGGTTTTGCTGAATAGGCTGTTGAGTACCATAACCTACTGGTTTTTGTACGGGTTGCTGTTGTTCAACTGGCATTTGCGGCTGTTGTAACATACCTGTGCGTGGCATTGCTAACTCTTCTGCTTGGCCTAAACCTGTTGCAACTAGCGTTACACGGATTTGACCTTCCATATCAGGGTAGAATGTCGTACCGAAGATGATAGTTGCGTCTGGATCTGCGGCTTCTGTCACATATTTTACGACAGCATCTACTTCGTTCAATTCTAAATCATCACCTGCAGAGATGTTAATTAACACACCTTTTGCACCAGATAAATCTACATCTTCCAATAATGGGCTTGCAACTGCATCCATTGCCGCACGTTCTGCACGACCGTCGCCTTCTGCAACGCCTGTTCCCATCATTGCACGTCCCATCTCAGACATAACTTTTTTGACGTCTGCAAAGTCAACGTTTACCAAACCTTCTTTGGTAATCATATCTGTGATGCCTAATACGGCATTGCGTAAAACATCATCAGCGTAAGCATAAGCTTCTTTAAATTTAATATTTTTAGGAAGTACTTTTAGTAATTTTTCATTTTGGATAATAATGAGAGAGTCTACATTCTTAGACAGCTCTTTAATCCCTTGTTCCGCAAAATGAGCACGTTTTTTACCTTCAAAATTGAATGGTTTGGTCACGATTGCAACAGTTAATGCTTCTTGGCTTTTTGCAATTTCAGCAATAACAGGTGCTGCACCTGTGCCAGTACCACCGCCCATACCCGCTGCGATAAACACCATATCCGCACCGTTGATCATATTACCGAGTGCTTCACGGTCTTCTTCAGCAGATTGATAACCAATATTTGGATCCGCACCAGCACCTAAACCGTGGGTAATGCTTGCACCAATTTGAACGGTGTTGCGAACAGAACTTGAGCGTAATACTTGTGCATCTGTATTTACTGAAAAAAACTCAACGCTGCCGATATCATCTTCTTGACAGCTTCTTACCATATGATTTAAAGCGTTACCGCCACCGCCACCAACACCAACGACTTTAATAATCGCATCAGGCGTCATTTCATAAACTGGTTCAAACATGCTTTACTCCCTAAAAATAAGCATCATATTAACTTATTTAATTTTAATTTAAAAATTTGATTTAACCCAATGTAAAATTTTACGTGATTTTTTCTTCACATCTTCAATTATATCTGACACACTTTGGTTATTTATCAAGGTTGAATTTTTTTGTATTGGATAATGGAAATTATACTGCAAAAGCCCTAATACTGTCGCATATTGAGGCTTATTTACATAATCTGTTAAACCGGCAATATTGAGCGGATTTCCTACCCTTACATGTGCTTCAAAGATATTTTTTGCACATTTTACAATATCTTCCATTTGTGAACCACCACCAGTTAATACAAAACCTGCAATTAATTCTTGTTTTATACCTTGCTGATATAATTCTTGGTGTAATTGCATTAAATCAGCATTAACTACTTTAAATAAATCGCTGTAGCATTGTGCGGTTACCTCCGCAACGTGAGCTCTTGTATAAATACGAGGTGCACTTCCAGATAAGCCCGAAATTGAGAATTTTTTATCTGGATTATTTGGTGGTGGTGAAACCGCACTGCCGTAATTAATTTTAATATTTTCGGCTTCTTTGCGAGTCATGGTAAAAGTACGAGCAATAAAATCGGTAATATCATTGCCACCAAATGGATAAACCTTACTAAAACGTAATGCACCATCGGTATAAACCATCACATCCATCGTACCTGCACCGATGTCAATTAAGCAAACCCCGAGTTCTTTATCATCTTCAGTTAAAACCGAACAAGCGGAAGCTAATCCAGAAAAGACGACGCTCGCCACTTCTGATTTTTTATCATACTCTACGGCATTAACTAAATTACGCTTCCAATCTTGATGAGCCGCAATTAAATGCACATGGGCAGTTAAACGATTTCCTGATAAACCGACAGGATTTTTTGTTGCCGGTAAGCGATCAACCTTAAATTCTTGTGGAATAACATGCAACATTTCCAAACCATCAGGTAAACGTACTGATCTTGCATTACGCTTAGCATCTTCAACATCTTCTGTACGGACAAGATCAACTAATGGTACCTGACCCATTTCATTTAAGCCCGTAATATGTGAGCCAGAAATAGCCAACATAACCTTAAAAAATTCAAGGTTTGAAACTGATTCCGCCTCTTCAATTGCATTGCGAATAGAACGCACAACGGCATCTAAATCAATGATGCCTCCGCGATCTACCCCTTTCGAAGGGGCAACACCTGTGCCTAGCACTTTAATTACACCATCAGGTAGCATCTCACCGATGACAGCAACTGTCTTAGAGGTGCCAATATCTAACCCAACGATGGTATCTAGCTCATTTGTATTATCACTCATTTTATTTTTCGTTTGTTTGCTCTTTACTATTTTGGGATTGGATAGAAACCTACAGCTGCACCATGCTCATAGCGTAAATCAACATAGCCTAAACGCTGCCCTTCAGGAATTTCTATATCAGGAAAAATCATCATAAAGCGGTCAATTTTGGGTGTCCATTCACCACGGCCTAATCTTAATTCAATATTATTTGCTAACGTAATAGACCAAGAGCCTCGATTATCCATCGCAAGAGATTTAAGCGATAAATTACGAGAAGCCAACTCAGCTTGAATCTTAGCCCAAGCATTTAAAACCTCTTTGCTTTCTGCGTCTGGTCCAAACATCTGAGGCAAGCCTGTGCGATCAAAGCGATCTGCAGGTAAATTAAATACCACCCCTTGATCAGAAAGATAGTGAATGTTATTCCATACCGCTACAGGTTTATGCTCAACTAATCCAATACTTAAACGATCAGGATAAGATTTTCGTACAACTACATCTTTAATCCAAGAGAGTCGCATTAACTTATCTTTAACTTCTTGAATATCTTGAGCAAAATATCCTTTTAGAGCGGGTTCTTTAGCTAAAGTTTCACGAATATCTGCATTAGTCGTAAATTGCGTCTTATTTGTTAATGCATAAGCACGAATAGAGGTTCTATCTAAACCTTCTAACAAAGATGACCAATTTGCGTACAAAATATACATTACAATGAAACAGAATAACAGAACCAATGGCTTAAATGAAGTTAACCATTTCATAGGCAACAAATGAAACTTTGTTGCCATATACTCTTTCGCAAGGCGAAGATAATTCGGTTTTCTCTTACGAGCAAACGCAACCATTACGCACTTAACTCCAACACACGTTCAACTAAACGTTCAAAGCTATAACCCACAGTTGCTGCTGATTTCGGGAAGATGCTGTGGCTTGTCATTCCTGGGCAAGTATTTACTTCGACTAAACGGAAATTACCGTTCGCATCTTCCATCACATCAATACGGCTCCAACCGCGGCAGCCCACCACATCAAAGGCTTGCTTCACAATTTTTGCTACCTCTGCTTGGCGCTCATCGCTTAATGCGGGCACGACATATTGGGTGTTGTCTGAAATATATTTAGCGTGATAATCGTAAAATTCGCCTTCTGGAATCACTTGCACTGCAGGCAACACTTCGCCATCTAACACTGGCACAGAATATTCCGCCCCTGCTAAAAATTCTTCAACTAACACAATGCTGTCAAATTTTAACGCCTCTTCAATCGCAGGTTGTAATTCCGCTTCAGTTTTTACCTTGAACACGCCAACGCTTGAGCCTTCGCAAGAAGGTTTAACAAATACTGGCAATCCTAATTTTGCAATAATTGCTGCAGAATCGACCGCTTGTCCGCGTTTTACCACCACCATTTCTGCGGTCGGTAAACCAACAGCTTGCCATAATAATTTGGTGCGGAATTTGTCTAAAGTGATTGCTGATGCCATTACGCCACAGCCTGTGTAAGGAATGCCCATCTGTTCCAAAGCACCTTGTAACACGCCATTTTCACCAATGCCACCGTGCAAGATGTTGAACACGCGTTGAATCCCTTTTTCTTTTAATTTTTCAATCGGAAATTCTTTAGTATCAATGCCTTCTACATCATAGCCTAGGCTTTTTAAGGCTTCGGTTACCGCAGCACCAGAGTTTAATGACACCTCGCGTTCCATTGAAACGCCACCAAATAACACTGCAATTTTTTCGTTTTTAATGTTCATTGTATTCTCAATTTTCTATAAAGTGGGCTTTCTTGCCCTCTATGATATTTGGTAGGCAAGAAAACCCACCCTACAAGCGATGTAATTTGCAAAATATATTGCAAAAACAACCGCTTACGCTTTCCAACTCTCTGCTAAATCACGCGACAATTTGCTCACGTTACCTGCACCTTGTGCCAAAATTAAATCGCCATCTTGAATAATCTGGTCGAGAACTTCACCTAATTGGCTAGTATCCGACACTAAAATCGGATCAACCTTACCCAAGTTACGGATAGAACGACACAACGCTTTACTATCCGCCCCAATAATCGGTGCTTCGCCTGCCGCATACACATCCAACATCACTAACGCATCGACTTGCGAAAGTACTTGCACGAAATCATCGAACAAATCACGAGTACGAGAATAACGGTGCGGTTGGAACACCATCACGATACGTTTATTTTCCCAGCCTTGACGAGCCGCTTTAATTGTTACGTCCACCTCAGTTGGATGGTGACCATAATCATCCACCAACATCACTTTACCATTTGGGCGAATAAATGAACCCAATTGGTCAAAGCGACGCCCCGCTCCTTGGAAATCTGCAAGTGCAGCTAAAATCGCTTCATTAGCAATGCCTTCTTCTTTAGCAACCGCAAGTGCCGCAGTCGCATTTAAGGCATTATGACGACCAGGTACGTTTAACAGCACCTCAACACGTTCCCCGTTTGGGCAAATCACCGTGTAGTGTCCTTGGAAACCTGTTTGTTGGTAATCTTCAATACGGTAATCTGCATTTTCACTAAATCCGTAAGTAATCACTTGGCGACCTACTTTCGGTGCGATTTCCATCACGGTAGCGTCATCAGCACACATCACTGCCAAGCCGTAGAAAGGCAAGTTACGCAAGAATTTAACGTAAGTCTCTTTCATCTTCTCGAAGTCGCCGCCGTAGGTGTCCATATGGTCTGGCTCGATGTTTGTGACCACCGAAACCATGGGCTGCAAATGTAAGAATGACGCATCACTCTCATCCGCTTCTGCCACCAAATAACGGCTTGCACCCAAGTGCGCATTTTTACCCGCAGATTTTACCAAACCGCCATTTACGAAAGTGGGGTCTAAGCCTGCTTCGGTGTAAATCATGGAAATCATTGCTGTTGTTGTGGTTTTGCCGTGCGTGCCTGCAATCGCAATTCCGTGACGGAAACGCATAATTTCTGCCAACATTTGCGCACGTTGAATCACAGGAATACGTGCTTCTTTTGCCGCTTTTACTTCTGGGTTCTCTTCGTTAATCGCACTGGATGCCACCACCACGCTTGCGCCTGCGATATTTTCTGCGCTGTGCCCGATAAAAATATGTGCACCCGCAGCAGCAAGACGTTTCGTTACAACACCATCAGCAATATCCGAACCACTAATTTTATAGCCTTCGTTTAGTAATACTTCAGCAATACCACTCATCCCGGCACCACCAATCCCAATAAAATGGATTTGATTCACACGGCGCATTTCGGGCACGAGTTTTTTAATATTATCTTGGAAATTTTGCATTTTATTTTCTCTCATTCATTACTTTCTGCCACAATCACTTCCGCTACACGTTTTGCTGAAGTTGGTGTGGCTTTTGCCCTGGCTTTGATTGCCATTTCAGTTAATTTTGCACGATCTGCAATTAATGGCTCTAATACCGCTAATAATTTTTCTGGTGTGAAATCAGGCTGCTCAATCACATAAGCGGCACCGGCTTCCACCAAATATTCCGCATTCAAAAATTGCTGTCTGTCTTTATGTTGGAACGGTACAAAAACGGCAGGCAACCCCGCGGCGGCAATTTCGCACACGGTTAATGCGCCTGAGCGGCAAATCACTAAATCTGCCCATTCGTAAGCGGCTTTCATATCATCAATAAACTCGCTTGCCACACCATTTTGCGTTGCTTGATAAACCTCTTCTACGCCCACCAATTTACCTTTACCAACTTGATGGCTAATAAACACCTGATTGCCCAACGCTTTTGCCACTTCAGGCACAGTTCGGTTAATCACTTGTGCCCCTTGGCTACCGCCCATCACTAAAATATTGATTGGGTAACCACGTGTTGAAAATCGCTGTTCTGGTGCTTCAATCTCAAATAAATCTTGGCGAACAGGGTTACCAACTACTTCCGCATTTGGGAAAGCATTCGGGAAGGCTTGTAATACTCTGCGAGCAATTTTTGAAAGCCACACATTGGTTAGCCCCGCCACTGCATTTTGCTCGTGTAAAATCACGGGTACACCACACAATTTCGCCGCAATCCCACCTGGTCCAGACACATAACCGCCCATACCGAGCACCGCATTAGGCTTAAATTTTTTGATAATTTTACGGGCTTGCATTACTGCTCTTAGAATGGCAAAAGGGGCTTTTAGCAATGCGCCAACGCCTTTGCCTTTCAGCCCTGAAATTTGGATAAATTCAATGGGAATACCGTGTTTGGGAACAAGATCTGCTTCCATTCGATCTTTTGTTCCTAGCCAACAAATTTCCCATCCTTGTTGCTGTAATTCACGTGCAACGGCAATTGCGGGAAATACGTGCCCACCTGTGCCTCCTGCCATGACTAATAATTTTTTTGCCATTGGTATTCTCGTTTACTTTATTTTTAGACAACTTTTGTTGTAAAGAAAAAATTGTGGATATTGTACAAGAATTTACACTTTTTCGGAAAAAGAAAGCGGTCGATTTTGTAAATTTTTCACAAAATCGACCGCTTAAACTTAATTTTTCTTCACACGAGTGTAACCAATTCTTTCCAATCGATTTTCGTGGTCTATTCTTACTAGAATCGCCATTGCGATAGATAATAAAATTAAACTCGAACCACCATAACTAACAAACGGGAAAGTAAGTCCTTTCGTTGGTAGTAAACCTGATGCTACCCCTAAGTTAATCACACCTTGCAGAAATATCCATACTGCAATGCCAAAAGCAAAATAGCCTTTGAAACGTTCTTCCATTTGTAAAGACTCTCGGCTAATTTTTATTGTTCGTATTAACAAACAGGTCAGCATAAAGATAATAAATAAAATACCAACTAAGCCAAATTCTTCACCAATTACAGCCATAATGAAATCGGTGTGGGCCTCTGGCAAGTACTCTAATTTTTGTACCGAATTTCCTAAGCCTCGACCTAAAATTTCCCCTTGCCCAAATGCCATTTGGGAATTGGCAAGCTGGAAACCATCTCCATAAACATCCGCAAAAGGGTCAAGATAAGCAGTTACCCTTTTCATTCGATACTCTGAAGAGTAAACATAACCAACAAAGCCAGCCACAGCAACCACACACAAAGCGATAAACTGCTGCCATTTCGCTCCCATAATAAAGAGCATACTAAAAGTGATGGAGAAAAGGATGAAAATACTGCCTAAATCCGATTGTGCTGTTAGAATAATAATAAAAAGTGCAACGACTGCGAATGGACGGATAAAGCTCCAATGTTCCGTTCGAATAATTTCATAGCGGCGAACATAAAAACTGGCGAAATAACAGATAATTGCTAACTTTGCTAATTCAGACGCTTGGAAATTCATTATACCCAACGGAATCCAACGTTTCGCACCGTTAATTTCTTTACCAACAAACAATACCGCAATGAGTAAAATCAATGAAATAAAAAATAATGCTACATTGTATTTTTCCCATTTGCGAATCGGTTGCTGAATAAAAAAAGCAAAAATGCATAATGCCATCACAATATAGCCCGCATCGCGAATAGCAAAATGAAATGGTTCATTATATAAACGAATACTAATTGGAATTGATGCAGAACCGACCACAATAAGACCTATCATCATCAGACCAACATAGAGCCACAATAAGGTGCGATCGTAGAGTGAATCCGTCGGTGTGAGACGAAACCAATTATCAACCCCCGTTTTGATTGCTTGTAACATTAAGCCTTTTCTCCTCGAGCTAATGCCATAAAAATATCGCCGCGTTCTTCAAAGTTTTTAAACTGATCTAAGCTTGCACAAGCTGGAGAAAGCAATACCATATCACCCGATTTTAATTTTGGACGAATAGAGGTAATCGCTTCATACATCGTCTCTACCAACACACTTTGTGAAGAAAGTTTGACTAATTCAGCGCCATCTTGCCCGAAGCAATAGCAAACAATATTCGGTTTGTTCACTAATGGTTTTAATTCTGAAAAATCAGCCGCTTTACCATCGCCACCTAATAATAAATAAAGTGTGCCTGCCACTTCTAAACCGTTTAGCGCGGCTACCGTACTGCCTACGTTGGTTGCTTTGGAATCGTTCACCCAACGCACGCCATCTTGAGTTGGCACAGCTTGGAAGCGGTGTGCTAATCCACCGTAAGTTTGCAAACCTTTCACTATGCCTTCGCGCGGAATGCCCGCCGCATCAGCTAGTGCCATTGCCGCTAAAGCGTTCATTTCATTGTGACGCCCACGAATTAACACCTGTTTTGTCCCAATAATCGCTGTCTCTTCTGCATAAAGTACGCCATTTCTCAAGCTATATTCTGCATTGTGTTCTGCAAAACGAATCAATTTTTTAACCGCTTGTTCAGGATACGTTTGGGGATCTTCGCCATTCACAATCACATTTTCTGCATTGTTGTAAATTTTAAGTTTTGCTGCGCTATAATCTGCAAGTGAATCATATCTATCCATATGATCTTCACTCACATTCAGCACAGTTGCCGCAACTGCTTTGAGCGAATAGGTTGTTTCAAGTTGGAAGCTTGAAAGCTCTAAGACATAAAGTGCATAATCACCATTTAACAGGCTTAATGCAGGCACGCCAATATTGCCGCCCATCCCGACTTTAATGCCCGCTTGCTTTGCCATCTCAGTCACTAATGTTGTGACCGTACTCTTACCATTTGAACCTGTGATAGCAATAATTGGCGCGGTTGCCTCACGGCAAAACAGCTCAATATCGCCCACCACTTCTACGCCTGCGTTAATTGCTTGCTGAATTTCAGGCGTTGCTAATGCAAGCCCTGGACTAATCACGATTAAATCGGAATTGAGCAGCCACTCAAGATTTAATCCGCCTGTATGTAATGGAATTTCTTTTGATAATTGTTCCACCCCAGCTGGTTTCTCACGGGTATCAATCACCTGTACTTTCGCATTTTTATCTGCAAAAAAATCGACACAAGATAAGCCCGTTTTGCCCAAGCCTATAATCGTTATTGTTTTATTTTCGTATTGGTTTTGCATTTTTTATTCTCTTTTTGTTGTCTTACTTTCCCAACTATCCGTAAGCTAGGAGGTATAAATGACTATCTCTATAGCTAACTGCTTATTCATTGATAAAATAGGCTTTATCCCACCTTGGATTTTTCATTATATTTTGGTGGAAAAAAGCCTACTCAACTGACCTTAACGTAATTTCAATGTTACCAAGCCAATTAACACCAGCATTAAAGTAATAATCCAGAAACGCACAATAACACGCGGTTCTGGCCAGCCTTTTAGTTCGAAATGGTGGTGGATTGGTGCCATACGGAAGATACGTTTTTGGCGAAGTTTGTATGAACCAACTTGCAAGATTACCGACAATGCTTCCACCACAAACACACCGCCCATAATTACAAGCAATAATTCTTGACGAACCAATACCGCAATCGTGCCTAATGCACCACCTAGTGAGAGTGAGCCCACATCTCCCATAAACACTTGTGCTGGATAGGTGTTATACCATAAGAAACCTAAACCTGCGCCCACAATAGCGGTACATAAAATCACTAACTCGCCTGCATTTTGGATAAATGGAATGTGTAAGTATTGTGCGAAATTATAGTTCCCTGTTGCCCACGCAATCAGTGCAAAAGCACTTGCCACCATAATAGTAGGTACAATTGCCAACCCATCTAAACCGTCCGTGAGGTTAACGGCATTACTAGTGCCCACAATCACAAAGTAAGAAAGAATAATAAAGAAAATACCAAGCTGTGGCATAAACTCTTTAAAAAACGGCACAACTAATTGGGTTGCTGCAGTATCTTTTCCAACCGCATAAATGCCAAATACGGCAATTAAAGCGATTACAGACAACCAGAAGTATTTCCAACGTGCGATCAAACCATCTGTATTTTTACGTTTGATTTTCCAATAATCGTCAATAAAACCGACGATCCCATAACCAAATAAAACAAACAACACAAACCAAACATAGCTGTTGCGAAGATCTGCCCACAAAAAGGTGCTGATGCCGATAGAGGCTAAAATCATCACCCCGCCCATCGTTGGCGTGCCGCGTTTTTTGAAGTGGCTTTCTGGACCATCATTACGTACTTCTTGTCCGAATTTTAATAGTTGTAAGCGACGAATCACTTCTGGCCCAATCCAAAGCCCAATGCCCATAGCCGTTAATAACGCCATAATGGAACGGAAAGTAATATAAGAAACGACATTAAACGCCGTATTAAACTGAACAAGATATTCAGCAAGCCAAACTAGCATAATAAATCCTTAAAATTGAATATGAAAAGCACGGCATAAATCCGCAATCAAAGTTTCCATTTTTTGGCTACGAGAGCCTTTCGCCAATAAAACAAGCGGTTGTTTTTCTGCAATTTTTTGCGAAATAATCGGTAGCAAGAAATCGCTCATGGTTTGCTTGTCGGTAAAATGATGTTGTGCATTAGCACTAATTACTGCACTTTCTTTGCCAAAAGAGACGATTAAATCCAACCCTGCCTGTTGTGCAAAATCAGCAACTTCTTGATGGCATTGCGTACTCTCTTTGCCAAGTTCCGCCATATCACCTACCGCAAAAATGCGAAATGCAGGGTAATTTTTCAGCACAGAAATTGCTGATTTCATCGAATCAACATTGGCGTTGTAGGTGTCATCAATAAACAAACAATGCTCGTTAATTTCAACAGGATATAAACGCCCTTTCACTTGTAAGCGCTGTTCAAGCCCAGCTTTAACATCTGCTAAACTTGCACCAACTGCCATCGCTAACGCGGTTGCCGCTAAAGCATTAGAAACATTATGTGCACCTAAATAAGGCAAATTGATTTCAATTTCCTCTTCAAAGGCATGCAAAATGAAAGTTGAACCGTTCAAATTGAGAGAAACATTCTCTGCCCAAAAATCCGCATAAGAATCTTGGTCTGAACCGGTATAACTAAAAGATTGTAATTCATGATCACCAATTTCTTTACGCCATTGCGGATAATAAAAAGCTTGGTTAATAATTGCTTTACCGTTTTCTTTTAGGCCTCGATAAATTTCGCCTTTTGCAGCTGCAACACCTTCAATCGAACCAAAGCCCTCTAAGTGAGCAGAGGCGACATTATTCACTAAGCAAGCATCAGGTTGTGCAATCGCAGTAGTATAAGCAATTTCACCGATATGATTTGCACCAAGTTCAATGACTGCAAATTTATGCTGTTCTGTTAGGCGTAATAAAGTCATCGGCACGCCTAAATCATTGTTCAGATTGCCGAAGGTATAAAGCACGTCCTCTTCACAAGCGGCTGTTTTTTGCAAGATTTTTGCCGTCATCTCTTTCACGGTTGTTTTACCCGATGAGCCTGTCATGGCAACCGTTTTAGGATTCAATGTACTTTTTAGCCATTTCGCTAATTCACCTAAAGCTAATCGGGTATCCACCACAATAATTTGCGGTACAGCAATCGGCAATTCACGTTCAACAACGAGTGCTACACAGCCTTGCTCAACAGCTTTTTCTGCATAATCATGTGCATCAAATTTTTCGCCTTTTAACGCAAAAAACAAGCCATTTTCGACCGCTTGTCGCGTATCGGTACTGACCGTTGTTACTGTTACATTACCATCACCAAACAGCCTTGCATGAAGGATTTCGGCGATTTGTTGGGTTGTTTGTTTTATCATTATTTTCCTCCTAGGGCTATTGCCCTAGGTTACGCATAAATTTGCCCCACTGGGGCAGTTATTTTCTTCATTAAAATTCAATGCTTAGAGATCAGCCCCCTCTTTAGCAAAGAGGGGAGGGGGAGATTTGGCAGAAGTAAAAACGGAGTCCATACGAAAAATAAACATCGTAATCAAATCTCCCCTAGCCCCTCTTTTCTAAAGAGGGGGATCGCCCTACAAATATTTTCTAGCTACTTCCTGATCTGAAAAATGATGCTTGGTCGTGCCAATAATTTGATAATCTTCATGTCCTTTGCCAGCGATTAAAATCACATCTTGTAGTTTCGCTTGCAAAATGGCTGTTTTAATCGCTTGTTCGCGATCATGAATAACTTGAACAACATCAACATTCTCAAAGCCCTTAAGAATATCTGCCATAATTTTCTGATTATCTTCAGTACGCGGATTATCATCTGTCGCAATCACGCGATCTGCAAGCTGTTCAGCAATGTTTGCCATCATTGGACGCTTACCTGCATCACGATCGCCACCACAGCCAAAAATACAGTAGAGTTCGCCTTTAGTGTGAAGTCGTGCAGCTTGTAATGCTTTTTCTAAAGCATCGGGCGTGTGAGCATAATCAACCAACACTAGCGGGCGATTTTCTGCCGTGACACATTCCATTCTTCCTGCTACCCCTTTAAGAAGCGGTGCAGTTTCAACTAATTTTTGCAAATCATGACCTAACGCCAATAAGCCTGCTAAGGCAAGCAGTAAATTCGCGACGTTAAATGCACCAATAAGTTGGCTGTGTAACGTTCCGTTGCCCCAGCTACTTTCAAATTCGATGGTTGCCCCTTGTAGAGTGAACGCAACCTTGGTTGCTTTCACAAAACGGTGCGAACTGCTGAAGGCAGGATTTGTACTCACTGCAATCGCATTCGGCAATTTTGCCAACCATTCTGCCCCGATTTCATCATCCGCATTTAGTACTTGTGCTTTAGTGTTGAGTTCGCTAAACAAACGGAATTTTGCCGCAGCGTATTCTTCCATTGTGTTGTGGTAGTCCAAATGGTCGCGGCTTAAATTAGTGAACATCGCCACGTCAAATTGTAATGCTTCCACGCGATACTGCACTAAACCGTGAGAACTCACTTCCATCGCACAAAAATCAGCACCAAGTGCAATAAAGTTTGCAAGATTTTGTTGAATTTCAACTGCAGAGCCTGTGGTGTTAGCTGCTTCTTGAACTTGCCCAAATAAGCCATTACCAATTGTGCCCATCACAGCAGATTTGCCACCCAGTAAATTATGCCATTGTGCTAACAGCTGAGCTGTTGTCGTTTTGCCATTTGTGCCGGTAATACCCGCTAATGTTAATTTTTCGCTTGGGTTGGCATAAAATTCACCCGCGATTTGCGAGAGCCGTTTCGGCAAATGTGGCACACTCAACACACAAGTGGTGGCATTTGCAAACTCTTTTGCGATTTTGACCGCTTGCACGCCTTCGTCCGCTTCCGCCAAAATCAGGCTTGCACCTTGTTCAATCGCTTTGGGAATAAAGGTTCTGCCATCCACATTATGCCCTTTTAAGGCAATAAACAGATCGCCCCTGCCCACTTTGCGGGAATCGAGCGTCATTTTTGCAAGCGGTGAAATTTGCACGTTATCTTGCAATTGAGGGAAAAAGGTGAGTAATCGTTTCATTATTCGGCTTATTCTGTTAGGTTATCTGGTTTAATATTATACGCTTTTAGCGTATAGCCCATAATTTGTGAGAACACAGGAGCGGAAACCGCACCACCATAATATTTGTCTTTACTTGGTTCATTAACCAACACCACCAATGCAAAACGCGGGTTACTTGCTGGAGCAAGGCCTGCGGTATAAGCGAGGTATTTTTCTACATATTGCCCTTTTTCGAGCTTACGTGCTGTCCCTGTTTTGACCGCCACACGATAGCCATCAACCATAGCACGGGCTCCGCCTTCGCCTTTCTGTGCCACGCTTTCCATCATATGTACCACATCACGGGTAATTTTCTCAGGTAATACACGTTCGCCAATCACAGGCGGATCCACTTTGGTAATTGAAAGCGGACGGTAAATGCCGAAGCTGCCAAGGGTTGCATAAGCGCGAGCCAGTTGAAGCGGGGTAACATTTAAGCCATAGCCATAAGCCAAGGTCGCTCGTTCAATATCTGACCAACGTTTGCGGTCACCATTGGTGCCACGCTGTTCACCCAAGCCTAAGCCTGTATCTTTACCAAAACCAACTTTGCTGTAAGTATCAACCAGTGCGGTAGAAGGCATACGCAACGCTAAACGGCTTACCCCGATGTTACTTGATTTCTGCAAGATACCCGTAATTGAGAGGCTATCACGCGGTGCTACATCACGGATGGTGTGTCCATTCACTACAAATGGATGGGTGTTAATCACTTCATCACGGTAGGTTACGCCGTTTTGTAAAGCAGTTAAAACTGTAAAAGGTTTTACCGTTGAACCTGGCTCGAATGTATCAGTAATTGCGCGGTTACGCATCAATTCTGGTTTAAATTCCGAACGGTTATTGGGATTAAAAGACGGTGCATTTGCCATCGCTAAAATCTCGCCCGTTTGCACATCCACCAACACTGCCGTGCCTGAAATGGCATTGTTCTCTTTTACCGCATTTTTAATTTCGCGATAAACCATAGACTGCAAATCTTGATCAATACTCAATACCACATCTTGCGGGTTGTACTCTTTCTCATCACGAATATTCTCAATAATATTGCCACGGGCATCTTTACGAATAACCTGTTTACCGCTTTTACCAATGAGTAAAGCATCAAAGCTACGCTCAAGCCCTTCTGAGCCGTGTTTATCGTCAATATCGGTAAAGCCAATGAGCTGCGAAGCCTCTTCCACTAACGGGTAAAAACGGCGAGATTCTTCACGTAAGACTATCGCATCTAATTTTAACTCTTGTGCATAACGGGCAATACTTTCTGTTTCGTGGCGTACTAAATAGATAAAACGTTGACGATGAGCCTTATATAGGCGATCCATCATTTCGTTATAAGGCACTTTTACACTTTTTGCGAAGGCTTGCCATTTATCACGCTCTAATTTGGCTTCGGCATTTTCTAACTGAACGAAATACGAGTTTGGATTTTGACGTACAACTTGAAGTTGCTCTGCAGAAACCCCTGTCATTTCAGATAATAACGTCCAATATTTCGGATCCTGTGTATTTAAAATAGAACGAGGATCAAATTCAACTTTTTCGCTTGAATTATTTTTTTTATCTAAAAACTGACTTACGCTTTTGATGATTTTACTTCTTGAGCTGCCTGTTTCAATCGCTAATGCCTTCCAAGTATCTGGAGAACGGCTCAATTTACTGTCAAAGTATTCACGAGGGTCAATGGTAATAGAATACATCGGGGCACTAACCGATAAAAACTTACCATTTCGATCTAAGATACTGCCACGTTTAAAAGGTAGCTCAATCGTTCTCAATGAGCGGTTATTCGCTTCGCTAATTAAGCGAGGCGATTCAATCACTTGAATGGTAACCACTTTATAAACCAATGCAGAAACTAAAATAATCACAACCACCCAAAGCATAATAAAACGCTTCGGCATATAACTTGGCTCAACGGCTTTTTCGTTTTTATTTTCAGTTAAGGTTGCATTATTTTCTGTTTTGTGTTTTTTACTCTTAAACAGGCTAAACCTAGGACTTTTATTGTTTTTAGGCTTAATTGCTCGTGCCATTTCTAACCCTATTTTTTCTCTAATAAAATGACTTCTTGTTCTTTTTTAATCGCTTGTAGCTCAGCTTTATTGGCATAAGCATCAATTTTATTTTGGCGACTTGCACTATTTTCTTCTAATTGCAGATGGACATATTGGCTTTCCAGTTTCCGATTTATCTTGATTAATTTTCCTTGTTCAGAAGTGAGAAGGCGTGTTTGAGCAGTAACCCAAATGGTGGCTAATGCAGTGATAATAATCAGCGATAGAAGCAATAATGCGACTTTATTTTTTCCGATTAAATCTTCAAAAATTTCCTGTCCTAACGGATAACGTTTATTTCCTGCCATTTTTATTCCTTAACGTTTTTCTGCTAAACGTAACACCGCACTGCGTGAACGCGGGTTAGCCTCTATTTCTGCCTCACTTGGCATAATCGCTTTTCCAACGGCTTTCAGCGGAATATCTTTGTTCAATTCGCTTTCCAAAATCGGCAAGCCACGCGGCACTTCTTTGCCTTTGCTGTTTTTATTGATGAATTGTTTGACCATTCGGTCTTCCAACGAATGGAAGCTGATGATCGACAAACGCGCTTCGGGAGCTAACACGCTTAATGCCGAGTTTAACGCTTTTTCCAACTCGTCCAATTCGCTGTTGATAAAAATCCGAATCGCTTGGAATGAGCGGGTTGCGGGGTGTTTGTGCTTATCTTTAAACGGTACGGCATCGCTGATAATTTGGGCTAATTGCAAAGTATGGGTAATTTTTTGACCGCTTGTTTTGTTGAAATTCACAATCGCCGTGGCAATGCGTTTGGCAAAGCGTTCTTCGCCAAATTCTTTTAAGACCCACGTTAAATCGTGAATCGAAACCTGATCGAGCCATTCTGCTGCTGATAAGCCTTTAGTGGTGTCCATTCTCATATCCAACGGCCCATCACGCATAAAGCTAAACCCGCGATCAGCATCGTCCAATTGCGGAGAAGAAACACCTAAATCGAGTAAAATGCCATCAATTTTACCAATTAAGCCTAATTCTTCGCACACCTCTGGAATAGCTGAAAAAGCGGTATGGAAAATTTGAAAACGTGTGTCGGAAATGGTTTTGGCTTCTTCGATCGCACGAGGGTCACGATCGGTTGCGATTAAACGCCCATTTTCGCCCAGCTTTGAAAGAATAAGGCGAGAATGCCCACCACGCCCAAAAGTCCCGTCAATATAGATGCCGTTTGGTTTGATTGCCAAGCCGTCCACGGCTTCGTGAAGTAAGACGGTAATGTGTTTGTGGTGCGTATCGCTCATCGTGTAGCCTTAAATGAAGTGTTGTTTTATCGGTTATTTTATAGAGAATTGTGCCAGCTAAAAAGTTCCCTGACAAAAGGCTAAATTCTATCGGTTCAAAATAGGTCGGGCAAGCTGTTTTCTAAATTTGTTTAGGATTATTGGTAAAAACTTGATACTATGCCCAACATCATTTCACAAGCGGTAGAATTTTACCGAAGTTTTGCCAAATTCCTTTCCGTAGGGTGTGTCAGCTGGCTGACGCACGCTTTTCTATTATTGATTGTGCGTGAAACCATATTTAATACCCCCTACATTTTATTTCATAAAAAATAACAACAAATCAAAAGAGAACCCAATGATAGTCGATCCAAATTATCAACAAGAATTAGAAAAATACGAAAACCCCGTGCCTTCACGGGAATTTATTTTACAAACCATTCGCGAATTTGATGCTCCCATGAAACGCGAGGAGCTGCTTGAAGCCTTTCATATTTATGATGAAGAACGCACCGAAGGCGTGCGTCGTCGATTACGTGCGATGGAAAACGATGGGCAGTTAGTTTTTACCAAAGGTAAACGTTATGCTTTGCCTGAAAAGATGGATTTGCTCAAAGGCACGGTAATTGGTCATCGCGATGGCTACGGCTTTTTGCAAGTCGAAGGGGCAGATAAAAACGCTAAAAAAGATGATGATTGGTTTATTCCAAACGTGCAGATGGCACGTGTGATGCACGGTGATTTTGTGCTGGCTCAACCGAACGGGATGGATCGTCGTGGGCGTAAAGAGGTACGTATTGTACGTGTGCTAGAAGCCCGTAAAAAACAGCTCGTTGGTCGTTTTTTCCTTGAAAGTGGCATCGGGTTTGTCGTACCAGATGATAGTCGTATCACGCAGGATATTTTAATCCCTGATGAATTCCGCCAAGGGGCAAGAATGGGGCAAGTTGTGGTGGTTGAGCTACAAGAACGCAAAGCGAGCTTTAACCGCCCTATCGGTAAAATCACCGAAATTTTAGGCGACAATCTCGCCCCTGGTATGGAAATCGAAATCGCCTTGCGTAATCACGACATTCCTCATGTTTGGGGAGATGCTGTTGAAAAACAGATCCGCCATTTTAACGAAGAAGTCCCCGAAGAAGCGAAAAAAGGGCGAGTGGATTTACGAAATCTACCGCTTGTGACCATTGATGGCGAAAGTGCCCGCGATTTTGACGATGCCGTCTTCGCTCAAAAAGAGCCAAATGGCTGGCGTTTGTGGGTAGCTATTGCGGATGTTAGCTACTATGTTCGCCCGAAAACGGCACTAGATTTAGAAGCAGCAAACCGCGGGAATTCGGTCTATTTTCCAAATCGCGTGATTCCAATGTTGCCAGAAGTGCTTTCCAACGGCTTATGCTCGCTCAATCCGCAGGTAGATCGCCTATGTTTGGTAGCAGAAATGATAGTTTCCGAACAAGGCGAACTCACGGGTTACGAATTTTATGAAGCGGTGATGAATTCTCATGCACGCCTGACCTACACCAAAGTGTGGAAAATGTTGCAAGGGGATGAAACCTTACGTGAACGTTATGCTCCGCTTGTACCACATATTGAAGAGCTTTATCGTTTGTTCAATGCCTTAGCAGAGGCTCGCCAAAAACGTGGTGCGATTGAGTTTGAAACGGTCGAAAATCAATTTATTTTCAATCCTCAGGGAAGAATTGAGCGAATTGAACCACTTGTTCGTAATGATGCTCACAAGCTGATTGAAGAGTGCATGATTTTGGCGAATATCGCTGCCGCTCGTTTTGTGGAAAATGCGAATGAGCCTGCGTTATTCCGTATTCACGATAAACCAAGTGAAGAGAAACTGACTAGCTTCAAAACCTTTATTCGTGAGTGTGGCTTAACGTGGAATGTCGGTTTAGATCCAACGCCTAAAGATTACGCATCATTAATTGAACAGCTTGAAGGTCGCCCAGATCGCGAGCTTATCCAAACGATGTTGCTCCGCTCGCTCAAACAAGCCGTCTATGCAGCGGATAACGTGGGGCATTTCGGCTTAGCATTAACCGAATACGCTCACTTTACCTCTCCAATTCGTCGTTACCCTGATTTGCTGTTGCACCGTGCAATTAAATATTTAATCGAAAAGGGAAAAGGTAATACCAGAAATTACACAGAGGGTGGCGGTTACCATTACAAATTAGATGATATTGACCAATTCGGAGATAAATGCTCTGCTACCGAACGCCGAGCAGACGATGCAACCCGCGAAGTCGCAGACTGGCTGAAATGCGAATTTATGCAAGACCATTTGGGCGAAGAATTTGAAGGCGTAGTCTCTTCTGTCACGGGATTTGGCTTGTTCGTGAAATTAGATGGATTGTTAATCGATGGCTTGGTGCACATTTCCACGCTGAAAAACGACTACTACCATTTCGATGCCGATAGACAGCGTTTAGTCGGCGGTTCAGGCATCATTTACCGCTTGGGCGATAAGGTGAAAGTGCGTGTAATTAACGTCAATTTAGATGAGAAAAAAATTGACTTTGCTTTGTTAGATAACTTCCGCAAAGGAATGAACCTCGGCAAAACTGCCAAACAAAAAGAGAAAAAAGCCAATGCCAATAAGCCTGTTTTTAAAGAGGTTAAGAGCTTTAAAAAAGAGAAATCGAAGAAGAAAAAACAAGCGGTGAAATCTAAGAAAAAAGTGGCGAAAAAGGCGAAGAAGTAGTGCTTACTACTAAATGAATTTTATATGCAAAAATTAACCCGCTGTATCACAACAAGCGGGTTATTTTCTTTAAGGCTTTACCAAATTAGTTGGCTACACGTGGTGCTGAGTGCACGTGGCTGTCTGCCGCTGCGTGTCCTGCTGCCCCTTTGCCGTGGAAGTAATATTTTGAATGATTCCACACACGAATTTGGAATGCGGGTGCTGCTGGCTCTTTGTTCTCTGCTTTAGTCATCGCTGCTTTGGTATGTTCCACGCGAGAGAATGTACCTAAATGTCCTTCAAACACATATTCGCTTTGGTAAGTAGAAACAGGCACGATAATTGCTTTTTGCTCAGTTGCTTCAATTGCAGGTGCAGCTGTTGCTTGAACCATCGCAGTTTGAGCATTGAGATTGCTACGACGTTCCTGGTTTTCTTTTACTAAATCACGATCAGAGTGTTGGCTTACCACTTCACCAAATGGGGCAATGTGTTCTGCCACTTTAGTAACTTCTGGTTTTGGCTCTGCCGTTGCTGGATATGCCGCACGCTCATGACGCTCTTTCACCAAATCGCGATCGGTATGTTGGGTAACAAAGCCACCAAATGGTACGGTGCTTTCCACTTTGCGTTCTGCTTTTTCTGCCACTTGTTCCGCTTTCACTTCGGTTGAAGTCGCTTGCTGTTCAAGCATCTCATCTACTGACAAGAAGTTTTGTTTTTCTTGTACTGGTTTTTGAGGGCGAACGTTAATTGCTAGTAAAATTTTACCGCTTGCGGCTTCTGGTGAAGCAACAGCAGAAGTTAATGGCATCGCACGTACACGATCATTGGATTGGCGATTATCACGACGGCGTTGGTTGCCTACGCGTAAATGGCGAGGCAGGCGACGTTGACGGCTGTTTTCGCGGTTGTTCTCGTTGCTTTCCACATGCTCTTCGTTTGTGGTTTCTGCTTCAACAAGCGGTTGAATTTTCGGTGCTTTTTGCACTTCATCTTGAACAGGAACTTGCTCTGGAGCAACAGCTTGTACGTTTGCTTTTTCGTTGCTTTCTGCTACTTCAGCATTGTTTTCTACGCGCACTTTTTTGCGTAAATCGCGGCGTTGGCGACGCTCTGCAACTTGGTTCGATTTTTCGACCGCTTCTGATACGCCAGCCGTTTCTTCCACAATTTGACGACGTGGCTGACGCTCTTTACGTTCAGCTTTTTCGGCTTTCGCTTTTTGTTCGTCTTGTTGTGCTTTACGTTGTTCTTGGCGTTCTTGACGATCTGCACGGTTACTGCGTTGACGACTATTGCGGCGTTCACGAGGGTTGCGAGATTTCGCTTTCGGTTTCTCTTCTTCCTTAGGCTCTTCGCTGAAAATCGCTTTAATTTTCGCGATAATGCGGCTTAATAGAGACGGTTTTGCAAGCTCAACAGGGGTTGGTGCTGGTTGAAGATTAAGCTCTGTGCTGTTGAGTACAGATTCCACTGTAATTACTGGCTCATTACGGCTTACTAGAGCCTCGTCTGAATGTGAGTGATGATATGGATTTTGCTCAGCATCTTGGTGAGTCAAATAGCGTTTTGCTAAGTCGTAGCTTAACATCGGCTCGATTTCATTTTCGCGCAAACGGTAAACGCTAAAGTGTGGCGTTTCCATACTTTCGCTTGGCACAACCACCACGCTCACATCTTGGCGAGACTCAATGCCTGAAATTGCTTTGCGTTTTTCGTTCAATAAGTAAGAAGCAACTTCTACAGGCACAATAGCGTGAATTTGTGAAGAGTTTTCTTTGATTGCTTCTTCTTCCACTAAACGTAAGATTGAGAGAGCGATAGACTCGTTATCACGCACTTTACCCGTGCCTTGACAGCGCGGGCAGATATGGCTTGACGCTTCGCTTAGTGATGGGCTTAAGCGCTGACGGCTCATTTCAAGCAAGCCAAAGCGTGAAATACGGCTGAATTGGATGCGTGCACGGTCTTGGCGAGTTGCTTCACGAATACGGTTTTCTACTTCGCGTTGGTGGCGAACAGGGGTCATATCGATGAAGTCGATCACAATTAAACCACCTAAGTCGCGTAAACGTAATTGGCGCGCGATTTCATCTGCTGCTTCTAAGTTGGTGTTGAGTGCAGTTTCTTCGATGTCACCACCACGAGTTGAGCGTGATGAGTTGATGTCGATTGCCGTTAATGCTTCGGTTACATCAATAACAATTGAACCGCCAGATGGCAAGCGAACTTCACGTTGGAATGCAGATTCAATTTGCGATTCGATTTGGTAATGGCTGAAAAGTGGCACTTCGCCTTCGTATAAACGCACGCGGTTGATGAAATCTGGACGCACTAGACGAATATGATTTTTCGCTTTTTCGAAGATTTTTTTGTTGTCGATTAAGATTTCGCCAATGTCGCGACGGAGATAATCGCGGATAGCGCGCACGATTACATCGCTTTCTTGATGAATTAGGAATGGTGCTGGGCGAGATTGTGCTGCATTTTTAATTGCTTCCCAGTGGTGAAGTAATACTTTTAGGTCCCACTGTAATTCTTCTGGTGATTTGCCCACGCCCGCAGTACGTACGATTAAGCCCACATCTTCAGGCACATCTAAGCAATCTAACGCTTCTTTGAGTTCTAAACGCTCATCGCCTTCAATACGGCGAGAAATTCCGCCAGCACGTGGATTATTTGGCATTAACACTAAGTAACTGCCCGCAAGTGAAATGAACGTGGTTAAGGCAGCACCTTTGTTACCACGTTCTTCTTTGCTCACTTGTACGATTACCTCTTGCCCTTCTTGAATAATATCTTTGATATTCGGGCGACCACTGAATACATAACCTTCAGGGAAATATTCGCGTGAGATCTCTTTTAAAGGCAAAAAGCCGTGGCGCTCAGCACCGTAATCTACGAATGCGGCTTCAAGGCTTGGTTCAACACGGGTAATTTTCCCTTTGTAAATATTTGATTTTTTTTGTTCGTGCCCTGGCGACTCAATATCCAGATCGAACAGACGCTGCCCATCAACAAGGGCAACGCGCAACTCTTCTTTTTGAGTTGCATTGATTAACATACGTTTCATTGTGTTTCTCTTATCTTTTTTGTTGTTGCTTGAGTTATTGCGTATTTTCAAATGACTCAACAGATTGTTGGCATTCCCGCCAATCTCACGACTGTCTTCGCTTTAACTATGAATTAACGATAAACTTTTGTCTTACGCCCATTTTGTTTGTCTAAAATGGCTGCAAAATCAAAGGGTTATACCCTAAGATAGTTTTTGCTCACAAGAGCAAAGTGGTCTCTTTTTTACCAAAATTTGCAGGCAAAAAGAGGGTTGTATTATCGCATTTTGAAGGCTAAAAAGGCAAGGTAAATCTGCCCAGTAAAGTTGTTTAGATATGCGCAAATTTCAGACAGTTTGAACAAAAAACAATGAAAATGACCTAGCCTAGTGCTATGATACTAGAGCATTTTTTATTCTCTCTTTTAAGGATAATCCCATGAAAAAATCTCTCCTCACACTGCTGATTTCTTCCGCTTTTCTTCTGTCAGCTTGTAACGAAAAAGATACTCAAGCTCTTAACGAAAAATTACAACAAGCTGAACAAACCATCACTCAACTTAATCAAGATCTTGCAAAATCTCAGCAAGATTTAACCGCTTTACAAGCAGAACAAAGCAAGTTGCAAGCACAATTACCTGCACTTGACGTGACAATTGAACCATTATTTTCAAAATTAGAACAGGTAAAATTACCCGCAGGGAATGATTTTGGCAGAACAGAAAGTGAGCTTTATTATTTTGCAAGCATTGCAAAAACGGGCTTAGATTGGCTGGATAATTTGCTGATTCGTCATACTTTGCTTAACCATAATGGAAACATCAATCATCAAGTGACAGGGACTGAAAAAGAAGAAGCTCTAAAATTAATCGAAAAAAATTATCAAGCTTCAAAAGCCGCATTGCAAGAGTATGGTGATATTGCGATTCGTGATAGTTCACAAATGGCATATGTTGGGCAGCGTGGCAATATTGCAACTTTTATTCAGTATTGGGATAACTACACGGGTGGTGCGCACGGTCTTTATGGCACGAATTACTTCAACGTAGATTTAAACAAAAAAACCGTGATTTCGTTGGATAGCTTGATGTCAAAAGCGCATCAAGAACAAGCCAAAGCTATTTTATGGAATAGTTATTTAGAAAAAACAAGAATGGAAGCTCAAGACGAAAAAGCTGAGCCATTTACCCCAAAAGCGGACTTTGATTTAGTTGATAACTTCTATTTCACTAATGAAGGGATTAATTTTGTTTATCCTGTTTATGCTTTAGCCTCTTTTGCTGAAGGCGAAGTAACTTTAACTTTATATTGGAATGATGCGAATAAATTGGTTTCGAGCGATTATCAGAGAACTAAAAAAGATGGGGTGGGATTGGCACTCGAAGGAAATTGGTAGTGATTAAAGAAAAAAGGGCTGATTTGTGATTTAAGCAGCCCTAAGCTTTATAGATTCTGTTATTTTTTAAACCCTTTGCCATTATTCCAAGAAACCGTATATTCCAACGGCAAACGCACGCTTGGAATTGGCGCGGTGGCAGCTTTGCCGATGGCGAGTAGCATTAAAGGTGCATAACGCTTGCTATCCACTTCTAAAGCATTCATCACGGCCTCACGGTTAAAAATGCCAATGGCGTGAGTGTCGTATCCTTTATCTTTGGCGACTAACATCAATTGCATTGTGGCAAGGCTGGTGTCGATAAGTACTTGATCGCGAATTTCTGCTTCGCTTGATTTTTCGTGTAATCCTAATAAGAAATTATACGAATTGTCTCGAAATTGTGGCATTAAACAGCCTTTTTCGACCGAATAATCCAAAATATCGTCTAATATTTTTTGGTATTCTAAATCGGCTAAGACCAAAATAACCGCTGAAGCACTTTCACAAGGCGGGGCATTATGTCCAACAAAACCGAGTAACTGGTTTTTCGTTTCCGTATCATCAACCACCACATAGCGCCAAGGTTGTAAGTTGGCTTTTGAAGGAGCAAGTTGAGCGATGGTAAGCATTTCTGCTATTTCTTCACGGCTAATTTTCACATTCGGATTAAACATTTTGATTGTTTTGCGAGCTTCAATAACTTTGGTTAGGTCCATTTTTATCTCCTCAAGCGGTTGATTTTTTGTGGAATATTGTAAGTAGTATATGCCTCTCAAAATGTAACTAAAATACCCCAAGTTGGGCAAATAAAAAGCGTGCCGAGCACGCTTTAAAACCTGATTAACTTTTCGCACGATATTTTACGTGCTGTTTCACTGCTTTACGAATTTGGTGAATGTTAGTGCGTCTTCTGTTTTTCGTTACATCTACTTTGGTTTCCGTTTCTGGTGGAAGACCAACCAATTCACGCAGATAGTTCACTTGCTCAAGTCCCATCTCTTCCCAGCCCCCACGTGGTAAGCTTTTTTCGAGCTTAATGTTACCGTAGCGAATGCGGATTAAGCGACTCACTTCCACTTCTTGCGATTCCCACAGACGACGTACTTCACGATTGCGACCCTCGGTTAAGGTGACATCAAACCATTGGTTAATCCCTGTACCGCCTACTGCCTTAATTTGCTTGAAGTTCGCAGGCCCATCTTCTAATTGCACGCCTTTGCGTAAGCGTTGTAGCATCGCTTCGTCTACATTGCCGAACACACGCACGGAGTATTCACGCTCTACTTCACGGCTTGGATGCATTAAGCGGTTGGCCAATTCGCCGTCGGTAGTAAAGAGCAATAAGCCTGAAGTGTTGATGTCTAAGCGCCCTACAGCGATCCAGCGTGAGCCTGTTAAACGTGGCAATCGGTCGAAAACGGTCGCACGACCTTCTGGATCAGAGCGAGTGCAAAGTTCGCCTTCAGGTTTGTAATACATCAACACGCGGCAAATCTCTTTTTGCGTTGGGATAATGTTGATTAAATGCCCGTCGATACGGATTTTGGTGGCAGAGCTTAATACTACACGGTCACCAAGTGAGGCAATTTTGCCGTCTACACTCACGCGTCCTGTTGCAATTACCTCTTCCAATTCACGGCGTGAACCTTGCCCTGCTCGAGCTAAAATTTTCTGTAATTTCTCGCCTAAAACTTTCTCTTTTTTCTCTGTCGTTTTATCTAGAGAAGCGGTCGGTTTTGCCACTTTTTTTGCAAGCGGACGAGAAGTTGGGCGTGCAGCACGCTGTTCGTTGCGTTCCGCTAAGCGTGGGTTTTTGCTATTTCTTTTTTCGTCAGATTTTTGGTTAAAAGCAGGCTTTTGTTTGTTTTGAAATGTTTTCATGGTTTGTCCTTTGTCGCTTTCACAAGCGTCTAAATGTTTTAAATAAATGGTGTGAGGCTGCCCGATCCTTCACGGATAATTTCAGGGCTATCATTCGTTAAATCAATCACCGTTGTTGGTTCAACGCCCAAATATCCATCGTGAATAATCAGATCCACTTGGTGTTCTAAAATGTTGCGGATTTCTTCAGGATCCGACTGCGTCGTCTCTTCACCAGGCAACATCAAAGAGCAAGAAAGCAACGGTTCGCCAAGCGCGGCAATCAATGCCAACGCAATTGCATTATCTGGCACTCGAATCCCGATGGTTTTACGCTTAGTTTGTAGCCTACGCGGCACATCTTTAGTCGCAGGCAAAATAAAGGTGTACGGATTCGGCACGTTATTTTTCATCAAGCGATAAGCTTGGTTATCCACCATTGCATAAGTCGAAAGCTCGGATAAATCGCTACACACTAGTGTGAAATTATGATTTTCAGGCAACTGACGAATTTTCACGATGCGTTCCATCGCCGCTTTTTCCCCAATCCCACAACCGAGAGCATAGCCCGAATCGGTCGGGTAAATAATCACGCCACCTTTACGGATAATTTCAACCGCTTGGTTAATCAAACGAGACTGCGGATTTTCAGGGTGAATGTAGAAAAATTGGCTCATAGCAACTCCTTTTGTATTCCGCTTATGATAAGTAAGTGGAGGCTAAGTTTGGGAAACATTATACATGAGAATTGGGTAGGAAGGATGGAATTAGTAAAAATAGATTGGGTAACGATGCTGTTTTTACGAACAACGATTAGTTGTAGTGTAGCAACTGTCTTTACCTAAAAACACAGTTGCTACATTACATTAAGAATAGACAGTTGTATGAAATCTTATTTCGCCAAACATTTCGTAAACTCATCCGCAATGCCTTGCAAGAATTGTGGATAAGCCTCTGCACCCATCTTAATTTTCGCACCAAGTGGATCAAGTTGACCAACACCTACTTGCGTGCCTTTGCTTAAACTTTCTACGACACGTGGCGTAAATTGTGGCTCTGCAAATAAGCAAACAGCTTTATGCTCTGCGATATGCTCTTTAATTTTTGCCAGCGTTTTTGCACCTGGTGCAACGGTTGGGTTGATGGTAAATGAGCCGAGCGAGTTTAAACCATAAGTCGATTCAAAATAGCCATAAGCCTCGTGGAAAGTGTAATAACCTTTGCCTTTTACTGGCTCAAGCTGGGCTTTTAATTGCACGGTTTTGGCATCTACTGCGGTTTTAAATTTCGCTAAGTTTTCCGCAATTTTTGCTTTTTTTGCTGGATATAACTGGGTTAGGCGATCTGCAATCTGCTCTGCCGCAATTTTACTTGCATCGCTTGAAAGCCAGATATGCCAGTCGTGGCTGTGGTCATGTCCGTGATGGTCGTGACCATGAGCGTGTTCATGATGCCCGTGATCGTGGTCATGGTCGTGATCTTCGTGATGTGTTGCTTCGATAATCTCTTCAATGGCAGGTACTTCGCCCAATTCTAGCACCTTGCTTTCAGGTAATTTTTCAACAGATTTTTCTAAAAATGACTCTAGACCGTGCCCTACCCAAACTACTAATTCTGCTGATTTTAATTTTTCAACATCAGAGGGTTTCAAGCTGTAATCGTGCGGTGATGCACTCACTGGCAATAGCACTTGTGTTTCTGTTACACCATCAGTAATAGCATTGGCAATAAAGCCTAGAGGTTTGATGGTGGTTAATACATCCGCGTGAGCAAATGAAGTTGCGGCTAAAATCCCTGCTGCAAGTAACGTTTTTTTCATAATTTGTCTCCTGTTAATAAAACGTTAAGTTTGAGCATTCTAGCAGAATGATTTTAAATTACCATTATTTTTTTATGGAGATTTGAGTCTGTTTTTGAAAAACATTATCCAATCCTTTCCACAACTTCCTTTTACTTTCAGGCTTGAGTAATTCTGCCCAACTTTCGACCTTCAACTGTGGCTGATTTGCACATTTTTTCTCAATTTTGACTGCTTGTTCTTTATCTTCTACCACCAAGAAAAAGGGGGTATGCTTGAAACGGATTCGCTGAAATTGCTCGTGATTTACCCAGTAAAATTCATTCGATTGCAATGAAAGTGCAAAAAGCAAGTCTTGAAAAAGCCTGCTTTTTTGTTGTTCTTCTTCACAAATCACTACTAATTTGATCGCTTGATCTAACCGAATTTGAGCATCGCCTTTAAGCACTTGTGGCTTAACCAACTGCCATTGCGTCACGCCCATTGCCTGCAGTAATAAATCTCGTCTATTCATCTTGTTCTCGCAAAAAATTGATAGGGAATAGTAGCAAAACTGGGTAAAATGCGGAAATTATTTTTAAAGGAAAGGAAATTATGTTCTCTCTCGAAAGCGAAGTGTTAGCTCGCCATTTGCCTTTATTTGTCGAAAAATCGGTACTGTTTTTTGGTTATGTGCGTGATGATTTTACTCAAAGCTTAACTGGTGCAAAATCGGTGTCAGTATTCAGTAGCTATTTTGATTACGCTCACTCACGCCAAGCGGTCAAATTTGGAATAGAAAATACCCAAAAAGCAGATTTAGCCGTGTATTATTGGGCAAAGAATAAGCAGGAATGCCAATATCAATTGTTAGAATGGCTGGCTCAATCAGAAGTCGGGCAAGAATTGCTGATTATTGGCGAAAACCGTGCAGGCGTGCGTTCGGTGGAAAAAATGCTCGAACCGTTTGGCAATATTGCCAAAATTGATTCGGCTCGTCGCTGTGGTTTGTACCATTTTGAGCTACAAAACGTGCCGACTTTCAATGCAGAAAAATTCTGGAAAAGCTACGTACTCAACGATTTAACGATTTCTGCTTTGCCAGCGGTGTTTAGCTCGGCAGAATTGGATGGTGGCACGAAATTATTACTTTCAACCTTCCATAAAGCTGACGGCTTAAAAGGTAAAGTGTTAGATTTAGGGTGTGGTGCAGGTGTGATTGGTGCCAGCTTAAAAAAACAATTCCCCCAAATTAAACTGACGATGAGCGATATTCACGCCATGGCGATTGCTTCTAGCCAACGTACTTTGGCAGAAAATGCATTGGAAGGCGAAGTGTTAGCAAGCGATGTGTTCTCGCATATTGAAGGGCGATTTGATCTGATTGTTTCAAACCCGCCATTCCATGATGGTGTGGATACGGCTTATCAAGCGGTCGAAAATTTGATCTTACAAGCGAAAAACCATTTAACCAAAGGTGGAGAATTACGCATTGTAGCGAATGCCTTTTTGCCTTATCCAGACTTGCTAGACAGTGCGTTCGGCAAGTACGAAGTGGTGGCGAAATCGACTAAGTTTAAGGTGTATTCAGCACGAAATTAAGCAGATAAGGCGTATAAATAACGCCCTATTTTCTGACATAAGCGGATGCTCCGTGCATCAGCATTCTAAGTTGGGTCATTACCCGTTTTTTGAGTTCCTCACGTTGTTGGTTGTTCATATCTAACGCATGTGAACCTGCGGTAAAAACGAGCGTAACTAAGCCTTCAGCCTGAATATGGGCAATTTCACGCCCTAATTCGGGGCTTTTCATTAAGATGTAATCGGTGAGTTCTGCAACAAAATGCTGAATTTCACGCGAAGCTGCGGTTCGAAAAGCTTGCGATGTGCCAGAACTTTCACGTAATAATAAGCGGAAAACATTTGGGCGGTCATTAATCAGTTCAAAGAATGTTTCCACAGAGAGGGCGACCACGCTGCCGCCTTTCTCAATGCGTTTACGAGCCTGACGCATCAACTGGCGAAGCACTAAGCCTGATTCATCCACCATTGCCAAGCCCAGTTCGTCCATATCTTTGAAGTGGCGGTAGAAAGAGGTTGGGGCAATACCTGCTTCGCGTGCGACTTCCCGCAAACTTAAGTTGCTGAAACTTTTTTCGGCACTCAATTGGTTGAACGCTGCATCCACAAGAGCACGGCGGGTTTTCTCTTTTTGTTGTGCTCGAATTCCTACATTACTCATTTGTTATCTCTGCGTCCATTATGCAGCATTTTGTTTTTTCATCACTTCTTCAATGCCTTTAGCAAGGCGTTCATAGCGAGCACGAAGTGGCGAACCTGGGCGATAAATCAAGCCAATCGCACGGAATGGTGTTGGATCGCAAAATGAAATGTATTTCACACCGCTTGTTTCTTTGGCGGCGAATTTTGGAATCAGCGAAATGCCTACATTGGCAGCCACCATATTGCGGAGCGTTTCCAAATTGGTTGCTTTGAAATGGGCACTCTCTTTCGCCCCAACTGATAAGCAGTAATCTAGCGTTTGCGTGCGTAGGCAGTGACCATCATCTAAGAAAAGCAGCTCTTTATCTTTTAAAACCGAAATAGGTAGCTGTTTTTCTTTTGCCCATTCGTGCTTATCTGAAACAGCAAGCAAAATCTCTTCGTTAAAAAGTGGCACTTCAATAAAAGGTTCGCTCTCTTTAACGAAAGCTAAAATGCCGCAATCGAGCTGACCAGCAGAGAGTTGGTCCACCATTTGAGAGGTTTGCAATTCGTATAAATAAAGCTCAAGCTCTGGGAAAGCTTCTTTCATTGCGGGTACAATAATTGGTGAAAGGTATGGGCCGAGCGTAGGTAAAATCCCCACGTGAAGTGGGCCAGACATCTCTTTGCCTTGATTGCTTGCCATTTCTTTTAACACTTTTACTTCACGTAGTACGGCTTTGGCTTGATCCACTAATTCAAGCCCCGCTTGGGTAAATAGCACTTTACGGCTAGTACGTTCAAGTAAAATCGTTCCTAATTCGTCTTCTAATTTGCGAATTTGACCGCTTAATGTCGGCTGACTCACATTGCACGCATCGGCAGCACGACGGAAATGTTTGTACTCTGCTAATGAAATTAAATATTCCAGATCTCGGATATTCACAATAATCTTTTCCTTATTTTATTTATAAATCTTACCTATCAATAGAATAAGATGAATTATGGCATATTTATCTGTAAAATGCCTCAGATTTTTAATTCTTATTTATTTTTTTGGAGAAAAAATATGTCTTTAAAAGATATGACAGGTCAAAAAGTTCCTTCAGTAACATTCCACACACGTCAAGGCGACGCATGGGTTGATGTAACTACAGATGAAATCTTCAACAACAAAAAAGTAGTTGTTTTCTCATTACCAGGTGCTTTCACACCAACTTGTTCATCAACTCACTTACCACGTTACAACGAATTAGCGAAAGAATTCTACGCATTAGGCGTTGATGAAATCGTATGTGTATCTGTAAACGATACATTCGTAATGAATGCGTGGAAAGAAGACCAGGAGTCTGAAAATGTAACAGTTATCCCAGATGGTAACGGCGATTTCACTCGTGGTATGGGTATGTTAGTAAGCAAAAACGACTTAGGTTTTGGAGAACGTTCTTGGCGTTATTCTATGTACGTTGTAAACGGTACAGTTGAAAAAATGTTCATTGAACCACAAGAACCTGGCGATCCATTCAAAGTGTCTGATGCAGATACTATGATCAAATACTTAAACCCAGCTTGGGAAGCAAAACCATCAGTGTCAATCATCACTAAACCTGGTTGCCCATTCTGTGCAAAAGCAAAAGCATTATTAGAAGTGAAAGGCTACCAATATGAAGAAATCGTATTAGGTAAAGATGCTTCAACCACTTCAGTACGTGCAATTACTGGTCGTACTTCAGTTCCACAAGTATTCATCGGTGGTAAACACATTGGCGGTAGCGACGATTTACAAGCATATTTCGATGTAAAATAATTGAAATTTGATTAGCGAAAGGCTAGGTTCTTATGGAATCTAGCCTTTTTTGTTATACTTGATTGATAAGCTGCCCTCTTTTCTAAAGAGGGGGATATTTTTACGTAAATTAAATGGATCTCCAATGAAACAAAAACACATTCACATCCTTGGCATTTGCGGCACTTTTATGGGGGGCGTGGCAATGATTGCTAGAGAGCTTAGCTATAAAGTGACAGGTTCAGACACCAACGTTTATCCGCCAATGAGCACTTTTTTAGAAACGCACGGCATCGAGGTTATTCCTAACTACAATGTTGACCAATTACAACCTGCCCCCGATTTAGTTGTTATCGGTAATGCAATGAGCCGTGGTAATCCTTGCGTGGAATATGTGCTTAATAATCAGTTAAATTACACATCAGGCCCACAATGGCTGCACGATCATCTGCTCAAAGATCGCTGGGTGCTTGCTGTTTCTGGCACACACGGAAAAACCACCACCACGGGAATGTTAGCGTGGATCTTAGATCAAAACCACATCGACGCAGGCTTTTTAATTGGTGGTGTGGCAGGCAATTTCGGTATTTCCGCTCGTGCAGGCTCAAGCAAATTCTTCGTGATTGAAGCGGATGAATACGATTCTGCCTTCTTCGACAAGCGGTCTAAATTTGTGCATTATTCGCCAAGAACTTTGGTTATCAACAACATCGAATTTGATCACGCCGATATTTTTGATGATTTGCACGCAATCCAACGTCAATTCCACCACCTTATCCGCACCATTCCAAGCGAAGGGCGAATCCTTGCGGCAAGTGACGATCAAAATGTGCAAGATACGCTCAATATGGGCACCTACAGCGAAGTACAAGCCATTGGCGAAGGCAAGGAGTGGTTTGCAAAACCATTAAGTGCGGATTGCTCACATTTTGAAGTGTATCATTTCGGCAAAAAAGCAGGCGAAGTGCGTTGGAACATTATCGGTCGCCACAATATGCATAACGCATTGATGGCAATTGCCGCCTCACAGCACGCAGGTGTAAGCGTTGAAGGTGCTTGCAAAGCGTTAGGCTCGTTCATCAATGCCAACCGCCGTTTGGAAGTCAAAGGTGAAGTAAACAGCATTACTGTTTACGATGATTTCGCTCACCATCCAACCGCAATTGAAGCCACAATCGATGCACTTCGTAGTAAGATTGGTAAAGATGCTCGCATTATCGCGGTGTTAGAGCCTCGTTCAAACACAATGAAAATGGGTGTGCATAAAGATGATATTGCCCCAAGTTTGCACGATGCACAAGCGGTCTTTGTTTATCAGCCCGATACTATTCCTTGGAAAGTGAGCCAAATTACCGATGCGTTAAGCCAAACAGCGAACTGGTCAGCAAGTATTGATGAACTGGTTGAAATGATCGCTCAAGAAGCAAAATCGGGCGATCATATTCTAGTGATGAGCAACGGTGCTTTTGGTGGCATTCATCATAAATTGATTGAGAAACTAAAAGGCTAAATGAGTAAAGTAGAGAAAGAAAACACCCGCTTGAGGGTAAATCTAAGCGGGTGTTTTTTTATCCTATTTTACAAAATTTTCTAAACCAAACTGATAAAGGGCATTTTTCTTATAGCTAAAGGTTTCTGCCACGATGCTTGCGGCTTTTTTCATTGGCATTTCGTTGGTTAAAAGTTGGAATAATTTTACCGCTTGTGGACTAAAACTTTCCTCTTCGGTTACGGGTTTGCCTTCCACAATCAGCACGATTTCGCCTTTAGTGCGGTTGCTGTCTTCATTCAGCCATTCGATTAAGTTACCGAGTGTATCGCCGTAAATGGTTTCCCACGTTTTAGTGAGTTCTCTTGCCATCACGATATAGCGGTCAGAGCCCCAAATTTTTTGCATATCAGAAAGTGTATCTAAAATGCGGTGGGTCGATTCGTAGAAAATCAGTGTGCGAGGCTCTTCGCTTAAGGCTTCTAATTTATCGCAACGTGATTTTGTTTTGGCGGGCAAGAACCCTTCGAAACAAAAACGATCTGAGGCGATGCCTGAACAGCTTAATGCGGCAATCGCAGCACAAGCACCGACTACAGGCACAACACGAATGCCTGCTTGTCGGCAGTGGCGAACGAGGTGAAATCCAGGGTCGCTAATAAGTGGCGTGCCTGCATCTGAAATCAGGGCGATGTTTTCGCCTTTGGTTAATTTTTCAACTAAAACGACCGCTTTCTGCTGTTCATTATGGTCGTGTAGGGCAAAAAAAGGCTTTTTGATGCCGTAGTGACTTAAAAGTAATCCGCTGTGGCGGGTGTCTTCGGCAGCGATTAAATCGACTTGTGCGAAGGTGTCTAATGCACGCTGAGTGATGTCGCCTAAATTACCAATCGGGGTGGCAACAATATATAAAATACCGTTTTGTTCGTTTTTCATTTGATTTTCAGATATTTGATAAGTAAGATTTAAAACATTACCGCATTATACTTTTTTTATGCATTTTAGGGAGAATAAAATGGCAGTAGCACTTCGACAAAAAATGAAAACCGTTTTTGTCCCAACTCTTGTGGCTCTTTTAGTGGCAGCTTGTAGTTCGCCTAACTTAGTAACGGAATCAATGAAAAATGAGGCGTATGCAAGCTCTGAGTTTTACATTAACAAAGCAGATCAAGCAAAAGAGAAAGAAGATAAGGTTTCTTATCAGCTTTTGGCAGTGCGTAAGTTGGTGGAAGAAAATAAAGCAGATGAAGCACAAGATGCGTTAAATGAGCTCACGTCATTTATGAAAGATATTCAAGAAAACCCTGTTCAAAAATTAGAATATGCGTTAGTGTCTGCTCAACTTGAGGCATTGCAAGGAAAAAATGATGAAGCCTTAAATGGTTTGAGAAATTTGCAAAATAATGCGAAAAATGAACCGCTTAGTCAGGCTCAAATGTTGCGTGTTTACCAAACACAAGCTCAAGTGGCGGAAAACCATAAAAATGTGGAAGAAATTGTGCGAGCTCGTTCGTTGATGAATAGCTATTTGTTTGACAACAAAGCTCGCCAAGAGAATAACGATATTATTTGGAATACGCTTAGAAAGGCTAATCGTGGCATTGAACAAGCCCAACCGCAAGCGGGCGAAGTGGAATTTTCAGGTTGGATTGCCTTGATTTCGCTTTACAATCAAAATGTGATGAATCCAGCACAAATGCAACAGGCGTTGAATCAATGGAAGGCACAATATCCAAATCATAGTGCGGTCAATGTGATGCCAGCTGAGTTACAAAATGTAGCAAGTTACCAACAAACGCAGCTTAATGGCGTGGCAGTGTTATTACCGTTAAGTGGTGATGCACAAATTTTGGGGCAAATGGTGCAAAAAGGCTTTAATGATGCACGCGGCAATGATGGCACAATGGTACGTTTTTACGACACCGCAGCCGCGGATGTTAATAGTCTGATTGCACAAGCGAAACAAGAAGGGGCAAGCACGATTGTTGGTCCGTTGTTGAGAGAGAATGTGGATGCGGCATTAAGTAGCTCAGAGCTTAACAATGTGAATTTATTGGCGTTAAATGCGACGCCAAATGCGAGAGCGATTCCTCAAGTTTGCTACTACGGCTTAGCGCCAGAAGCAGAAGCGAAAGCAGCTGCAGATCGTATTTATAATGAAGGTAAACGCAATGTGATTGTCTCTGTTCCGCAAGGCGATGTAGGACAACGTTCAGGCGATACTTTCGCACAACGTTGGCGTCAACTCACAGGTAACGATGCAGATGTGCGTTATTATTCTTCTGCCGAAGATGCGATTGCGTCAATTTTAAGTGCGGGTATCACGCAAGGCGGTTTGTATTTGCTAGGTTCGCCTGATGATGTGGTGTTAATTAAACAAGGTATTGACGCTTCGCCGTTAAAAGATCAACTGACGATTTATACCTCTTCACGCATCAATTCGCCAACGAATGATGCTGATTTTTATACCGCGATGGAAGGTGTGAAATTCAGTGAAATTCCGCTGTTAGCTGATTCAAATTCAGATGAATACAAAAAATCAGCGAACTTATCTGAGGGTGATTTTGCCAAAATGCGTTTATACGCAATGGGTGCGGATGCGTGGTCTTTGGCAAATAAATTCAATGAGTTAAGTAAAATCCCTGGTTATAAAGTTTCTGGCTTAACGGGCGTGTTAAGTGCAGGACAAAATTGTAATATTGAGCGCAATTTATCTTGGTTGCAATATCACAATGGCGCTGTTGAGCAAGCTCAGTAACAAGCGGTTACAAGGTTCGCTTTATGAGCAAAAAGCCCGAGCTTATTTAGAAACGCAAGGGCTGAAATTCATTGCGGCTAACCAGACTTTTAAATGTGGCGAGTTAGATTTAGTGATGGCAGATGGCGATACTGTCGTGTTTGTAGAAGTTCGCCAACGTAAATCGAACCGCTTTGGTAGCGCAGTAGAAAGCATTGATTATCGCAAGCAGCAGAAATGGCTCAATGCGGCGAATATGTGGTTATTTACCAAGCGTAAGCAGAGTTTAGACACTGCAAAATGCCGTTTTGATGTGGTTGCCTTTGAGGGAGATAATCCGCCTCTTTGGTTACCCAATTTTTTAGGATAATGCCAACATTATGATGTTAGAAAAAATCCAAAATAGCTTTACCGAAAGTATCCAACTCCAAATTGCCGCAACCGAATTATTGCCCGCAAAGTTGGAACAAGCAGCAAAACAGATGCAAGGCTGTTTGTTGCGTGGCAATAAAATTATTGTTTGCGGGCACGGGCGTTCTTACGGTAATGCGCAGTTATTGGTCAGCCATTTATTGCATCAATATGAGCTGGCTCGCCCAACGCTTTATGCGGTGCAACTAGACCTCACAGGCACGGTGGCAGGGGTGGCAGTTCAACGCGGTGAGCTTGATCTGCTCTACCAAAAACAGCTACAAGCAGTATACCGTGAAGGCGATATTTTCATTTGCTTTTCTCCCCTTGGTAATGAAGAAGCGGTCTTAAATGCGATCCATTTTGCAAAAGGCGAAGGCTTGGATATTATTGTGTTTACTAGCAATCTTAATGAGCATACGCAAGGCTTGCTGGATGAAGAAGATATTGAAATTGCTATTCCATCGATGAATGAAGCTCGTGTTATTGAAGGGCATTTGTTCTGTGTGAATTTGCTTTGCGAGTTAGTTGATCATCTACTTTTTTCTTAAGGATAGTATTATGAAAACATTAATCAAAAAGAGTATTACAACCATTTTATTTGGCGCTGGATTACTTTCGCTACAAGGCTGTATTACTACAGCTGTTGTAACTACGGCTGCGGTTGCGGGCAAAGTGGCAACGGATCCGCGCTCAACAGGCACACAAGTGGATGATGAGATTTTAGAAGAGAAAGTTGCGCATAATCTAAACAATGACGCCCAGCTAAAAACAGAAGCTCGCATCAATGTGGTTTCCTATAACGGAAAAGTGTTGTTGATAGGGCAAGTGCCGAATTATACAGCTGCTGAAACAGCAAGAAATATCGCCGCTGGCGTAGATGGCGTAAAAGAAGTTGTTAATGAAATTCGCACGGGCGAAAAGATTGGTCCTTCTCAAATTGCGATGGATAGTTGGATTACTGCGACCGTGAAATCAAAATTACTTTTGAATGCTGAAGTGAAGACTACCGAGGTTAAAACCATTACCGAAAATGGCGAGGTATTTTTGCTAGGTACGCTTTCGCATTCACAGGCTGATGCTGCAGCTGAAGTGGCTCGTAATGTACGCGGTGTTTCTAAAGTTGTGAAAGTTGTGACTTACGCGATGTAAAAATAGGGGAGCTGATGCTCCCCATTTTCTTTTCTTAACATATCCTTCCATTAAATAATCAAGTTTTGCTCGCATTTTGAATAAAAATGTGAAGTATTTCACACTTTTTATAAACTCTTTGGCAATTTAATTTACTTTTAACATACAAATAACTAAAATTATGTACTGCCAATTAGGCAGAATTTAACTTTTTTATTCTAGGATAACGTTATGTTGTGGTTTTTCTTTTGTGTAGCCATTTTGGTGCTTGGCTACTTTATTTACGGCAAAATTATCGAAAAAATCTTCGTAATTAACCCGAAACGCCAAACGCCCGCTTATCAAGTTAATGATGGTGTGGACTATATGCCAATGTCAAAAACGAAAATTTGGCTTATTCAATTATTAAATATTGCGGGAACAGGCCCAATTTTTGGCCCTATTCTTGGTGCGTTATATGGACCTGTTGCGATGCTTTGGATCGTACTTGGCTGTATTTTCGCAGGTGCAGTGCACGACTATTTCTGCGGTATGTTAAGTATCCGTCATGGCGGGGCAACAATGCCATATTTGGCGGGTAAATTCTTAGGTCGTCCTGTTAAAGTGTTCATCAACGCATTGGCACTTATCCTTCTTTTATTAGTGGGTGTGGTATTCGTAGCAAGCCCGGCACAATTGATGGGTACAATCACCATGGATGTACTTGGTGCTTCACAAGGTGCATTGCAATTAGGTGATGTAGAAGCGGTGAAACAAGGTGTAGAAGCAGGCGGTTTAACCGTTTGGGGCATGGATAAAGCAACTGTTATTGCCGTTTGGACATTTATCATCTTCGCTTATTACATCTTAGCAACCTTATTACCAATCGATAAAATCATTGGTCGGATCTATCCATTATTCGGTGCATTATTGCTCTTTATGTCAGTAGGTATGGTTTATGGTTTAGTTTCTGCACACTTCAGTGCCACTGATCCAATTGAATTCTTCCGTACTATCAATGCAGATGGCGAAGGTTTAACTTGGGCTAAATTCACTCAAAATTTCCAAGTGAAAGGTAATGTTCCAGTTTGGCCACTTTTATTCTTAACCATCTCTTGTGGTGCATTATCTGGTTTCCACGCAACGCAAACTCCGTTAATGGCACGTTGTGCAGAGAATGAAAAAGAAGGTCGCTTCATTTTCTATGGTGCAATGATTACTGAAGGTGTTATCGCATTAATCTGGTGTATGGTTGGCTTGGCATTCTATGAAAACCCACAAGCGTTACAGGATGCAATCTCTGCAGGTTCGCCATCTAAAGTAGTTTATGATAGTTCATTACACTTCTTAGGTTTCGTGGGTGGTATCTTCGCGGTACTTGGTGTGGTGGTGTTACCAATCACTTCAGGCGATACAGCATTCCGTGCAGCACGTTTACAATTAGCGGAAATCTTCAACATTGACCAACGCTCATTAGCAAAACGTTTATACATTGCAGTACCATTGTTCGTATTAGGTTACTTTGTTTCAACCATCGACTTCAGTATCTTATGGCGTTACTTCACTTGGGCAAACCAAATGACAGCGATGGTAATGTTATGGACAGCAGCGGCATACTTATACCGTTACCATAAATTCCACTGGGTGGCTTCAATCCCAGCATGGTTTATCACAACTGTATGTGCAACCTACTTATACTACAACCCAATTGGTTTCCACTTAGATTATCAATTGTCTGTATACTTAGGTTTAGCAACCACAGTTGTATGTATCGTTCTTTTCTTCACAATGCTTAAACCATTAGGTGAACGCGATGAAGAAGCTTATGTAGCTGAAACAAAATAGCTAGAAGTTGAACAATAGAAAGGGCGTGAATGTAAGTTCACGCCCTTATTGTATCTACTAAAAAGCGGTTGGATTTTTGCAATGTTTTACAAAAATTCAACCGCTTATTTTTATTCTTCAGAATCTATTAAAGGCTCAACCTTCGCTTGTTTCACCATATTATCCGCTACTTCTAATACGGTAACTTTCAGGTTATACAACTCAAATACCGTGTCTTCATCAGGAATTTTTTCTAAGTGTTCGAGGATTAAACCGTTGAAAGTGCGGACTTCATCCACAGGCAGCTGCCAGCCAAATAGCTTGTTCAAATCGCGTAAATTTGCAGAGCCTTCGATAATCACTGTACCATCGGCTTGTTGTTTGACTTCTTCTTCCAGCGTTGGAGCGGTTGAAGTGGTAAATTCGCCGACAATCTCTTCCAAAATATCTTCCAGCGTTACTAAGCCTTTAATGTCACCATATTCATCGACCACCAAGCCGATACGCTCTTTATTGGCTTTGAAGTTCATCAATTGCGTAGTCAGCGATGTGCCTTCAGGGATGAAATAAACCTCATCCACAGCACGAATCAGCATCTCTTTAGTGAATTCATTTCGTTCTAACATTAAGCGGAACGCCTCACGCACGCGGAGCATCCCAAGCACGTTTTTGTCCATATTGCCTTTGTAGATTACCACGCGGGCGTGCGCTGCCCCTGTGAGCTGACGCATAATCGCTTTCCAGTCGTCGTCAATATCAATGCCGCCAATGTCGTTGCGCGGCACCATAATGTCTTCGACTGTCACTTTTTCCATATCCAAAATGGAAACAAGCATCTCTTGGTGTTCGGTTGGAATAAATTTCCCTGCTTCAAGCACCACACCACGCAGTTCTTCTGCACTTAAGCCTTGGTTTTCATCCTTATGAATGCGGAAGAGCTTCATTAAGCCGTTGATGATTAAGTTCATCAAAAAGACTAATGGTAGGATGATTTTTTTAAGCGGAACAAGAATGTAGCTAACAAAAAAGCTGATACGTTCAGGGTAAATTGCAGCAATGGTTTTCGGCAGAATTTCAGAGAATACTAACATCACAAAGGTCAGAATCCCTGTTGCCGCTGCAACTCCCGCATCGCCTGCAATACGCATACCAATAACGGTTGCAATCGCTGAGGCAGCAATGTTTACAAGGTTATTACAGATTAAGATAAAACTTAATAAAACGTCGGTTTTTTCAAGCAGTTTGCTGGCTAAAACCGCACCTTTATGCCCTTGTTCGGCAAGATGTTTCATTTTGTAGCGGTTAAGTGACATTAGCCCTGTTTCAGAGCCAGAGAAGAATGCCGAGAGGGCTAAAAGAATGGCAAGCGTGATAAAAAGCGTACTCAGGGGGATACTGTCCAAAATAAATTTCCTATGTTTGTAAATATTCAAGCGGTTGAATTTTGTTAGTATTTTGCAAAAAAACAAAATAAATTCAACCGCTTACCGTTCTGGTTATTTCACCAGATGGCTACCAAAATAGCCGATTGTGAGTAATATCATACCCGAAATAGAGTAAATAAGCACCCGATTTCCACGCCAGCGGAATTTCCATTGCCCGAGTAGTTGCACGGCATAGACAATCCAAGCTAATGAAGAGAAGATAGCTTTGTGCACTTGTTCAGGGGCAAAGAAGTTGTGCAGATAGATCATGCCTGTCACCAAGGCAACCGTGAGCATTGCTTGTGCCGCAAGGGTGAGAGTGAAAAAGTGGCGTTCAACCGTCATCAATGGTGGTAGCATGGCACAGAAAAAGAGTTTTTTGCTTTTGAGTTTACGATCGAGCCATTTAAGTTGTAAGGCGTAAATCAACGCTAAGAAAAAGAGGGCATAAGAGAACAGAGCGATACCAAGATGGAAAATTAAGCCTGCATTCTCGGAAATATTTTTGGTGAAATTTCCTGTTGCAACTAGGCTTACTGTCACACTACAGATCCCGAAAGTGTAAACAATCATCAACGGAAACCAGATGGTTCGCCATTTGAGCAATGTAAAGGTTGCAAAAGCACTTAATAATAGGCTCATCAATGCATTTACATTGGCAAGCGTAAAATTTTGACCTTCACTTAAAAACAGCTCTTGCGAGGTGCTAATAAAGTGGCAAGCAACGGCAAGCAAGCCAATAGAAAAAACGGCTTTGATGTTCGGTTTTTTATCACTATTTTGGTTTTCAATGTTTGCCAATGTAGGAGTAATCCAGAGCAACGCTGCCGTGTAAGCGATAATGGCAAAGATGGAAAAAATCATAAAATGTTCTCTAATTAAGAATCGTTGTCAAATAATGCTTAAGGTAGCAGTTTTTTTGGATCTTTTCTATCTTTGAATGAAATAAGCGGTTATTTTCAGTTAATTTTTTGCAAATTGTTTTGAGAAAATAACCGCTTGAAAGAGATTGATTAGGCTTTTTCTGATTCTTAGACGGTATCTTGATAATCTAATTGCATACGATTAACGTGTTTTACAACAGATAGAAAAGTAATCGTTGCACCAATACTCATAAGACCTGAAAAAGCAGAAAGGCTAGTTAAAAAGCTGAGTTCCCCAAGCGTTGGATTTTCCAATCGCAAAGAAAGTCTGAAATAAGCATTATCTACAATTGTTGAAACAATCCATAACCCCCACCACACTTTTAATAATATAGGCGAAGAGGGTAATGACCAATTTTTAGGATTTTGGCTTGCAAACCATGTTTCTTTCATTGTTTGGTAAGGTTTTACTAAATTCATAAGTGGAACAAAATACCACCAAATACAGCTGGCATCACTAAATTTTAAGTTCTTAGCACCCCAAACACGTAATCTCTTATGGCTACGATATAACCAAATCCCTGCATTGATAAAAACTGTAATGAGAAGAATGAAAAGGATAATATTAAATACGGCTGTGTATCTGTCAAAAGCATCGATGTACTCAGAGATAACCCCATTTTCAATATCATGAATAAATTTTAATGCGATAAGGTCATTCGTAAAACTAATGACAAGAAAGATTAAATACGCACTTAATAAGCTAACTAGGAAAGTAGTATTGTTTTTTATAACTTGCATAAATTGCCTTGTTTGAAAAGAAAATGAACAGCAGAATTATAACGAATTCGACATTGTTTAGAAATAAAGCTTAACGAGTAACGTAAGAGAATTTTATTAAAAAAGCCGATTTTCCTTTTGACTATTTGACGTTCTATCTGTAATATATTGACTCTATGCAAAAGGTAAAACTACCCCTAACAATTGACCCATATAAAGACGCTCAGCGTCGAATGGATTATGAAGGATACTTTCCGAAGAACCTTTTAAGCCGTTTGGGTGAATCTGTTGGTCAAGTGCTAAGCGATGCACAAGTTACTCTCTCGTTATATGTTGATCCGCAAAAACTCGTGGTGATTAAAGGCACGGCGACAATTGATGTGGAGCTTGACTGCCAACGTTGTGGTAACCCATTTACGCAAACGCTCGACTGCACATTTTGTTTCAGTCCAGTGTCAAATATGAATCAGGCGGACGATTTGCCCGAAATTTATGAACCAATTGAAACCAATGAGTTTGGTGAAGTAAATTTACTAGATATGATTGAAGATGAGTTTATCATTGAATTGCCTCTAGTCCCGATGCATGATGCTGCACACTGTGAAGTGTCCACGCAGGAACAGGTTTTTGGCGAATTGCCTGAAGAACTGGCGAAAAAACCGAACCCGTTCGCTGTATTAGCTAATTTAAAAAAGAACTAACTTAGGAGTATAGCCAATGGCTGTTCAACAAAATAAAAAATCTCGTTCACGTCGTGATATGCGTCGTTCACACGATGCATTAACAACTGCTGCAGTATCAGTAGATAAAGCAACGGGTGAAACTCACTTACGTCACCACGTTACTGCTGACGGTTACTACCGTGGTCGTAAAGTAATCAACAAGTAATTCCTTTTTAGAGGTTTAACTTGAATCATCTAACTCTTGCGTTAGATGTCATGGGCGGGGACTTTGGTCCCCGTATTACTATGCCCGCCATACAAAAAGCATTGGAGTCTAATCCAAGGCTTACTTTTCTTCTATTTGGTGATCAGCAACAGGTTGATCCAATTCTGAAAGTGTTTCCTGAAACTCTGCAATCTCGTATTCAATTTCAGCATACAGACAAAACCATTGATTCTGAAGTCCCTTTTTCAGTGGCGATGCGTCAAAGCAAAAACAGTTCTATGCGTTTAGCTATTGAAGCGGTTGCTAATGGGCAAGCGGAAGGCTGTGTAAGTGGTGGTAATACAGGTGCTCTACTTGGTTTGGCAAAATTATTGATTGCTCCTCTGCCAAATATTGATCGTCCAGCACTCACTTCGCTTATTCCAACGATGAATGGTAAATCTACCGTGATGCTTGATTTAGGGGCGAATGTCGAGGTTAATCAAAAGCAACTTTTGCAATTTGCTGAAATGGGCAATATTTTTGCGCAAACTATTTTGGGCTTGGTTTATCCTCGTCTTGCTTTGCTGAACATTGGTACGGAAGAGAGTAAAGGCACGCAAGTATTGCGTGATGTAAACAAAATTCTGCACAGACGTTATGACATCAACTATCGTGGATTTATTGAGAGTGATAAGCTGATGAATTATTTGGCGGATGTGATTGTTTGCGATGGTTTTAGCGGCAATATGGCGTTGAAAGCATTGGAAGGTGCCGCGAAAAATATTATCTCTTTGCATAAAGAAAAAGAGGGTTCGCCTCTCTGTTCGTTGGTCAAAAATTTCTTTATGAAGGCGTTTTTGTATCGTTACTATCGCAAGTTGCAAGAAATCAATCCAGATAGACACAACGGGGCGACTTTGCTTGGCTTATCAAAAGTAGTGGTAAAAAGTCATGGTGGAGCGAGTGCTAATGCTTTTTTCTATGCGATTGAGTATGCCGTTCAGCAGATTGAGCACAAAATCCCAGAGCGTATTCAGCAAAAATTGGTGAGTTTAGCTCACTGATTTGTAAAACTTTCCCTAAAATCGCCCGCTTGTTTTCCTATAAATTTTGGCTATTTCAGGCTATAATAGTCAAATTTCCCATAATTAAAAAATATCGTTGAGAACAAAATATGAACAGCAAAATTTTAGCGACAGGGAGTTATTTACCTAAGCAAGTTCGAACTAATGCTGATTTAGAAAAGATGGTGGACACTTCAGATGAGTGGATTGTCTCCCGTTCAGGTATGAAAGAACGCCGTATCGCCACCGCAGATGAAACCGTTGCGACAATGGGCTTTGAAGCGGCGAAAAAATGTTTAGAACAAGTAAATTTAGATCCGCAAGAAATTGATTTAATTGTAGTGGGAACAACCAGCAATTCACACGCATATCCAAGTGCCGCTTGCCAAATCCAAGGCTTGCTTGGCATTGACGATGCGATTTCATTTGATGTCGCAGCCGCTTGCACAGGTTTTGTGTATGCATTAAGCGTCGCCGATCAATTCGTCCGCACAGGTAAAGTGAAAAAGGCGTTAGTGGTGGGAGCCGACCTCAACTCTCGCAAATTAGACGAAACCGACCGCAGCACAGTGGTGCTTTTCGGTGATGGTGCAGGTGCAGTGATTTTAGAAGCAAGCGAAGAACAAGGCATTATCTCGACCCATTTACATGCTTCAGCTGACACTAAAGAATCGCTCGTCTTACCAAACGCAGAGAGAACCGAGCCAAAATCGGGCTTTATCTCAATGCAAGGCAATGCAACTTTTAAATTGGCAGTTCGCGAGCTTTCGAATGTGGTCGAAGAAACTTTACGCGAAAATAATTTAGATAAAAGCGACTTAGATTGGCTCGTGCCTCACCAAGCGAATTTACGCATTATCACTGCAACTGCAGAAAAATTAGAGATGTCGTTAGATCAAGTGGTGGTCACAGTAGATCGCTACGGTAATACTAGTGCTGCGACTATTCCTGTGGCATTAGATGAAGCTGTGCGTGATGGGCGTATTCAACGTGGTCAACTATTGTTGCTTGAAGCTTTCGGTGGTGGCTGGACTTGGGGTTCAGCGTTAGTGCGGTTTTAATAATTTTTGTAGGGGTGAATAAAGTTCACGCATGTGAGCGGTTGATTTTCTGATTATTTTCGTAAAATGTACGTGAATTTTTAATCCACACACCCTACACTAAAATACCAAAAGTACTGAATTTTCAGTGCTTTTTTATTGAGAGAAAAATGTCAGAAAAAATTACCTTTGCAGATAAAAAGCGTAAAACCGTTGAGCAAGCGGAATTTACCGAAGATGGTCGTTACCTACGCAAAGTACGTAGTTTCGTATTGCGAACAGGGCGTTTGAGTGATTATCAACGCGATATGATGAACAATAACTGGGCAAATCTCGGCTTAGATTATCAAAATACCCCGTTCGATTTCCAAGCTATTTTTGGCAACAATAACCCTGTTATTCTGGAAATCGGCTTCGGAATGGGGCGTTCATTAGTTGAAATGGCAGAACAGAATCCAAATCGTAACTACATTGGGGTCGAAGTTCACACACCAGGTGTGGGGGCTTGTATTGCCTATGCGTTAGAAAAAGGCGTGAAAAACTTGCGTGTAATTTGCCACGATGCTACCGAAATTTTGCGTGATAGTATTGCCGATGGCACACTTGGCGGCTTGCAACTTTATTTCCCTGATCCGTGGCAGAAAGCAAAACATCACAAACGCCGTATTGTGCAACCAGAGTTTATTACTCGCGTATTAACCAAACTTCGCTTGAATGGTTTTATTCATTTTGCAACGGACTGGGAAAACTACGCAGAACATATGCTTGAAGTCTTACGCCAATTTGAAAATGAATTAGGGAACACTTCGGCAACGAATGATTTTATTCCTCGCCCTGATTTCCGCCCGCTAACTAAATTTGAAGAGCGCGGACATCGCCTCGGTCACGGTGTTTGGGATTTATATTTCCTCAAAAAATAATAAACAAACGGTGAAAAAGGCTTGAAAAATAGCAAAATGTAACCATCTTTTGCCCATTCAAGTTTCACTAATTTCAAACGAATACACCATAAGGAGAAAAATATGGCTATTCAACGTAACGCACGTCAGCGTAAAAAAATGCACTTAGCAGAATTCCAAGAATTGGGCTTTTTAGTAAAATTTAACTTTGCGGAAGGCACTGGCATCGACCAAATTGATGCAACAGTTGATCGTTTTATCGATGAAGTGATTAAAGCAAATGGTCTTGCTTATGAAGGCAACGGCTACCTCGTTTGGGAAGGTTTAGTGTGCTTAGAAAAAATTGGTAAATGTGATGAATCACACCGCCAATTAGTAAAAACTTGGTTAGAAAATAATGGCTTACAAAATGTACAAGTAAGCGAATTATTCGATATTTGGTGGGATTTCCCAGCAGAAGCTTAATTAAGCATTTTCATCTCAAGCGGTCAATTTTTGCAAAAGTTTTACAGAAATTGACCGCTTACTTATATCAAAAACTAAAAAATAAAAGGAAATAAAATGGAAATAATCGGTTCAATTTTGTCGGTCATTATCGGCTTTTTCACCTTTATTTTAATTCTGCGCTCCTGGCTAGAATTTTGCCGAGTCGATCCTCGAATGCCACTTTCACAATCATTATTGAGAATGAGTGAACCCGTGCTTGCTCCAATCAAAAAAGTCATCCCAACCCGCAAAGGCATTAACTTCGCAGCAATTTTATTGGCGGTAGTATTACTGATGGCGGAAAAATGGATTGTTTTCGGTTTATCTGTTCCGCTTGCTGTATTAGCGGGTGTATTAGGCGTGGTTAAAACCTTCGGGCAAATTCTTTTCTTTACCACCTTGATCCGAGCGTTAATGAGCTGGGTAACTCAAGGCAACCATCCGCTTGATTATATGGTGGCACAAATCACTGAGCCTGTCTTAGGTATTATCCGCCGTATCTTACCTCGCACGGGAATGTTAGATTTCTCTGTAATGGTTCTTGGCTTTGTGTTAATTTTGCTTAACAACGTATTCTATAAGATCTTCAGCGTATTGTGGGCAATTGCGTAATGCGAGCCGTCGAAAAAGTAGAAAATCCTGATGGCATTCGGTTGCGCATTTTCCTGCAACCGAAAGCCAGCCGAGATCAAATTGTTGGCTTACACGATGGAGAGTTAAAAATCGCGATTACTGCCCCTCCTGTGGATGGAGCGGAAAATGCTCATCTGCTTAAATATCTCAGCAAATTGTTTAAAGTCCCGAAGAGTAGCATCGTACTAGAAAAAGGTGAGTTGCAACGGCATAAGCAGATTTTTGTACCAAGCTAGAAGCTGATGCCTAAGGAGGTTTAGGGATATTTTCTGTAGAAATAATGAAGCATCTTCAATAGTATTATTATTCTATTGATTTCTTTCTAATTTTTCTAGCCTTTCTTTATATTGTGTTTTAAAACAATTAGTATCATTGTATTCATCTTTTAACAAATAAATAGAAAATGTTTGTTGTGTCATACTATTTTCTTCCTATAAAGATTTAAGAAATTTTAATATATTGGTTTATATACCACTCTACGGTTTTTCTTAGTCCTGACTCAAAACTTTCTTGAGGTTGCCAACCGAGTTCATTCTGAATTTTAGTCGAATCAATCGCATAACGCACATCATGTCCAGGACGATCTTTCACATAAGTGATTAAATCTTCGTATTTCGCTATGTTTTCAGGTTTCTTTGGCACGAGCTCTTCCAATAAGCTGCAAATAGCACGAATGATCTCAATATTTGCCTTTTCACAATTTCCGCCAATATTGTATGTCTCCCCCTCTTTGCCTTCTTTCATTACCTTATATAGAGCCTTAGCATGATCTTCCACAAATAACCAATCTCGAATTTGTAAACCGTTTCCATATACCGGCAAAGATTTACCTTTTAATGCATTTAAAGTCATTAATGGAATCAATTTTTCAGGATATTGATAAAAACCGTAATTATTTGAACTATGAGTAATAATAGTTGGTAAACTATAAGTGCGATGCCAGGCTTTCACTAAATGATCGCTAGAGGCTTTAGAAGCTGAATAAGGGCTACTTGGTGCATAAGGTGTGGTTTCGGTAAATAAATCGTCCGAGCCTTCTAAATCACCATAGACTTCATCGGTTGAGATATGTAAAAAACGGAATGCTGCTTTTTTTTCGGCATTCAATTCATTCCAATATGTTAGAGCCGCTTCTAATAAAGTATAAGTGCCAATGATATTCGTTTGAATAAATGCCTCCGCCCCTTTAATCGAACGATCCACGTGGCTTTCTGCGGCTAAATGCATAACGCCATCCGGTTGGTATTGTTCAAATATTCGTGCGAACGCTTTCGCATCGCAAATATCCACTTGTTCAAATACATAACGTGAATTATGTTCAATCGATTGCAGAGATAACAAATTTGCTGCATAGGTCAGTTTATCCACATTGATGATGCTGTCTTGTGTATTTTCAATAATATATCGAATAACGGCGGAGCCGATAAAGCCGGCTCCGCCTGTTACAAGAATTTTAATCATTAGTTTCTCCTGACGCTTGAAGTGTATTTATAATAAAATCAATCCACAAGCTATCATCTTTTTTCCGTGTTTCTCCATCCACTGCAACAGGTATAATATTAGATATATTTTTATCAATTCTTAGGTTACCTATTGCTGTTTGTTTAATTTTTCTTTCTGAATCAATACCAACAATGAATATTTTTTTATTATGTTCTTCAATTAATGAGCGGAATAACCCATTAATATGTCCATCATCACTATTAAATCTAAATCCTACAACTATAATTGCATCAGATTCTTTAAATGAGTCGAATAGATTAACATACCGTCTAGACATTTCTACCGAAGTTAAAGGTTTTAAGCCACTTTGAGTAAGAATAAAAGGAAAGTGAAGTTGTTCTAAGTCATCAGGCTTATCAATAAATTGAACGATATTATTTTTATATGGATTATAAAAATCACTTACGCTTCCATTCAAATAAGTAATTTTCTCAGATAAACTAGGCTGAATAAGAGAAAGAAGACTATTATAATTAGAAGTTCCAATAGCGATTACATTATCTTTACATGTATCTAAATCATTATAATATCCATCTTTTCCATCTATATTCGCAGGAACTTTCTTCTTTATATAATCTCTAGCAATTTCAAGAAAAATAGCCATTTTCGTAAATTTTGCCCATTCTGTTTTAGGAGCAAATAAATACCTAAAATGCTCATCGATTAGTTTTTGGTAATCCAAAACATCAATAAAAATTAATTCTAATGATTTTTTAGCTAAAGCTGTTAATATACAATGAAGCTCTGCATTTTCATCTATCTCAAATTCTTTTTTGTGATTTAATAATAGATCTAGAGCTACAGCACCAACTTGATTGAATTCCAATCTAAACATACCAAATATATCATCAAAAATAGGTAAATTATCGGGGGAATTAGTAAATAACTCCTCATTAAGTTGTTTTACTAATTCATGTCCATGAGCCCCTACTAATAATTGTAGAAAAGCTGTTGCATACTGTCTTAAATCATCGCAATCTTTATTATTTTTTATTACCTCTAAAATCCCAGAATAATATATTGAATCAAACAAAGTTACACTATTTGATAATATAGGATTCAGCTTTATATTATGGGTATATAAAACATCTCCGATATTATTATTAGTTAATTCATAATATTTAGACTCTATTATAGTTTTATCTATATCTAAAGACTTAATGGCTTGTTCGAATAAAGAATCAAAGTTATTTAATCGACTAATAATTTTATCTCTTTTATATTGAATGGAAGATTCAATAATAGTACCAAATTCGTTTTTACCAAAAGCATATATTGGTTTATTAACATATTCATCAGGCAACCATTTTGCGGCATATATAGATTTACTATTTATTTTACTTAATTCTTTTCGTAAGTTATCCTTATATTGCGTTGTATCTTGTCTAAATAAATCGATGGCAAAGCTACCACCACTGGGTAGCCCATAGCTAATTTCAGCCCCAGCACCAAAAAATAACCCTAATTTCATAGCACACCTCCCAATTTACAATCTAATAAGCGCCATCACGATTTAAAACCACATTTACAGTTTTAAATAAAATTGCAATATCATTCCAAAGTGACCAATTTTTTACATACCAAGAATCAAAATAAACGCGAGTATTATAATCGACATTATTACGTCCGCTGACTTGCCAAAGCCCTGTCATACCAGGTTTTGCCATTAAGTAATAATCTACGTTTTCTTCATAACGCTCTAGCTCATCAATTACAATTGGACGAGGCCCAACTAAACTCATTTCGCCTTTTAAAACATTAAATAATTGAGGTAATTCATCTAAACTTGTTTTGCGAATAAAAGCACCGATTTTAGTAATGCGAGGATCATCCTTTAATTTAAAATCTTTTTCCCATTCAGCTCTTGCTTCAGGATCTGTTCTTAGCAATTCATCTAGCACTTCTTTAGAGTTCACAACCATTGATCTAAATTTCAAACAGTTAAATATTTTTCCATTACGACCAATTCTAGGATGCCTATAAATAGCATTACCACCATCTTTTTTTACTGTAAAATACAGATAAAGCAACACTGGAAAAAGTATAATAATAATAGCTAAGGAGCCAACAATATCCATGGTTCGTTTCAAAATACGAGAAGATAGTTTAGCCAGATTATTATTCATTCGTAATAACATCATTTCATGGCTAAACATAAAAGACATATCCGTACTATATAAAGGTAAACCTCTCAATGTAGGAATAACAGAAACAGAACGATATCCATTTGTGGAAAAATAACGTAACCAATTATTCCTATCTACTTCTTCATTATCTTCAAGAGCAATAATAAATTGATCTGACTTCTTCATTCTTGATTTCCAAGAATTAGTATTATCTAAAATAGGAATATCCAGTGATACCACATTGACGTTAGTAGTATTTGATACAGAAATAAAACATATTACCTTTAAACCTAAATAAGGTTCATCTTTCAAGGCATTATATACATCAAAAGCATTATCTCCAGCACCAATTATGACGGTATTCCTAACAAACCAACTAAGCTTTATTAACAAATGCTTTACAAATACTCTTGCAAAAGGGAAAATTAGAAAAGTGATTCCCCAAGTAAGAAACCATAAATATCTAGAGAAATATAATTTAGAAAATGCAACAATTGCAAGTTCAAAAACCGCAAAGATAAGAAGTGTTCTAAAAATCTCTTTTAACTCAAACCAAAAAGGTTTTCTATAAGTATAATGTCTTAGCCTAATAGCAAACCATCCAACACAAAGAAAACCTAAAAGCATATGAATGTAATATCTATCATCTATTTCGTAAATAGGTAAATATTGATCATACCCATGATGATAATAGGATATTATTAGTAAAGATAATGAAAAAGAAGCATTAAATATAATAAAATCTAATAAAGCTAAAATAAATTTAGACAAAAATAACTTATTCATATTCTATCCTTCCAAATCTTGATAATAATTTAGGGTGTATTTTTGTACCATAAAAAATAATATTTTCTTTTGAGTATACATATACAGCTGTGGAGAAAATTGTTACCACTTTTTCAAATCTTATACCTAATACATCTAAAATTTCAGATGGGTAATTTTCACTAAAAACCTCAATATTAGGGAAATAATCTCGATAGTTTGTAGTTTCTCTTGGGTGTGTTTTAATTACAAGTTTCTCTTGATCATAATTTCCAATGATAGTTTTATAAAGAGCGATTTTCTCTTCTTCAGTTAAAACATTATCTTCTGAAAGTGGCTGTGTGAATAAAACGATACTTTTATGCTTTAAATTTTCTAATTTATTTTTATCTATACCGAGTAAAAATAAAATTTCATCTTGTTCTTCTTTTGTTTTATTTTGCCAAAGTTGATGAATATTAATTAATTCAACTTTTTCTTTAATACAATCAGGAATATTATCACTTCTTGTTAAATAAATTCTCTTAACA
>NZ_QEQF01000009.1:0-83600 GCF_003253115.1 Pseudohaemophilus paraphrohaemolyticus | reverse complement strand
ATATTCTGGCGACCATAGTGCGGTAGTTCTACCTGACTCCATTCCGAACTCAGAAGTAAAATGCCGTAATGCCGATGGTAGTGTGGGGTTTCCCCATGTGAGAGTAGGGCATCGCCAGATTGAATTTAAAGCGAAAGTGAATAACCCCGTATCGTAAGGTCCGGGGTTTTTTGCTTTTTATCGAGCTAAGGGTAAATTGCAAAAAATCCTTAAAATATTACCGCTTTTTTCCACTTTCCCTCTTGATGTTCCTTCAAAAACTTGTATATTCAAAGACTTCTACTAAAACAACAACTCACAACATCAGGAGTCTTTTATGAAAAAACTCGCTAAACTCTCTTTATTGAGCCTTGCTTTTGCCTCAACAGCGGCTTTTGCTGCACCGAAAACCTTTGTTTATTGCTTAGAAGCATCACCAACCTATTTTAATCCTCAGTTTGTGACGGATGGAGGAACGATGGATGCGATTGCACAGACAATATTTGATCGCCTAGTTTCTTTTGAACCTGGAACAACAAATGTAACTCCTGCCTTAGCTGAAAAATGGGATATCTCTGAAGATGGCAAAACTTATACTTTTCATCTTCGTCAAGGCGTGAAATTCCATACTACTAAAGATTTCAAACCAACCCGAGATTTTAATGCTGATGATGTTATTTTTTCATTTAATCGTCAGTTAGATCCAAATCATCCATATCATAAAATTTCTGGTGGCAATTATGAGTACTTTACCAGTATGGATATGCAAAATATCCTTGATAAGGTTGAAAAGGTGGATGATTATACGGTCAAAATGACTTTAAAAACACCAAATGCGCCATTCTTATCTAATCTTGGAATGGATTTTACTTCTATTATGTCAGCAGAATATGCAGACCAATTATTAAAAGTAGGAACCCCTGAGAAATTAGATCAAAATCCTATTGGTACTGGGCCATTTCAATTTGTTGATTACCAAAAAGATTCCCAGCTTCGTTATAAAGCATTTGATGATTATTGGGCTGGTAAAGCAAAATTAGACCGCTTGGTATTCTCAATTACGCCTGATGCTTCAGTACGTATGGCAAAATTACAAAAAGGTGAATGTCATGCAGCACCTTATGTCAACCCTGCAGATTTACCTGCATTACAGAAAGATCCTAATATCAATGTGATGAGCCAAGCAGGCTTGAATGTGGGTTATCTTGCACTGAATACACAGAAAAAACCGTTTGATAATGTGAAAGTGCGTCAGGCATTGAATTATGCGATTAACAAAGACGCAATAATTCAATCGGTTTACCAAGGTGCTGGCGAAAAAGCGAAGAATCCAATTCCTCCAACAATGTGGAGCTATAACAATGATGTAGTAGATTATGACTATAATCCAGAAAAAGCTAAAGCTTTGTTAAAAGAAGCAGGTTTTGAAAATGGCTTTGATGCTGATTTGTGGGCAATGCCAGTTTCTCGTCCTTACAATCCAAATGCTCGCCGTATGGCTGAGCTTATCCAAGAAGACTGGAAAAAAGTTGGTGTGAATGCCAAAATTGTAAGCTATGAATGGGGTGAATATATCAAACGCTTGCGCAATGGCGAACATCAAACAGGAATGATGGGGTGGAATGGCGATAATGGTGATCCAGATAACTTCTTAAATACGCTATTAAGCTGTGCAGGGGTGGAAGCAGGAGCAAACTATGCGAAGTTCTGTAATAAAGAGTTTGACAAGTTGATTGATGATGCTGCAAAAGAGAGCGATAAAGCTAAACGCACAGAGCTCTACAAAAAAGCTCAAGTGTTGTTCAAAGAACAAGCTCCGTGGGTAACCATTGCTCACTCAACCACTTACTTCCCTGTGCGTAAAGAAGTAACTGGTTATACTATCAGCCCGTTTAGCTTGCATAATTTCTACCACGTGGATTTAGCAGATAAGTAGTTATTGAGACGGTTGGTGAGTTTGTCAAACCATTGTCGAATCGGCATATTGAAATACCTTATGCTTCGACAGGCTCAGCAACTGTTATTTCAATTTTGGCATTGACTACAAGCGGTCAAAATTTTCCAAAAATTTATCTATTATTATCTATTTATGTTTTCATTTATTTTAAAACGTATTTTAATGGTGATTCCTACCTTTATTGCGATTACCTTAATTACTTTTGCCCTTGTGCATCTGATTCCAGGAGATCCAATCGAAATTCGAATGGGCGAACGTGGGCTGGATCCAGCTGTACACGCCCAAATGATGTCGCAACTCGGCTTGGATTTACCCTTACCTGAACAATATTTCAATTACATCAAAGGAATTTTTCAAGGCGATTTAGGTAACTCATTCCGTAATAATGAGCCAGTGCTCAAGGAATTTTTTACTCTTTTCCCTGCTACGGTTGAGCTTGCATTTTTTGCCTTGCTTTGGTCTTTAGTGATCGGCATTTTTCTTGGTGTGATTGCTGCAGTGAAGAAAAATTCTTGGATTTCACATATTGTAACCACACTTTCTCTGACAGGTTATTCAATGCCGATTTTCTGGTGGGGCTTGATTTTAATTCTCTATGTGTCCACTCCGCTTGGCTTGCCTGCTTCGGGGCGTTTGTCGTCTGAGTTTTGGATTGAAGCTAACACGGGTTTTATGCTGATTGACACTTGGCAATCTGATGAACCAGGGGCATTTTTAGCAGCCATTAAATCTTTAATTTTACCTTCAATTGTATTAGGTACGATTCCTCTCGCAGTAATTACCCGAATGACGCGTTCTTCAATGCTTGAAGTATTGGGCGAAGATTACATCCGCACCGCAAAAGCAAAAGGCTTAAATACTACGCGTATCGTGTTTGTACACGCATTGCGTAATGCGTTAATTCCTGTCGTGACGGTGGTAGGTTTAATTGTGGGGCAGTTGCTCTCTGGGGCGGTATTAACCGAAAATATTTTCTCTTGGCCAGGTATTGGTAAATGGGTAATTGAGGCGATTAATGCCCGAGATTATCCTGTGCTACAAGGTTCAGTGCTGATTATTGCAACTATCATCATCCTTCTGAATTTACTGGTTGATTTGATTTATGGTGTGGTGAATCCACGAATTCGCCATAGCTAATAGAGGAGTGAAGAATGTCTTCAACGACAGTAACAGCCCCAATACCGAAAACACCTTTCCAAGAGTTTGTCTATTATTTTAGTCAAAACCGTGGAGCGGTAATTGGGTTTATCTTTATTTTAATCGTGCTTTTTGCTGCGATTTTTGCAGATTGGGTTGCACCTTTCGACCCAATCGAACAAAACCGCTCATCCTTGCTTTTACCACCAATGTGGTTTGAGGGGGGGAATTCAGCTTATATTTTAGGCACAGACGACATTGGTCGGGATATGCTTTCGCGCATTATTTATGGGGCGAGACTTTCTGTTTTTATTGGCTTGCTGATTGTCGTAATGTCTTGCGTACTCGGTGTTATTTTAGGCTTGCTTGCAGGCTACTACGGTGGCACGCTTGATATTTTAATTATGCGTTTGGTCGATATTATGCTTGCCATTCCAAGTTTGCTTTTAACGATTGGTGTAGTAACTATTCTCGGACCTTCCTTAATTAATGCGGCGATTGCAATTGCGATTGTTTCCATTCCAAGTTATGTGCGTTTAACCCGTGCTTCGGTGATGAATGAGAAAAATCGTGATTATGTCGTGGCAAGCCGCGTAGCAGGGGCAAATGTGTGGCGATTGATGTTTATTGTGATTTTGCCAAACTGCCTTGCGCCATTGATTGTGCAAATGACGATGGGGATTTCTAATGCGATTTTAGAACTTGCCGCACTTGGCTTCTTGGGCATTGGTGCTCAACCACCTACACCAGAACTGGGTACAATGTTGGCAGAATCACGCGGTTTTATGCAATCAGCGAACTGGCTTGTGACCATTCCAGGCTTAGCGATTTTATCGCTTGTATTAGCCTTTAACTTGATGGGCGACGGCTTACGTGATGCTCTCGATCCAAAATTAAAACAATAGGGGGCGAAATGAGTTTACTAACAGTTGAAAATCTTTCCGTTTCGTTCGGCGATGAAAAAGCCCCTTTTAAAGCGGTTGATCGTGTTAGCTACACCGTGAATGAAGGTGAAGTGTTAGGTATTGTAGGCGAATCTGGTTCGGGTAAATCGGTTAGTTCTTTGGCGATTATGGGCTTGATAGACTTCCCAGGTCGTGTGACTGCAGAGAAATTGCATTTTAACCAGAATGATCTGCTAGCGTTAAAGCCAAAAGAGAAGCAGAAAATTGTTGGAGCAGATATTGCGATGATCTTCCAAGATGCGATGACAAGCCTCAACCCAAGCTATACCGTGGGCTATCAAATTATGGAAGCCTTAAAAGTGCATCAAGGCGGGAGCAAATCAGCACGCCGTGAGCGAACAATTGAATTGCTTTCACTGGTGGGCATTCCTGATCCTAAATCTCGTTTAGAGGTTTATCCACACCAGCTTTCTGGCGGGATGAGCCAGCGTGTAATGATCGCAATGGCAATTGCGTGTAACCCGAAGCTGTTGATTGCTGATGAACCGACAACGGCGCTTGATGTAACCATTCAAGCCCAAATTATTGATTTACTGCTTGAATTACAACGTAAAGAAAATATGGCGTTGATTTTAATTACGCACGATCTGGCGTTGGTGGCAGAATCAGCACATCGCATTATTGTGATGTACGCAGGGCAAGTGGTGGAAGAAGGGAAGGCAGAAGAGATTTTCAAATCGCCGTTGCACCCTTATACACAAGCGCTGTTGAAAGCATTGCCAGAGTTTGCGGAAGGTAAATCTCGCTTGCAATCGCTCCCTGGTGTTGTACCTGGTAAATATGACCGTCCTCAAGGCTGCTTGCTTAACCCGCGTTGCCCGTATGCGACGGAGAAATGCCGTAGCGTTGAGCCTGCGTTGGTGCAAATCAACGGCCGTCAAGTCAAATGCCATACACCATTAAATAATCAAGGCTTACCGAGCTAATCAAGGAGAGGACAATATGCAAAAAAATTACGAAAACGCACCGCTTCTTGATGCGATTAACCTGAAAAAATATTACCCAGTGAAGAAAGGGTTATTCGCAAAACCAAAAATGGTAAAAGCGGTAGATGGTGTTTCTTTCACGCTTGAACGGGGCAAAACCTTGGCAGTGGTGGGGGAGTCTGGATGTGGGAAATCGACGCTTGGGCGAATGCTTACAATGATTGAGCAGCCGACTGAAGGCGAGCTTTTCTACAATGGACAAAACTTTTTGGAAAATGATAAAGAGATGGCAACGCTTCGTCGTCGTAAAATTCAAATCGTCTTCCAAAATCCGTACAGCTCACTTAACCCACGTAAAAAAGTGGGCTCAATCTTAGAAGAGCCATTGCTTATTAACACTTCGCTTTCGGTAAAAGAGCGCAAGGCAAAAGTGTTGGATATGATGGCAAAAGTGGGCTTAAAACCAGAGTTTTATGACCGCTATCCACATATGTTTTCGGGCGGACAACGTCAGCGTATTGCGATTGCTCGCGGGTTGATGCTTGAGCCTGATATTGTTGTGGCGGATGAACCTGTTTCTGCACTGGATGTTTCTGTACGCGCTCAAGTGCTCAATCTGATGATGGATCTGCAAGAAGAAATGGGGCTTTCTTATGTCTTTATCTCACACGATCTTTCAGTCGTGGAACATATTGCAGACGAAGTGATGGTGATGTATTTAGGACGTTGCGTGGAGCAAGGTGAGGTAAAACAGATTTTTGCTGAGCCAAAACATCCATACACGCAAGCGCTTCTTTCAGCAACGCCAAGATTAAACGAAGCTGATCGCCGTGAGAGAATTAAACTCACAGGCGAGCTGCCAAGTCCACTTAATCCACCAAAGGGCTGTGCCTTCCACGCCCGCTGCCGCTTTGCAACCGACCGCTGCCGAGTGGAACAACCGCAATTGAAAAACTACCCAGATGGTAGAAAAATTGCGTGTTTTGTTGTGGAGTAATCACTATACTCCCTCTCCCCTTGTGGGAGAGGGTAGAGAAAATTCTTAGAATTTTCGGAGAGAGTCTTATTCTCTATGTAAATATAATTTATACTATATGAAAAATCCCCTATCCCTCTGCATTCTTCGCCTCTCTGCGATTGGTGATGTTTGCCATACCCTTGCTGTTGTGCAAGCTATTCAACGCCAATATCCCGATGCGGAAATTATTTGGATTATCGGTAAAACTGAAGCAATGCTAATGCAAGATCTCCCTAATGTGACGTTAATTCCGTTTGATAAAAAATCTGGTTGGAAAGGTATCTTTACAATTTGGAAACAGCTTGCCCACAAGCGGTTCGATTTTCTGCTTAATATGCAAACTGCATTTCGAGCTTCTATTCTTTCACTTGGCATTAAAGCGGATAAAAAAATGGGATTTAACAAAGATCGAGCCCGTGAAATGCAGTGGCTTTTTACCAATCAAAAGGTAGAACAAACTGCCTCTCTGCACGTGTTAGATGGACAGATGATGTTTGCCAAAGCGATTGGCGTGACTGATTTAACCCCAAAATGGCAATTGCCAATTCCTGCGGAAACGGTTGAAAAAGCGAAACAATGGCTTGATCCAATGCGTAAAAATGTGGTGATTTCCCCTTGTTCCAGCAAGGCAGAAAAAGATTGGTTAATAGATCGTTATGCCGACATTGCCAATTGGTTGATAGCACAAAATATCAACGTAATTTTGGTCGGTTCTCCTACAAAACGTGAACTGGAAATGACCGCTTGTATTCAGCAAATTGCCCCAAATGTGCAGAATTTGGTAGGAAAAACGTCGCTAAAAGAGCTTGCTGCTCTCTTAAAATTAGCAGACTTAGTGATTTCGCCTGACACTGGTTCAGCCCATATTGCGAGTATTCAAGGTACACCTGTGATTGGGCTTTATGCGATTCACAATCCTCGCCGTACCTCACCTTACAATGATCAGCAAAATGTGATTTCTGTTTATGATGAAGCGGTGCGAACTTATTACGGTAAACCGTGGCAAGAGCTTTCTTGGGCGACCAAAGCTAAATCGAAAACGGGCGAGAATTTAATGGCTAGTATTTCGGTGGAAAGCGTGAAGCAAAAAGTAGTTGAAATCTTGGCAAGAAATCGGTAATTTATCTGTAATTTTAAGTTTACAATAAGTAAATAATAATAAACACAACATCAAGGATGAATTATGCCATTAAACCCTTTACGTGAAAAAATTGATCAGGTTGATCGTGAGTTGATAGCCTTACTTTCCGAACGCTTAAGATTAGTGGCGAAAGTGGGAAAAGTAAAATCAGAACACGGTATTCCCGTCTATGCACCAGAGCGTGAAAAAGCGATGATTGAAGCTCGCAGAACTGAAGCACAAACGCAAGGTGTACCTGCTGATTTGATTGAAGATGTGCTTAGGCGTGTGATGCGAGAATCTTACGCAAATGAGAATAAACACGGCTTTAAGAAAGTGAATCCGGATATTCAAAAGATCGTGATTGTGGGTGGGCTTGGTAAACTAGGGCGATTATTTAACCGCTTTCTAAGTTTATCGGGCTACCAAGTGGTAAGCCTCGATCAAAATGATTGGGTACAGGCTGACATCATTTTGGCGGACGCAGATCTTGTGCTTGTTTGTGTACCGATAAATAAAACGCTGGAAATGATTGAGCGCTTACAACCGTTTTTGACGGAAAAGATGATTTTGGCGGATCTCACTTCGGTGAAAGCACAGCCATTGAAAAAAATGTTGCAAGTACATCAAGGGGCAGTGGTTGGGTTTCACCCGATGTTTGGTCCAGATACGCCAAGTTTGGCAAAGCAAATAGTGGTTTGTTGCCACGGACGTGGGGCAGAGCAATATGAATGGTTATTAGAGCAGATCAAAATTTGGGGGGCAAAAATTGAAGTGATTGATGCTATAGAGCACGATCACGCAATGACTTATATTCAAGCTCTTCGCCACTTTTCGACTTTTATGTTTGGTTTGCATTTATCAGAACAGCCGATAAAACTTGAACAGCTATTAGCGCTTTCTTCTCCTATTTACCGTTTAGAACTCGCGATGATAGGGCGGTTATTTGCTCAAGATGGGGCGTTGTATGCAGATATTATTTCGGATAAACCTGAAAATCTCACGACGATTCAATCGTTAAAAGCAACCTTTGAACAGAGCTTAAAATTCTTTGAAGAAAAAGATAAAGCGGGCTTTATTCAAGTTTTTGAAAAGGTACATCACTGGTTTGGTGATTATTCCGAACAGTTTTTAAAAGAGAGCCAAGTATTGTTGCAGCAGGCGAATGATTATCGAAAATAGACTGAATTTAAGTAGAAGAAAACCCAACAAGGTTATGTCGGGTTTTCTTTATCTATCCAGATTATTTAAATTCGTAACGATGAATTGTTTTTAAATCTGAATCTTGTTTGTTTTCTTGGTCAGCAACAGTGACACGTGCTCCAACAGTTGCGTGTGAATCGTATTGACGTTTTAAAGTCACGATTTCACCGTTGTCTTTTTGAACGGTTAACTCAACAACATCTTTTGAGATGTCTTTGCTACTTAAAATAGTTGCATCACCACGGTTAGAGTAAACTTCAGCTGTACAAGCTGCAAGAACCATACTAACTAATACGGCTAACGAAAGTTTTTTCATTATGAATCCTTAAAATTGAAAATTAAAGTAAAGAAACGTTTAAATTCGAGTTAGAACCAACGAGTCTTACGCGTTTACCTGGTACGAAACCGTCTTCTTTTTTCTGAACAACTACGATTTCTTGACCATCATCTTTACGAATCGTCATTTCTAATGAAGAAACTTGACTCGCCTTTTCTTCGATTGTATTGCCTGCCATCGCACCTGCAATAGCTCCTACAGCAGTTGCAATCGCTTGCCCTCTACCGCCACCGATAGCAGAACCAGCAATACCACCTAATACACCGCCACCGACTGTGCCGATTACACCTTGATTATCTGCTTGGATTTTTACATCACGCACAGATACAATCGTACCGTAGCTAATTGCTCGAGCTTCTTTGGCTTGTGAAGCTGAATAGACGCTTCCGCTATAAATATCGGTGTTTGCACAACCTACCATCACAAAGCTAGAGAATAATGCAATAGCTAATCTAATTCTTTTCATATTGTACCCCAATAAGAGAAAGTTCAGAAATAATTTTCTGAACAAATAATATCATTTATACCATAAGGATGTAGTTTTAGACAAGAATGATTACCTAAAGTTGCATTCTTTACATTTATCGCAATAGTTGGATTAGGTAGTTGTTCACCTTCCACTTCAGGCTGACTAATTTTAATATTAAGTTTAGGATTCTCATTAAGTGCAAACATTTTTAGCACACGTTCAATCCATAAAACTACGCTCTCGCCTTGTTGCATCGGGATTACAGCTTCAATATGTTCCCACCCCTCTTGTGGATAAATTTTGCCTTTAGGGAAGGGAAGTTCTATGATTTTGACTTTTTGTCCACAAAAATCAACCGCTTGCGTTAGCTCAAACAGTCCAATTGGACGACCATTAACTTTACTTTCTTTAAGAATCTTTACATTTTCCACCAAAAGATTTCGCCATTTTTTAGCAGTTTCAAGTGTATTCATTCGAACTGCAAGATGATCGATTTCATATCGGCTGAGATCAATCCCTGCGATTTCTGCAATTTGCTGAATTTTTTGCTCGAATTGAGATAAATCACCAAAACAAGCGGTCATTTTCTCGTAAAAGTTTGCATTTTCAGGTATAATTTTGTCCATTTTTTGAATGTATATGCAATAGGTTAAAAAGTGAATATTCAGCAAATTTTATCAGATAAAATCAAGCAAGCAATGATTCTTGCGGGAGCAGACGAGAATGTTGAGCCGTTAGTGCGTCAATCGGGTAAGCCAGAGTTTGGCGATTACCAAGCGAACGGTGCGATGGGTACTGCAAAAAAATTAGGGGTGAACCCTCGTGAGTTTGCTCAGAAAATTTTGGATAACGTAAATTTAGACGGCATTGCGGAAAAATTAGAAATCGCAGGGCCAGGCTTTATCAACATTTTCTTGGATAAAGATTGGTTGGCAGCGAATGCAAATTCTGCATTGCAAGCGGTCAATTTTGGTATTCAAACTGCAAATCCGCAAACGATCGTGATTGACTATTCATCGCCAAACGTGGCGAAAGAGATGCACGTTGGGCATTTACGTTCGACCATTATTGGCGATGCGGTGGTGCGTACCCTTGAGTTTTTAGGCAACAATGTGATTCGTGCGAACCACGTTGGCGATTGGGGAACGCAGTTCGGTATGCTTATCGCTTACCTTGAAAAAATGGAAAACGAAAATGCCACGGCGATGGAATTAAGCGACCTTGAAGCCTTCTACCGTGCAGCAAAAGAGCATTACGATAGTGATGAAGCATTCGCAGAAAAAGCGCGTAACTATGTGGTGAAACTACAAAGTGGAGACAAATATTGCCGCACAATGTGGAAAAAATTAGTCGATATTACGATGCGCCACAACCAAGAAAATTACGACCGCTTGAACGTGACTTTGACCGAAAAAGATGTGATGGGTGAAAGCCTTTACAACCCGATGCTGCCAGAAATCGTAGCAGACTTAAAAGAGAAAGGTTTGGCGGTCGAAGATGACGGTGCATTGGTGGTGTTCTTAGAGGAATTTAAAAACAAAGATGGCGATCCAATGGGCGTTATCGTGCAGAAAAAAGATGGCGGTTTTTTATACACCACAACCGATATTGCGGCAGCAAAATATCGCTACGAAACCTTGAATGCCGACCGCGTTTTGGTGTTCTCCGACAGCCGCCAGGCACAACATATGCAACAAGCATGGTTGATTACCCGCAAGGCGGGCTATGTGCCAGACTCTTTCAGCCTTGAACACCCATTCTTCGGTATGATGTTAGGCAAAGATGGTAAGCCATTCAAAACCCGTTCAGGCGGCACGGTGAAACTGAAAGATTTGCTTGATGAAGCGGTAGAACGTGCAGACAAGCTCATCTCTGAACGCAGCCAAGAATTGAGTGTGGAAGAAAAAGAAGCAGTAGTAGAAGCCGTGGCAATCGGCTCGGTGAAATACTCAGATCTCTCGAAAAACCGTACTACCGACTATGTGTTCGACTGGGACAATATGCTGACTTTCGAAGGCAACACCGCACCTTATATGCAATACGCTTACACCCGTATTTGTTCGATTTTCGCCCGTAGTAGCATTGATGCAGACCAATTAACGGGAGAAATCGTGTTAACCGAAGAAAAAGAGCGCGAACTGGCGGTAAAATTATTGCAATTTGAAGAAGCCTTAAACGGCGTAGCAAAAGATGGTATGCCGCATATTCTTTGCCAATACTTATACGAATTGGCGGGGGCATTCTCGGGCTTCTACGAGGCTTGCCCAATTTTGAATGCGGAAGAGGCGGTGAAAAACAGCCGTTTACGTTTGGCGGCATTAACGGCGAAAACGTTAAAACAAGGTTTGGATCTGTTAGGGATTAAGACTGTAGAGAAAATGTAATTAGAGATCCCTCTCTTTTGCAAAGAGGGGTTAGGGGAGATTTTGCAAGCGGTGATTTTTTCACTGACATTTGTAAATGCGATATCCAACAAATCTCCTCCTCCCTTCTTTACTAAAGAGGGGGGGATCAAGAAAAGGAAACAAAATGAAATTTATTGATGAAGCCCTGATTCGTGTTGAAGCAGGCGACGGTGGGAATGGCTGTGTGAGCTTCCGCCGTGAAAAATATATCCCGAAAGGCGGGCCAGACGGGGGGGATGGTGGAGATGGCGGTGATGTTTATTTAATCGCAGACGAAAACTTAAACACCCTGATCGACTACCGCTTTGAAAAACGCTATGCCGCAGGGCGTGGAGAGAATGGGCGCAGTGCAGGTTGTACGGGGCATCGTGGTAACGACATCACATTACGCGTACCAGTCGGAACGCGTGCGATTGATAACGATACCCAGGAAGTGATTGGCGATTTAACCAAACACGGAATGAAAATGTTGGTAGCAAAAGGTGGCTATCACGGCTTAGGTAACACCCGTTTTAAATCCTCTGTAAACCGTGCACCTCGCCAAAAAACCAACGGCACCCCAGGCGAAAAACGTGATTTATTGCTTGAGTTAATGCTCTTGGCAGACGTCGGGATGCTTGGCTTACCAAACGCAGGTAAATCGACTTTTATTCGCAGCGTTTCTGCGGCGAAACCAAAAGTGGCGGATTATCCGTTTACTACGCTTGTGCCAAGTTTAGGCGTGGCTCGTATCGGTTCAGACCGAAGCTTCGTGGTGGCAGATATTCCTGGCTTGATCGAGGGGGCAGCCGACGGTGCAGGCTTAGGTATTCGCTTCTTAAAACACTTAGAGCGTTGCCGTATCTTGATTCACCTTGTGGATATTATGCCGATTGATGAGAGCGATCCAGCTGATAACGTGGCGATTATCGAGAGCGAATTGTTCAAATATAGCGAAAAATTAGCAGAAAAACCGACTTGGCTAGTGTTCAATAAAATTGATACGATGAGCGAAGAAGAAGCTCAAGAGCGTGCTAAAGAGATTGTTGAACGCTTAGGCTGGGATGGGGATTATTACCTTATTTCGGCTGCAACAGGTCAAAATGTGCCTGTATTAACGCGCGATATTATGGACTTTATTGAAGCCAACCCACGTGAAGTGGAAGAAGAAAATAAAGAAGCTGATGAAGTGAAGTTCAAATGGGACGACTACCATCAAGAAGCGATGCAAAACGTGATTGAAGAAGACGACTGGGACGACTTCGATGACGATTGGTCAGAAGAAGACGAAGAAGGTGTCGAGTTCGTTTATACTAATCGATAATTGGTAAATTAGATGAAAAAGAAGACTGCTTGCGAGCGGTCTTTTTAATAGGAAAAAATGCAAATGTTAAATAGTCAATTTTGCGAAATTTTTGATATTCCCTTCTTTCAATTTGCCCAAATGAAAAAATATTGCCCTGAGGATATTCCGAGCATCAAAGCAAAATACAAGGCGAATTGGGAAGTGTGGAAAGCGTTGAGCCTTGATGTTTATCGAAAATTGGGAATGCCATTTGCCGAGCCCCATATTGAGCGTTGGTGCAATGGTTGGCAAGTTCGTGCTCATTTTTTTACCTTTTATAAGTATGAATTTAACCAAAATTCAGCGGTAATTTTATCGGTTATTTTGAACCGCAGACGGTTGCAAGTTAGTCTTGATTGGCATTGTTATCGTGCGGATCGTTCCCAAGTTAAATTGCCACAATATCAGCAATGGTGGGAAAATTTGGATCGAGAAAAATATCAAGATTTTGAGATTTGGCAAGGTAATGAAAGTGAATATGCTGATTTCAAAAAGTTGAAAGAACTTGATGATTTAATGCTAGAAGATCTAGAGGCTTATTGGTGCATCGGTAAAAATGTTGAGCGGAAAGATTTGGCTAAAATTGATGTGGCAGAATTTATTTTGCAAACTATTCAAGAATTATTACCGCTTTATGAAGCCTGTCATCGGTAACAGATAAATAAAAGGCGAGAATATCTCGCCTTTGTGTTGTTTTATGCTCTTACGCTTCTTCGGAACTTTCAGAAAAACGCTCGATGGTTGCACCTAAACCACGTAATTTTTCTTCAATGTGTTCGTAGCCGCGGTCGATGTGGTAGATACGATCCACGATGGTTTCGCCTTCAGCGATACAGCCTGCTAACACTAAGCTGATTGAAGCACGTAAGTCGGTTGCCATCACTTCAGCGGGTTTTAATTTTTCTACACCGTGGCAAATAGCGGTATTACCTTCAATTTCGCCTTTTGCACCCATTCGGTTAAGCTCCGGGATGTGCATAAAGCGGTTCTCAAAAATAGTTTCGGTAATGCGGCTTGTGCCTTCAGCAATCGCATTTAACAGGGTAAATTGCGCTTGCATATCGGTTGGGAAACCAGGATGTGGCATTGTGCGAATATTCACCGCTTTTGGACGCTGTCCTTTTGAATCAAGCGTAATGGTATCTTCTGTTACCGTCACTTCCATTCCAGCTTCGCGTAATTTTTCAATTACAGCTTCAAGCGTATCTGCTTTAGTGCCATGGCACGTGATTTTACCGCCAGAAACCGCTGCGGCGATTAAGAATGTACCCGTTTCGATACGGTCAGCAACAATGCGATGTGTGCAGCCTGTTAAGCGTTCAACCCCTTCAATGGTAATTGTGCCTGTGCCTGCACCTGAGATTTTTGCCCCCATTGCATTTAAGAAAATTGCAGTATCCACAATTTCTGGCTCGTGTGCTGCATTTTCGATAACCGTTGTCCCTTCTGCAAGTGTGCCCGCCATCATCACAGATAAGGTCGCCCCCACGCTGACTTTATCCATATAGATTTGAGCACCATGTAGGCGTCCATTTGAGGTCGCTTTCACATAGCCTTCGTCTAATTCAATGGTTGCGCCCATTTTTTCTAAGCCTGCAATGTGCATATCAACAGGACGAGCACCGATAGTACAGCCGCCTGGTAATGACACTTGACCCTCGTGGAAGCGAGCAACTAACGGTGCTAATGCCCAGATAGAGGCACGCATTGTTTTCACTAATTCGTAAGGTGCGATGTAGTGATCGATATTGCTTGCATCAATATGTACATCGCCATTTTCTGCACGCTCAGCCACAACGCCTAATTTACGTAATATTTTAAATGTCGTATCCACATCTTTTAATACGGGAACGTTGGTTAAGGTGACGGGTTCAGTAGCAAGGATTGCTGCAAAAAGGATCGGTAGCGCAGCATTTTTAGCTCCTGAAATATTGACTGAGCCGCTCAGTGTAGCAGGTCCAGTAACACGGAATTTTTCCATTGTTTTTCCTTAATAATTGATTTTTGTGGCAAGTGCGTTATTTTTATTTTTATGTAGGTGCGTGTTGCACACGCCCATTGACATCACTTAATTTTTTCAGACGTGTGAAACACGTTTCTACAATAATGCGATGCAAAAAACAGATGATTAGATAATTATCCCGCCATATTCAACAAGCGTTCTTTTTTCCATTGCTCGGTTGAGAACACTTTGATGGTTAAGGCGTGAATAATGTTGCTTGAGAAAAGCTCGCCAAGTGGTGCATAAACCGCTTGTTGCTGTTTTACCCGAGAAAGTGCAGCAAGGGTATCGCTTACCACAATCACGCCGAAGTGTGAGTTTTCACCTTGAATGTGGATTTCGGTTGCATCAGTGAGGTGTTCTTTTAGTAGATTTTCGATTTGAGTGAGTTCCATAAGTTGATCGGGATCCTTAGGCATTAATAACATTTTGATTCTCGTTTGGGATATATGGCTTAATCCAGTCGCTTAAACCGTAAAGTTCAGCAAGTGTTTTAATCACTTCAGGCAAGTGAATTAAGCCATTCTTTGTCTGTTTTCCGTAATGGTTTAATAATTCAGTGAGGAAAGCAAAGCCAGCCGAATCAATACGTGCAAGTTGAGCTAAATCCCAATAAAGGGCTTGATTAGCATTGGTTTGTAAAAAAGAAGCACGTTGCTCCCATAATGGGCGCAACGTGGCACGAGTTAATTCGCCTTTTAATTGCACTACTTGGCTTTCATTGTTCTGAAAAACACTCCATTGTAATGTTTTTTCGGGCTTCATACTATTATTTTTTAGAAAGTGTAATCGGTTGTTTTGCAGATTGTGCAACTTGAGCGGTTAATGCATCAATACCTTGCTGACGCAAAATGCCACTCCACTCATTTTGTTTGGTTGCTACCATACTTACGTTTTCTGCAGCCATATCATACGCTTGCCATTCGCCAGTACGGCTGTTTTTGCGCCATTTGAAATCAAGTTTGATTGGTGGCGCATTGTTAGCTGAAATCACATTGACGCGAATAGTCACAATAGATTTTCCATCCGTCGGTTTTTCGCTTTCGATTTCTACTTTTTGATCGCTATATTGCGTTAATACTTGTGCATAAGATTGTTCAATGAATTGACCAAACGCATCAAAGAATTTTTCGCGTTGTGCTTCGCTTGCAGATGAAAGCGATTTACCTAAGACTAATTGACCTGCGTATTTTACGTGTACGTGTGGCATTAAGTCGTTGCGTACGATGGTACGCAAATATTCAGGGTTTGATTTAATTTTTCCTTGGTTAGCTTTGATGTCACTAAACAGTTTATCTGCTGTTTGCTGCATCAATACATAAGGGCTCGTTTCTGCAAATGCTTGGCTTGAGAACAAAGTTGCTACAGAAAGAAAACCTGCAACGATGATTTTTTTGATTTGTTTTAACATTAAAAACACTCCATAGAGAAAGTTAATTTATTTGCAAGCGGTAAATTTTTGTAAATATTTTACCGCTTGTAAGATAAAAATTAAGGTGTAGCAGGTGTTTCTGCTTTTTCACCTTCAGTTTTTGGTTCAGCATCTGATGATTTTTTGTCGCCATACAGGAACTGACCGATTAAATCTTCTAACACCATTGCCGAGTTTGTATCAGCAAAGCTGTCGCCTGATTTCATATATTCCGTTTCGCCTTCCATCATAAAGCCAACGTTTAAGGCAATGTATTGTTCGCCTAATAAACCTGAGGTTTTGATAGAGAGTGAGCTGGTGTCTGGAATTTTGTTAAATTCTTCATTAACCGCTAAGGTTACTTTTGGGGTGTAGCTTTGTTCGTCTAGCTGAATATCTGAGACACGACCAACCACTACGCCACCTACCTTAATTGGTGCTCGCACTTTTAGTCCGCCGATATTATCGAAAGTTGCGTAAAGAGTGTAAGTTTTTTCTGAGCTAAAACCTTGCACGTTGGCAACTCTAAGCCCTAAAAATGCCAAGCCTAATAAGCCGAGTAGCACAAATAAGCCTACCCAAAATTCATATTTAATTGATTGACGCATTGTATTTCCTTTTATTCAAATGGATTAACCACCAAACATAATGGCAGTTAAAATAAAATCTAAGCCTAGAATCACTAATGAGGCGTGCACTACAGTTTTAGTTGTTGCTTGGCTAATACCTTCCGAGGTTGGTGTGGAATCGTAGCCATTAAACAACGCAATCCAAACCACGGCCAAAGCAAAAATCACGCTTTTTACAAAGCCATTAACTAGGTCGCTTACGTGAACAGAATTTTGCATTACCGCCCAGAAGCTGCCTGAATCGACACCTTTCCAATCGACACCCACAAGCGAACCGCCCCAAATACCAATTGCGGTGAAAATCACGGCAAGGATTGGCATAGAAATCACCCCAGCCCAAAAACGCGGTGCGATAATTCGGCGAAGTGGATCAACTGCCATCATTTCAAGGCTAGAAAGCTGTTCGGTCGCTTTCATTAAGCCAATTTCTGCGGTTAATGCCGATCCTGCTCGCCCTGCGAAAAGTAAGGCGGTGACGACTGGTCCAAGTTCGCGTAGTAAAGAGAGCGAAACTAACGTACCTAAGCTACTTTCTGCCGCGAAATCGACTAATACCACATAGCCTTGTAAGCCTAACACCATTCCGATAAATAAGCCTGAAAGCATAATAATCAGCAAGGATTGTACACCGACTACGTGCAGTTGCTTGATTAAAAGTGGCGTATGTTTGCGAAATTGTGGCTTACCAATCAATGCACCCCATAGCATAAAAGCAGCACGCCCGAATGCACGGATAAATTGGATAGTTGAAGCCCCAATTTGAGTAATAAAGTTAATCATTAAACAAATCCTCTACATAATCTTTGGCTGGATAATGAAAATGCACAGGACCATCGGCTTTACCTGCTAAGAATTGCACCACTTGCGGATCTTGGCTTTGCATCAATTGTGCTGGCGTGCCTTGTGCAATCACGGTTTTGTTTGCCACAATGTAGGCGTAATCGGCAATACTTAGCACTTCGGTCACATCGTGCGAAACCACAATCGAGGTTAAATTTAGCGCTTGGTTGAGTTTTTTAATTAGCTCAACAATCACGCCCATACTGATCGGATCCTGCCCTGTAAAAGGCTCATCATACATAATTAAATCGGGATCTAAGGCAATTGCACGTGCGAGCGCCGCACGGCGAGCCATACCGCCAGAGAGTTCTGATGGCATTAACTGCGCTGCACCGCGCAAGCCGACCGATTCCAATTTCATTAACACCAATTTTCGAATAAGCTCTTCGGGTAAATTGGTATGTTCACGAATAGGATACGCAACATTGTCGAAAGTGGATAAATCCGTAAATAACGCCCCCGATTGGAAAAGCATTCCCATTCGTTGGCGGATTTGATAAAGCGTTTTATTTGATGCGGTGCAAACATTTTGCCCATCAAATAAAATCTTGCCCGATTTTGGCACTAGCTGCCCACCAATTAAGCGTAATAAGGTGGTTTTACCAATACCAGAAGGACCCATAATTGCTGTCACCTTACCTTTCTGCACTTGCAGATTGAGATTGTCGTAAATCACCCTCTCCCCTCGTTTAAAGGTGAGGTTGTTTACTTCAACCAGGTTTTCAGTGTGTTGCATTGAATTTAATACCTTTCTTAAATACAAAAATAAAGGTGGATTATACTCCACCCAACGAAATAAAGCCAAAATGCTTTTTATTTTTCAAATAGCGGTCAAATTTTTAGAAAATTTTGCAATGTTTAGAACTCTCTAAAAATTTTTCTGTCCTATCAGACACGAGCAAGGCGTGAGAGTTCATTTCGCCTTGTTTGTGGGATTCACTCTCGTAGCACGGTATTTTTGCCCACCCTACGAATAATTAGGAAACAAAGCAAATATGAAAACATTAAAAAAATCAATTATCACAGCATCAATTTTAGCATTAGGCATAGCATCAATGCCCGCTAAAGCAGAAATCAACCTTCCATTTATTTCAGCAGTTGCAGGTCAAACTAATAACAACCAAGCAATGCCATCTTTAGCAGATATGTTAGACAAAGTACGCCCAGCGGTGGTGAGTATTTCTGTGGAAGGCAAAGCGAAAGATGGACAATCTCAAGGTCGCAGCCGTATGCGTGATTTACCCGAAGAATTTCAATTCTTCTTTGGCGATATGTTTGGCGACCGTTTTGGCGACGATGCAGCTCCTCGTCAATTCCGTGGTTTAGGTTCTGGTGTGATTATTAACGCAGAAAAAGGTTATGTGATTACCAACAATCATGTGATTAAAGATGCTGATAAAATCACCATCCAATTAGATGATGGTCGTGAGTTTAAAGCAAAATTGGTAGGCGCTGATCCGCAGTCTGATGTCGCTTTAGTGCAAATCGAAAATCCCAAAAATTTAACTGCATTAAAATTTGCTGACTCTGATAAATTACGCGTGGGTGATTTTAGCGTGGCAATCGGTAACCCATTCGGTTTAGGTCAAACCGTAACTTCAGGGATTATTTCTGCATTAGGTCGCTCAACAGGTAATGCAGATGAAGGCTATCAAAACTATATTCAAACCGATGCAGCAGTAAACCAAGGTAACTCTGGCGGCCCGTTAATCAACTTAAAAGGCGAATTGATTGGTATCAACACCGCGATTATTTCACCAAGTGGTGGTAACGCAGGTATTGCTTTTGCAATCCCATCTAATATGGCAAACAGCCTTGTGCAACAAATTATTGAATTTGGCGAAGTAAAACGCGGTATGCTTGGTATTAAAGGGGGTGAATTAAACGCAGACTTAGCCAAAGAGTTTGGTGTAGATGCGCAACAAGGTGCGTTTGTTAGCGAAGTATTCCCGAAATCAGCAGCAGATAAGGCAGGCTTAAAAGCAGGCGATGTGATTACCGAACTTAATGGTCAAAAATTACATAGTTTCAGCGAATTGCGTGCGAAAATCGCAACCGCAGGTGTAGGCAAAGATATTGAGCTAACCTATTTACGCGATGGCAAAATTGCAAAAACAAAAGTGACGCTTCAATCTGAAATTGGCAGCACAGGTTCTGTAACAGATTTATTGCCAGAATTGAAAGGTGCGGAATACACAAACCAAGATGAAAAAGGCGTGAAAGGCGTTGCAATTACCAAAGTTGAAAAAGGATCATTAGCCGAAGCACGCGGGCTGAAAAAAGGCGATTTAATCGTGGGGGTAAACCGTCATCGTGTTGAAAATATGAGTGAATTACGAAAAGTATTAGGTGAAAAACCATCGGTGGTTTACTTAAACATTGTGCGTGATGGCGCGAATTTCTTCTTGATGGTTCAATAATGACCCTTTTCTATAACTGATAATATAGCAAAATCTAGATGGAGCGTTAATTTTTAACGCTCCATTTTTCATGGAAAAATAAGGTAATAGAATCACGCTCTTATTCATAAACTACAATAACGCATTGAATTTTGGTAAACTTTTGCCAATTTTTGACCGCTATTTGATCTGCACCCCAAAACCTGGATACCTAATTTGAGGTGCAGATTATGTCCTACTCTTATCAATTTCGTTTGAAAATTATCAAACTCGTCATCGAACAGGATTATGGTATCCGTGAGGTGGCTAAACTTCATCAAATTTCCCACGCTCTCGTCATTTATTGGCTAAAAGCATTTCGGGAAAGAGGGCTTGATGGCGTAAAATCGCCTCATACAAACCTTCAAACCCCGAAAATAGTGAAGCCAAAAATGAAAAAGAAAGACATTGAAACTCCAGAGACCACAGACTTTTCACCTAAAGCGTTTAAAAAGTTACAGAGAGAGCTCGCCTTAGCTCGAGCGGAGATTGCTTACCTAAAGGAGCTGGAGGCGCTCGACCGTCAAAAACAGCGACAGAAAAAAGAAAAATCATTGAAAGCTTGAAGCCAGACCGCGCGTTAAATGATTTACTTCGTGTGGCTAAAATGCCTCGCTCAAGCTTTTACTATAAAGAGATTAAGCGAGATTATCACGAGGTAAAAGAGGCTATCTTATCGCTGTATAAAAAGAACAGAAAACGAGATGGTTATCGCCCTATGACGTGTAAATTACGCCAAATGGGTTTTCATTTGAATCATAAAACGGTGTTAAAGCTGATGAACGAGTTAGGTATTCATTCCATTTTACGCAAGCAAAGACATGGAAAACAAGGAAAAACATCGCATATTGTCCTGAATTTGCTGAATCGTGATTTTACCGCAACGGCACTCAATCAAAAATGGGTAACAGATGTCACGAAATTTCATGTTGGGCAAGAAAAGCTTTATTTTTCACCGTTGATGGACTTGGCTAACCGAGAAATTATTGCCTATAACTTTGCGACACGCCCGAAGTTTTCATTGGTAAAAAAGATGTTAGAACAAGGGCTTAGTCGGCTTAAACCGACAGAATGCCCGATTATTCATAGCGACCAAGGTGTATTGTATAACTCGGCAGAATGGAGGAAAATGTTGGAGGGTAAAGCAGTGCAAAGTATGAGCCGCCGAGGAAATTGCTACGATAATGCGGTGATTGAAAGCTTTTTTTCGATACTAAAATCAGAGTGTTTTTACTCACGGAGTTATCATTCAATTGCTGAATTACAGGCTGAAATTGAAGAATATGTAGTGTATTACAACCAAAACCGAATTAAACTTGGTTTAAAAGGATTGAGCCCAGTACAATACCGAGCTCAATATTTAAGTTAACTAACCTGTCCAACTTTTGGGGGGCAGATCAGTTTTTCTTTTAAGAAGAAAGCATTACATTTTCGGGTTTTCCATTGTTTTTGCTTTTTTCTTCATTTCTTTTGTTTTCATATCATCAGATTGCATTCCTTCTGATTTCATATTATCCATTTTCATGTCGTGAGATTTCATATCATGAGATTTCATATCATGAGATTTCATCATTCCATCAGATGCCATTTTGTCGTTTTGCATTGGCATAGCGTCTTTTGTCATCGGCATGGGATCTTTTGCCATCGACATTTCATTAGATTTCATATCGGTCGCATAAAGACTGTTTGCGAAGAAAAGTGCAGCAATAGCAGTAAAGGTTGTTTTGCAGTAATATTTTTCATTTTGAATCTTCCTTAATTTGTGAATAATTAACGTTATCTAGAAAGGTCTTCCCCTTTCATTCCAAGAAAAAACTATGGAAACCGGAATTTCCGATAAAGAACTGACACAAATTAGAGAGCAAATGCTGAAATTTGCCACATTACAGGTGAATAATCCTGTATTAGCTGAAGATTTAGTTCAAAAAAGTTTTTTGAGTGCATTTAACAATCTCGAGCACTTTAAGCGACAAGCGGCATTTAAAACCTGAGTCTTTGTTATCTTAAAAAATAAAATCATTGATTTTCTTCGCCAGAAAGGCAAATTAATGCTAGAAACCGAAATTGAAGATGAAGAACAAACCAATCATTTCTTTGATGAAGGTGGACACTGGAAAGCTGAACATTCCTCACTTGATCTTGAACAGAGCGAGAGTGCGGTCTATTCTGAAGAGTTTTGGCTGATTTTTGAAACTTGTTTGACTTGCCTACCGGCCAAACAAGCCAAGATTTTTATGATAAGAGAGTTTTTGGAATTATCTTCCGAAGAAATTTGCCAAGAAAATCAACTAAGTATAAGTAACTTGCACACGACACTCTATCGTGCCCGCTTACAACTTCAAAACTGCTTATCTCATAAACTTTAAGGAGTGACTTTATGAAATGTCGCCAAGCAACTCGCCTCATATCAGATGCTCAAGAACGCCAATTAATGACCAAAGAAAAAATTGGGCTCAATCTTCATCTTTCCATTTGTACACATTGTCGTAAATTTCAACGAAATTGTGGCACATTGAGAAAATTAATGAAGGATTTCAAAGGATAAAAAAGCGGAAGACAACTTCCGCTTGTAAATTTAAGCTTTATATATCGCACATAACGCTCCAAGCTAGAAAATCAAGCTTTTAGCATTTTAGTTTTACTACGTCCAAACTGAAAGCCATACATATCAATCAACTTCGCTTTTGAATAATAATATTTTGTTTCATTACCATCAAAATCAAATACCTTACGTTCTTTGCTTAATTGATCTATATCCTCTTTATTTTCTTTATAAAATTTAGAGATAATATCTAAAGATTTTTCATTTGGGATACTAAAGCCACAATCTTTTCCGGCTATATCACTAAACGTTTCTTTAAAAAAACGATCATACGCCGGAATGATAGCAAAAACACCTAATAATACCTTTGTTACTAATGTAGTAGCTTGATGTTTCTCATTTTTTAAAAGATATTTTTTAGCATTAGCATATAAATTCAAAATCTCTTTTTTCTTACTGTCATAGTGCTCAACATCAATTATCCAAATATCTAACGGTTGAGCATAAATCCAGTTAACTAAATCCTTTAAATAAGCAGGGTTTTTCTGTAGTAAGAAGCTAGAACCACGCAACATTCCCCAACTTGCTAAATAACTCCATAGCACTTGACAGCTCTTTTCTACATCAAACTCACCATTTTCTTTTGATAAACGAAAATATGAATAACAAAAATCAAAGCTATAATAGCGGTGATGCATATCTTGCGATTCATTATCAAATAAAGCAATAACTTTATGAATATCTCTTTTCATACGTAATCACCAATTAATATTTTCCTTCATATAAATCTACATTATTTGTTTCAACTTCTGGTGGATAAGGAGTAATTCTATTCAGTGGAGTTGAATAAATAAAAGCTATTAATGCTGTGATAATAGCTACACCGATTGAAAGCAAAAATAAATACCATCCATCAAATTTTAGCCATTCTATTTGAGATACAGCATTAAACAATTCTTTCAATGAATCTAAATTTGCTCCGAGTGTAGCCCATTCAATTCTAACCTGATATGTTAATTGTAAATACACGTAACCCAGCCCATAAATCACCAAGCCCCAAAAAGAAGCAATGCTATATTGCAAGCTTTTATTTACACTTTTCCAACGTTCTTGAGGCAAATATATTAATTCATATAATTGATCCCAAGCATTATTTTTTTCCAGTGTAGCCTTATCAAAATCAGCCTTAAGTTTTTTCCCCGCTTTACTTCTTGTACTAATTGAACCATCTTTATTTACAGAGATATCTAACTCTTTAACAGTCTCTTCAATATTTCTAAGCTTATGATAGTTTACTCTCCAAATTTCATCATAAAACTTCCAAGTATCTATTGTACGAGAATCAAGCCAAAAATCATCATAAGTACCTTTTAATGGTCTAAGATGCTTGGTATTTTTAAAAAATTTGCATAGTGAATACACAAGAACAATAAACAAAATAATAGGGGTAATAAAAATAATTAGAATGAAAGCAATTAACATTACGCCACTACTATCGCTAGATGATTTTTTCCTTTTTGCCATTTTTAACCTTTAATGTAGTCTTATCCTATTATTTAATTTAATTCAGTACTCTCAGTAGGCTCAAATTGTTTTATCAACTTTGGAGGAGTAGAAAAATCATGGTATTTACACCCCCAACGCATTAAACCACAAGCAACAGTTCCACCACCTACAGCCGCAGCTGATGAAACCTTAACTTGCTGTTTTTTAATTGCTGAATTACAGGCTGAAATTGAAGAATATGTAGTGTATTACAACCAAAACCGAATTAAACTTGGTTTAAAAGGATTGAGCCCAGTACAATACCGAGCTCAATATTTAAGTTAACTAACCTGTCCAACTTTTTGGGGGCAGATCATTCTATTTATGTTTTATTCGATATTCTATCCTAAACCTTCCCAATCACCAATGCCAAAATCCCTGCGGCAATTAACGGTCCAACAGGAATCCCACCGAAAAATGAAACACCAATGACCGTGCCAATCATTAATCCCGTAACTAGAACCGGTTGGGTTGCCATTAAATCAACGCCTTTGCCGGCAATCCAAGCGACGAGTACGCCGATAGCAATCGAGGCAAACATTTTCCAATGCACAAAATAAGAAAGTTCAGGCAGTTGAATTTTGCCAGAAACAAGCGGGCTTAATACGCCAAGTGTGAGGATAATAATCCCGATTTTTAAACCGTATTGGTCAATCCAAGGAATATATTTTGAAAGGAGCGTTTGTTGCATAATCAATAACACCGCCGCAGAAATGGTAATCGCATTATTGTGACTAATTACGCCTAAAATCAGCAACACAATGAGCAAGAGGGCAATCATATTAAATTGTAATGACATAATCATTCCAGATGTGAAAAATAAGGGGATAAATTATAGCAATTTATCCAATTAGTGTGTTTTTTATTTCCGACGAAAACGATAAAATAAAGAGAAATTGATTGATTATTTTTGAGGAATGTTATGTCGAGTGTTGCCAGTCCTGATCTGATTAAAACGGTGATTCTGCTTGCCTCAAGCGTCACTATCGTACCACTTTTTAAACGTCTTGGGCTAGGTAGCGTATTGGGCTATTTGGTGGCAGGTTGTTTGATTGGTCCATCTGTCTTTGGCATTATCCAAGATCCTGCGGCTGTCGTGCATTTAGCCGAATTAGGTGTGGTGATGTTCCTCTTTATTATTGGGCTAGAAATGCACCTCGAACGCCTTTGGGCGATGAGAAAAGCCATTTTCGGACGCGGTCTCTTGCAAGTGGGATTTTGTGGCTGTTTGCTGACCTTTGCTGGCATTTATCTGCTTAATCTTTCCAAAGAAGTTGCTTTTATTGCGGGAATGGGCTTTACCCTCTCTTCTACTGCTATTGTTATGCAAACACTCGAAGATCGCTGTATTACTAGCACGCCGAAAGGGCAGCGTGTGATTTCTACCCTCATTTTTGAAGACTTAGCTATTGTGCCACTTTTAGCATCCGTTGCCTTTTTAGTGCCGAACTCAGCCAATGCGGAACACGCAACTGATTGGACTTCAATTGGCATTGCTCTTGCGGCGGTTGTAGGTTTAATCGTTTCGGGCAAATGGTTGATGAACCCACTATTCCGCTTAATTTCTAAAGCTCACGTGCGAGAAATGATGACTGCAGGGGCGTTGCTCGTTGTACTTGGTGCAGCGCTAGCAATGGAGCTTGGCGGGCTTTCAATGGCAATGGGGGCATTTGTTGCAGGTGTAATGTTGTCAGAATCAGCATTCCGTCGCCAATTAGAAGCAGATATTGAGCCATTCCGTGGCTTATTGCTCGGGCTTTTCTTTATGGGCGTGGGTATGTCGCTTGATTTAAGCCTTGTATTTAACCATCTCTTTTTATTGCTCGGTATCGTCTGCCTCTACATTTTAGGCAAAGGCTTAGCGGTTTATTTAGTTGCACGTTTAACGCGTTTAAAACATCGCGAAGCCTTTGGACGTATGGCATTGCTTGCACACGGAGGCGAATTTGCGTTTGTACTCTTTTCCGCAGCAACTTCGGCTGGCGTAATGTCAGCTCACGAAAATGCGACTTTTACGGCAGCGGTGATTCTCTCTATGCTCTTTTCACCCTTGATCACCCAGCTTGCTCGCAAGATGGCTCAACGAGCAGAAAATAGACAGAATATTGCACAAGATACCAGCGATCTCGACCCGATTGTGGATTTAGAAGACACCGTGTTGGTGCTTGGATTTGGTCGTTTCAGCCAAATTGTCTGCCAAACTTTACTACTTCGTGGTATCAATGTTGCTGTGATTGACCGCAATATTGAAAATATCCGAGCTGCCGCAAAATTCGGTTTTAAAGTGTACTACGGTGATGGTATTCGATTAGATGTGCTCCACGCCGCGGGCATTGAAAAAGCCAAATGCGTGGTTATCGGGATCAACGATACCGACCGCATTGAAGCAATTGTAAGCCAGTTAAAAGAGGCTTACCCAAAATTACCCATTTTAACCCGAACTTACGACCGCCAAACGACGGTAAGCCTTATTAAGAAAGATGTGGATTTTATCGTACGTGAAACGTTTGAATCTGCCTTAACCCTAAGCCGTGCGACCTTAATGAAACTGGGTATTAACCAAGTGGAAGCGGATGAAGTGATTGCTGAAGTTCGTTCACTTGACCAAGATCGTTTAAATGAAGAGGTTCTGCACGGCTTTTCCTCCGAAATTGTGAAAAAATATTGGACACCAAAACCCTTCATCAAACCGCATTGTGATGCTAAAGCCTTGAATGAAGAGGCTGCAGAGATTTTGGAAGAAGAGAAAAAGGAAATTCGCAAAGAAGAGGAAAAATAATACCGCTTGTAACCACAGGCGTTTTCTCAAATAGACAAAGAGGCTGATATTTGTAGTAAATATCAGCCTCATTTGTTAATGATGTTTAGATTTTTTTTACATTTACTGCAGATAAACCACGATCTGATTTTTGCACTTCGTATTGTACTTTGGCACCTTCTTCTAATGTGCGGTAACCGCCGTTGTTTTCAATTGCTGAGAAGTGTACAAAAATATCTTCACCGCCTTGCTCTGGTGCGATAAAGCCGAAACCTTTGGTTGCATTGAACCATTTTACTGTGCCGATTAATGCTGACATAGTGTTTTCCTTCTAAAAATAAATCAAAATTGCTAAAGAGAGATGATGGACAACTAAAACACTCTCATTTTTGAGAAGAAAAGCGATCACATTAAGTCGCAAAAGCGTGTTGATTAGACCATTTATTCACTAAGAAAGCAAATGTTATTTTTGAGATAGGAAAGAGCGTGGAAAATAATCTGAACTTTTCCGTTAAAATGATTGACCTATTTACACGAAAAATTAGGTAAATCTATGGACGAAGCGGGTTAAATAAAATATAGTTACCACCTTAAGTCTTATGCTATCTAACCCCTTATTTTCAGTTAAAAACGGAAGAAATTATGTCTGAACAAGAAGTACAAGCAGCAGTTGAAACTAGTGAAAAAGCTTCAAACACGAATAAAGTAAATCCACCTGTTAAAGAAGTTATTGCCTATTTAGCAGAAAAATTCCCGCTTTGTTTTAGTGTGGAAGGTGAGGCAAAACCAGTTAAAATCGGTTTATTTGAAGATTTGTCCGCAGCATTAGCTGACGATGAAACCGTAAGCAAAACACAGCTTCGTCAAGCATTACGCGGTTATACAATGAGTTGGCGCTATCTTGCAGCGTGTAAACCAAATGCAGTACGTGTAGGTTTACAAGGCGAAGAAGCAGGTATTGTTGATGAACAACAAGCAGAACACGCAGCACAAACTTTAGCACAATCTCGTGAATCGGTGGCAGCTCGTAAAGCAGAACAGCGTAAAGCACAACGTAAAGAGTTCTTCAAAAAACAGAGAGATGAGCAAAATAAAACGGCTCGTAAATTTACGCCAAAAGCGAAGAAACCAGCCTCTAATGCTCCTGCAGCATCAGCAGAAAGTTTAGCTGCATTAGCAACAAAATTTGGTCGATAATTTTATTATTTCCCTCTCCCCTTGTGGGAGAGAATTATTATTTAAATAGCATCTTTATAGCATATCAGGACAAGCATGAAACTCAATAAAGTAAGCCGTTTGATGGCGTTATTCACAATGGGACTTTTTGTGAATAGTAGCTTTGCGGTTGAACCTCAAATCAAAGAAAATGCGTTAGTGATTCCAAAACCTAACGATCAGCATAGCATTTCTACCAAACGTGTTACCGCTCGTTTAACCCAATCTCATTACGAAAAATTCAAATTAGACGATGAATTTGCCAGCAAGATTTTTAATCGCTATATCGACTTTTTAGATCCTGCACACAATACTTTCTTGCAATCAGATGTTGAAGAGATGCGTGCAAAATATGGAACTAAGTTAGATGATCAGCTCTATGCAGGCGAATTGAGTGCTGCTTTTGATATGTATGATTTAATGACTAAACGTCGTTATGAACGCTATAAATATGCTCTTTCTTTATTGGATAAAGAACCTGATTTAAAAGTTAACGATCAAATTGAAGTTGAGCGTGATAAAGCACCATTCCCGAAAACAACGGCAGAGGCAGATAAACTTTGGGAAGAACGTGTCAAAAATGACATTATCAATCTCTATCTCAAAGAGAAAAAATGGCCTGAAATCAAGAAAACTTTGGTGAAACGCTATGATTTAGCGATTAAACGTCTCACGCAAATTAAGGCTGATGATATTTTACAAACTTATTTGAATGCGTTTGCACGTGAAATCGATCCGCATACGAGCTATTTATCACCTCGTGCAGCTAAAGCGTTCCAAGAGAGTATGAACCTCTCACTTGAGGGCATTGGAGCAACGCTTTCAATGGAAGATGATATTACTTCTATCCGTTCACTTGTACCTGGTGCACCTGCTGCTCGCAGTAAAAAAATCTCAGTGGGTGATAAAATCGTGGGTGTGGGTCAAGGCGAAAAAGGAGAGATTGAAGATGTTATTGGCTGGCGATTAGATGATGTGGTTGATAAGATCAAAGGTAAAAAAGGCTCGGTGGTTCGTTTAGAAATTGAACCAGAGAAAGGGGGGAAAACCAAAATTATCTCTTTAACTCGTGATAAAGTTCGTATTGAAGACAGTGCGGCTAAACTTAGCATGGATAAAGTTGATGGTAAAAATATCGCTGTGATTAAAATTCCTTCTTTCTATATTGGCTTAACCAGCGATGTGCGTAAATTATTGGCACAAATGAAAGAGAAAAAAGCGGACGCTCTCATCATTGATTTACGCGAAAATGGCGGTGGTTCTTTAACGGAAGTAATTGAATTATCTGGTTTATTTATTAAAGAAGGACCTGTTGTGCAGGTGCGTGATGCTTTCAATCGCATTAAAGTGCACGAAGATCCTGAGGCGGATAAATCGATCTATGACGGCAAGTTGATGGTGATGATCAACCGCCATAGTGCTTCCGCTTCAGAAATTTTTGCGGCAGCGATGCAAGATTATAACCGTGCAATCATCGTAGGGCAACAAACTTTCGGCAAAGGGACGGTGCAACAAAGCCGCTCATTGAATTTTGTATATGATTTGGATAAAGATCCGTTAGGTTATATTCAATATACCATCCAAAAATTTTACCGCATTAACGGTGGCAGTACGCAATTAAAAGGGGTAGATGCGGATATTAAATTCCCTGAAATCATCAATGCCGCGAAAACGGGTGAAAGCTTTGAAGATAACGCCTTGCCTTGGGATAAAATTCCTGCTGCAAATTATCAAGAAGCAGGGCACGCTCGGGATGCGGTTGAGACTTTAACCCAAAAACACGAGGAACGTGTAGCGAAAAATCCAGAATTTATCGTGGTGAATGAAGATATTACGATTCGTAAAGAGCGTGATGAGCGTAAATTTATGTCGCTTAATTTAGCTGAACGCCAAAAAGAGAATAAAGAGGACGAAGATCGCCGTTTGAAAAACTTAAACGAACGCTTTAAACGTGAAGGTAAAAAAACGCTCAAAGATATTGATGCATTACCAAAAGATTACGAAGCACCTGATTTCTATTTAAAAGAAACCGAGCAAATGATGGTTGATTGGTTAGAAATTGATAAAAAAGCGTAAACTCTTTATAATATTGTAATCTTACTAAGCCGCTGAGGTAAAACCAACAAGCGGCTTAATTTTTAGGTTAGAGATTTCATGATGAAAAAATTTAAATTATTGCCATTAGTGATGAGCCTTTCGGCAATTGCAATGGCGGAAACGACAACTGTTGAGCAGGCAACTTTACCTATTCAACAAACGAATCAGCAACATGGCCTACAGACGCAACAAGATAAAATCTTACCTCTGTTAAGTTTTGAAGCTCAGCAAGAGCGAGCAACAGAGTTGGCAAAAGATGCAAATTATGCAGTAGAACAGGAGCAAATTCGCCAAGAGCAAGTGCGTAAACTTGCTGAAGCAGAAACGCGTGTGAAGCAAGAAGTGGGCAATAATGCCTTATTATTAAGCTCAACAACGGCTAAAGTTTATTTAGATAACGATTTCGCACCAATGTGGTCGGATGCAACAGCAACGCGTACTTTTTTAAAAGAGTATGCTCTTTTTGCTGCAAGTGGTGTATCAAATAAAGCAGTGGGTACATTACAACAAATTTTAAATCAGCCAGAAGAGTTTTTAGCTCGTGATATTTTGCTTACTGATGCTTTTTTAGATTATCTTTACTACAACAAAAATGTCGCACGTAATGCTAATAATTGGCTCTACAACTTAGGTTCATACCGCACTTCAGCACCAAGTTTGGACAATATCTCAAGCTGGGCAAGCGCCGTAAAAAATGGCAATGCAGCTCAGTTTGTGAATAATCTTGTGCCTAGCAACCATTTATATCAAGAAACGACAGCCCGCTTATTGGCAATGTCGCCAAATGGTACTGCTGCAAGCGGTGAGAAAAAAGCGACAAAAGGGAAACCTGCAAAAGGCGGAGAAAAATCGATCGATTCAAACGCAACGACTTTCTATAAATTAGCATTGAATGCTCAGCGTCTGCGTATTATCCCAAGTTTTAATAATGGCATTTTCGTGAATATTCCAAGCTATCAGCTTTACTATTTCCTTGATGGCAAACCTGTGCTGCAATCGAAAGTAATTGTTGGTCGAGAAGATCGCCGTACGCCTGTGATGTATAGCAAATTAAGCAATGTAGTGGTAAATCCACCTTGGAATGTACCACCAACGATTTTAAGCAAAGACATCATTCCTGCGTTGGCGAAAAATCCAGGCATTGCCGATACGCGCAACTACGAAATCTTAGATGGCAGTGGTAACAAAGTGAATCCATATAGCGTGAACTGGTCAAAATATCTCAACACGAAAAGCATTCCATATCGTATCCGCCAAAAAGCGGGCGATGATAGTGCATTAGGTCGTTATAAATTCAATATGCCAAGTTCAGATGCGATTTACTTACACGATACGCCAAACCGTGGATTATTCGGAAAAACAGATCGTGCGTTAAGTTCGGGCTGTGTGCGTGTGGCAAAAGCGGATGAATTAGCGACCGTATTATTGCGTGAAGCGGGTTGGTCTGCCGATAAACAGCAAAAAGTGCTAGACAGCAAAAAAACAACATCTGCAAGAATTAACTCTGAAAACCCTGTATATCTCTACTACGTTACTACGTGGGTAGAAGGAGGGAAAGTGTTTACCTTGCCAGATATTTACAAGCTCGATCAAAATCAGCCAAAGCCAAATCTTAACTGGCAAGCGGTTAAAAATGTGATCTAATTTGCAAAAATGAAAAATTCCGAGAAGAATTAACCGCTTCTCGGAACTTTTGTTTTTATAATAATCTCAAATGTAATAATTTATGTTTAATAAAATTAAGTTATCTCTTTGATTTCAGACAATTTAATTTTATTCAACTCAATGAATGAGGTGATTCATGAATCCAATTAATCTTCAACGCCGCAAATGGCTTTCGCTAGGCGGTATTGTATTAGGGGCGAGTTTACTCCCCCAACAGGTGTTGGCAAGCCTGTCTACGGTGAAGCCGCTTGCACTACGTTTTCGCAATATCAACACGGGCGATACCTACGCCGTCAAATTCAACGGCAATAATTTAGTCGCAAATGATCTAAAACAGCTCAATTATCTAATGCGTGATCGTCGTACGGGAGAAGTAAGACGCATTGATCCTAATCTTTTTGTGAAACTCAACCAACTCCAGCAACGCCTTGGCTTACGTAATGCAGAAGTGATAGTGATTAGTGGTTATCGCTCAGCTAAAACTAATGCAAAATTAAAACGCGAGCATCACGGCGTTGCAAGCAACAGCTTCCATATTCGTGGGCAGGCAGTTGATATTCAATTCTCTGGTGTACCATTAGTTAAAGTGAAGCAAGCGGCGGAAAGTTTAAGCAATGGCGGTGTAGGTTATTATCCTCGCAGTAATTTTGTGCATGTTGATACAGGTCCTGTACGTACATGGCTCGGGGTTTAGATTTAGATATAACAATATAATCCTCTTAATTTGCCAATATATTTTATGCCAAACACAATTTTTATTTACGCAAAACAATTCACTCAAACCCAAATTAACGAATTTAGCCAACAGATTTCAGCAGAATGTGTTGGACAAGCGGTCTATTTAGACTACCAAGTTGCATTTTTTAAAACAGAATCGACCGCTTGTAAATACAAAGAAATAGCTCGCCAATTGAATATCGATCTTGCTGATTTAACAGAAATGCCTAATTTCAATCAACAAGGTTTATTGCTTATGGATATGGATTCGACCGCAATCAAAATTGAGTGTATTGATGAGATTGCAAAATTGGCAGGCACAGGCGAAGTGGTTTCTGCGATTACAGCCAGTGCGATGCGTGGCGAGTTAGATTTTGAGCAGAGTTTACGTAAACGCGTGGGCACGCTTGAAAATGCCCCAGAAAGTATTTTGCAAAAAGTGCGAGAAAATCTACCGCTTATGGATGGCTTTGAACTGTTGGTGCAAACGCTCAAACAACAAGGCTGGAAGATTGCCATTGCTTCTGGTGGTTTTGATTATTTTGCGGATTACCTCAAAGAGACTTACGGCTTGGATTATGCGGTGTCAAACCAGCTGGAAATTATTGATGGCAAGCTCACAGGTAAAGTGCTTGGCAAAGTGGTGGATGCACAATATAAAAAAGAGACACTTGAAATGTTGGGCGAAAAATACCAAATTCCAGCCAGCCAATGGGTTGCAGCAGGTGATGGTGCGAACGATGTACTGATGCTCAAAACCGCCACTTTAGGTGTAGCACTGCACGCTAAACCAAAAGTGCAAGAACAAGCGAAATTTGTGGTAAACTCTGCAGACTTAACAGCGATTTTGCTGTTGTTAAACGCAAAAACTATTTTTGATAAATTAAGAGGAAAGTAAAATGCCATCTTTTGACATTGTTTCAGAAATTACCTTACACGAAGTGCGTAATGCGGTGGAAAATGCAAATCGCGTATTAAGCACACGCTACGATTTCCGCGGTGTAGAGGCGGTTATCGAATTAAATGAGAAAAACGAAATCATCAAAATTACTACTGAGTCGGATTTCCAATTAGATCAATTGATTGAGATTTTAATTGGCTCTTGCGTAAAACGTGGTATTGAGCATAACTCTCTTGATATTCTATCTGAAAACGAACATCACGGCAAACTTTACAGTAAAGAGATTAAACTAAAACAAGGGATTGAAACCGAAATGGCGAAAAAAATCACGAAGCTGATCAAAGATGCAAAAATTAAAGTGCAGGCACAGATTCAAGGCGATCAGGTGCGTGTTACAGGTAAATCTCGTGATGACCTTCAATCTGTTATTCAACTGGTGAAAGGTGCAGAATTAGGACAGCCGTTCCAATTCAATAACTTCCGAGATTAATAACAAGCGGTGAAATTTTCTCTCAAATTTGCAAAATAGCAGAGAAATCTTACCGTTTTTTTTCAAACTGGAGGAAAGAAAAATGAGTGATGAGAAAAAAAGCTGGTTTAAAAAAACATTAGAAAAATATGACCAATTTTGCGAAGAACTTGGCGTTAATCGCGGTGCTTGCCGAGGTTGTGTGCCTGTTGCGAAATTTGATCCTGAGCCAGAAAATCGAATGAAAAAAGAGAAAAAAGAGAGTAATAATTCATAAAAAATAAAAATTTGATCGATTATTACTTTATGAAAGAAATGTCGAAAGGCTACGAAAATAGGTATTTTCGTAGCCTTTGTTTTTAGTAATAAGAATGCTCACCGCGCTGGTGTTCGGTCACATCTTTCACTCCTACCAGCTCTTCTGGGAACATTGCAAGCAGTTGTTTTTCGATGCCTTCTTTTAAGGTCACATCCACCATTGAGCAACCATTACAGCCACCGCCGAATTGAAGAATAGCGATTTTATCATCAGTCACTTCAATCAGAGTAATTTTACCGCCATGGCTTGCAAGCTGAGGGTTGATTTGGGTTTGAATCACATAATCTAAGCGTTCAATAAATGGTGCGTCGTCTGCCACTTTACGCATTTTTGCGTTTGGTGCTTTTAAAGTGAGTTGTGAGCCCATTGGATCGGTGATGTAATCAATTTCTGCTTCATCTAAGAATGGTAAACTGATTTCGTCCACAAACGCGGAAAAACCGTTGTAGTCGAATTGACTGTCAGTCTCTTCAACAGCATTTGGTGGGCAGTAGGAAACCCCGCATTCTGCACCTGGTGTGCCTGGGTTTACAACGAAAATACGGATATTTGTACCTTCTTCTTGTTGTTCTAATAGACGACGGAAATGAGCTTGTGCATCGTCAGAAATAGTGATGTGAATAAGTTGTTCTTGTTCCATTTTTTCTCTCTATTTGGCTAAATATTTGACTAAATTTGTTGGGTATTTTACGCCTAATTCTGCTTTTAGGCTAGATAAGCGGTCGATTTCTTCGATAGTTTTACATTTTTCTTGTTGTGCTTTCTATCTCATTAAGGTAGGGTAACTCGTTATGGGTATTTGTTAAAATGCTCTTGCCTAAATGTTGATAAAGTTCAAACTTTTCAAGAGTAAAATGTAAAAAAGTCGGGATTTTATGGAAATTTTTTAGCATTTTAGGTAAAATGAGCTGTTTTATTTTACACATGTTTTGATGCTGTAGATACGATTTGAGAGCTTTTTGTAACCTTTAATCATAAGTGGGGGAGTTCGTTTGTGGTTAAACTCGTTACAACTCAATACGCGGTTGCGATTGTTCGCAATCATTTTTTAAACCCAAGAGAAGTAGTGCAAATAATATGATTACAATCAAAAAAGGCTTGGATTTACCTATTGCAGGTGCTCCAGCACAAGTAATCCATAACGGCAATACCGTGACGGAAGTTGCGATCCTTGGCGAAGAATATGTAGGTATGCGTCCTTCAATGAAAGTGCGTGAAGGCGATGTAGTGAAGAAAGGTCAGGTACTTTTTGAAGATAAAAAGAACGCTGGCGTGGTGTTCACTGCTCCTGCAAGTGGTACTGTGGTTGCAATCAACCGTGGTGAGAAGCGTGTTCTTCAGTCAGTAGTGATCAAAGTTGAGGGTGATGAGCAAGTTACCTTTACTCGCTATGAAGTGGCTCAATTAGCTTCTTTAACAGCTGAGCAAGTAAAACAAAATTTAGTGGAATCTGGCTTATGGACTGCGTTACGCACTCGTCCATTTAGCAAGGTCCCTGCATTAGATGCTGTGCCATCTTCTATTTTCGTGAATGCGATGGACACAAGCCCATTAGCGGCAGATCCAACTGTGATTATTAACGAATATAAAGCAGACTTTGAGCACGGTTTAACCGTTTTAACTAAATTAGGTAAAATCAATTTAGTGAAAAAAGCGGGCTCAAATGTGCCTTCTGTAAACGGTGTAAATGTTCACGAGTTTGCTGGTGTTCACCCTGCAGGTCTTGTGGGTACGCATATCCACTTTATCGATCCAGTTGGCATCAATAAACAAGTGTGGCACTTAAACTATGAAGATGTGATCGCTATCGGTAAATTATTCACAACAGGCGAATTATTTACAGATCGCGTAGTTGCTCTTGCAGGTCCACAAGTGAAAAATCCTCGTTTAATCCGTACTCGCATTGGTGCGAACCTTTCACAATTAACTGCAAATGAACTAAATGCAGGTAATAATCGTGTGATTTCAGGTTCTGTACTTTATGGTGCGAAAGCGGAAGGTGCTCACGATTATTTAGGGCGTTATGCATTACAAGTGTCTGTGATTGCAGAAGATACAACAAAAGAATTTATGGGCTGGATTTCTCCACAAGTAAACAAATTCTCAATTACGCGTACGGTGTTAGGGCACTTTGGTCGTGAGTTATTTAACTTTACTACGGCTGAAAATGGTGGTCATCGTGCAATGGTGCCAATCGGTAACTATGAGCGTGTAATGCCGTTAGATATTCTTCCATCACACTTGCTTCGTGATTTAGAAGTGGGTGATACAGACTCAGCACAATTATTAGGTGCATTAGAGTTAGATGAAGAAGATTTGGCGTTATGTACTTTCGTCTGTCCAGGTAAAACCGATTACGGTTTCTTCTTGCGTCAAGCATTAGACAAGATTGAGAAGGAAGGTTAGAAATGGGTTTGAAAAATCTTTTTGAAAAAATGGAACCCGCGTTTCTTCCTGGTGGTAAATACGCAAAATTATACCCGTTATTTGAATCGGTATTTACTTTGTTCTATACACCAGGTACAGCAACGCAAAAAACGACTCACGTACGTGATGCTTTAGACTCAAAACGTATGATGATCATCGTTTGGTTAGCATTGTTCCCAGCGTTATTCTACGGTATGTATAACGTGGGTCATCAATCAATTCAAGCGATTACCAGCTTAGGTAACTTATCACAATTAGTGGAAGCTGACTGGCACTACGCTTTAGCACAAGCGGTCGGAATTGACTTAACTTCTGCAGCAGGTTGGGGAAACAAAATGGCACTCGGTGCAATTTTCTTCTTACCTATCTATATCGTTGCGTTCGCAGTCGGCATGTTCTGGGAATTATTATTTGCTATCGTGCGTGGACACGAAGTAAATGAAGGTTTTTTCGTAACAACCATTTTATTTGCGTTAATCGTTCCACCAACATTACCATTATGGCAAGCTGCTCTTGGTATCACTTTCGGTTTGGTTGTTGCGAAAGAAGTTTTCGGTGGTGTAGGTAAAAACTTTATGAACCCAGCGTTAGCCGGTCGTGCATTCTTATTCTTCGCATACCCAGCTCAAATTTCGGGTGACTTAGTTTGGACGGCAGCGGACGGTTTCTCAGGTGCAACTGCACTTTCACAATGGGCACAAGGCGGCGAAGCAGCACTTAAACACGTTGCAACAGGTGAACCAATTACTTGGATGGATGCGTTCTTAGGCAACTTACCTGGTTCAATGGGTGAGGTTTCAACTCTTGCGTTAATTGTCGGTGCTGCAATTATCGTGTTCGCACGCATTGCTTCATGGCGTATCATTGCAGGTGTAATGATCGGTATGGCTGCGACTGCAACGATGTTTAACATCATCGGTTCAGACACTAACCCAATGTTCTCAATGCCATGGCATTGGCACTTCGTGTTAGGTGGCTTTGCAATCGGTATGTTCTTTATGGCAACCGACCCAGTATCTGCATCATTTACCAATAAAGGTAAGTGGTGGTACGGTATTTTAATCGGTTTCATGGCAGTGCTTGTTCGCGTGGTAAACCCGGCGTATCCAGAAGGTATGATGTTAGCAATCTTATTCGCTAACTTATTTGCACCAATCTTCGACTACTTAGTAGTTCAAGGTAACATTAAACGCAGAAAAGTGAGAACTGCTGTAAAAACGGGGGAGACTGCATAATGGCTAAATTTAATAAAGATAGCGTTGGTGGTACTTTAACCGTCGTTGTGTTGTTGAGCTTAGTGTGTTCTCTTATCGTAGCAGGTGCTGCGGTGTTATTAAAACCAACACAAGAGATCCAAAAACAGCTTGATAAACAGAAAAACATCTTACAAGCGGCTGGTTTAATGCAAGAAAATACTAATGTCCAAGACACTTACGCAAAATTCATCGAGCCAAAAATCGTGGATTTAGCAACAGGTGACTATGTGGATGGTATTACTAACTTTGACGCAAAAGCAGCAGCGAAAGATCCTGCTCAAAGTATCCAAATTGCACAAGCAGATGACAGAGCAAACATTAAAGTGCGTGCAAAATATGCTGAAGTTTATCTTGTAAAAGATGACAACGGCAAAGTTGTCCAAGCGGTATTGCCAATGTATGGTAACGGCTTATGGTCAATTATGTACGGCTTAGTGGCAGTGCAATCTGATGCCAATACCATTAACGGTATTACCTACTATGAACAAGGTGAAACCGCTGGTCTTGGTGGTGAGATTGCAAACCCTGTTTGGCAAAAACACTTTGTAGGCAAAAAATTATTTGACGAACAAGGCAATGTTGCTTTAACCGTGGGTAAAGGGGCATCAGCAAATAAAGATCACGGTATTGATGGTCTTTCAGGTGCAACCTTAACTTCAAACGGTGTTGATGGTTCATTCAAATACTGGTTCGGTCAAAATGGTTTTGGTCCATTCTTAGCGAAATTTAAAGCAACAGCAGGAGCTAACTAATGGCAGGCAACAACCTTAAAAATCTACTGTTATCTCCAATCGTAGATAACAACCCAATTGCATTACAAATTTTAGGTATTTGTTCTGCATTGGCGGTAACTACACAGTTAAAAACTGCGGTGGTAATGGCGATTGCGGTAAGTTTAGTAACCGCTTTCTCGAGTATGTTCATCTCAATGATCCGTAACTACATTCCAAATAGTATCCGTATCATTGTGCAAATGGCGATTATTGCATCATTAGTAATCTTGGTTGACCAAATTTTACGTGCTTATGCTTATGAACTTTCAAAACAGTTATCGGTCTTCGTTGGTTTGATCATTACTAACTGTATCGTAATGGGACGTGCGGAAGCATTCGCAATGAAATCTGGTCCAGTTGAAAGTTTCGTAGATGGTATTGGTAACGGTTTAGGTTATGGTGCGATGTTAGTTATCGTTGCATTCTTACGTGAGCTAATTGGTTCAGGTAAACTTTTCGGTGTGACTATCTTCCAAACTATCCAAGATGGTGGTTGGTATCAAGCGAACGGTTTATTCCTTTTAGCACCAAGTGCATTCTTTATCATTGGTTTTGTGATCTGGGCAATCAGAACATGGAAACCAGAACAAGTGGAGAAATAAGATGCAAGAATTACTCAGTATTTTTGTAAAATCTGTATTCATTGAGAATATGGCACTTTCTTTCTTCCTTGGTATGTGTACATTCCTTGCGGTGTCTAAGAAAGTTTCGACTGCTTTTGGTTTAGGTGTTGCGGTAATCGTTGTATTAGGTATTTCTGTACCTGCAAACCAATTAGTTTACGAACACGTTTTAAAAGATGGTGCGTTAGTAGAAGGCGTAGATTTAACCTTCTTAAACTTCATCACTTTCATTGGTGTGATTGCGGGTATCGTACAAATTCTTGAGATGGTATTAGATAAATACTTCCCTGCACTTTATAGTGCCTTAGGTATTTTCTTACCGTTGATTACTGTAAACTGTGCGATCTTCGGTGGCGTATCATTTATGGTTCAACGTGAATATAACTTCGGTGAATCTATCGTGTATGGTATTGGTGCAGGAACAGGTTGGATGCTGGCTATCGTTGCCCTTGCGGGTTTAACTGAGAAAATGAAATACTCAGATGTGCCAGCAGGCTTACGTGGTTTAGGTATCACCTTCATCACTGCAGGTTTAATGGCATTAGGCTTTATGTCATTCTCAGGCATTCAATTATAAGGAGCATATCGTGGATAGTAATTTTATTTTCGGTATCGTGGTATTTACTGCCCTTGTATTAGTGCTTGCAGTATTTATCCTTTTAGCAAAATCGAAGTTAGTGGATTCTGGTGATATCACTATTACCATTAATGACGATCCTGAAAAATCAATCACACTTCCAGCGGGCGGAAAATTACTTGGTGCTTTAGCAAGCAAAGGGATTTTCGTATCATCCGCTTGTGGTGGCGGTGGCTCATGTGGTCAATGTATTGTGAAAGTAAAATCAGGCGGTGGCGAAATCCTTCCAACTGAACTTTCTCATATCACCAAACGTGAAGCCAAAGAAGGTTACCGTTTATCTTGCCAAGTAAACGTAAAAGGCAATATGGACGTTGAACTTCCAGAAGAAATCTTCGGCGTGAAAAAATGGCAATGTACTGTTATCTCTAATGATAATAAAGCAACCTTCATCAAAGAGCTTAAATTAGCGATTCCTGAGGGTGAAGAAGTGCCATTCCGTGCAGGTGGTTATATCCAAATTGAAGCCGATCCTCACACAGTTAATTATAAAGATTTCGATATTCCAAAAGAGTATCACGAGGACTGGGACAAATATAACCTCTGGCGTTATGTTTCTAAAGTGGATGAGCATATCATTCGTGCTTACTCGATGGCTTCATACCCTGAAGAGAAAGGCATTATTATGCTTAATGTGCGTATCGCAACACCACCACCAAGCAACCCAGATGCACCTCCAGGTCAAATGTCTTCATATATTTGGTCATTAAAAGAGGGCGATAAAGTCACGATTTCTGGTCCATTCGGTGAATTCTTCGCGAAAGAAACCGATGCAGAAATGGTATTTATCGGTGGTGGTGCAGGTATGGCGCCAATGCGTTCACACATCTTCGACCAGTTAAAACGTTTACATTCAAAACGTAAAATGTCATTCTGGTATGGTGCGCGTTCTAAACGTGAAATCTTCTATCAAGAAGACTTCGACCAACTCCAAGCTGAAAACGATAACTTCGTATGGCATGTAGCGTTGTCAGATGCATTACCAGAAGATAACTGGACAGGTTACACAGGCTTTATTCACAACGTGCTTTATGAAAACTACTTAAAAGATCATGAAGCCCCAGAAGATTGTGAATACTATATGTGTGGACCTCCAATCATGAATGCATCGGTAATTAAGATGCTGAAAGATTTAGGTGTAGAAGACGAAAACATTTTATTAGATGACTTCGGTGGTTAATCTCACTTAATCAATAAAAGCGGTTCGATTTGTAAAATATTTTGCAAATCGTACCGCTTGTTACATATAAGCAATGACAGAGATATTAGATACAACTGCACTTGAAAAGGCTTTTATTTCCTTAGAAGAAACTTTAAAAAGTCTTGAAAATCAAGAATGGTTTAACGCTCAGCAGCCGATCATACAAGATACCTTGATCGTGGGAGCGATTCAAAAATTTGAATTTGTCTATGAATTAGACATAAAAATGCTTAAACGGCAATTAAGACGTATTGCCTCAAATGATTTAGATATTGATGGTGCTGAATTTCGCGATGTGCTACGCCTTTCCGTGCAATATGGCTTAATTGAACGAATGGAAGACTGGCTAGATTACCGTAAAATGCGAAACATCACTTCTCATACTTATGATGAAAGCAAGGCACAGCAAGTTTATAACGGCATTTTTGATTTTTTAGAAAGTAGCCGTTTTTTACTTAAACAATTACAACAACGTAATCAAGATGATTGATCTTAGTGTGAACCAGTTAGCGATTGTGCAAAAAATCTTAGCAAAGCAACTACCTACTACCAAGGTATGGGTGTTTGGTTCTCGGATTAAAGGAACTGCGAAGCCCTATTCTGACTTAGATTTGGTTTTGCTTACGGAAGCACCGCTTACTATTCGTCAGCAGAGAGAATTGGAAGAAGCCTTTTCAGATTCGGATTTACCGTTTAAAGTGGATCTGATTGATTGGGCAAGTTGTAGTGACAATTTTAAACAGATCATCCTAACTCGTTACGAAGATTTTCCTTTGCTGGATGAACCTTTATCAACCCAAATAGTAGAATAATGAAACTTAAATCTCTTTTATTTCTTGCAATCGGCTCACTTTTTTTGACCGCTTGCGAAAAAGCGCCTGAACAAATTTCTTTTGAAGGTAAAACGATGGGAACGACCTACCATGTCAAATATATTGATGATGGTAAGGTGCAGCTTCCAAAAGCAGAAGAAGTGCAAAAGCAGCTTGATGGCTTGCTCAAAACGGTAAATGACGAAATGTCCACTTACCAAAAAGATTCAGAGATCAGTCAGTTTAATCACAATACTGAAGCTAACCAACCTTTTACGATTTCTAAAGACTTTGCCAAAGTCGTGCAAGAAGCGATTCACTTGAATAAAGTGACTGATGGTGCTTTAGATGTGACCGTTGGTCCTCTTGTCAATTTATGGGGTTTCGGGCCAGATAAACGCTTAAATAAAGTACCTAGCGAAGCACAAATTGCAGAACGTGCAGCTGTAGTGGGGATTGATAAGTTTAGCCTTGATATGACGGGCGAAAAGCCAACGCTCACTAAAAGCGTAAAAGGGCTTTATCTTGATCTTTCTTCTATTGCGAAAGGTTTTGGCGTAGATAAACTTGCTGAACGCTTAGAACAACTCGGTGTAACTAATTACTTAGTCGAAATTGGCGGAGAATTGCGTGGCAAGGGTAACAATTTACAAAATGAGCCGTGGCGAATTGCAATTGAACAACCAAACTTCGCTCAAGGTGAATCGGTGCAAATGATTGCCCCATTACATAATTTAGGGATGGCAACCTCTGGCAACTACCGTAACTATTTCGAAGATGAAAATGGCAACCGTATGTCGCATATTATCGACCCAAGTAAATTAAGCCCGGTAAGCCACAATCTTGCCTCAATTACCGTGCTTGCACCAACCACCATGACTGCCGATGGCTTATCGACTGGCTTATTTGTCCTTGGTGCAGAAAAGGCATTATCAATTGCTGAAAAAGAGAAATTGGCGGTATTCTTGATTATCAAAAAAGGCGATAATTTTGAAACTCAAATGTCGAGCAAATTTAAAAAATTAATCGAACAGAAATAACCAGATAATACAAAACGGTTACCGAGCTTGTCGAAGTATTAGTTTTGTGTTTGATTTGTCCTAAATAAATTGGAGTGAATAATGGAAATCCTTTTAATTACTTTTGGTTTTTTCATCGCTGTGATTTTCGCGATGTCTATCGGCTTTATCATCAAAGGCAAAACCATTAAAGGTAGCTGCGGTGGTATTACTGCCCTTGGTATGAAAAAAATGTGTGATTGCGAAGAGCCTTGCGATAACCTCAAAGCGAAAATTGCAGATGGTAGTGCGGATCCTGAAGAAGTGGCGCGTTTTAACAAAGGCGAACCGCAGTTTTATGAAGTAAAATAATGTAAGAGATTATTTGGAATATCAAGGCTATGTTGAGATTGGTGGTAGTTGAGATGCAATACGCTATGCTTTTAATCGCAATTTGATTAGTGATGGAGCTTTATGGCTTGAAATAGTACAAAATCACATTCTATCTGTTCATACTTATTATAAAGTGACAGCTGAAAAAAATTCTTAGCAAAATTTATGATGTTTATTATCCTTTATTCTTGCAATTATAAGAGAAGATGAAAACAAAGTGTTAGAACAGTTTGGATTAGATGTTAAACAGCAAAAAATCATTACTGATATTTTGTGTAAATATCCCGAAGTAGAGAAAGCGATTATTTATGGTTCTCGTACTAAGGTAAGCTATCGTGAAAGCTCTGATATTGATTTAACTTTAAAAGGTATAAATCTAATACAAACGATTTTAACTAAAATTTGGTTAGATCTTGATGAATCTAATAGTCCATATTTGTTTGATCTGTCCATCTATAGCCAATTAAGATAGTATAGGTAAAATCTTTTATCAAAAATAACGTAAATGCTCGGTTTTCCGAGCATTTTCCATATAACCAAATGTGCTTCGCCTTAACCGAAGTTACGGGAGAACTATGTTAAATTCAAACACTTACAATCAACACTTTCCTCAACTTTCCCCTGAACAACTTGCTGAAAACGCTAAGAAAAAAGTGATTATCGGTATGTCGGGCGGTGTGGATTCCTCTGTTTCTGCGTTTATTCTTCAACAACAAGGCTACCAAGTAGAAGGCTTGTTTATGAAAAACTGGGAAGAGGATGACGATACAGATCATTGCACTGCAGCAGCGGATTTAGCCGATGCTCAAGCGGTCGCGGATAAATTGGGGATGAAGCTGCATAAAATTAACTTTGCGGCGGAATACTGGGATAATGTGTTCGAGCATTTTTTAAGTGAATATAAAGCAGGCCGCACGCCGAACCCTGATATTTTGTGCAACAAAGAGATTAAATTCAAAGCCTTTTTAGAGTATGCGGCTGAAGATTTAGGGGCAAATTATATTGCCACTGGGCATTATGTTCGCCGTAGTGGGGACGATGTCAATGCACAATTATTACGTGGTTTAGATGAAAATAAAGACCAAAGTTACTTCCTCTATGCGTTAAATAAAAAGCAAATCGGGCAGAGTTTGTTCCCAGTGGGCGAAATTAAAAAGCCGATTGTACGTAAAATTGCTGAAGATCTTGGTTTAGCTACGGCAAAGAAAAAAGATTCTACGGGGATCTGCTTTATCGGCGAACGCAAATTTAAAGACTTTCTAGCCCGCTTCTTGCCTGCTCAACCCGGTGAAATTTGCACAGTGGACGGTAAAGTAATTGGTCGTCACGATGGCTTGATGTATCACACCCTCGGTCAGCGTAAAGGTTTAGGTATTGGCGGTGTGAAAGGTTTAAGCGAAGATCCGTTCTATGTGGTGGAAAAAGATTTAATCAACAATGTGTTAGTAGTCGCACAAGGGCACGACAATTCCGCCTTGCTTTCGACTGGTTTAATCGCCTCGCAACTCACTTGGGTGGATATGCAACCGTTGCGTGAAAATTTGCGTTGCACGGTGAAAACCCGCTACCGCCAAGCGGATATTCCGTGTGAAATTCAACCGCTTGATGACAATACCATCAAAGTGATTTTTGATGAGCCACAAATTGCAGTTACGCCAGGACAATCCGCCGTGTTCTACTTAGGCGAAATTTGCTTAGGTGGTGGCATTATTGAAACCCAGATTAAGTAGAGGAAAATATGTTAGATATTGTGTTATATGAACCTGAAATTCCGCAAAATAGTGGCAATATTATCCGACTTTGTGCAAACTGTGGTTTCCGTTTACATATGATTGAGCCACTTGGATTTACGTGGGACGATAAAAAATTAAAACGTTCTGGCTTGGATTATCACGAGTTTGTGGACATTAAAAAATATAAGAATTTCGAGGATTTTTTAGCAACGGCGAAGCCAAAACGTCTCTTTGCTTTAACTACAAAAGGGGAACCGAATCATAGCGATGTGCACTATGAACTGGGTGATTTTTTGATGTTCGGCCCTGAAAGCCGAGGCATCCCCAAAGATATTTTGGACACATTACCAATATCACAAAAAATTCGTATTCCGATGTGTAAAGATAGTCGCAGTATGAATTTATCGAACTCAGTTGCTGTGGTCGTTTATGAAGCGTGGCGACAATTCGGCTACGCAAATGCGGTACCTCGCCAAAATATTTAGGCTTGTAACCTATCACAATAATTCAATACATTTTTGCAAAAAGTGGTTAAAATCAGACCGCTTTTATTTTATCAATTAAGGAATAACAAATGACTAAACATTACGACTACGTTGCTATCGGCGGCGGTTCAGGCGGTATTGCTTCTATTAACCGTGCAGCAAGCTATGGTAAAAAATGTGCGATTATTGAAGCAAAACATTTAGGCGGAACTTGTGTAAACGTAGGCTGTGTGCCGAAAAAAGTGATGTTCTACGGTGCTCATATTGCGGATGCAATCAATCAATATGCGCCGGATTACGGTTTTGATGTAGAAGTGAAAGGCTTTGATTACGCAAAATTGGTAGAAAGCCGCCAAGCGTATATCGGTCGTATTCATACTTCATACAATAATGTATTAGCGAAAAATAATGTCGATGTCTTAAATGGTTTTGCACGTTTTAAAGATGCGAAAACGATTGAAGTGACTTATGCAGATGGCTCAACTGAATTAGTCACCGCAGATCACATTTTAATCGCGACAGGCGGTCGTCCAAGCATTCCAGCAATTGAAGGGGCTGAGTATGGTATCACTTCAGATGGTGTGTTTGCATTAAATGCATTGCCAAAACGCGTAGCGGTTGTAGGTGCGGGTTACATTGCGGTAGAAATCGCGGGCGTGTTTAATAGCTTAGGAACAGAAACGCATTTGTTTGTCCGCCAACATGCACCATTACGTAATCAAGATCCTTATATTTTAGAAGCCTTGATGCAAGTGATGGAACAAGATAGCATTCATTTACACACACATGCACTGCCAGAAAAAGTAGTGAAAAATGCCGATGGCTCACTCACATTAAAACTCAAAGATGGTCGAGAAACGATAGTAGATAGCCTTATTTGGGCAATCGGTCGTGAGCCTGCAACAGATGTGATCAATCTTGAAGTAACAGGTGTAAAAACAAACGAGCGTGGTCAAATCATCGTCGATAAATTCCAAAACACCAATGTAGAAGGTATTTACGCTGTGGGTGATATTATCGAAGGTGGTATTGAATTAACGCCGGTTGCAGTAGCTGCGGGTCGCCGTTTATCTGAGCGCCTATTCAATAATAAACCAAATGAACATTTAGATTACAACCTTGTGCCAACTGTCATATTCAGCCATCCGCCAATTGGCGCTGTTGGCTTAACCGAACCTCAAGCGATTGAACAATATGGCGAAGCAAACGTGAAAGTGTACAAATCTTCGTTCACGGCAATGTATACTGCAGTAACACAACATCGCCAACCTTGCCGAATGAAGTTAGTGTGTGTTGGACCAGAAGAGAAAGTTGTCGGTTTACATGGTATCGGCTTTGGGGTTGATGAGATGATTCAAGGATTTGCGGTAGCAATCAAAATGGGGGCAACCAAAGCAGACTTTGATAACACGGTGGCGATTCACCCAACAGGTTCAGAAGAATTTGTTACAATGCGTTAAAAAATATTATAAAATGAGCCGTTTTGGCTCATTTTATTTTTAACGGTTTATAAGGATATAAAATGAAAAAGATGTTGGTTTTAGGTGGGGTTGGTATTGCCTTTCTTGTTGCTTGTGATCGTTCAATTGAATCAAGATTACAACAAAATCCTTCAGATAATATGAAGCAATCTGCAACAACGAATGCAGAAGAAAAACCAGTGCAAGCGGTAGAAAAAAACGAAGAAACTGCAAAACCTGAAAAAGATCTTTTGCCTAAAGAAATTAAGAGTATAAAAGAGACTGAACTTCCAAAAGAGGTCATTCATAAAGAAATAGTGAATGAGTTGATCTCTGTTAATCAACCAATATCAGAAAAAGAACCCCAAATAACATCCGAAACGAATATTGCACCTGTAAAAAAAGCTTCCGAAATAAAAAAAGAAAACTCGAAGAAAGCCGCTCAGCCAGAAACAAAACTTTCTGTTAAATCAGAAATAAAATCGAACACTAGAGTTAGTGCGTTAGAGAAAAATGTCTCTAAGCCAACTCAATTATCTCAAAAAAATGTGGTAGTAAAAAAAAGAGCTGCAAAAAATATTAAATCAAAAGATGAGCATAATTTAACTTCTGTAATAGAGAATCAGAAAGTAAGCTTAGTAGATAATAAATCCAATAATGATGGAACATATGAGAATAGTCATTTAGTTAGTAACTTTACAGAAGAAGAGTTGAGGGTAGGCGCTCAGAGACCATTAACTAAAGATGAGATTCGATATTATAAAAGTCTATGTCGTTATGCCTATATGTCTGAACAAGATGTTATCGATAATCAATGTGAATCTAAGCAAGCAAATAGATAACAAAAATGGCTAAAAGAATTTAATCTTTTAGCCATTTTTATATCTGTATTTATTTAACCTTCACAGCTTGAGCAACTTAACAAGTTGCGGTTAAATACCTGTGCTGCACTCATTGAGTATTGGTAGTAAATTGATTTTAAACCTAACTCTTCTGCGGTTAAGTATAACTGGTTCAAATCTTTTGCAGGTGTTGCAGGATGAACCATAATGTTAATACTTTGGCCTTGGTCGATGTATTTTTGGCGTTGTGCTGCTTGTTGAATAACGCTTAACTGGCTGATTTCAGAGAAGGTTTTGAATACCTCCTTCTCTTCATCGGTTAATTGTGCTAAATGTTGCACAGAGCCATCATTATGTAAGATAGATTCCCAAATTTCTTCGTTATCTAAGCCTTTTTCTTTGAGTAATTTCTCTAAGAATGGATTCTTGTAAATAGTTTTGATCTTCGCTAAATCTTTCACATAGTAGTTTGATTTAAACGGCTCAACGGATGGTGACACGCTGCCCAAAATAAAACTACTTGATTTGGTTGGTGCAATTGACATCAATGTCGTATTGCGGCGACCATACCCTTTTAAAATTTCAGGCTCACCAAAACGTTGTGCTAGTTCTTGTGATGCTTTCAACGTTTTCTCTTGTAAAGTACGGAACACTTCGTTGTTTTTTTGCATTGCTTGGAAGCTATCAAACGCAATGTTGTTCGCTTGCAAGTAACTATGCCAACCTAATACGCCTAAGCCTAATGCACGATGGCGACGAGCAAACTTATTCGCACGATGTAAGAATGGAATTTCGTTACTTTTCTCAATAAATTCGCTCATTACCACATCTAAGAAATAAGTTAATACTTCAGGAGCATCTGTGTCCTTCCACTCATCAAAATAGAGCAAATTCATAGAAGATAAGCAACAAACGAAACTCTCATCTGAGCTGGATGGCAACATAATTTCAGTACACAAGTTTGAAGCGTGAACCGTCATATTTTTATCTTTATAGACATCAGGGCGACCTGCGTTCGCATTATCTTTAAAGAATAAATATGGAATCCCAGTTTCGGTTTTGCGTTGTAGTAATTTTGCCCAAAGCTGGCGTTTGTATGGATCGCCTGATTTCATTGATTCTAACCAATCGTGTCCTACACAAACGCCGTAGTACATCAATTGGATTGGATTACCTTCAGTGTGAATGTCTAACCACTCATCAATATCGCCGTGTTCGATGTCGATATAGCCCGCAAATTGACCTTTACGTGATGTACCTTGTGAAATCACATCAATTACAGTATCAAATAGCTTGCTGAAGTTAAATGAACCGTCCGATTTACCATTATTTTTGATAGCAGAACCACGTGGACGAATATCACCAAAATAACCTGATGTACCGCCGCCAATTTTGCTCATCATCCCCACTTCTGCAGTGGTTTCCATAATTTCATGGATTGAGTCACCAATGTAGCTACCAAAACAAGAAATTGGCAAACCGCGATCTAAACCAAAGTTAGACCAAATTGGAGAAGAGAGTGAAAAATAGCCTCGAGCCATATAGTGATAGAATTTATCCGCATAGCCTTCAATGCCAAGTTTACGTTCAGCGTGTTCAGCAATATAACGAATACGGTCTAAAGCGGTTGTGCCCTCAAGCAAGTAACCACGTTGTAAGAATAAACGGCTATCTTCATTTAGCCATGCAAAATCGGGGCGAGAATTAGAATAAATCATCTGCGGTAATCTGTTTCATTTTTTTACTATAATCGGTACTACGTTTGTTAAAGAAATCTGTTTCTTTCGTTGAAAGAATTTCAATATCAAACCACTCAGTTTCTTTTAATAACTCAGGATTGATGTCGTATGGAGGCTCTAAACCTAATGTCGTTAATGAGTTGTTATAGCGGCTTTTAATATAATTAAGCACAGTTTCTTTGCTAATAAAGCTCAAATCACCGTCTTCAAAAATCCAATCTAAAATGCCTTTTTCAGCCTCAAATGCTTGATCAGATAAAGTTTTTAATTCAACAAAGAACTCGTCTGTAAATAATTCTGAATGCTCATCACGTAAAATTTCGTATAACGCAATTCCAAATTTACCGTGAATTTCTTCTTCTTTTGAAGTTGCTTCAACCGCGTTTGAAATGCCTTTAAACAAGTTTTTATGTTTATTGAACGACATCATAATTAAGAACTGACCAAATAGCGAAATATGCTCAACAAACAGTGAGAAAAGCACTAATGAAAGCACAAACTCGCCTTTGCCCGCGTCTTTATCTTTCATAAACGCTTCCATATAGCGGATACGGTTCATAAGTGGTTCAATCTCTTGAATTTGGCTAAACATCTCGTTTAAACCGAGTTTTTCGAGTAAGAATGAATAAGCATCTTTGTGGCGAACTTCTGATTCAGCAAAAGTACCGCCCACATCGTCCATTTCAGGTTTTGGGAAATAACGATAGAGCTCACCCCAGAAACGTTTTACATTCACTTCTACCTGTGAAATCGCCAGCATTGCGCGTGTTAAAACGTGGCGTTCATGGTCGCTAATAGTGGCGCGATAATCTTGAATATCACCTGTAAAATTGAACTCGGTGTGTAACCAATATGAGTGGCGGATAGCATCTTTAAACTCAAGCAGTTCTGGGTATTCGTATGGCTTGATGTTCAAGCGCTTTTCAAAAAGATTACGTCTTTTCATACTTTGCTCTATCTTTTCCATAATTTAATTGAGGGAGAAACTGGGCGAGGATTCTAGGTAATTTCTTTGGTAAGAACAAGTCTTGACAAATCACTATTTTTAATAGTTTATTGATTTATAAAGGAAAAAATCTTTTAGATAAATTCATTCTATATCTTGTGTTTGAATTGGTGTGAAAGTACAAGATATTGTGTTGTTTAATCTTGTAGATATCTTATGCGGATTTTCAAACTTTTATAGGAAATTAAAGCAAAATCATTTGATTTGTAGTATTATCTCGCCATTTTTCACACTTATTACAAGTGGTTATATTTCTAAAATCGTTTGCAAAGCGCTCAAAAAATTTAACCGCTTTTAACCAATAAAACTATGCAAAAAAATGTTTACTCAGGGCGATTTTCCGTTGCCCCTATGTTGGATTGGACCACGCGTCATTGTCGTTATTTTCATCGCCAATTTAGCCAACATGCTTTGCTTTATACCGAAATGATCACCGCTCCAGCAATCATTCACGCCAAATATGATCTGTTGGAGTATAATCCTGCTGAAAACCCAGTAGCATTGCAATTAGGCGGAAGCGATCCAAAACAGCTGGCACATTGTGCAAAATTGGTAGAAGAACGCGGTTATGCGGAAGTGAATTTAAACGTAGGTTGCCCGTCTGATCGCGTACAAAATGGCATGTTTGGTGCCTGTTTGATGGGTAAAGCCGATTTAGTTGCAGACTGCATTAAAGCAATGCAAGATGCAGTCCAAATCCCTGTCACTGTTAAACATCGCATCGGGATTAACGATTTAGACAACTACGAATTTCTCTGCGATTTTATCGAAAAAGTGCAACCTTATTCGAACGATTTTATCGTGCACGCTCGTAAAGCATGGCTTTCTGGCTTAAGCCCGAAAGAAAATCGAGAAATTCCACCGCTTGATTATGAGCGCGTTTATCAGCTCAAGCGTGATTTTTCACATCTTAACATCTCCATCAATGGCGGTATTAAGACCATTGAAGAAATTAAACATCATCTTCAATTCGTTGATGGTGTGATGGTAGGGCGCGAGGCTTATCAAAATCCTTCATTATTGGGAGAAATTGACTCGCAAATTTTTGGCGAAAATCGACCGCTTGTCACTGCCCGAGAAGCAGTGGAAAAGATGTTGCCTTATATTGAAAAGGAATTAGCGAAAGGCGTTTACCTCAATCACATTGTTCGCCATATGCTTGGTGCATTCCAAAATTGCAAAGGAGCAAGACAGTGGCGCCGCCATTTAAGCGAAAATGCGTGCAAAGCGGGCGCGAATATCTCGGTAATGGAAGATGCGTTGAAGTTTGTAGAGAACACAACGTTCTAAAGAAAATTCTATTTTTTTTGTTGCATAAATTCCCTATGCTGCCTACTTTGGAATGGCACGATTTTCACCTCCTCTCCTTCTTCTAAAAGTTGGTAGAATTGCGGGTAGTTAAAAATGCTGTTTTGGTCATTTTCAAGATATTGCTCGGCATACAAGCGGTTGATTTCTCGAATTTTTTCCTCTTTTGTACCGTTGCAGCTAGTGTAGCTTTCGATATGATTATTTTCGTCTAAAATATAGACGTGAAAGCATCCATTTTTGCCATCTTCAAAGAAGAATTGTAAGAAGCCTTCGCTGGCGAAATCATTGATTTCACTTGGGTAAACCACCACGCGATTTTCACCTTTTTTGCTTAAATGGCTTAATGTAGTAAGACGTTTTACTTTTTCGACCGCTTGTTCTGCTACAGGTTTAATTTTTACATTCTTATCGCTAAACACGAGCTGCCAAGTTCTGCCTGCCACTTTCACCGTATTAAATGTATTCGCATAAATCGATCCTGTTTGTACTGAAATGCAGCGATGCACCAGATCCGCGATGGTTTCCCGCAACTCGCTGCGGAACTGTTTGCTATAACAGAACACATTGACCGATTGCGGAGGTGCTGAATCGCGGTAGATTTTGTTGGAAAGCAACTTCAACGCATTCAAAACTGCTTGCTCGCCCTCAAAATGTTGGGTACGGATTTCATTCCACATATTGCGGTAGATAATGCTCACGCTGCCCACCAAATTTTGCTCAAAAGCATTAAAACTGAATAAGTCGCTGGAGTGGAAATCGCGGCGAATATCGGCAAAGTGTTGCGTTGGGTCGTTTGTCAGGTTAATCGCTAAAATAAGGCTACGAATTTCGTTTGGATGCAATAATTCATTTTCGCTGATTTTCGGAGCAGAAACGGGGAAAAAGAGTCGTAGATCGGTAATAAATTGACGAAGTTTCTGTAAATCAATATGTCGGCTAACCACGTGTAATTTGGTACTCACGGTAATCACGCCGTTGAAATATGCCCACGCCACCAGTTTATGCAAATTTTTGTTGTATTGCACAAAGCGCTGTGAGGAGTCGTAGGTACTTTTAGGTGATTGGTTAATCAAATACCAACCCGCTTTCATTGCCGAACCTTCTTGGGCTTCAATAAAAGTAATATTTTGTTCCGATAAATCAGGCGTAATATGCGGATTTAGCAAGGTGACTTTACCAGGCAGCATTTCAAAAACTGAATAGAGCTTACGCATTAAAATGTCGGTATCGTTCGTCATGATGCTTGGATCAATATGGAATTTACGGGCAAAATTGATTAAATTGCGATAACTTTGTAAAAGCTGTTCTACCAGCATTTTATCTTGCACGATTGCCTGTTTCATCTTCCACTTTGGGCGATCGTTTAATAATGCAATCTGTTGTGCATTCCAGCCCCAATGCTTAATTAAGGCTTGTAATTCACGCTCACGCCAGTTGTATAGTACTTTTCCTTCTTTGGCTTTGAGGTAAAAACATTGACGCAAGCGGTCTAATCTTGATAATTCTTTGCGATCTTTAAGGTAATCTGTTACTTGCTCAAGCATTGCCAAATAAGGGTCGAAGTGATAATGCTCCGTTTTGTTGTCCAATAGTTTTTGCTTAAATTGTTTTGAAATAAGCTTGGTTTCTGGGTAGGTTTGGGCGTAGCTTTCCAACAACAAAATTTTGATTGCCGACTTGTAAGGGCTTTCGATCCCTTTATAAAGCTGCCATAAACTTGCTCCAAAAAATTCGGAGGTAGAAAGTGAGGAAAAATCACCGAAATCGATCCATTCGTTCAGATCTATTTTTTTTGATTTAATCGCTTTTTTATAGGCATTATCAGGTAAATGCAACCAAAGTAGGCGTTTACCCGCCAGGCGAACTGCTGAACGATAAAACTCATCAAGTAAGAAAAAATGTTGTGCTGAGCCACTGTGCTCTTCGCTTACGCCGTAGTTATGGTGATTATCTTTGAAGCATTCTGGGTTCATCAAATAGAAATTGACTTCAATGCCTAACCCTTTCGCCCATTGGGTTAATTTGGCTAGTTTTTGCTCGATAAGTTGGTAAGCCTCTTGGTTCAACTCTTGAGAATAGCAAAGCCATAAATCTAAATCAGATTTAGTTGTTTGCACGATAGAGCCTGTACTTCCCATTGAATAAAGCCCATCAAAGGCGTAATCAGTAACTTCTTTGCGTTCGGTTTCAGAAATAAGAGTATTAAAAAAACGTTTCTGATAGGGATTAAACGTAAATTTGGCGAGCCCATGTGGGGCATTTTCGACATAGGCAGGAAGTTCGGGTAGGTTATAATGCAACAGCAGAGGTAATAAATAAAAAACGTGCTTAAAGTGGGTATTATTTGATGCCAATGCACGCTGAATACGATGTTGATCTAACGCATCAATTTTCTCAATTGCTTGAGCCAGCATTGCATCAATATGATGAGAACGATCTGAATGCGTGGTGATTGACGTTAGATTTTTCACTTCCTAATCCCTTCTAGTGGATTTTAAGAACCAAGTTACAGGTTAAAATTTGGAATAACTCTAACAGTTTAAACAAAAAAGTAAAGATAAAGCCAATTGCTTCAAGTAAGAAGATTGATTTTGCCCAAACAACAGCTCGGATCACATAAACAATTCGTTAAAGTGGTTCAGAGAAAGCATAAAATTGTGTAAAATAGCCAAGTTTTTCTAGATTTTCATACAGTTTTGTTGAAAGTTTGAACGATTTGTTATATTTCCAAGCACTTAAAGGATAAAAGATGAAAAGAGTCGTTATTACAGGTTTAGGTATTATTTCTAGTATTGGTAACAACAAAGAAGAAGTTTTAGCTTCATTAAAAGAAGGTAAATCAGGGATTGAATTTGTACCTGAATTTGCAGAAGTGGGTATGCGTAGCCAAGTAGCGGGTACCGTAAAATTAAATCCTGCCGAGTTAATCGACCGCAAAATTTATCGCTTTATGGGCGATGCGGCAGCTTATGCATACCTTTCAATGAAAGAAGCGATTGCAGATTCTGGCTTAATCGAAGAACAGGTTTCAAATGACCGCACAGGTTTAGTGATCGGTGCAGGCACAGGTTCTGCACATAGCCAATTAGTCGCATGTGATGCGGTGCGTGGCCCACGTGGTGTGAAAGCAGTGGGACCTTATGCGGTAACTAAAACCATGGCTTCAAGTGTTTCAGCTTGTTTAGCGACTCCTTACAAAATCCGTGGTGTGAACTACTCAATCAGCTCTGCTTGTGCAACTTCGGCTCACTGTATCGGTCACGCGATGGAGTTAATCCAATTAGGCAAACAAGATGTGGTTTTCGCAGGTGGTGCGGAAGAACTTTCTTGGGAGTGTGCAACTGAATTCGACGCAATGGGTGCAGTTTCAACCAAATATAATGACACCCCAACCAAAGCAAGCCGTGCTTATGATGCAAACCGTGATGGTTTCGTGATCGCAGGCGGTGGTGCAGTTGTTGTGGTTGAAGAGTTAGAACACGCTTTAGCTCGTGGTGCGAAAATTTACGCAGAAATCGTAGGCTATGGTGCAACTTCAGACGGTTACGATATGGTTGCCCCAAGCGGTGAAGGCGCTGAGCGTTGTATGAAACAAGCGATGGCAACTGTAAATGGTGAAATTGAATACATCAACGTACACGGTACTTCAACCCCAGTAGGTGATGTGAAAGAGTTAGGTGCAATCAAAAACGTATTTGGCGAAAAAACACCTGCGATTTCATCAACTAAATCAATGACGGGTCACTCATTAGGTGCTGCTGGTGCACACGAAGCAATCTACTCATTATTGATGTTAGACAATGGCTTCATTGCACCAAGCATCAACATTGAAACATTAGATGAACAAGCGCAAGGTTTAAACATCGTGACAGAACGCCAAGACAAAGCATTGACAACCGTAATGTCAAATAGCTTCGGTTTCGGTGGTACAAACGCTTGTTTAGTGTTCCAAAAATATAATGGTTAATTGGTAAATTATCCAAAGAAAATGCCCGCTTATAGCGGGCATTTTGCATATTATTCCATTTATCTATGAAAGAAAATCATCGTCCACGGCAATACATAGGCTTGGAGTATGGTAAGTAAGCCTAAGAACGTGCAGAAAATCAAACTATATTTAATCGTAAAGCGGAATAAGTCGGACTCTTTGCCTTCTAAGCCCACTGCTGCACAGGCAATCGCAATAGATTGCGGTGAAATCATTTTGCCTGTTACCCCACCAATTGTATTGGCTGCAACTGTCAGTTCAGGTGTTACACCAAGTTGGGTTGCAGTATTCGCTTGTAATGAACCGAACAAGGCATTTGCCGAGGTGTCTGAACCTGTTAAGAAAACGCCCAACCAGCCCAAGAATGGAGAGAAGAATGGGAAGGTTGCGCCCGTTGCCGCTAACACTAACGCCAAGGTGGAAGACAAGCCTGAATAGTTTGCCACAAATGCAAAGCCTAACACTAAGCCGATAGTTAAGATGGAAAGCTTAAGCTCTTTGAGTGTTTCCACAAAAGTTTCGACCACTTGTGCAGGTTTCATTTTGAGTAAAATCGCGGAAATAATCGCAGCTAACAAAATGGATGTACCAACTGCACCAAGAAAGTCGATTTTGAAAATGGCCGCATAAGGTGTAGGTTCGTTCACGATTGGCGCGGCTTTCAACACTAGATTGTGCAAGGCCGGCCATTCAAATTGAATGGTAGCGAAAGAGAGGACGGCTTTCACATCTTTTAACGTCCACACGCTCACACACACGGTCAAAATCGCAAATGGCGACCACGCAAGAATTACTTGCCCTGAAGTGTAGTCCGATTTGGTTTGGCGTGTCGGCTGTTTCGTTCCTTCAAAGGTGAAGATCTCTTTCGGCTGCCATTTTTTCAAGAATGTGGTTAATGCTAGCAAACTCACTAATGAGGCGGTAATATCAGGCAATTCAGGCCCGATAAAGTTGGTGGTGAGGAATAAGGTCAAGGCAAATGAACCACCCGCCACTAATGCTGCTGGGAAGGTTTGTTTTAAGCCACGCCAGCCGTCAATCATCACCATTAACCAGAATGGGACGATAATCGCTAAAATCGGTAACTGACGACCTGCAATTTGCCCGATGTGGAACGGATCGAGGTTCGATACTTGCCCAGCGACTAGCACAGGAATGCCCATCGCTCCAAAGGCAACTGGTGCGGTGTTTGCTACCAGCACAAGCCCGTAGCGTAAAGCGGTCTAAAACCTAAGCCAACCAACAAAGCCGCAGTGATTGCCACTGGCGCACCAAAACCCGCTGCTCCTTCAAGGAATGCCCCGAATGAGAAGCCAACCAATAAGAGTTGCAAACGTTGGTCTTCTGTAATGGAAATCACAGAAGCACGAATAATATCAAACTGCCCTGTTTTAACGGTAAGCTTGTAGAGGAACACTGCAGTGACGATAATCCACGCAATCGGCCATAAGCCGTAAGCAAAGCCATATACAGCTGAAGAGGCTGCCATCGAAACAGGCATACCAAAGCCAACAATCGCCACGCCCAGCGTGATAAGCAACGTAATCAGGCCCGCCATATAGCCTTTCATTTTCAGCACTGTGAGGGCAATGAAGAAGAAAACAATCGGCAGCAAAGCCATCGCTGCCGTGAGGTATAAACTGCCACCTATGGCAGTATAGTTCTGTAACTAAGCTTCCATAATTCATCCTTAAATGAGTTGAATTATGGAAATCTTAGAGGTTAATTTGTTAAAGATCTGTGAAATAGATCACAGGATTGAAACATTAAAGCGAGATAGGTTAAAAAATGGTCTATCTTTAGTTTAACACCCAAACTCTCCCAAAGTGTTTTAGCAATCCCGCAGTTTGAGCGGCTTTATTATTAGCGTTTTCAATGCCTTGGTAGATATCAAAGTGATGACCTTTTACTGCACCGCCCACATCTAAAGCTACCATCAAACGCATTTCGTGTTTGCCTGTCCAATTGCCTTGGTTGTCAATTAATGGCATCTCTACTAATAGCACACTGCCTGATGGTACAATGCTTTTATCTGAGGCAACGGATGCAAGCGCAACTAATGGCACGCCCGCTGAACCTTTTACGTCGTGAGTATCATCAAAGCGGAAGAAAACGTAAGATGGATTGCGCTCAAGTAAGCTTTGAGCTCGGCTTGGGTTGCGTTTTGCCCAATCTTTGATGGCTTGAGCTGACATTTTTTCCTTTGGAATTTCGCCATCTTCAACTAACAAGCGCCCAACAGAGGCATATTTGAAGCCATTTTGTCCTGCGTAAGCCACATGGCTTAAACGACCTTCGCCAAAATCGACAAAGCCGCTGCCTTGCACACCTAAGAAGAAGTTATCTACCATGGAGTTAGAATAAGCGATCTCTAAGCCCCTGCCTGCTAATGCACCATTGTAAATTTGGGCACGGGTAAAGCGTTTATTTGCGCTTGGTAAGCTGTATAATGGATGCTGAAACTCGCCTTGTGGCGTACGTCGAGCTTGCAATACGGGGGCGTAATAGCCTGTAAATGCGACATTTTGATAGCCATCTTTACCACGCATTAAGTTAATATTGATGCCGTATTTGGCAAGGTCATTCACGTTCGCGCCCGCATCTACCCAATGTTGCACTTTGCTATACACACCCGCGTAACTGCTTGTAATACGGCTTGAGTAGCTACGCACATAGTTGAGTTGCGAAATGAAATCTTGCCCATTAACAATCGGCTGTTTATTTCCAACCGCTTGCACGCGAGCAAAATTCATGTAAGAAGGCATTACTTGGCGATTTTGGTAAATTGCACCAAGTTTAGCATTTTCGGCATAAATGCCTACAATTGAGCTTGTTTGAGAAGTCGGTTTTGATGAGCAACCGATAATTAAGACGGAAAATAGCGTTGCGCCTGCCCATTTAGCATATGCTTTCCAATTCATCATAAATCCATCATTTGTGAAAATAAGGTATATAGCCTACCAAAATTTGGGCAAAAACGGTAGAAGATTCAGCAAAATTTTATCCGGCAAAATGCGGGGTTTTGGTGGTTTTATATTGAATTTGTTTTAGAAATAGTCAAACAAACGCTTTTTTGAAAATAAGGCTTGCTATTTTCACTATTCGGCGTATTATGCATCCCATCAGACGCGGGGTGGAGCAGCTTGGTAGCTCGTCGGGCTCATAACCCGAAGGTCGTTGGTTCAAATCCGGCCCCCGCAACCAAATTTTTAACCCTTCGATTTATATCGAAGGGTTTTTTCTTATTTGCAAAGTAGCATTCAAAAATAACCGCTTGCAACCATATTTCTTTCTGCTTTAAACTGTTCTCAGATTATTTAATTATCTGCAGCAACACTTATGCAAAATTCAAATTCCAATATTTTTACCGTGACTCAGCTTAACTATTCTGTCCGTCATTTGCTCGAAGTAGAGCTTGGGCAAGTTTGGCTTACGGGCGAAATTTCGAATTTCAGTCAGCCTGTTTCGGGGCATTGGTATCTCACGCTCAAAGATGAGAATGCTCAAGTGCGTTGTGCTATGTTTAAGATGAAAAATCTACGTGTGAATTTTCGCCCACAAAACGGAATGCAAGTGTTAGTGAGAGCGAGTGTTAGCCTTTATGAGCCACGCGGTGATTATCAACTAATTATTGAAAGTATGCAAATGGCGGGCGATGGTTTACTTCAACAGCAGTTTGAAGGACTCAAAATGAAGCTGGCAGCACAAGGGCTCTTTGCTCAAGAGCATAAAAAGCCAATTCCCAAATTTGTAAAACGAGTGGGGATAATTACATCGCCAAGTGGAGCCGCATTGCAGGATATTTTACATATTTTGAACCGCCGTGATCCATCGCTTCAAGTTGTAATCTATCCAACACTAGTGCAAGGAAAAGAGGCAACGCAAGATATTATCGATACGATCAGACTAGCTAATCAACGTAAAGAATGTGATGTGTTGATTGTGGGGCGTGGCGGTGGTTCGCTTGAAGATCTTTGGTGCTTCAATGAAGAAGCTGTAGCCTATGCGATTTATCAATCTGAATTGCCAATTATTAGTGCAGTTGGGCATGAAACCGATGTAACGATTGCCGATTTTGTAGCGGATTTACGTGCTCCAACCCCGTCTGCTGCAGCGGAATTAGTTAGCCGAGATCAGCAAGAAATTGTGCGACAACTACAACATCATTTAAATATGGTGAACTTGGCATTTGATCGTCTTTGGGCAGAAAAACTTTCTCGTTTTCAACACCTTAACCTTCGCTTAAATGCCCAAAGCCCAGCAAAACAGCTTGAGTTGCTTCATTTCAAATTAACTCAGATTTTTGACCGCTTGCAAGGGAGATTAGGGCAATCTTTGAAGCTAAAAGAGCAGAAAATTGCTCAGCTTTTTTTACGGGTACAAGCAAAGCATCCAAGTCGTCAATTAGAAATGCAAAAATTGCATTTAACACAGCAAGAAACGCGACTTTGCAAGCAAATAGAGCAACTTTTTAATGCAAAAAGACAGAAATTCTATTTTGCCAAACAGCGGTTAGATAACAGCACTTTACCGCATAACATTAGTCGCCAAAACCAGAACTTGCAGCAATTATCGCATAGACTAACCTATTTGATTGAAAAGCAATTCACTAAACAGCAGCAAGGCTTCCATGCATTATGCACGAAGTTAGATGGATTAAGCCCGCTTAAAATTTTAGGGCGTGGTTATTCGATCACGCAAAATGATCAACAGCACGTGATTACAAATACAAAACAGATCACCAAAGGAGATCGAATTACCACACAGCTTGTAAGTGGACAAATTCTCAGCGAAGTGATCGCAATCAAATAAGATTGTTTCTTTTTTGTTCGCCACTTAAATGGAAATAAATATTCTTTAAAAATCATAGGGATAGCAAATTATCCATAGAGTTACTCACGAGGTTATCCACAGATCATGTGAATAACTTTATGAGAGAACTGATGAAATTTAGAACGGACAAACCGTAAAGCAAAATAAATCGCTTGCATTTACTGCGAAGAATTTCTATAATTCGTGCTATTACAAACCTTGTAATACCTTCAAAATTTAGCCAGTGTGACGAAATTGGTAGACGTAGCGGATTCAAAATCCGCCGCTGAATAAGCGTGTCGGTTCGAGTCCGACCACTGGCACCAATTCAATTTTTCTCAACATCTCACGAAATCTCAAAACCCTTTACGAAGCCTTTATTTTACTAGCTTTACAGCCTTTTTATTGTCTTTCTGTATCTCACATAATATCTATACAGCCCAGAATTTTAGGGGTATATTTAGGGGGGGGCAGTTCAAAAGTGCGGTAAGAAATTCATCATTTTTAAATACGGATTTATCTTGAGTTTCCGCAAAGGCAGTGAGTTTATCAATCGCATCTGTTATACGCTCACGAATTTTTTTCTTAAGTTCCTCTGTCGCCATTTCCGTAAAAGTTACCACCAGAATTTCTTCCACATTTAACGGACGAGAAAAGTTATTTTCTCCCGCCTTTAATAAAAGTCGGAGGTATAAAGAACCAATAGTGTAGGTTTTCCCTGTACCAGCGGACGCTTCGATTAAGCTAATTTGATTTAAAGGCAACGTGATAGGATTTAGTGGGATTGTTTCGGCCATAGATTTTAACAGATGAGAACTAATAGCATTATTTTACAAAATTTAAAGTCATAAATGCAAAAAAGGACGCTTTTCAGCGTCCTAATTTAAAAACTATTTTAACTTATCACAAGCATCTTGAACACCGTTATCACAAGCCTTACGGAACCATTCTTTAGCTTTTGAAGGGTTAGGTTTTACGCCTTTTCCCTCAATATATGCTACCCCCATTATATATTGAGCGTTAGCCTTTCCTTGTTCAGCCGCTTTGCTATACCATTTAGCCGCTTCAGAATGATCTTTTTTTACGCCTTTTCCAAGGGTATACATCGCACCCAAACGAAGTTGAGCACCTGCATCACCTTGTTCAGCCGCTTTGCGATACCATTTAGTCGCTTCCGCATAATCTTGTTTTACGCCATATCCCTTAAAATACATAAAACCCAAACGAAGTTGAGCATCTGCATTACCTTGTTCAGCCGCTTTGCGATACCATTTCACCGCTTCAGTATAATCTTGTTTGACACCTTTACCATCTTCATACATCAGACCCAAATTAAATTGAGCACTTTCATTGCCTTGTTCAGCCAATGGCAGAAAAAGTTTGAAGGCTGTTTGATAATCACGTTTATTGTAGGATTCAAATCCTTGTTGAAACTGCTGTTCTGGCGTATCTGCCCAAGCAGTAGATTGAAAAGAAAAAATAGAAGTAGCTAACAATGCGCTAGTGAAAAGTGTTTTTGTCAGTTTCATAGAATCATCTCTAAATTGATTAAAAAAACGCCAAGATTTTAGTTGGCAATATGCTTTATGAGTCTCTGTAAAGAAACTAAAAACAGGTTGTTATCATATCTAATTAATAGCAGAAAATCATTATGTTGTTATTTAGAATTTCGTGGCACAAAGAGCTTAATATCCTGAATAACTGCATCACCTTCATAAAAATTTAAGTGAGGGTCTCCAATAATAAAACTATCAGGATATGCCGAGCCTTTTTTCCAAATATCTTTGTTTTTATATTTTCCACTTACACCTTTGTGCCATAAAGTGCGGTTAAATTCACCTTGATATTCATCACTCGTTTGATTGTAATGCCAAATAGGCTTACCATCTTCAATAAATTTACGCTCAGCACGTAATGTAGTTTCTCCAATATGCTTAAAATCCCCTGTCATTTCTATTACGTATTTATCTTTATGTCTTTCAACGGCAAATAAATAACTTTTCTCTGGCAACAGTTCAGGTTGTAATTCTGCACTACTAATAATACCATCAAACTCTCCGTTTTTAATTAGATTTCCAGCTAAATCAGTGTCTTCAAAATTACCACATTCGGTTTTAAAAGCATAACCATTATTCAGATAATTATTACCCTTCTTAAAACGATCACCTAAAATAAAAATCGCATTCACTACATTATGTGAGCTCTCAAATAATGGATATAATGCTTTGCTTTTTGGATTACACACCGCATTTTTTTTTGACCATGATTGAAAACTATAATACCCATCTAACACTACTTTTCGGCGAAAATGAATCCCAGGATTACCATGTGGTGCAGGATTAGCGTGATCTAAAATAGTTAAATAATAAAAGCCATTTTCTTTACGAACATCGTGGTAATCACAGCGCGTTTTTCCAATAAGTGAGCCGTTTGAAAGCCAAGGATATGCTGTTTTGCATTCCTTATCTTGTAAATAGCCATTATATTTTCCGTCATATTCCAATTTACCATACCGTTTACCACCAAAATTAATCGCTCGCAAGCGCATTTCTACACGATATTCTGCAGGTAAAGGCTTCGTTGGACGAATAATGGCTCCGCCATCCCATCTTGGTACCTGCAATACCAAACCATACTGTTGGTTAGCTAACTGAATAGTTGTCATCCTAGGTTTTGAAGTTGGGTGATTATCAACATAATCCAAATAAGCTAATTCTGCAGTAAGCCAATTTTCTTGACCAAAAGGAATAGATTGCCGAAAAATGCGTACTTTATTCATTTGCTCAGAAAACATAGGATTAGAAATATTTTTCCAAACTTCACCGTTGTCATCAAACATATCAATATTCCATTTGCTAGAGGCATCAAGCGGATCTTGCTCCCAAGGGAAATTTGATGTGTCAAACAAAGTAGAAAAATTTTCAGAATGAAGTAATTGCCAAGAAAATTCATCCTTGGCAGGAAGATTATGAGACATAGATAAGGAAAAAAGTAGAATCCAGAGATGTATTTTATTCATAAAAATTTTCCTATCGCTTTTGATTACTTTTCCCATTTCTTCTTTTTTCATGACATAATCCTCATTATTTGTTAAGTAAGTTTAAATTCTTACAGCCATCTTGATTGCTATTATCACAACTTTTACGGAACTATTTTTATTCACTTTTGATGGTTAATTGATGGGTTTGCGCCAGCTTACGGCTACGAAAAACTGGTTGTTATCATATCTAATTAATAGCAGAAAATCATTATGTTGTTATAACAAAAAAGGACGCTTTTGATCTGACCCCAAATATTTTGCAGAGTAACTTGATTTGCCACTTTAATCGTGCGATCTAAAATTGCAGGCGTTAATGACTGCTCTTTAGCAAAATGTTGGATATATTCTGCCGATAATTTATCGCTTGCTAAATTTTGAATAAGCTCCGCTTTATTCTTACTTGGCAAATCAGGCATTTCTAAAATAAAATTAAAACGGCGTAAGAATGCCTCATCAATTCCGCTTACTGAATTAGAAATCCAAATCATCGGCACACTATTATTTTCAAGTAATTGATTCATCCATGCTTTATTTCTCTGAGCAATCGAACGTTCGAAGAATGAACTTGCAAATACATCTTCAATTTCATCAAAAATTAATAGACTTTTGCTATTCCTACCTAATAACGTTTGTGCCATACGGCAATGATTTAAACGCTTTTCTGCCCGAATAACATCGCCATCCTCATCCATATAAGCAATATTGTAAGCCGTTAAATTTAATGTTTTAGCCAATAATCCTGCTAATTCTGTTTTGCCTGTACCAGGTTTGCCATAAATTAAAAAATTAACACCTTTTTGTTGTTTTTCGACCGCTTGTTGCAGATAATTTTGCATCATTAAATGGGTATCAAAAATATGTTCAAATTGCGTCAAATTTAATTTAGGCGGATTACTTAAAATTACACTGTTTTTAAGTAGTTTTTCCTCATCAAAAGGCAATAAGGTAAATTCATCTGCATCGAGCGTATTGCCCCATTCTACATAATCATCAACATCAGTTGGACTATAACTACGTTGTAATAAACCATATTGAAATAATTTACTGCTTTTCTTCAAGACGGGGCGAAGTTCATCACGGCTAATATTCAGAAATTCCACTAAAAATTCGACCGCTTGTGGCAAACTTTTCGGAGAAAAATAGTTAAATATATAGGAAAAATCACTTTCAATTTTTAAATGTAAAGACAAACGTAGCACGCTCATTTCAGCCTCATTAAGCGATAACAATGAGGCTAATTGAGCTAAATTTTCCTCGGCTTGTTTTCCATTTTCATCGGAAAAAGTAGGCATCTTCTGCAAGATTTCGTAGCGTGGTTTTAATAACTCCGCTACGATTTCAGGTAATTTTTCTTCTTGCTCCAATTTATTGGGTAATCCCAATGCTTGTGCCACCTCATCACTTTTCCACCGAGCTTCTTCAAAAAGCGTTTCTAATCCTTTATGTTCAAACAACACTTTTAGCATCATTTTTTCGGTGTAATTTGATACTGTTGGCGAATTTAACTTATACCCTTTTTGCACTATTTCTACGTTTGACATATTATCTCTCCATAAAAAATACCTTTTGTCTTTTGACGAAAGGTATTTTAGGATAGCAAGCGACATTTTGTGTCGTATTAGAATACTATTAAAGATCTTCAATCATAGAAATTAGTTTTTCAATTGCTTCTTTATGCGGTAACTCTTTTTTCCCCTGAGGGTGAATACTATGAATATAATAAACTCCGTTCACTTTATATAAAATAGATGATGTATTTTCCCATTTCTCTTCAGCAATTTTAGATTCTTTAGGTAAATCTAAAATATTCCAATCTGATGTAAATAAAATAACAGCTTTAGGTTTTAAGATATCAATTTCTGTTAATAGTATTTCTTTGCAAATATCTCGTTGTTTATAAAAATCCTCATTGCAAGGGTTACCTCCATTCATTGGTGCAACTTTACATAAATTAGACCACGCAATATTTTTATACCAATTTTCAGAAAAATATAAATAAGTAATTTTTCTTATTACACGCCAAAAAGCAGATTTAGATGTATTGTATTTATCTTTGCTACCAATTTGATCTTCAACCCATTTTATAGGTTCTTTATCTTCCACAAAATGAGCAAATAATTTATCTTGATCTTTTTCACTTTTCCAACCATTCGTTGCCTTACCAACAAAGAGAATGCCTTTTCTTTGCTTCCATTCGCTACCTACATGAACATAAAAAGCTGATAATTCACTATCAAAGGATTCATTTCCAAACTTTTGGTATAATTTTTTATACAATGGTTTAAGTTTATTTTTGAGAGTTTCCTTCATATTTTCCTTCTCACTGTTAGCTATTTAAAATAATTATAAGAAATTTAGCGATAAATTCTGTCGTATTAAAGATATTCCCTTCCAATCTCCTTAACCTCCTCCCCAAACTTTGCAATCCACCAATTTAGCATCTCACTTTCCACCACTGTTGCACGAACTAAATAAATTTCGCCTTCGTCTGTGATTTCTTGATCTGTGGACAACGGTGTTTCGGTTAAATGGAAACCGTAAGGCTTACCAATTCGGAAAGTCAGACGGATTTTCTTGCCGTTACCAAAGCCAAAATGTTGTTCAGCGAGATAATGTTTTAGGTTGAATTTTGGGCGTTCAAAAGTGAACGTGGTTGCAGTAGCATTGAGAAAACGATGCAAGGCAAGATGGAAAATATTGCCATCTTCATATTGCACCACTAAATAATGTGCAGCCCCTTGCTGCACAAGGGCGAGCGGTTTAACGTCTGCTTTGTGTTCTTTGCCAGTTTGATTGCAATAATGCACATTTAATAGGCGGTTATTATAAAGTGCGGTGCTAATTTCTGTGAAAATCTTCGGTTCAATTTTGGCAGGCAAAAGGGGCTGGCTTGTTGGTGCAATGGCGACTTTATCAAGCCATTCTGCACCCGATTTTTTGTGGCTATCGTAAACCAGATTATATTCCGCTTGTTGGAAGAACCCCTCCATTGAGCTCATAATGCTGGCGGGGAGAATACCATTGAGATATTGCTTAGCAAGCATTAAAACAAGAGATTGCTGCTCGTTTAAAATCGGCAAATCAATTCCTTTTGCATTTGGTTTCCAGCGGTATCCATAAGGCTTATCACGTTCATCGCATTCAATGTCAAATTGCTCGCAAAGTTTTTTCATTTGGCGTTGAATGGTTCGAAGTTCACGTTTTATGCCGAGTTCAGCGAGTTTTTGATGAACTTGCTCGGCAGTGATTGCCCCTTTTTTAGGAATGAAACGCAAGATTTCGAGAGGTAACTGAATAGTAGAATGAGGTTGTGGCATAATCTCGTCCTTTTTCGCATAAAATCAATAAACATGTTATAGCGAGATTATGCCATAGACCCTAGTCAGATTTTACGAAACAATGTTATTTTTTTACCGCTTTAACAAATAAAAGTGGTGGGCGATGTTGTAAATCTTTAAACTCGTTATGCCATTCTAGTTTATCCGCAAGCATAGGTTCTTCTACTTGAGCAATGTCAAAGCCGGATCGAATGAGTTGGTTAAAGATGGTTGCCATTGTACGATGATAAGTTTTAAAAGATTGTTGAAACCAGTTTCGGCTACGCTCTCCCTCATCGCGATAATAATTTAAGCGATATGCAACCTGTTGTTTTTGTTCATTTTTCTCCCAACGATACCCCTCTCGATAGCAAGTCACAATAGGGTGCTCTTGTGAAAAAAGAAGTGTGCCGCAAGCGGCCATTTTTGCTGAGATTTTTGCAAGTAAATCCGAAAAATCATCGATATAGTGAAATGCAAAAGAACTCACAACGAGGTCAAACTGATTTTCAGTTATTTGATCGAGAGATTCCATCGGCGAACAATAGAGCTTAAAATTATGTCCCTCTTGCCAATTCTTAGACAACGTTTCTTTCGCTTTTTGAAGCATTAACTCAGATAAATCTAATCCAACAACCTGACTTGCACCTTGCTCTAAATAATAAGCAAGATGCTCACCCATTCCGCAACCAAGATCGAGAACCTTTTTGCCTTTCACTTCGGGTAACATTTCAAACATGGTAGGTTTTTCAACGACTTCATTCATACTGATAGGGTTATGGCGTAACTGCTGATAGCGTTCAAAAAAGATGGGCGTATCGTAAATACTTTTTTTCAAATTTGCCTCCGTAAATATGCTCAATACATATTGGAAAATGAGCAATAAAAAACACCGCTTGCATTTGCTTACGGTGTTTAATTGGTTGAGAATTACAGCTGATCTGCATGATGAATCAACACAAACTTCTCCCAAAGCTCTTCTTGGGTCTCTTGATGATTGCTATCAATAATAATACAGTTAGTAATCGGACAGACTTTCTGGCAAGTAGGCTTTTCATAATGCCCAACGCATTCTGTACAAAGCAACGGATCGATAACATAAATCTCATCGCCTACCGAAATTGCCTCATTCGGGCATTCAGGTAAACACATATCACAGTTGGTACATTTTGCGGTAATCAACAATGCCATTGGCTGTCATCCTCTTGTTCAAAAAAGAGGCGAATATTAGCCTTTTTGTTGAGCTAAGTAAAGCACTGTTGCAGCAACGCGTGAATGTACATTTAATTTCCGAAGTAAATTACGGATATGCACTTTCACCGTTTCTTCAGAAATAAAAAGCTGAGCGGCAATTTGTTTGTTCGACATTCCTGTTGCAATCCATTGTAAAACGTCCAATTCACGATCGGTAAGTTGTGCAAGCGGATCGCTTTCTGGTTGACGAAGCAAATGCTGACGCACGGTTTCGCTTAATGCCATTTCACCACGTGCGGCTTTCTGGATATTTTCAATCAGTTCTGCCGTATCACTATCTTTCAATAAATAGCCATCAACACCCGCATCCATTAGTGCTAAAATATCAGACTGTTCGTCTGACACAGTAAGCACCACCACGCGAGCGTCTACATCGTGAGTACGCAATGAACGCAAAGTATCCAAGCCTGAAATACCTTTCATATTCAGATCCAAAATAATCAAATCTGGCTGCAGGTCTAACGCTTTAGCAATACCTTCTGTGCCATTGCTCGCTTCCCCCACCACTACAAAATCTGTTTCGAGCTCAAGAATTTGACGCATCCCTTTACGCATTAAAGGGTGATCATCAATTAAAAGAATTTTATAAGGTTCAGTCATTTCTTGCCTCATATTTATTACACACTAATTAAGATGACTATTCTCTCACTCTTATTACCTAAAACAAGTTACCCATTTTAGGTAGATTACATTCTTTTTGATCTAGGCTAAAAACGCAATATTCTTGCCCAATAAAAATTGCAAAACTTTGCAAGTTTTTAACCGCTTGTTCCGTTATAATAGCCTCAATTTTGATTAAAAGAATGAATTTATGACCACTCAAACAACCTATTTTGCCACTGCAGCACGTGGCTTTGAAGAGATGCTCAAAACTGAGCTAGAACAAATTTGTGGCGCAAGCTGTAAAGTCGCTCAAGGCGGAGTGCATTTTACTACCACGCAAAAAGGCGTATATCAAGCCTTGCTTCATAGCCGTTTAGCTTCTCGCATTTTACTGCCGTTAGTTACCACAAAAATCTTTAGCGATTTGGATTTATATGCTTCTGTGATGGGCTACAACTGGGCGGAACTTTTCGATCCTCGTGATACATTTTTCATCGATTTCAACGGCACAAACCGTGAAATTCGCAACACCCAATTCGGTGCAATGCGTGTGAAAGATGGCATTGTGGACTACTTCGAACGCAAAGGCTTTGAGCGCCCAGCGGTGGATAAAATTGCTCCCGATGTGCGTATTCACGTCTATTTAAACCGTGATGATATGGTGATTTCGCTTGATTTAAGTGGTGAAGCGTTGCATATGCGTGGTTATCGTTCAGACACAGGCAAAGCACCATTGCGTGAAACTTTAGCTGCAGCAATTGTATTACGCTCTGGCTGGCAACAAGATACGCCGTTGGTTGATCCGATGTGCGGTTCGGGCACGCTACTGATTGAAGCAGCGCAAATGCAGGCAAATATTGCCCCGCAGATTCAGCGTAAGCATTGGGGTTTCCATGCCTGGAAAGGGCATGATATGGCACTTTGGGATGAGGTTTGGAATGAAGCAAAATCAGCCGAAAAAGCACTGACAAGCGGTCAATTTTTTGGTTTTGATCTCGATCATCGCGTGCTGCAAAAAGCTAAACAAAATGCAATCAATGCAGGCGTTGGCGAGGCAATTCGCTGGCAACAAGGCGATATTGTCGCCCTCAAGAATCCTTGCCTAGAGCAAATAGGTACTGTGATTTGTAACCCGCCTTATGGTGAACGTTTAGGTACAACACCTGCGTTAATCGCTCTTTATTCAGTGTTTGGTCAGCGCTTAAAACAACAATTCACAGCCTGGAATGCCTCCATTTTCAGCGGCGAACCTGAATTGCTTAACTGCTTGCGTTTGCGTTCAGCTCGTCAATTTAAAGCGAAAAATGGACCGCTGGATTGCGTGCAAAAAAACTATTCCATCACGCAACGCCTTGAAAGTGTAGAACAAAATGAGCTGGAATTTAAGCCAGAACAGCAAGTTGCAACTGATTTTGCTAATCGCTTAGCTAAAAACATTAAGAAAATCGAAAAATGGGCGAAACAACAAGGCTTAGATGCCTATCGTTTATACGATGCTGACTTGCCAGAATATAATTTGGCGGTGGACAGATATAGCGATCACATTGTCGTACAAGAATATGCTGCACCCAAAAATATTGACGAGCAAAAAGCCCGCCAACGCTTGTTGGATGCGGTTTCCGCAACACTTTATGTGACAGGCGTAGAAACCAACAAATTAGTGCTTAAAGTGCGTCAAAAACAAAAAGGTACGAACCAATACGAAAAATTGGCAAATAAAGGCGACTATTTCTACGTAAATGAATACGGGGCGAAATTGTGGGTGAATCTTACTGATTACCTTGATACAGGCTTGTTTTTAGATCACCGCTTAACGCGTAAAATGGTGGGTGAAATGGCGAAGGGCAAAACCTTCCTCAATCTATTTGCTTACACAGGCTCAGCAACGGTGCATGCAGCATTACAAGGGGCAAAAGCGACCACAACAGTGGATATGTCAAACACTTACCTTAATTGGGCAGAGCAGAATTTAGAGCTTAACGAAATTCCATTAAGAAATCATCGCTTATTCCAAGCTGATTGCTTGCAATGGTTGGCGGAATGTCGTGAACGTTTTGAAGTGATTTTTGTTGATCCGCCAACATTCTCTAACTCAAAACGAATGAACGAAAGCTGGGATGTGCAACGCGACCATATCAAATTAATGAGTCAACTCAAACGCATTCTTACCCAAGACGGCACGATTATTTTCTCTAACAATAAACGTGGCTTTAAAATGGATATGGAAGGCTTAGCGGAGTTAGGCTTAAAAGCGGAAAATATCTCAAAAAAAACGCTTCCGCTAGATTTTGAACGCAACCCACATATTCATAATTGTTGGGTGGTAACGCATATTTAATGCAAAGATGATGAAGCCTAAAAGAGGCTTAAATCAATAAGATTTAAGCCTCTTTTATATGATGAGTGAGATTTGAGTTAGTTAACTATCCCACACTGCAAACAATACAAATAACGATATTGTGGATCGTTAAATTTTGCAAAAGTTTGAGTAAAATCGTCCGCTTGCTTGGCAAGCGGAAGGTTTAACCATTTGGCAAAACTCATTTGCATTTTGCTGTTTAAGCTACGTGAAAGTTCGGCAAAAAGAGACTCATCACGGTCGCCAAACCATTGTGGCACTAATTTTTCGTAAGTTGGTTTGTCTTCTGAAGGTTGTTGTTTCAGCAACTCGCTCATTGCATATAATGCATCATCAAAATCGCCAAGTTGATCGACCAAGCCTTGCTCTTTGGCAACCGCACCTAACCAAACTTGCCCTTGGGCGATTTTATCTACATCTGCTTTGGCAATATTACGCCCACGGCTGACCAAATCTAAAAACTCGCGGTAGCCTTGTTCTACGCTCATTTGAATCAGCATTTTCTGCTCTTCAGATAACGGTTTTAAACTGCTGATTTCCGCTAATGGCGAGGTGGCGATACCATCTTCTCGTATGCCTAAATTTTTCGCGGTTTTTTCTAAATTGAACATCACACCGAAGATGCCAATTGAGCCTGTGAGCGTGTTTTTGTCGGCTAAAATTTTATCGCTTGTCGCGGCAATCCAATAACCACCTGAAGCCGCCATTCCACCCATTGATGTAACAACAGGAATGCCTGATTTTTGAATCGCTTCCACTTCTTGGCGAATCAGCTCCGAAGCTAAAGCACTGCCACCAGGGCTGTTGATACGGAGTATTAAGCCTCGCACGCTTTTATCTTGCTTCACTTTTTGCAGTTGAGCAATGATGGTGTCTGCCCCTGCTGTGTTTTCTAGGCTTTCACCCATTGTGATTTCGCCCTCAATATTGACTACAGCGATTTTGTTTTCACCTTTGCGATTAAAACGATCAATCAGACCGCTTGCGTAATCTTGGTAATCAATAGATTTGAATCCTTTTTTGTTGTCTGCTCCAAATTTATCCGCTAGAGCTTGGCGAATTTCCGCTTGACTGTTGATATGGGTCACGAATTGTTGCTTTAACGCAAAATCAGCTTCATTGCCTTGGGTTTGTTTTCGCATCTCAATCAGTTTATCTAATGGCGGTACAATATTTTCGGCAGAAATTTTTCGATTTTCTGCCAATTTCTCTTTTACATTTTGCCACATTGGATACAACCAAGCGGTCGCATTTTGCTTGGCTTCTGCAGACATATCATCGCGAATCAGTGGCTCGACGGCAGATTTATAAGTGCCTACACGGAAAATATATGGCGTTGCTTCAATTTTGTCGAATAACGATTTGAAATAGAGTGTGCTATATTTCAAGCCTTCTAACTCCACCGAGCCTGCACTGTTAAGGTAAATTTGATCGGCAAAGCTCGCCAAATAATATTGTTTTTGGCTGAAACTGTGACCAATTGCAATCACGGGTTTGCCTGATGCTTGGAAGTCTTCGAGCAGCTTGCCAAGATAATCAAGCGAAGGATAATCTCCACCTTCGAATTTGGCTAAATCCAATACAAGACCTGTGATTTTCTCATCTACTTTCGCTTGGCGAATGGCGTTCGCCACATCAAAAGTTGAGTATTTTTGCGGTTGTTCGTTGCCCATTTCGGCTTCTAACAAGCGGTAGAAATCGGAGTATTCTTCGCGATTATCTGCCAAATAACCATTTAAATTGAGCACTAACGCACCGTGGTCAAAGGTTGCCATGGCTTCAGTTTCAGCCTTGCTGTTAAATGAACTGAGCAATGAAACAAAAGCAAAGCTGACCATCACGAAAAGTAGGAAAAAGAGTGTGACTACGCTTTCACGAATAAAACGGAACACGCGGTAGAGTGCTTTGAGTAGCTTTAACATAGGGATCTCAGAGTGAAAAAATGAGTGACTAAATTAGCACAAAATCAAAGATTATTTAATAAAATCGGGGTAAAATAAGCCAAATTATTCATACAAGGAGTTTTTTATGGCAATTTTAGTGACTGGTGGTGCAGGTTATATCGGCTCGCATACTATTGTTGAATTATTGAATACAAACCGAGAAGTGGTAGTTTTGGATAATTTAAGCAATTCATCTGAAATTTCACTTGAGCGCGTTGAAAAAATCACGGGCAAAAAAGTGCCTTTTTACAAAGGTGATGTGTTAGATCGCGATATTTTACGCAAAATTTTTGTAGAAAATAAAATTGAATCGGTGATCCATTTTGCGGGATTAAAAGCAGTGGGCGAAAGCGTACGTGAGCCATTACGTTACTATCAAAATAATGTAACTGGTTCTATTGTATTAGTTGAAGAGATGCTTAAAGCAGGCGTGAATACGATTGTATTCAGCTCATCAGCAACGGTGTATGGCGATCCGCAAATTATCCCAATTGTGGAATCTTGCCCAGTAGGTGGCACAACCAACCCATACGGCACGTCAAAATATATGGTAGAACGTATTTTAGAAGATACTGTGAAAGCATTCCCACAATTGAGTGCAGTAATCTTACGTTACTTCAACCCAGTCGGTGCTCATTCAAGCGGCTTAATTGGTGAAGATCCAAACGGCATTCCAAATAACTTGCTACCGTACATCAGCCAAGTGGCGGTGGGTAAATTAAAAGAGCTTTCTGTATTCGGTAGCGATTACGATACCCACGATGGCACAGGCGTGCGTGACTATATTCACGTGGTAGATTTAGCGTTAGGTCACTTAAAAGCATTAGAAAAACACCAAGATGATGCAGGCTGTCACATCTATAACCTTGGCACGGGCGTAGGCTACTCTGTATTAGATATGGTGAAAGCATTCGAAAAAGCGAACAATATTGAAGTGCCATACAAGTTAGTCGATCGCCGTCCAGGGGATATTGCGACTTGCTATTCAAATCCGCAAAAAGCATGGGAAGAGCTAGGCTGGAAAACCCAACATGGCTTGGATGAAATGATGCGTGATACGTGGAATTGGCAAAAAAATAACCCGAATGGGTATAAAGGTTAATATAGTAGGGTTAATATATCGTAGGGGCGTGTTGAACACGCCCAATTTAATTTTACAAAATAGAAGAAAAAAATGACCGCTTCCCCATCTTCTCAACCATCTATCTGGCAACAAATTTTCACAAAGAATATGTTGCTTTGCCTTTATACAGGCTTCTGTTCTGGCTTGCCGCTGTTTGTGTTAATCCAACTTCTGCCTGCTTGGTTTACTTCAATGAATTTGGATATAAAAACCATTGCCGCTTTCACATTAACTTCACTCCCTTACACCTGGAAATTCCTTTGGGCTGCCTTATTAGATCGTTATTTTCCTTCTTTTTTAGGGCGTCGTCGTAGTTGGATTTTTCTCTCACAAATCGGGTTATTTCTGATTTTAATCAGCTACGGCTTTTTTGATCCTGTGCAAGATATTGGCGTTATCACACTGCTCTCGATTGTGTTGGCATTTCTCTCAGCGACACAAGATATTGTGATTGATGCGTTTCGCCGCGAAATTTTAAGCGACAACGAACTCGGTTTGGGCAACTCCATTCACGTAAATGCTTATCGCATTGCGGGACTCATACCTGGCGGATTATCACTCTTTTTAGCAGATTATTACCCTTGGCAAACTGTGTTTATTATCACTGCAAGTTTTATATTGCCTTGTTTGTTGATTACCCTGCTTGCCAAAGAACCGCAACATTCTCCCATAGATAAAAGCAAACCCTTTTATACCGCTTTTGTTGATCCTTTTGTGGAGTTTTTCACACGTAAAGGCGTGATGGGAGCCTTGGGGTTAATCCTCTTTATTTTTCTTTATAAACTGGGCGACTCGCTTGCCACTTCGCTCCAAACCAAATTTATTTTAGATATGGGATTTACCAAATCACATATTGCCGCTGTGGTAAAAATGACTTCACTTTGGTGTAGTATCGGAGGCGGTATTGTGGGCGGAATAGCTATGCTTAAACTTGGCGTAAACCGTTCTTTGTGGCTGTTTGGTAGCGTGCAATTGGTTACCATCTTGGGCTTTGCCTATCTTGCAAGTTTTGGGCATTTTGAGACCGCTTCTATTGGCACAAATGAGCTTTTAAAATTGGGACTTGTAATGGCGGGAGAATACTTAGGTGTAGGCTTAGGCACTGCCGCTTTTGTTGCTTTTATGGCTCGTGAAACTAATCCTCTTTATACTGCAATGCAATTGGCTATTTTCACAAGCCTTGCCGCTTTACCGAGTAAATTCTTAGGAGCTTATACGGGACATCTGGTTGAAGCTTTTGGCTACTATCACTTTTTCTGGATCTGTTTCTTTGTCGCAATTCCAGGAATGTTGATGTTATTTAAGGTTGCACCTTGGAAGGTAGAAAGCAATGAGAAAACAAGCGGTTAAATTTCACTAAAAAATTGCAATAGAAAAGCCAGTTATTTCCGTGTAAAATACTGGCTTTATTTCCATTTATAGCAGAAAAAATAGAGAAGAGAAGTATGGCAGAGAAACGTTATGATGCGGATGAAATTACGGTTTTAAAAGATCTTGAACCTGTCCAGATGCGTCCAGGAATGTACACTGATACCACTCGCCCAAACCATTTAGGACAAGAGGTTATCGATAACAGCGTGGATGAAGCTCTGGCAGGCTATGCTTCTCAAATTGATGTTATTTTACACAAAGATAATTCGCTTGAAGTGATTGATAACGGGCGTGGTATGCCTGTGGATATTCACTCAACCGAAAAAATTTCAGGTGTGGAGTTAATTTTAACCAAGCTACACGCAGGCGGTAAGTTTTCGAATAAGAATTACACTTTCTCTGGTGGTCTACACGGGGTGGGAATTTCAGTGGTAAACGCCCTTTCACAACGTGTAGAAATTGCGATTAAACGTAATGGCGAAGTGTATACGATTGCGTTTGAAAATGGTGTAAAAGTAGAAGATTTGAAAGTAGTCGGTAGTTGCCCAAAACGTCAAACGGGAACAACCGTTCGTTTTTACCCTAATCCAAAATATTTCGATTCGCCGAATTTTTCGGTCAGCCGTTTACGCCATTTGCTTAAAGCCAAAGCGGTGCTTTGCCCGAAATTGACCATCAATTTTAAAGATCATATCAATAAAACTGAAGAGACTTGGTATTACGAAGATGGGCTTTCAGACTATTTAAATGAAGCTTTAGACGGTTATGAATGTCTGCCAAATCCGCCGTTCATTGGCGATGTGGTAGATGAAACCGAAGCGGTAAGTTGGGCATTAACTTGGCTGCCAGAAGGCGAATTATTGGCAGAAAGTTACGTAAATTTAATCCCGACTTCTCAAGGTGGTACGCACGTTAATGGTCTGCGTAACGGTTTGTTAAAAGCGATGACAGAATTTTGCGAAATCCATAATTTATTGCCGAAAAGCGTGAAATTAACTGCGGACGATGTTTGGAACCGTTGTGCTTATGTGCTCTCACTTAAAATTCAAGAGCCACAATTTGCGGGACAGACGAAAGAACGCCTCTCTTCTCGCCAAGCCTCAAGCTACGTAGAAAGCACGCTTAAAGATGCGTTTAGTTTATGGCTAAATCAAAATGTGCAAGTGGGGAAACAGATTGCTGAAATGGCAATTAGCTCAGCTCAGGCTCGTTTGCGTGCGGCGAAAAAAGTGGTACGTAAAAAATTGGTTAATGGGCCTGCTTTACCAGGAAAATTGGCGGATTGTATCTCTCAAGATTTAAGCCAAACCGAACTTTTCCTTGTGGAAGGGGACTCTGCGGGCGGTTCTGCAAAATCGGCTCGCGATAAAGATTACCAAGCGATTTTGCCATTACGTGGGAAAATTTTGAATACGTGGGAAGTCTCATCTGATCAAGTATTGGCTTCGCAAGAAGTGCACAATATTGCAATTGCCATCGGGATGGATCCAGATAGTGATAATTTAGAAGAGCTACGCTACGGCAAAATTTGTATTCTTGCTGATGCGGACTCGGACGGTTTACATATCGCAACTTTACTTTGTGCCTTGTTCCTACGCCACTTCCCAAGTTTAGTTAAAAATGGGCACGTTTATGTCGCAATGCCACCGCTTTACCGCATTGATATTGGTAAAGATGATGTCTATTATGCGTTAGATGAAGCGGAAAAAGAGGCGATTTTAGCCCGCCTTGCCAAGAAAAAAGGCAAACCCAATGTACAACGTTTTAAAGGATTAGGTGAAATGAATCCAAGCCAACTGCGAGAAACCACAATGGATCCGAGCACTCGTCGTTTAATCCAGCTCACGTTAGCGGATAGCATCGAAGATGAATCAGATGATTTGCAAAGTACGATTGAGGCAATGGATATGCTACTTGCGAAAAAACGAGCAGAAGATCGTAAACAATGGCTACAAAACCGTGGCGATGAAGCGGAGTTGGATGTTTAGTTTTTAGAATGAAAATATGAATAAACAAATTGATCAAAAACCTAAAAATGGTTTTGATCTTAAGAAAATGCTATAGCAAAAAGGGTGTCAAGCAATGTTTAAGGTGCAAGATAACGGCAAAATGAAAAAAGTTTTTCAAAATCCTCAACATTAAGCATTTACAAAACTTTTCCAAATTAGACCGCTTATTTCATAGCCAATAGGTGGAATTTAGCGTATAATTTAGCACCTCAAATTTCCGTAGGGTGGGACTTGTCCCACCTTTTTATTTTCCTTCATAGGCAAAAATCATTTTATTTATGCAACAATTAGATACAAACAAACTACGTAATATTGCGATTATCGCACACGTAGACCACGGTAAAACGACCCTCGTTGATAAACTTCTTAAACTTTCGGGCACATTAGATACTTCTCGCGGTGATACTGAAGAGCGAGTGATGGACTCAAACGATCTTGAAAAAGAGCGCGGCATTACCATTCTTGCGAAAAACACAGCGATTAACTGGAACGACTATCGTATTAACATCGTAGATACTCCAGGGCACGCGGACTTCGGTGGTGAAGTTGAGCGCGTGCTTTCAATGGTGGATTCAGTATTATTAGTGGTAGATGCGTTCGATGGTCCGATGCCACAAACGCGTTTCGTAACCCAAAAAGCTTTTGCGCACGGCTTAAAACCAATCGTAGTTATCAATAAAGTAGACCGCCCAGGTGCTCGCCCTGACTGGGTAGTGGATCAAGTATTCGATTTATTCGTAAACCTTGGTGCAACTGACGAGCAATTAGACTTCCCAATCATTTACGCTTCAGCATTAAACGGTGTTGCGGGCTTAGATCACGAAGATTTAGCACCAAATATGGATCCGCTATTTGAAGCGATTGTAGAACATGTTTCTCCGCCAGATGTTCACTTAGAAGAACCTTTCCAAATGCAAATTTCGCAATTGGATTACAGCAAATATTTAGGTGTAATTGGTATCGGTCGTATCAAACGTGGCACGGTAAAACCGAACCAACCTGTAACTATCATTGATGCAGATGGTAATACTCGTAATGGTCGTGTCGGTCAAGTATTAGGTCATTTAGGCTTACAACGTTATGAAGCAGAAGAAGCTTATGCAGGCGATATCATTGCTATCACAGGTTTAGGCGAACTCAATATCTCTGATACATTATGTGATATCAACAATGTTGAAGCATTGCCCGCATTAACCGTAGATGAACCAACGGTAACGATGTTCTTCTGCGTAAATACCTCGCCGTTCTGTGGTCAAGAAGGTAAATATGTGACTTCGCGCCAAATTTTAGAACGCTTGAAAAAAGAGTTAGTGCACAACGTGGCATTACGCGTAGAAGAAACGGATGATTCAGATGTATTCAGCGTATCAGGTCGTGGCGAATTACACTTATCTGTATTAATCGAAAATATGCGTCGTGAAGGCTATGAATTAGCAGTATCTCGTCCAAAAGTAATCTTCAAAGAGATTGATGGTCGTAAACAAGAGCCATACGAGCAAGTGACTATCGATATCGAAGAACAACACCAAGGTGCAGTAATGGAAGCATTAGGTATCCGTAAAGGTGAAGTGCGTGATATGGTGCCAGATGGTAAAGGTCGCACCCGTTTAGAGTACATCATTCCAAGTCGTGGTTTAATCGGTTTCCGTAATGACTTTATGACAATGACATCAGGTACTGGCTTACTTTACTCAAGCTTCAGCCACTATGATGATGTGAAACCAGGCGAAATTGGTCAGCGTATCAACGGTGTATTAATTTCAAACGGCACAGGTAAAGCATTAGCATACTCACTTTATGCATTACAAGATCGCGGTAAATTGATGGTAGAGCATGGTGCAGAAATCTACGAAGGTCAAGTTATCGGTATTCACAGCCGTTCAAACGACTTAACCGTAAATCCATTGGAAGGTAAAAAACTCACCAATATGCGTGCTTCAGGTAAAGATGATGCCTTAACGCTCACTACTCCTGTGAAAATGACACTTGAGCAAGCATTAGAATTTATCGATGATGACGAGTTAGTGGAAGTAACGCCAACTTCTGTACGTATTCGTAAAAAACTTCTGACTGAAGTTGAACGTAAACGTGCAAGCCGTACAACCACAAGTACAAGCACGCGTTAATTTGCAAAGTTTAGGTCGAATTTGACCGCTTATTTAGCCCCTGAATACTTTATAGATTGCAGGGGGTTTTATTTGTTATTTATACTCAAAAATCACGCGTGGGGTGAGTTTGGTAATTAGCTCATAGCTAATTACGCCTATGTGTTTGGCAACTTCTTCAATGAGTAAGTCTTTACCCCAGAAGATTGCTTCATCGCCCACTCTGTCTTGGCTATTTGCACCAAGATCGACAGTGAGCATATCCATTGAAACACGTCCGATAATCGGTACTTTGCGACCGTTAATCAGTACAGGCGTACCTTCAGGGGCGTTGCGAGGGTAGCCATCGCCATAGCCCATCGCGATAACGCCAAGTTTAGTCTCTTTCGAGCTAACCCAAGTGCCTCCATAGCCAACAGGTTCGCCCGCTTTGTGCGTACGGACAGCAATAAGCGAAGAGGAGAGTGTCATCACAGGTTGGAAGCCAAGATGAGTGATGGGTTCGTAATGGGGGGAAATACCGTGCATAATAATGCCTGGGCGTACCCATTCGTAATGTGCTTGCTTCCAATAGAGAATACCACTAGAGGCGGAAATACTGCGAGCATGTTCGGGGTAAGCTTGAGTGGCTTGTTCAAAGGTAGCGATTTGTTTTTCGGTGTAGCCGCAATCTAATTCATCGGCACGGCTGAAATGGCTGACAAAGCTGATGTTTTCAACCAACGGGCATTTTTTAAGGCGTTGATAAAATTCATCTACTTGTTCAGAATGCACACCTAGTCGGTGCATTCCTGTATCGATTTTTAACCAAACATTGATCGGAAAATAGATCTTAGTTTTGCGTTTCCAAAAGCCTTTTTGTTGCTCCTCTTCCCATTCTTTGGCGACTTGCTCTAGCAATTCGAGCTGTTCATAGCAGTGAATTACACTGTCAAAGCGACGGGAAAGGGTTTTGAGCAACTCTTCACGATCAAAAAAACCTTCAACTAATAAAATTTTGCCTGTGTAGCCTGTTTCTTGAATTTCGAGTGCTTCACGTAGCCGTGCAACACCAAAGCCATCTACTTGGTCGGCTAGAATGTGAGCTGCAGGAAGAAGACCTTGCCCATAGGCATTGGCTTTGATCATAGCAAGTAGTTTTTGATTAGGTGCGAAGGATTTGATGAGCTGAATGTTGTGGCGAAGTGCCGCACTATTGATGGTTGCAATGGCTGGTTTCATCTTGTTTTTATCACTTCAAAAATAAAAGCATTATACGCCTGAACTTCATTTCTGGACAAGGGATTGCTAAAATTAGATAATTCAAGTACTCATTTTCAATCTCTATCTTTAACGGATTACCGCAATGCTAGCCCTTCTTCATACGCTTAAAGAGCAAAAAATCATTTCAGAAATCAATTATCAATTTGCTAAATTGATTGATCGTAAACAGAAAGGTTACAACTACTCGTCATTACAACAGAATTTGGCGGTGTTTTTAGCCGCACTCGTTTCGTTTAATGTGATGCAAGGGCATAGTGCGGTGCGACTAAGTTCGAATGCGGTAAAAAATCCGTTTGGCTTGCAAGAGTATCATCCAGAGCAAGCGGTTTGGTTAGTAGAGATTTTGCAAAAAATTGAACAAAGTTCACCGCTTGGATGGCAAGAAATTTTGGCAGATCACATTGCGTTTAGTCGTGATGCAACTCAAATTGCTCCAATGCTGTTTCAAGGCGAGTTAATTTATTTTTATCGCTATTGGCAAGCGGAGCAGCAAATTGCACGTTACTTGCAACAAGCGGTTGAAACGGAGACAGGAAATGCAAATGTGGAAGAAGATCGTGCGATTTTGGTACGCTTATTTGGTTCGGCTCAAGCAAATGAAACTGATTGGCAAAAAGTGGCGGTTGCAACAGCATTGCGTAAACGTTTTTGCGTGATTTCTGGTGGCCCAGGTACGGGAAAAACTAGAACGGTAGCTCGCTTGTTGGCGGCATTGCAATTAAAACAAGAAGCAGAAAATAATGGCTTACTAAATATTGCGTTGGTTGCTCCAACAGGGAAAGCGGCTGCTCGCTTAAAAGAGTCAATTATTGCGAACTTGGATGAGCTAGATTTACCGTTGGTAATGAAAGAAAAACTGGAAATTAATGCTTTGACAATTCACCGGTTGTTGGGAATGCGTCCTCAATGCGATCAGCCGCTTTATCATCAGCAAAATCCACTGCATTTGGATCTCTTGGTAGTAGATGAGGCTTCAATGATCGATCTATTTTTAATGGAAAAATTGATGAGTGCACTTAAGCCAAGTACACGCTTGATTATGTTGGGTGATAAAGATCAGCTTGCTTCTGTTGAGGCTGGGGCGATTATGGCTCAACTTGGCTATTTTATTACGCAAGGTTACAGCCAAGCACATACTGATTATGTGGCTGCGGTAACGGGATATAGATTAACGGCTCAATCTGACGGCTTAGCGATTCGTGATTCGCTTTGTCATTTACGTAAAAGTTTTCGTTTTGATGAAAATTCGGGCATTGGTTTATTGGCAAAAGAAGTGAATGCACAACAAGCGGTAAAATCTTGGCAAACTATTGCAAATAGTCAGTGTGAGGACTTGGAATATGTAGCATATCCAGTGGTTACTGAATTTACTGAGAAAAGCCAGTGGATACAACATTGTGCGGATTTGGTGGTGCAAAAAGCGGTGGAGTTATATCGCGATTATTTGCAAAAAGCAAAGGCAAGAGAACGCCAGCCTGAATCTGTTTCTATTGAAGAGATATTTAAGGCGTTTCAAAAAGTTCGATTTTTGGCAGCGTTGCGTGTGAGTGAGTTGGGGGTAAATCGGTTAAATCAGAGGGTTGCAGAGGCGTTGCAAAATGCGAAATTAGTCAAATTTGGGCATTCGCGAGAGAGTTATGTTGGAAAGCCGATTTTGATTACCGAAAATGCACCGCAGCATCATATATATAGTGGCGATATTGGTATTATTCTGCCTGATGGAACAGGTGCATTGCGGGTTTATTTTGATACGAAAGTAAATGGCGATTATTTGAGTTTGTCGATTAGCCGTGTGCCAGCGTATGAACCTGCTTATGTGATGACGGTGCATAAATCACAAGGTTCAGAATTTGAACATACTTTATTTGTGATGCCATTGGCGAGTTCACCAGTATTAACGAAGGAATTGGTGTATACGGCAATTACGCGTGCGAAAGAAAAATTTACGCTATTTGGAGATGAAAAAACGTGGATGTCAAGCATAAAAGTGAAAGTACAACGCCAAAGCGGGTTGCAAGAGCAGTTAATCGACATTTTTAGCTAGTGTTTTGTTCGAATTGTATTAAATGTGTTCGTTTAATAAGAATTTCAAAATTTTTTGTAAAAAGTGCTTGCACGAGTTTTATTTTTCTCTATAATGCACCCCACACAACGACGCACTGTTGTGAATGATTTAAATTGATATGCAGTGCGTCGTTTCTTTTTGTTCTTTAACAACTTATCAGACAATCTGTGTGGGCACTTGTTGATTGACTTAGTTAAAATATTTTAATTTTGAAGTCTTGATAAAAGTGCTAACTAGAAATTCATTTTTACCTTTAAATTAAAT
>NZ_QEQF01000008.1:0-96255 GCF_003253115.1 Pseudohaemophilus paraphrohaemolyticus | reverse complement strand
ATATTCTGGCGACCATAGTGCGGTAGTTCTACCTGACTCCATTCCGAACTCAGAAGTAAAATGCCGTAATGCCGATGGTAGTGTGGGGTTTCCCCATGTGAGAGTAGGGCATCGCCAGATTGAATTTAAAGCGAAAGTGAATAACCCCGTATCGTAAGGTCCGGGGTTTTGGCTTTTATAGATTCTTGTATTGGTTTCTCAAGTTGAAAAACAACGACCTTTGTTAATTGCGTTTTAAATGGAAATAGTATAAATTTTGTTTGTAAAAATGAAATGGAATAGAATTTTACTGCTTTTAGAATTTAGAATAATGGCGAGCTAGGTAATTCTACTCATAAAAAATAATATTTATCCACGTCAAGGACGTTCACCATGAGCTATCAAAAACAAGAAAGACTAGATCTAATTGATAAATTTAAAAGACTTGAACCTTTCTATCAGCAATATATGAAAGAGGATAGTGCATTTAGAAATTATCAAAATAATCTCGCAAACAGAGAGCATAATCTCCAAATTATTAATAATTTACAGCAACATATTGAGAATGAAAATTTAGAACAAAAAGCTAAATTAGTTAAAAGTATTCGTGGAAATGGCTGGAAACGCTCTAAATATGTATTATTCAGATCTATTGTATTGTTTTTTATATTTTATAGTTTTTGGGGATTTTGGGGGCACGAACTGTTGAGTTTTTTACCACAGGATTTTGTGTATACTGAAACAATAAACTATAGAAATGAAAATTATACTTCGAGTACTTTATATCTAAAAGAATCTGTATCTTTTTATGGCTTTATTATTTGGGTATTTGTATCTATGTTATTGTCAATATATTTACCTCTCTCTTATTATAAGAGACATAACCTTGGCAAAGGTACATATTCGAATAAAAATATAAAAGGTTTTATTATATTGTTTATATTGTTAAGTGTAATTATATCATTAGGCACTATTTACAATAGATCCTCATTAGATATGCTGCTGTATTATATACAGTGGATGATATTGAATCCATATTTAATCGCTGCAGTTGTAGTGCAGGTTATTTATCTAAGTTATTTAGCTAAAAAAGTAGAGTCAAATTCTTATTATTCAAATAAACCGTATGATGGTTCTTTAGGTAGTTCTATAGAACAAGACTATCATTCTTCAATTAACAGACTTCAAGAAGCACAAAAATGGTTTAATATCTACGATGATTATTGTAAAAAATATGAAGAGAGAAATGGAACTTCAATTTATGAAAACATATTGAACCATCCTATGTATAAAGAAATAAAGGATTCAATTCCTGAGTATTATTTACATCATAGTGCTTATGGAGATACTATTAAAGTTTCATCATCGTGGTTATCTGAGATCCTTTTTATATTACAGACTGGAAGAGCAGATACATTAAAAGAGGCGATCAATGTAAAAATAAGTGATGATAATAGAGATGAAATGCTAGGTAAGATTAAAGCGGCTGAAAGTGCTGCTAGTAGTGCTCAACGTCGAGCTATTCAAGCTGAATTAGATGCTGCTCGTGCAAGAAATGAGGCTCGTAATGCTCAAAATGCGGCGGATGCTGCTAATAGAAGAGCAAGTGATGCTGAGTGGAGAGCAAATCAATCCTATTACAGACAATAATAAACCTTACTCCAATGCTCGATATTTTCTTATTATCGAGCATTATTTATAATTAACTCCCGTTATTTTATATACTTCAAATGAGAAACGAGTGAAAAAAATTTATGTTTTAAAATGGTTCTACCCCTTCAACCCTTCAATTTCTCTCACATTTTCTACCGCTTGATCAGCTTCAATGCGTTGCATAAAAGGTGAAAGTTGCGTTAAATGGTTGAAATCAATCCCTACTACACGACACCAATTCAGCATAATGTAAAGATACGCATCCGCAACCGAAATTGCTTCGCCAAAATAGATATGGCTTTCTAAATGCTCATTAGCAACCGCAAGTTGATCTAAAATCTGCTCTACTGCTTGTTGGCGAATGGTTTTGGTTAATTCCTCATTATCTTTTGCATAACTTGGTAAACGAAATAACGGTACGAATGATTTATGAATATCTGAATTGAAAAACGCTAACCAGCGAGCGGCTTTGGCTTTATCACGGACGGTTTTACTACCAAACAGTTTTGCATTTGGATAAAGCTCATCCAAATAGTGCAAAATTGCCTGATTTTGTGAAAGCACTAAATCGCCATCGACCAATACTGGCACAGCCCCCCTCGGATTTAATGCTAAAAATTCAGGCGATTTAATTAATTCACGTGTTACCGCTTCAAATTCATAATCTGCATTTTCACGTTCTTTTATCCATTCCAACGCTACGTGTGGTACGAATGAACACGCACCAACTAAACCATATAATTTCATAAAATACTCCTATTGTTTCAAAGCATTGGAATTATACTGTTTTGTACAGCTCTTGGCTAATCTGATAAAATAGCCTTATTCTATCATTTCAATTACGCAAACTATGACCGTAACTCAAGACCTTTCCAACCACACGCCAATGATGGTGCAGTATCTGCAACTCAAAGCTCAAAATCCCGATATTCTACTTTTCTATCGAATGGGGGATTTCTACGAGCTTTTTTATGATGATGCCAAGAAAGCCGCAGCATTGCTGGATATTTCACTGACCAAACGTGGGCAATCAGCAGGCGAGCCGATCCCTATGGCTGGTGTGCCGTATCATGCGGTGGAGGGTTATTTGGCAAAATTGGTCGCATTGGGGGAGAGCGTGGCAATTTGCGAACAGATTGGCGATCCCGCAGCATCGAAAGGGCCTGTAGAACGTAAAGTAGTTCGTATCGTTACACCAGGCACGGTCAGCGATGAAGCGCTACTGCCTGAACGACAAGACAACCTCGTTGCGGCAATTTATGAGCACAAAGGCACTTTTGCGATTGCCACGCTCGATATGGCATCGGGGCGTTTTTTGATTAGCGAATTGCCAAGCCAAGAGGCGTTAAGTGCCGAACTGCAACGCCTGCAACCTGCTGAAATTCTCTATGCGGAAGATTTTGCCTACGCAGGTATTCTCAATAATTACAAAGGCTTACGCCGTCGTCCTGTGTGGGAATTTGAGCTTACGACCACTATTCAACTGCTAAATCGTCAATTTGGTACGCAAAGTTTAGCGGGCTTTGGCGTAGAAAAAGCTACTAACGCCCTCTGTGCTGCGGGATGTTTGTTGCACTACGCACAAGAGACACAACGTACAGCTCTTCCACATATTAACAGCATTCATCTCTCACAAAATAGCGAAACCGTGCTGTTAGATGCTGCAACTCGCCGTAATCTAGAGCTTACCCAAAACTTGGCTGGTGGTACGGAAAATACGCTTGCCTCGGTGTTAGACAAATGCGTTACTCCAATGGGTAGCCGCTTGTTAAAACGTTGGATTCATCAGCCCATTCGTGATGTGAAAAAGCTCAAAGAGCGGCAGGATATTATTGAAAGTTTGCAAAAAAGTGAGCAAATTGCACCGCTTCAACAGGCGTTGCAAAATGTAGGCGATATGGAGCGAATTCTGGCGCGAGTGGCATTGCGTTCGGCACGTCCGCGCGATTTTACTCGCTTGCGTTCTGCATTAGAACAAATTCCAGAGATTAAACAGCATTCGCAACAATTAGCACCAAATTTGGATATTTTACTTGCACAATTGGCGAATTTTGATGAACTAGCTGACTTACTCAAGCGGTCGATTATTGATAATCCGCCGCAATTGATTCGTGATGGAGGCGTGATTGAGGAAGGCTACAATGCAGAGTTGGATGAATGGCGCTTGCTTTCAGCGGGTGCCACCCAATATTTGGAAGATCTGGAAATTCGCGAGCGGGAAGCGACGGGCATCGATACGCTGAAAATCGGCTTTAATGCGGTGCACGGCTATTACATTCAAATCAGCCAAGGGCAGGCACATAAAGCGCCGATTCACTACGTGCGTCGCCAAACGCTTAAAAATGCCGAGCGTTATATCATCCCTGAGCTGAAAACCTACGAAGACAAAGTGTTGAAAGCGAAAGGGGCATCATTGGCGTTGGAAAAGCAACTTTACGATGAGTTGTTTGACTTGTTAATGCCTCGCTTGGGCGAATTGCAATTAGCCGCAATGGTGCTTGCTGAATTGGATGTGTTGGTAAACCTTGCCGAACGTGCGGAAAATCTTGGATATGTACGTCCAACCTTCAGCCCGCAACGCATTATCAATATCAAAGAGGGTCGCCATCCTGTGGTGGAACGGGTGATTAAACATCCGTTTATTGCTAATCCTGTTTATCTGAACGCTCAACGTCATTTATTGGTGGTAACTGGCCCGAATATGGGGGGAAAAAGCACCTATATGCGTCAAATTGCGTTGATTACACTGATGGCGTATATCGGTAGTTTTGTGCCAGCCGAGAGTGCGGAAATTGGGGCGATTGACCGCATTTTCACTCGCATTGGGGCAAGTGATGATTTAGCCTCGGGGCGTTCTACCTTTATGGTGGAGATGACTGAAATGGCGAATATTCTCCATCAAGCCACAGAAAACAGTTTGGTGCTGATTGATGAAATTGGGCGCGGTACTTCCACTTATGACGGGCTTTCGCTGGCGTGGGCGTGTGCAGAATGGTTGGCGAAGAAAACGCAATCACTCACCCTATTTGCGACCCATTATTTTGAGCTAACCAGTCTGCCAAGCCAGCTCAAGGGCGTAGCGAACGTGCATTTAGATGCCCGCGAACATAATGACACCATCGCTTTTATGCATTGCGTGCAAGAGGGGGCAGCAAGTAAAAGTTACGGTTTGGCAGTAGCCGCGTTGGCGGGGGTGCCGAAGCCTGTAATTGCCTTGGCAAAACAGCGTTTGGCACATTTAGAGACACTCTCCGAGCAACAAAAAGTAGGCGAAGAAAACCCGCAGGCAGATTTACTCTTTTCACAAGAGGTTGTTGAAAATCCACCGCTTGTTGCACAAGAAAGTGCCGTGGAATTGGCATTGAGTGAGATTGAGCCAGATGAGCTTACGCCCCGTCGAGCATTAGACGAATTGTATAAATTGAAGAAGTTGTTAAAAGGAGAGTTTCTCCGTTAATCTCTTAACATTACCTATCATTTTGAGTTGTAAGCGGTCGAATTATGTAAAAGTTTTGCAAAATTCGACCGCTGATTTTTTTATCCGTTTTAATCTATGGTAGAATTTCAAACTTTTACTGGATAGATTCTGCGTGCGTGGAATTTTATTCCACACACTCTACCGTTTATTTGTAGGGTGTGTGAATGCTTGTCACTCAAGCACGCTATATAAAACGGAAAAACAATGGAACGAAACTTAGTCGAATTTTTAACAAAAACCTTAGATGATTTAAAAGCGCAAGATATTTTGGCAATTGATGTGAAGGGTAAATCAAGCATTACTGATGCGATGATTATTGCTACAGGAACCTCTGTTCGTCATGTGGTTTCAACGGCGGATCGTTTAGCTCAAGAGGCGAAACAAGAGGGCTTTGAAGTGTTTGGTGATGAAGGTAAAGCGGTTGCCGATTGGATTGTAGTGGATTTTGGCCAGGCAATTGTGCATTTATTGCAAGCAGATGCCCGTGAAATGTATCAACTTGAGAAGCTTTGGGCGTAAGCGATGAAAATTCAGCTAATTGCTGTGGGTACGAAAATGCCCGATTGGGTAAAAACGGGATTTGAGGAATATCAGCGCCGTTTTCCGAAAGATATGCCGTTTGAGCTAATTGAAGTCCCTGCGGGCAAGCGGGGTAAAAATGCCGACATTAAGCGCATTTTAGAACAAGAAGGCAAAGCAATGTTGGCTGCTGCAGGCAAAGGAAAGGTCGTCACTCTTGATATTCCTGGCAAACCGTGGACAACCGAGCAATTAGCCAGCCAGTTAGAATGCTGGAAAAACGATGGACGCGATGTTTGTTTGTTGATTGGTGGGCCAGAAGGTTTGTCTCCAGAGTGTAAACAGGCAGCAGAACAGAGCTGGTCGCTTTCTCCGCTGACCTTACCTCACCCAATGGTGCGGGTGATTGTAGCGGAAAGTTTGTATCGGGCGTGGTCGCTCACGACGAATCATCCGTATCATCGTGAATAAATTTTCGCTCCCTCAGTAAACGGAGGGAAGGAATAGAATAAGCGGTTAAAATCTTAGGAAATTCTGCAATCTGAGCAAAATATGTTTGGAAAACTAGTAAAATTAATGTCGCCAAAACCGAATGAAAAGGTTCGAAATGGGCAAGCGGAGAGCAATTTGTTTATCCGCCGTGCAGTGATTGCGTTCATTGGTGTGTTGGCATTAACGGGCGTGTTGCTCGCGAACCTCTATCACCTGCAAATTAGCAGTTATGAGGACTACCAAACACGCTCGAATGGTAACCGTATTAAGTTGTTGCCTGTGCCACCGACGAGGGGGCTTATTTATGACCGAAATGGGAAGGTGCTTGCTGAAAATATTACCTATTTTGGGCTGTTTATCGTACCTGAAAAAACGCAGGATTTAGAACAGACGTTAGTTGAGCTCAAAAGTATAGTGGGATTAACGGATGATGATATTGAAAACTTCCATAAAGAGAAAAAACTCGCTTCTCGTTACACCCCGATTTTACTTAAAGCGGATATGAATGAAGAGCAGATAGCACGTTTTGCGGTGAACCAATATCGCTTCCCGAGTTTAGATGTGCAGGCGTATTACAAACGGAATTATCCCTATGGTGAAACGCTGACTCATATTTTGGGATATGTCGCGAAAATTAACGAAAAAGATAAGAAAAAGCTACAAGAAGACGGAAAATTTGGTAATTATGCGGGTTCGCACGATATGGGTAAACTCGGCATTGAGAAATATTACGAAGACCAATTGCACGGGCAAGCGGGTTTTGAAGAGGTGGAAATTAACAACCGTGGTAAGGTGATTCGCAAGCTTCGTGATCAAGAAGGTATGGCGGGTAGTTCCTTACGTTTAACCATCGATATTGAGTTACAACAATACGTTCAAGATTTATTGAAAGGGCAGAAAGGCTCGGTGGTGGTGTTGGATGCTCGTGACAGCAGCGTATTAGCGATGGTGACCAGCCCAAGCTACGACAACAATTTATTCGTGGGCGGTATTTCGGGCAAAGATTACAAAGCTTTGTTAGAAGATCCTGCTCGCCCGCTTTATAGCCGTGCGACACAAGGAACTTACCCACCTGCTTCTACCGTTAAACCATTCTATGCGGTAATGGGCTTGGCAGAGGGCAAAATTACGCCAAATACGACAGTGTTTGACCCTGGTTTCTGGATTTTACCAGGCACAACTCAGCGTTATCGTGACTGGAAGAAATCAGGGCACGGTTCAACCAATGTGAATAAGGCGATTACTGAGTCTTCTGATACGTTCTTCTACCAGCTTGCTTACGATACAGGAATCGATAAAATGGCGGAGTGGATGACCAAATTCGGCTTTGGGCAGAAAACGGGCATTGATTTGTTTGAGGAGTCAGCAGGCGTTTATCCAACCCGCGACTGGAAGCGAGCTCGCTACAAAAAACTATGGGTGCAAGGCGATACTATCCCTGTTGGGATTGGGCAAGGTTACTGGATTGCTACGCCATTACAAGTGGCGAAAGCTTTGGCTGTATTGGTTAATAATGGGCGAGTGAATACACCGCATTTAATGAAAGAGATTATTCATGCGAACTCGGTTGAGCTGTATAAAGATCCGTTGCTTTACGAAGATATTACGGGCGTGCCAGAGCGTTTTTGGAACGTGGCGAAACTGGGCATGTATAACGTCATTAACGCAGGTAATGGTACGGGTAAAAAGGCGGGGGGCTCGTTCTACCGTGCGGCGGGGAAATCGGGGACAGCACAAGTGTTCAACTTGAAAGGTGGAAAATATGATAAAAACGCCTTGAAGAAAGAGTTGCACGATCATGCGTGGTTTATTGCTTACGCACCTTATGATAATCCGAAAGTGGTGGTTGCGACCATTTTAGAAAACGCAGGCGGTGGTGGAGCGAATGCAGCACCTGTGGTGCGCCAAGTGATGGATTTTGCTTTAACGCATACACTGAAAAATGAGGGTAATTTGCAATCTTCACCACAAAATTCACCGATTGTGTCTCCTGTACCTGCGTCCTCTGTTCCAGAAACGACTAAGGAAAATGTGAATGAGTAACCGATTTAGAAAGGTCTTTTGGAAAGTTTTTTCGCTCGATTTATGGCTCTTGTTGGGGTTGTTTGCGATTACGGGCTATGGCTTGTTGGTGTTGTATAGTGCCAGTGGTGGTAGCGAAAAAATGTTCACTAACCGCGTAATGCAGGTGTCTTTAGGCTTGGGAGTGATGTTTGTGATGGCGATGATCCCGCCTCGCACCTATAAGCAAATTTCGCCCTATTTGTATACGGTCACTATCGTTATGTTGGTAATGGTGGATGTGTTCGGGGAAACCAGTAAAGGGGCTCAGCGTTGGCTGAATTTGGGCTTTGTCCGCTTTCAGCCGTCGGAGATTGCAAAATTGGCTGTGCCGCTGATGGTGGCGACTTTCTTGAGTAATCGACCGCTTCCACCGAATTTCCGCGACACAGCTATTGCGTTGGCGATTATTGTTTTTCCAACCTTACTTGTGGCAGCACAACCTGATTTGGGAACCTCAATTTTGGTTTGTGCCGCAGGAATTTTTGTGCTTTTCTTGGCAGGATTAAGCTGGAAATTGATTTCTGCAGGTGTGGTCTTTTTGGCGGGATTTATTCCGATAATGTGGTTTTTTTTGATGCACGATTATCAAAAAACGCGGGTAATGACCTTGATTGACCCTGAGAAAGATCCACTTGGTGCGGGCTACCATATTATTCAATCGAAAATTGCGATTGGTTCGGGAGGCTTGCACGGCAAGGGCTGGATGGAAGGCACTCAATCACAGCTGGAATTTCTGCCAGAACCGCATACCGACTTTATTTTTGCGGTGTTAAGCGAAGAGCTTGGAATGATAGGGGTGCTGATTCTGCTCGGCATTTATCTCTTTATCATTGCACGTGGTTTAATGCTAGGGGCGAAGTCAGATAATGCGTTTGGGCGCATTCTTTCGGGCGGCACGGCATTACTCTTTTTTGTGTATGTTTTTGTAAATATTGGGATGGTGAGTGGCATTTTGCCCGTAGTTGGTGTACCCTTACCGCTGTTTAGCTATGGTGGAACGTCTTATGTGACGTTGATGGCGGCGTTTGGATTGATGATGTCAAGCTATGTACATCGTAAAAAAACACACAGCGACAACCCCTATAATAAGCTAAAATAGTAAGAAAAACAAAGACTTGGCTTACGTTGCCTTGAAGCTCGGCTTTTGTTTTTTGAATAAATTTAATCAAACATTAAACTTTTGCTTTTTTGCGGTATCAAAAAGCATAGACAAGGTCAGTTATCGATTAGATTAACAGTCACTATTTTCTCTATCAGTGATAACTTGTTGAGAAAATGGGCAATACAAACATCGTTACAAGCGAAACGATATCAAAATGAGGAATACATACTTATGCGATTAAGTAAAATTGTAACCCTGTTGTTAGCTGGATTCTTCACATTCGGAACATTGAATTCTGTTGCAGCAACTAAACACGCAAAAACGGCGATTGTGTCAAAACAGACAAAGGCACAAACTCCAAAGAAGACGCTAAAAGACGCTTCAAAAGCGACAAAGCAAGCGGTGAAATCCGCAAAGAAAAATGTAAAGAAAACCCTTTCTTTAGCAGACAAGCATAAAAATACGCCACGTTCTCATTATCAATCTGGTATGGCAAGTTATTATGCGGATGAATTTAACGGCCGTCGCACAGCAAATGGCGAACGTTTTGATAATACGGCGATGACAGCTGCTCATCCGTCTTTACCTTTTGGCACATTGATTGAAGTAACCAATATGCGTAACGGTAAGACGGTGGTTGTTCGGGTGAATGATCGTGGGCCTTATGCTCACGCTCGAGTGTTAGATTTATCGAAAAATGCCGCACGCCAATTAGGTATGCATAATACAGGCACAGCCAAAGTGAAAGTGGCTGTGTTAGACAAAAACAAACGCCTAGAATTAGCAGAAAAGAGTTAATTTTACGCAATTTGTTTTAATTCATCATAAAAGGGGTTGTTGAGCATTCAACAAGCCCTTGATTAGTTTATAGAGATTTTCAACCCAACGTTATCGGACACTTTATATGAAAAAAAGATTATTAAAACTTGCCGGCCTTTCTGCCTTAATCCTTTCTTCAACCGCTTTGGCAGATGCCACTACGGATTTTGGCATTGCCGCACCGCAATTGAATGCGCAAACTTATATTTTAATGGATTACAACTCTGGTGCGGTATTAGCGAGTCTTAATCCCGATCAACGTCAATATCCTGCTTCATTAACGAAAATGATGACCGCTTATGTTGTGGGTGAAGCAATAAAACAAGGAAAAGTACACAATAGTGATGTTTACACCGTGAATGAAAATTCATGGGCACAAAAATTCCCAGGTTCATCACTGATGTTCTTAGATTTGAATAAACAAGTGACTGTGGGCGAGTTAATGAGAGGCTTAATTATCGTTTCAGGTAACGATGCGGCAGTGGCTTTAGCAGAGCATACTTCAGGATCGCAAGCTTCTTTCATTGATGAAATGAATAAGCATGCTCAACGTTTTGGCTTACAAAACACGCACTTTACCACCGTGCACGGCTTGGATGACCCAAACCAATACTCTTCAGCACGAGATATGGCGATTATCGGCACTCATGTGATCCGCGATCAGCCAGAGGAGTACAAAATTTATTCAGAAAAAGAGTTCCAATATAACGTGAAAAAACCACAGCCAAACCGTAACGGTTTATTGTGGGATAAAACCATGAACGTGGATGGAATGAAAACAGGGCATACCGATAAAGCTGGCTATAACTTGGTGGCGTCAGCGACCAATTCAAATATGCGTTTGATTTCTGTGGTAATGGGCGTGCCGACTTATAAAGGTCGTGAAGTGGAAAGCAAAAAATTACTTCAATGGGGTTTTGCGAACTTTGAAACGGTGAAATCTCTACCAGCAGGTAAGGCAGTAAAAGAAGAGAGCGTGTACTACGGTGACGTAAACAAGGTACAATTAGGTTCTGTGCAAGATAGTTTTATCACGATTCCAAAAGGCAAAGCGGGCGAGCTTAAAGCACGTTATGAATTAGACAATAAAGGCTTAGAAGCCCCACTTACGCAAGGTCAAGTTGTCGGCAAAGTGATTTACCAATTAGATGGCAAAGATATTGCTTCAACACCACTTCAAACCTTACAAGCCGTAGGCGAAGCGAGTATTTTTGGTCGTGCGTGGGACTGGGTTGTACTCACTGTGAAAAGCTTGTTTAACTAATCAGCTCTTGCAACTGAAAATTTAGACCTTATATAGGCACGCAATAAGCGGTAGGATTTTTGCAAAAGTTTGCCAAAATCTTACCGCTTCATATATTAAAGAGAGGAAAGAATATGACAAATAAAACTGTAAACTTACAAGATTTACCCCAAGCAAAATTAAAAGATTTACTCGAATTCCCATGTGATTTTACCTTCAAAGTGGTAGGCACACATCGCGATGGTTTAGTGGATGATGTAGTCGCTGTGACTCAAATTCACGTAAAAGGTGATTATACTCCTCGCGAACAACGTAGTAGCAAAGGCACTTATAATTCGGTTTCGATTGATATTGTGGCTGAACACATCGGTCAAGTGGAAACCCTTTATGAAGAACTTGCGAAAATTGAAGGCGTAAGAATGGTGCTTTAATAAATTTCTTTTATTGCGGAGAATAAATCTCGTGAGATTTCCCTCTCCCATAAGGGGAGGGGAATTAATATTTTCATCTCAAAATCCCCACTATGAACACAAAACTGATTATTCGCCAATTGGGCGTGCAACCTTATGAAAAAATCTGGCATAAAATGCAGGATTTCACCGACAACCGCACCGAAGAAACTCAAGATGAAATCTGGCTAGTGCAACACCCCAGCGTTTTTACACAAGGTTCAGCAGGCAAGCCAGAACATCTCATTCATCAAACTAATATTCCAGTCGTGCAATCGGATCGAGGCGGGCAGATTACCTATCACGGAATTGGTCAGCAGGTGATGTATGTGCTGATCGACATCAAGCGCTTAAAAGCCCAGGGGCACGACGTTTCTGTACGTGATTTAGTTACCGCACTTGAACAATGTGTGGTGAAAACCTTGGCGGATTATGGTGTGGAAAGCTACCCAAAACCAGATGCACCAGGGGTTTATGTGGAGGGGCGAAAAATTTGCTCATTAGGACTTCGTATTCGTAAAGGTTGTTCGTTCCATGGGCTAGCACTTAATATCAATATGGATTTATCACCGTTTCACAACATTAACCCGTGCGGTTATGCAGGGCTTGAAATGTGCCAATTAAGCGAATTGAATAATCAGAGTAATTTAACCTGTGAGGATGTCTCCCAAAAATTGGTCGCCCACTTTGCCGCGATTTTAGGCTATAATATGCAACAATTTATTAACAACGAGGAAAACGAATTCTAATGACAACGGCAACGAATACGCCAGCGAAACTCACACCGTTCAAAATGGAACGAGGCGTGAAATATCGTGATGCAGCGAAAACTTCTGTTATCCAAGTTCGCAATATCGACCCAGATCAAGAGTTACTCAAAAAACCGAGCTGGATGAAAATTAAACTACCAGCAAGTTCGGCAAAAATCGACAGTATTAAAAACGGGATGCGTCGCCACGGCTTACACTCAGTGTGTGAAGAAGCCTCTTGCCCGAACTTACACGAATGCTTCAACCACGGCACGGCAACCTTTATGATTATGGGGGCAATTTGTACCCGCCGCTGCCCGTTCTGTGATGTTGCACATGGTAAACCTCTGCCACTCGACCCAGATGAACCGCGTAAAGTGGCTGAAACTGTGCAAGATATGAGACTCAAATATGTGGTAATTACTTCGGTAGACCGAGACGACTTGCCAGACCGCGGTGCAGCCCACTTTGCGGCAACCGTGCGTGAAATAAAGGCGTTAAATCCAGAGTGTAAAGTGGAAATTCTCGTGCCAGACTTCCGTGGACGTGTTGAACAAGCGGTCGCAATTTTGAAACAAAATCCACCTGATGTGTTCAACCACAATTTGGAAAATGTGCCACGCTTATACCGCGAGGTTCGTCCTGGGGCGGATTATCACTGGTCGCTCGAATTACTTAAAATCTTTAAAGAAGAGTTCCCAGATATTCCAACTAAATCGGGCTTAATGGTCGGTTTAGGCGAAACTAACGAAGAGATTTTGGAAGTGATGCGTGACTTACGTGCTCAAGGTGTAACGATGCTCACCGTAGGGCAATACCTCCAACCAAGTCGTCACCACTTAAAAGTAGAACGCTACGTGCCACCTGAAGAGTTCGATATGTTCCGCACCGAAGCTGAAAAAATGGGCTTCGAACACGCAGCCTGCGGACCATTCGTGCGTTCATCTTACCACGCTGATCTGCAAGCAAAAGGTGGGATTGTTAAATAGCTAGGAGCGTAAACCTTTTACAAGCGGTCGAGATTTGCAAAAATTTTGCAGATTTCGACCGCTTTGTTTTTGAATGTGGCCAGCGGAAATTACCCCATCAAGCGGTCGAATTTATGCTAAAATTCGCAAAATTTTATTTACTAAGATTAACTCTCTCCCACAAGGGGAGAGGGAAAATAATCAGGACCCCCTATGTTAAAACAAGTCTCAGAAAGCCTACTTGCCCCAAGTGGCGTGGAGCTTTCACACCTTTCTCAAGTATTAGATCACTTCTCTAGCCGTCAAATTGACTATGCGGATCTCTATTTCCAACTCAGTCAAGATGAAAGTTGGGCGTTGGAGGATTCCATCATCAAAGAAGGTGGCTTTTATATCGACCGTGGCTTTGGCGTGCGTGCCGTGTCGGGTGAGAAAACGGGCTTTGCCTATGCTGACCAAATCGGCTTGAGTCAGCTAAAGCAATGTGCTGAAGCGGCACGTTCTATCAGCAACGAAAGCGGTCAATGTTTGGTAAAAAATTTCAAAGAAGCGACCGCTTGTCAGCGTTATGCAGCGATCAATCCGCTTGAAACTTTAAGCCGTGAGCAGAAAGTGGACTTACTGCATTTAGTTGATAAAGTGGCTCGTGCCGAAGATCCTCGAGTGGTGCAAGTGAATGCGAATGTATCGGCGATTTATGAAGAGATGTTAGTCGCTGCAACTGATGGCACGTTGGCGGCAGATATTCGCCCGCTGGTGCGTTTGTCAGTATCGGTATTGGTGGAGGAAAATGGCAAGCGTGAACGTGGCTCATCAGGTATGGGCGGTCGCTATGGCTTAAATTTCTTCTTAGAGCCACACATCATCAACGGCGAAATGGTTGGCTACAACCGTGCGGAATATTTAGCGAAAGAAGCGGTACGAATGGCGTTAGTGAACCTGGGTGCAATGCCTGCTCCTGCGGGAACAATGCCGATTGTACTCGGTGCGGGTTGGCCAGGAATTTTACTCCACGAAGCGGTTGGACACGGACTGGAAGGCGATTTTAACCGTAAAGAATCTTCATTGTTTACAGGCAAAATTGGTGAGTTAGTGACTTCACCGCTTTGTACTATTGTCGATGACGGTACAATCCAGAATGCCCGCGGTTCAATGACGGTTGATGATGAAGGCGTGCCTTCTCAACGTAATGTGTTGATCGAAAACGGCATCTTGAAAGGCTACTTGCAAGATAAGCTCAATGCCCGCTTAATGGGCGTGGCACCAACAGGCAACGGCAGACGTGAATCTTACGCCCACTTGCCAATGCCACGAATGACGAATACTTACCTTACCGAAGGTAACCATGAGTTTGAAGAGATGATTGAATCGGTAGAATACGGCATCTACGCCCCGCATTTCAGCGGCGGACAAGTGGACATTACCTCAGGCAAATTTGTGTTCTCCACCGCAGAAGCTTACTTAATTGAGAAAGGTAAAATCACTAAACCTGTAACAGGTGCAACTTTAATCGGTAGCGGGATTGATGCGATGCAACAAGTTTCAATGGTTGGCAAAAAAATGGAAATCGACCCAGGCATAGGTACTTGCGGCAAAGAAGGGCAAAGCGTGCCAGTGGGTGTCGGACAACCAACGGTGAAGTTAGACAAGATTACCGTGGGGGGAAGGGGATAGAATGTTTGTATGCCTAGGGCTTTCGCCCTAGGTTATGCATAAATGTTCCCTATAGGATACTACTCTATGCAACAAACACCTGCTGCACTAACACCATATAAAACAGCGTGCCGACGGAAATGGAAAGAAACATATTCTTTTTCCAAAAATGCAATGCCAACACTAATGCTCCTGCGATAAAGTCGGGCAAGCCAAGGTATCCTGAGAAAATATCAATGTTTTTGTAGCAGTAAATCACCAACATTCCAAACATTGCAGCAGGCAGCACTTTGCCGAGGTAGCGGATATATTCGGGAATTGGGCGGTTGGCAGGGAAGATCCAAAACGGCACCAAGCGGGTGATTTGCACCGCTAAAACGCAAAGCCCGATAGTAATGATGTGTTCGGTAACGGTCATTTGCTTTCCTCCAATTTAACGGTCTCAAGTTTTCTTGCCAACTGTGAGCGGCGTAGGGTTAAAATTACCCAAATACCAATCAATGTTGGGATTAAGAAATGTTCTTTCCCGACTACAATCAGCGACACAAACGCAATGCCTAATCCGAGCAATGAGCTTTCGTGCGATTTTTCTTTCAGCCAATTTTCCGCAAAAATGACCAAGAAAAGGGCGGTCATCGCAAATTCTACGCCTGCTAAATTTACAGGCAACATGCCGCCGAACAGGTTACCGAGTGTTGCACCAATCACCCAATATAAATGCAAGTAGAAAGTCACGAAGAACATATACCAGCCTTTGTCGATGCCTGCGGGGATTTGTGCCATATAGTTGAGCGAGAAGGATTCATCGACCAGCCCGCTAATCAAATACCACCGTTTTTTGCCAAGATGTGCACCGTATTTTTCCAGCATTGAAATGGCGTAAAAAATTTGGCGACCACTCACCATCAAAGCGATCAGAAAAACGCTTAACGGCGAAAAGGGTGCAACCAACGCTCCAGCAGCGATAAATTCGATTGAGCCTGCGTAAATAAGTAATGCCATCAGCATTGGATACAGCACGCCGAAACCGAGGGCTTTCATATAAATGCCGTAGGCGATGCCTAGAAAGAGAAAACCTGCGATCATCGGAGCACTATAAGGCAGTGCTGCTTTTGCGGCAGCTTTTATGCGTTCGCCACGAGAAAGTTCAAGAGTTGTAGATTGCATAAGATTTTTTGGAGTGAAAATGAAGTGAAATATGATACACGAAAATGGTTTTGGGTGTAATGTGTTCGTATCGTTTAGGCAGAAAGTCCATTATAATATAAGCATTTTATTATTAATGGATATAAATGCTTCAGGAACTCTCTCTCCTTGTGGAGAAAGAGGGATAAAAGACGAGGCAAAATTTTCCTTTCTCATCTTAAGGAACACAAAATGGCGTGGGTACAAATTCGTTTAAATAGTACAGATAAACAAGCTGAGCAAATCAGCGATTTTTTAACCGAAATTGGAGCGGTGTCGGTCACCTTTATGGATAGCCAAGATACCCCAATTTTTGAACCGCTTCCAGGAGAAACACGCTTGTGGGGCAATACCGATGTGGTTGGTTTATTCGATGCAGAAACCGATATGAGTGTGATTGTCGAGGCGTTGATTATCAGCCGTTTGGTTGAACCAGATTTCGCACACAAAATCGAGCAAATTGAAGACAAAGATTGGGAACGTGAGTGGATGGATAACTTCCACCCGATGCAATTCGGCAAACGTTTGTGGATCTGCCCAAGTTGGCGTGAAGTGCCAGATCCAAATGCGGTGAATGTGATGTTAGACCCAGGCTTGGCGTTCGGCACAGGTACGCACCCGACCACAGCACTCTGCTTGCAATGGTTAGACAGCTTAGATTTAGAAGGCAAAACCGTGATCGATTTCGGTTGTGGTTCAGGTATCTTAGCCATCGCAGCCTTAAAATTGGGGGCGAAACGTGCGATTGGTATCGATATCGATCCGCAAGCGGTTTTAGCTTCGACCAATAATGCTGAAGCGAATGGTGTGGCGGATCGCCTAGAGTTGTTCTTAGCTAAAGATCAGCCAGCAGATTTACAAGTCGATGTGGTGGTAGCGAACATTTTGGCGGGGCCACTGAAGGAGTTAGCACCGAATATCATCACATTGGTGAAACCGCAAGGGGATTTAGGTTTATCGGGTATTTTAGCCTCGCAAGCCGAATCGGTCTGCGAAGCGTATGCTCATGATTTTAACCTCGATCCTGTGGTGGAAAAAGAAGAGTGGTGCCGCATTACGGGTGTAAAGAAATAATAAAATCAGCGGTGAAATTTGCATTTTATTTTGCTAATTTCACTGCTTGCTGTTTTAAAACACTGCTTCCAAACGCATAAACCCGTTGAAATAGTGCCCCCGATTATTATCTTTATCATTATAAAGACTAATTTCAGGTTGAATAAAGAGCCATTTTCTTAAAATTGGTTGACGATAGGTAACAAAAGGCCCCCAAGTATTAAATTTTGAGCGGTCTTTATCGAATCGCCCACCAGTAAATATGCCATAACTAAGGGTTTTAAAACCGGAAAAAGTATGTTGACGGTAAAGGCTATTGCCCCAGCCCGTTTCTTCTTCCTTATTATGTGTATATTGCAAGAAAGTATGGTTCATAATAAAGGTGCTGTCGCTATCAATATAACGGTTTTCCAAGTTAGTTCGTAAATAGTGGCGACTACGTGAGCCATAACGATAAATTTGTTCGAGACGCGTGCTGAAATTTTCTGTCCATTCCTGTTTTTTGCTGATTCGCAAACGTCCAAATATATCTCCCATTGAGCGTAAACCCACATCAAAATCTGTTTTCACACCAAATTCTTTTGCGGCATTTGACCAACGTAAAGCCATTGATGCATTGTCATTTCTGGCTTGGCGAGCATCATAGTTGCGATTCCGTTCTAAATTTTCGTAGTTTTTCCCAACACGGTTTTTATCGCGGGATTGGTTCTCAATATCCTCGTCCCCGAAGACGACGCTCAAATGTTTTTTCAATACAGGTAATTTAATTTTACCGCGCACACGAGGTTTGTAAGTAAAGCGGCTGTAGCGGTTCCACTCCATATCCATCATTACGCGTAAGCTTGCTGAGGCAGGTTTGCTCTGGTCAGTTTCGCCTAACCAATCGTTAATATTATTTGACCAACTGTGAAGCGATTGTTTAACTGTTTTATGTTGTTGATCTGCCCAAGTGTTTTCGGTTTCTTCTGCATTACTTTGTTCGGCATAGGCAGAAAGGCTTGTTGCCGCAATAAGGGTTGGAATAAGGTAGTTGAGTTTGTTCATTGTGAATACTCTTTATTAGATATGATAGTCAAAATAATAATCCAAAATAGAGCAAGGTTCAAAAGGATTAAGACAAAAAGCGGTCTAATATGCAAAAAGTTTTGCAAAATCAACCGCTTGGGGAAAGCAATTATGCCCAGTATTTATCAATTTCCGCACGGATGGCTTTTTACCGTTTGCGTTCACTAACATTAGCTTGATGTCTTCCGCTACTTTTTTACAAGCCGCTTTAGTCGCTGGGTGAGCTGCTGAAGAAACGGTGAGTCAGTCTGCACCTGCTTTGAATGCCAGTTTGGCTAAAATCGCACCGCTATCGGTAGTTTTTAAGTCGCACCCTATGAATTGTTATGCATTCAACGCCTGGTCAATCATCGCATACACGTCTTCTACGGTTTTGCAGGTGAGGACTTTATCAAGGTTCACACCTGTTTCACTCTCTTCGTCGTCAAGCACTTGGGTAATTTCCATTAAGCCTTCCATATGACGGTCAGAATCGCTACCTGCGAGGATGATAAATACGCTCACGGGTTCGTCTTCGCCTTCAAAAGTCACTGGCTCTTTTAATGTGACCAATGCAAAAGAGGTTTTGATCACGCCTTCTTCTGGGCGAGCATGTGGCATGGCTAAGCCTGGGGCAAGAATGATGTAAGGCCCCATTTTTTCGATGTTGCCGATGATATGGTCGTAGTAGCGCGGTTCGATGGTGCCCGCTTTAACGAGTAAGTCTGTGCCGATTTTAATGGCCTCTTGCCAAGAAGTAGCAGTTTGGTTGAGGGCGATGGAGTGATTTTCAATGAGGGATTCTTTTAACATAGAGTGTCCTTTTTGTTTAATCCTAGGGCTTTCGCCCTAGGTTACGCATAAATGCATCCCTACAGAACGCCGTAGGATTTATTGATATTTTTTAATCAACGCCAAGAGTTCTTCGCCGAAGGTGTTCGGGTTAAGCATATTTTGTACGCCTAGCACAGAGACGCGACCTTCTTGGACGATTTCATCTTGTAAGTGTTTTGAGCAAACGATGATGTCCACGCCTGATACTTTACCTTTATGGTCGGTCACGGCACAAGAGTCCATTACGTTTGGAATGCCTCGTTTATCAAGGTATTGTTTAACTTTCATTTTCATCATCATTGATGAGCCTTGGCCTGAACCGCACACTGTAAGAATGCGCACTGGTTTTGCATCAACATTTGCAGCAGTTTCCACTTTTTCGACCGCTTGTTCTGTCTCTGCTTGTGCTTGGTCTAAGCCGTAGCCATCTAATTGTTCAAGAGTTAAGCCTTTGGCTTTCGCTTCTGCTTCTTCAGCGCGTAATTGGCGTGAGGCAAAGAACATATAAACTAACGTAAGGGCAATAATCACGAAGAAGAAACCTGGTACACTGATGATACCTTGTATGATTGGTGGGAAGAATAGCGCCCAGTCAGCCATACCCATCCATCCGTTGAAAGTGGTACCTTGGCTGGCAAGTATTTGGATTACCCACGCAGAGCCGAACACTTCAATCATACCCATCACAAAACAGATTTTCATTACTGCTTTCCAGCCACCGAATTGGTTCGCAAATACACCGATGGTAGCGTTTGAGAAGAACATTGGGATAAAGCCTGGGATAATTAAGATTGGTGAGCTAAAGCCAAGTAACACGCCAACCGCAATGAATTGACCGATGGCACCCCACATGAAGCCGAATACCATCGCATTTGGTGAGAATGCGTAAATTGCCGCGCAGTCAATTGCGAGTACTGAGTTTGGAATTAAGCGTTCAGAGATACCTTTGAAAGCTTCAGACAATTCCGCCACGAACATACGCACACCCGTTACGATGATTTGAATCGCTACCGCGAATTTCAAGCCCATTTCAAGGATGTACATAGACCAGTGGGTTTTGCCCGCCATTTGTTGCAAGTTATCTAAACCGAACGAGAGAAGAATGATACCGAAGAAAATGGTCATCACGAGAGCTGTTGCTGAGATACTATCGTGGAAAATGTGTAACCATTTCGGTAATTTCATATGGTCAACAGAGTCGTTTTTATCACCAAGTTTTGGTGCAAGTTTGGTTGCAATCCAAGAAGCGATTTGTTGTTGGTGACCGATTGAGAAACCCGCCCCGCCAGTAACAGCTTGCGTAGCTTTATACATAATGTTAGAAGAGATACCCCAATAGAGCGCCATTAACACCGAGGTATAAATCACCGTTTCCCACATTGATGCACCGATGATCATATAGAACACCGCCACCAAACCCGTTTGTTGGAACATAATGTGTCCTGTCAGCATAATGGTACGAATACCAGTGAATTTTCTGAACACCACTAATAAGATGTTAAGCAACAATGCACCGATTACTGCATACCCCACCCAAGCGTAGCTATCTGCCATGGTTTGAATGGTCGCTTGCATGCTAGTGTATGGGTCAATCACCGCACCAGTTAAGTGGTGGAATTTCGATAAACCTTCAATCACAGGTTTGAAGTTAGTGACTAAGAAACCTGAACCTGCTTGCACAAGCATAAAACCTACAATGGTTTTAATGGTGCCTTTAATAATAGTGGTGGCATCTTTTTTAAGCAGAATATAGCCCAAGCAGGCAACAATACCAAGTAAGAAAGGTGCTTTATTTAACACCTGATCTTTTAAAAAGACCAGAATATCACTAAGCATTTCCATAAAAGAACCTTTTATTTTAAAATCAAATTATGTCAAAAAGACGCTGTTGAGTGAGAGTATCATTCAGCAAAATAGATGTAATGGCTGCATAACAACTACCTTGTTTTGATAAATAAAGATTATTTTTGATTATTTTTAGAGTTGGACACATTTTATTTTTCAAGCGGTAGGATATAAGCGATTTTTTGCAAATGAAGAAAATAAAAAGTCACAATGTTCAATAAACTATTACTTTTATAATAAGATAATTATTAAGTCAATCTGAAGCACGAGCCAGATAAACTTATTTAAAAATAAAAGGTAGTGGTGCAAGCTTTACCACCTTTTTATTTCTCAATATATAACGAACCTTCCTTTTTTTCAAGTCCAAGCAGATAGAATCTCGTTTCGTCTGAATACATTAAAAATGAGAATTAGATCACAAAATCCACAAAAAGCATTTTACAAAATTTTGTGACTATTTATGATTCAAAATGATTGAATTTTTCTGTAATTGAATACAGAGATGAGCACACTATGGCTAACGTTAATGAAATCACTTACGAAAGTTGGATTCTTTCAATCCTATTTGTTAAACACAGTAAAATCACCACCTACACGGTTTCAATGATAGTTTCTAACAAGCGTTAAATATTCAGTTTAAATCAATATTGTAAAAATATTCCTTACCTCAATTCATTCTCTCCGTAAATGGAGGGAGGAAAGTATAGGCAAAAGTAAAGTTACAGTTCATTGATTAAACACCACAACAAAAGGATTGCCAATGAACGAAACCTATAGACACAAACAACTACTTTCGTTACTGGACGAGAAAAAAATACTTTCCACCAACGAAATTATCGATTTATTAGGCGTATCGCCCGCTACTGCTCGTCGCGATATTAGCAAACTACACGAGCAAGGCAAATTACGCAAAGTGCGTAATGGGGCGGAAGCCATTGAAACAGACTTTACCCAATTTTTCTCGAATAAAATCAATAACATCAGCGAGAAACAACGGATTGCCGAAGCCGCAAGTAAATATTGTTTTGATGGTGCAAGCGTAATTTTAACCGCAGGTTCGACGATGCAACTACTCGGCAATCATCTGTGCGGTAAACATTTGCAAATTATCACGAATTTTCTACCGCTTGCGAATTATTTGATTGAACATAATCACGAAAATATTGTGATTATAGGCGGCCAATATAATAAGAATAAACGTGTGACGCTCTCATTAAATAATCAGCACGAAAACAACTATTTTGCAGATGTCATGTTCACCAGCGGGAAAGGTTTTACCCCTGAAGGCTTATATAAAACCGATATGATTTTAGCCAACTCCGAACAGGCTTTCGCTCGCAAGGCACACAAGTTTATCGCGTTAGTCGATAGTGCTAAGCTCGGCAAACAGGTTGGGATGCTGTTTAGCGATTTGAATGAAATTGACTTGCTGATTACAGGCAGAGAGGCGGATCCAGCGATAATTCAAGCCTTAAGAGAGAACGGGCTGGAAGTGGTGTTGGTGTAAGAGGTTGGATTTTAATTTTCTTTTGCAAAGAATTTGCTCCTATACCATTTCACTCAAGAGGCACTCATGAGAAAACACAAACTCGGTATCTACGAAAAAGCCTTGCCAAAAAACATTTCTTGGCAAGACAGACTTTCCATCGCCAAAGCTTGTGGCCTTGATTATCGATTCAACCAAGCCATATAAGCCGCCGTGCCTTCCGCTACAGACTTAAATTCGCCTTTATAGCCAGCTGCACGCAAAGCGGTTAAGTCTGCTTGGGTGAAGGTTTGGTAGCGTGATTTTAAGTGGTCTGGGAACGGAATAGTTTCAATTTCGCCTTTACCGTGGAATTTAATCACCGCTTCCGCAACCGCTTTGAATGATTCCGCTTTGCCTGTGCCAAGGTTGTAAATGCCTGAAATGCCATTTTTCCACGCCCAGATGTTCACTTTCGCCACATCTTCTACATAAACGAAATCGCGTAAAAACTCTTCCGAACCTTCAAAAAGTTTTGGATTTTCGCCTTTCAACATTTGATTGTTGAGGTGAAAAGCCACGCTTGCCATTGAACCTTTGTGCTGTTCGCGTGGACCGTAAACGTTGAAGTATTTGAAACCACATACAGGAGAATCTGCTTCAGGCAAGATTCTGCGAACATATTCATCAAATAAGAACTTTGAGTAGCCATACGCATTTAATGGACCTTCAAATTCACGTTTTTCGATAAAGTTATCTGAACGACCACCGTAGGTTGCCGCACTTGAAGCGTAGAAGAAGGGAATTTGGCGATCTAAACAGAAATGCAACAACTCTTTGGAGTATTCGTAGTTGTTGTGCATTAAGTATTTGCCGTCCCATTCGGTAGTAGCTGAACAAGCTCCTTCATGGAATACCGCATCAATGTCACCAAAATCGTCGCCCGCGATAATTGAGGCGATGAAATCTTCTTTATCGCAATAATCTGCGATATCTAAATCCACTAAATTGATGAATTTTTCCCCGTTTTTGAGGTTGTCCACCACTAAAATATCTTTTCGTCCGATTTCATTTAGGGCTTTGACGATGTTGCTGCCAATCATACCAAAGCCGCCTGTTACGATAATCATAGGTTTTCCTTATGCTGATTAAAATTGCAGATATTATCGGTGGAACAAGGCGGATTTGCAAATTTTTGCTGAAAATTGACCGCTTGAAACTGAAAAAAGTAAAATGAAAACGTATTAATCTCTCATTTTTATCTTTTATTTTATGGCTAAAGATCCTTTTGAAGAATATATCTGACACATTGATGCCAGAAAAAAGAGAAGAGTGTCTATGGCTGAGCACAATTGGTTTTTGCAAGATGTTGATGGATTAAAGCCTTCGAAATCTTAACTTTTTAGTGCCGAAAAAAACCACCTAAATGGTGGTTTTTATTTACGCCTAAAATTTCAACAGCAGAACGGTTAAAATTTGTTGCTGATTTGCTTTCCATTTTCGACTTATCCTTCGACAAGCTTAGGAATTGTCTCAAAAAACTTACTTCGCTCTCGCAATTTGCTTTTTCAGCTTTTGCATTTTTTCTTTAATACGTTGGCGTTTGAGGGCGGAAATGTGATCCACGAACAGCACACCGTTGAGGTGGTCGATTTCGTGCTGGATACAAATCGCAAACAAGCCATCTGCCTCGTAAATCATCTCTTCACCTTGACGGTTTAACGCTTTGACTTTCACTTTTTCTTTGCGTCGCACTAACGCACGATGCCCTGGAATAGACAAACAGCCTTCCTCGATGCCCGTTTCGCCTTCGCTTTCCAAAATTTCTGGGTTGATTAACACCACTTGGTTGGTTTTATCGCCTTCAATGTCAATGGTAATTACACGATTTAACACGCCTACTTGCGGTGCGGCAAGCCCGATACCTTCGTGTTCGTACATCGTCTCAAACATATCGTCGATAAATTGGTTTAATTCTGCATCGACTTTTGTCACGGGTTCGCACACCGTTGCAAGTCGCTCGTCTGGATATAAAACAACCTCTAATACTGCCATTTTTGTGATCTCGCTCGAAAATTTTAAAAGATTTAGTTGGCTATTTTAGCCTTTTTCTTATGATTAGGGAAATTTTCCCTTTTTTCTAGGCTTTATTTCGGAATGCGTGTAGTTTCTCTGCTCAAATTATTGCAAGTGCCACAAATTGGTGCACAAAAAATCGCCCGTTTGTTGGCGGAAATCGACTTTGACCAATTTTGCCAATTCGACAAACAGCAACTTCGCCAAATCGGTTGGAACGAAAAGCAAATTCAACGTTGGTTTCAACCCGATCAGACGTGGATTCACGCCGCATTAGCGTGGGCGGAACAAGAAGGCAACCGCATTCTGACCCTGTTTGATGCCGATTATCCTTTTTTGCTGCGCCAAATTAGCACCGCGCCGCCTGTGCTATTCGTGAAAGGTTCGGTGGAGAGCTTGAGTTTACCGCAAATTGCGATGGTGGGCAGCCGCGATTTTTCCCATTATGGAGAATACTGGGCGGGCTATTTTGCCTCGGAATTAGTCAAAAATGGCTTGGCGGTGACAAGTGGGCTGGCAATTGGCATTGATGGATTTTGTCATCAACGTGCGGTGGCGGAAAATGGCATCACGATTGCCGTGTTAGGTTCTGGTTTGGCACAAATTTACCCTGCTCGCCACAAAAAATTAGCCGAACAAATTATCGACATAGGCGGGGCATTGGTTTCGGAATTTTTTCCTAACCAGCCACCGATTGCCGAGAATTTTCCACGAAGAAATCGAATTATTAGCGGGCTTTCGCTAGGCACGCTGGTGGTGGAAGCAACCATCAACAGTGGCTCGTTGATTACCGCCCGCTATGCTTTAGAACAAGGGCGAGAGGTGTTTGCCTTGCCGAATGCGGCACAAAATCCTTATTCTGCAGGCTGTCATAAGCTGATTAAAGAAGGTGCGTTACTCACAGAAAGCATCGAGGATATTTTGCAAGCGGTGCAATATCAGCTGCAAAAAGAACCTGTGCAAGCCGAACTGTTTGAGCATGAAACGCAAGCGGTAGATTCCGCCCCACGTTTTGCAAAGTCAGCTGCTGTGCCAGTTGCAAAGACTTTGCCAGAAATGACCGCTTGTCAGCAGCAGATTTTCGAACAGATTAGCCTTGAGCCGATAGCGATTGATGATATTGCCAAGGCGGTGGAGATGGAGGTATCGATGTTGTTGGTTGAACTCTTAAACTTGGAATTGTTGGGAGTGGTCAAGTCGGTAAACGGCGGTTATGTGCGTGCTTGATATTTTCAGAAAGCATACATATTTTTTGCAAAATATCGTGTTAAAAATTAAGAAAAATGCTACAATCTCTCGCTTGAAAAATTAGACGTCTATTTTCTACACAAATTTTAGGGTTCATATGGCTACTGAGAAAAAAACAAAAGCTCCTGAACAGATTGAAAAATCAGGGGTAAAAAGCAAGGGCTTAAATACGACATTATGGATTGTGGCGATTGTGCTTTTAGCGGTGGCGGCGATTGGTAATACTTATCTTGCCTCACACTTTGCACTGGTTGTTCGCCTGTTATTATTAGTGGTGTTAGTGATTGGTGCAGTTGCAGTTGCAGCAATGACTAACCAAGGTCAAAAAGCGATTGGTTTTGCGAAAGAATCACGCACCGAATTACGCAAAATTATTTGGCCAACTCGCCCAGAGGCAACGCAAACTACGCTTATCGTGATCGCAATGTGTATCGTGGTTTCCCTCGTATTATGGGGCTTTGATACTATTATTGTGGCATTAATTAATTTCATTACTAATCTATAAGGCTAAGCAAAATGAGTGAAGTAGAAACAACAACAGAAGTAAGTAAAAAACGTTGGTATGTACTCCAAGCATTTTCAGGATTTGAAAATCGTGTTGCGGTAACCTTACGTGAATACATTAAATTACACAAAATGGAAGAACAGTTTGGTGAAGTGTTAGTGCCAACTGAAGAAATTATCGAAAATGTAGGTGGCAAACGCCGTAAAACGGAACGTAAATTCTTCCCTGGTTATGTATTAGTGGAAATGGAAATGAACGATTACACTTGGCAGTTAGTTCGTAGCGTGCCACGTGTGATGGGTTTTATTGGCGGTACCGCAGATAAACCAGCACCAATTTCAAGAAAAGAAGCAGACCGCATTCTTAACCGAGTACAAGAAACGGCAGAAAAACCACGTCATCGTAACGAATACTTCCCAGGCGAAAGCGTACGTGTTACGGAAGGTCCATTCGCAGACTTTACTGGTACAGTGGAAGAAGTAGATTACGAAAAAGGACGTATTAAAGTGTCTGTATCAATCTTCGGTCGTGCAACCCCTGTTGAGCTTGAATTTAACCAAGTTGAGAAACAACACGGGTAATAGATTATTTAGCGGTGGGAATTTATTAGAAATTTGTAAAAAGCGAAAACCGCTTGAAAAACGATCATAATTTCGGTAAAATTTACCGTCAATTACGAGCCATTTTATATGGCTCGTATTTTTGTGTAGCACATCGTGCTTTTTATCATAGGGGAGCAAGTTAAACTTGCGTTATCACCCACTTAGAGGAAACTTAAAAATGGCAAAAAAAGTCCAAGCATACGTTAAGTTGCAAGTTGCAGCGGGTATGGCTAACCCATCACCACCAGTTGGTCCTGCATTAGGTCAACAAGGTGTGAACATCATGGAATTCTGTAAAGCATTCAACGCTCGTACTGAGAGCTTAGAAAAAGGTTTACCAATTCCTGTTGTTATCACAGTTTACGCTGACCGTTCATTCACTTTCGTTACTAAAACTCCACCAGCAGCAGTATTATTGAAAAAAGCAGCTGGCATCAAATCTGGTTCTGGTAAACCGAACAAAGATAAAGTGGGTAAAGTAACTTTAGAGCAAATCCGTCAAATCGCTGAAACTAAAGCAGCAGATATGACTGGTGCGACTATCGAAACGAAAATGAAATCAATCGCTGGTACTGCTCGTTCAATGGGCTTAGTGGTGGAGGAATAATACGATGGCTAAATTGACCAAAAAAATGAAAGCAATCCAAGCTGGCGTAGATTCTACTAAAGCGTACGAAATCAACGAAGCAATCGCAGTATTAAAACAATTCGCGACAGCTAAATTCGTAGAAAGCGTTGATGTTGCAGTAAACCTAGGTATCGATCCTCGTAAATCAGATCAAAACGTACGTGGTGCAACTGTGTTACCACATGGTACTGGTCGTACAGCACGCGTTGCAGTGTTCACACAAGGTGCGAACGCAGAAGCAGCGAAAGCAGCAGGTGCAGATTTAGTGGGTATGGAAGACCTTGCAGAGCAAGTGAAAAAAGGCGAAATGAACTTTGACGTTGTTATCGCTTCACCAGATGCAATGCGTGTTGTAGGTCAATTAGGTCAAGTATTAGGCCCACGTGGCTTAATGCCAAACCCAAAAGTAGGTACTGTAACTCCAAACGTTGCTGAAGCAGTTAAAAACGCGAAATCTGGTCAGATTCGCTACCGCAACGACAAAAACGGTATCATCCACACTACAATCGGTAAAGCGAACTTCTCTGAAGAGCAATTAAAAGAAAACCTTCAAGCATTATTGGCTGCTTTAACTAAAGCAAAACCAACGACAGCAAAAGGTGTGTTCATCAAGAAAGTAAGCATCTCTACTACAATGGGTGCTGGTGTTGCTGTTGATCAAGCTTCATTATAATTGCTAGTTTAAATCACTAGTTTGATTTTAGAAAACCGTATGGGAGAAATCCTGTACGGTTTTTTGTTTTTGACTTCTTCAAGCGGTTAAAAAATTCTCAAAATTGGTAAGAAGTTTGATCCTAAATAAATAGTTTGAGTTTGATCACAAATTTTATGAGAAGTTTATGTTAAACTTGCTCCGTTTTTATTTGTAACTAGATAGAGGTATCTATGGATTTTTTGATGAACTTAGGGGAAGGAACGCAGTTTGCAATTCAACTTGTAATTGTGTTGATCTGTTTGTTCTACGGGGCGAAAAAAGGTGGTATTGCACTAGGGATGCTCGGTGGGATTGGTTTAATCGTGTTGGTGTTTGGTTTTGGTATTGAACCAGGTAAACCAGCGATTGATGTAATGCTCACTATTCTTGCTGTGGTGGTAACTTCTGCAACCTTACAAGCCAGTGGTGGTTTGGATGTGATGTTGCAAATTGCGGAAAAATTACTGCGTAAAAACCCTAAATACGTGAGTATTTTTGCCCCGTTTGTGACTTGTACATTAACCATTCTTTGCGGTACAGGGCACGTGGTTTATACTATGTTGCCAATTATTTACGACATCGCGATTAAAAACGATATTCGTCCAGAGCGTCCGATGGCGGCAAGTTCTATCGCATCTCAATTGGGGATTATTGCTTCGCCTGTGTCTGTGGCGGTAGTTACTTTAACTGCGTTCTTAGTGAACTCTAAAACTCCGCTTGCAGGCTTTGATGGTTACTTAGATTTATTAAAAATCACCGTGCCTTCAACTTTATGTGGGGTGTTAGCGATTGGTATTTTCAGCTGGTTCCGTGGTAAAGATTTAGATAAAGACCCAGAATTCCAAGCGAAAATTAAAGATCCAGAATTCAAAAAATATGTGTATGGCGACAGTGCTTCACTTTTAGATAAAAAATTACCGCAATCTAGCTGGAATGCGATGTGGATTTTCTTCGGAGCGATTTTTGTGGTGGCACTTTTAGGTTACTTCAAAGATTTACGTCCATCATTCGAAAAAAGCTCACCTGCTCAAATTGTGGAAGTAATGGTGGATAATAAAGCGGTGCAAACCATTAACGTGAAAGAGGGCAAAATTGTTGCTCAAGCGAAAGATGGTGCGGTATTGCTTGATGTGAAAGATAACAAAGCCAGCACGAAAACCACTTTTGATAACGTTCAGATTTTGGATGCTAAAGGCAATGTGACGCAAACTGTGGTGTCTGAAGAGGGCAAAGTGGTGATTACTGCAGGCGAGAAAGTCGAATCTATCGATAATGCGATGATTGTGTTGAAAGATACAGTGAAGAAAAAAACACCACTTGGTATGGTTCACGTGATTCAAATCTTTATGTTGCTTGCAGGTGCGTTGATTGTGATTTTCACAAAAACTGATGCCGGTAAAATCAGTAAAAATGAGATTTTCCGTTCAGGTATGATTGCCCTTGTTGCGGTGTTTGGTATCTCTTGGATGGCGGAAACGATGTTTGCGGTGCATACGCCAATGATGAAATCTGCATTAGGTGATATCGTACGTGCTCATCCTTGGACTTATGCGGTAATGTTGTTATTGATTTCTAAATTTGTAAACTCGCAAGCAGCGGCGTTGGTGGCGTTTGTTCCACTTGCGTTAAATATAGGCGTTGAACCTGGTGTTATTTTAGCGTTTGCGAGTGCGTGTTACGGCTATTATATTTTACCTACTTATCCAAGTGACTTAGCAGCAATTCAATTCGACCGTTCAGGCACAACACATATCGGTAAATTTGTGATTAACCATAGCTTTATATTGCCAGGGTTAATCGGGGTATTTACCGCTTGTGTATTTGGTTACCTTTTTGCAGGTATTTATGGTTATCTATAAATAGATAAGCATTTTCATACGCCACGTGAAATCCAGCGTGGCGTTTTTTGATGTTCTTGTGATCATTTTTTAGATTATTGCTTTACAAATAAACAAGGGCAGTCTATAATTCTGCTCTCATTTTGCACGGGAATCGTGTGAAAACTGATGGTGCTTGCCTCATCAAGCCCCATCGAAGACTGTAGGAGTGCTTAGCACTTAATTATCCTACATAGATGGTGAACAGACAGAATTTCTCTGCTTCTGGACACCTTAGGCTCAAGAAGAAACGCGTAAGCGGTAAAATTTTTGAGGTTTTTTGTAATTCTGACTATGAAAATAGCAGAGTGTATCAGGAGCTAAAACCAATGGCATTAAATCTTCAAGACAAACAAGCAATTGTTGCTGAAGTAAATGAAGCTGCCAAAGGTGCCCTTTCAGCTGTTGTTGCGGATTCTCGTGGCGTAACAGTTGAGAAAATGACTGAGTTACGTAAAAATGCACGTGAAGCAGGTGTAACTATGCGCGTAGTACGTAATACTTTATTACGTCGTGCGGTAGAAGGCACTGAATTCGAATGCTTAAAAGATGCGTTTACTGGTCCAACTCTTATTGCTTTCTCTAACGAACACCCAGGTGCAGCAGCACGTTTGTTCACTGAGTTTGCAAAAGCAAACAAAGAGTTCGAAATTAAAGGTGCAGCCTTTGAAGGTAAAACACAAGATGTTGAATTCTTAGCAACATTACCAACTTACGAAGAAGCAATTGCACGTTTAATGGGCACAATGAAAGAAGCTGCGGCAGGCAAACTTGCTCGCACTCTTGCGGCATTACGCGACAAATTACAAGCAGAAGCGGCTTAATTTTCCGCCGTTTTCTCAAATCGTTTAACTTATTTACTTTAGGAATTGATTGTTATGTCATTAACTAACGAACAAATCATTGAAGCTATCGCTTCTAAATCAGTATCAGAAATCGTTGAATTAATCGCAGCGATGGAAGAAAAATTTGGTGTTTCAGCAGCGGCAGCAGTAGCAGCAGCTCCAGCAGCAGGTGCAGCAGCGGCAGAAGAAAAAACTGAATTCGACGTAGTTCTTACTAACGCAGGTGCAAACAAAGTTGCTGTAATCAAAGCAGTACGTGGTGCAACTGGTTTAGGCTTAAAAGAAGCTAAAGACTTAGTAGAATCTGCTCCAGCTAACTTAAAAGAAGGTATCTCTAAAGCAGAAGCTGAAGCTCTTAAAAAAGAATTAGAAGAAGCTGGTGCACAAGTAGAAATCAAATAATTTTGATTTTAACTTTTAACCTATCTTCAGGTTCAAGAGAAAGCCAATGGTTATGCCGTTGGCTTTTTCTTTTCATATGTTGTAAAGCTAGCGTGATCAAATTTCCAACGCATTATTTTCTTTCAATGAGTAAATAAAGTTGTGTTAGCTATATAAAATATGTATAATTGGCAAGCTATCTTTTTGGGAAAAGATAGTGTCGTCCCGAAAGGGTGTTTTTTTTATTTAACGGAGCACTAATATGATCCAAGAACAGACTATGCTGGATGTTGCTGATAACTCAGGGGCTCGTAGCGTAATGTGTATCAAGGTTCTAGGTGGATCGCACCGTCGTTACGCTGCTATTGGCGATATCATCAAAGTTACTGTAAAAGAAGCAATTCCACGCGGTAAAGTGAAAAAAGGTGATGTGTTAAAAGCAGTTGTTGTGCGCACCAAGAAGGGTGTTCGTCGCCCAGATGGCTCAGTTATTCGTTTCGATGGCAATGCTTGTGTAATTTTAAACAATAACACTGAGCAACCAATCGGTACTCGTATTTTTGGACCTGTGACTCGTGAACTTCGTTCTGAGAAATTCATGAAGATCATTTCTTTAGCTCCAGAAGTACTGTAAGGGGAATGTAATGGCTGCTAAAATCCGTCAAAATGATGAAGTAATTGTTCTTGCTGGTAAAGACAAGGGCAAACGTGGTAAGGTAACTCGAGTGTTACCAAACGGTAAAGTTGTTGTTGAAGGTATCAACATCATCACTAAACACGAAAAACCAGTTCCCGCTTTAGGTAAAGTTGGTGGTTTAGTGAAAAAAGAAGCTGCAATCGATGGTTCAAACGTTGCAATCTTCAACCCGAAAACAAACAAAGCTGACCGTGTAGGTTTTAGATTCGAAGATGGTAAAAAAGTACGTTTCTTCAAATCTAATAATGAAATTATTTAATTAAAACTGGAGTAATGCGATGGCGAAACTGCATGATTACTACAGAGATACAGTAGTGAATGAATTAAAAGCAAAATTCAACTACTCATCTGTCATGCAAGTCCCACGAATCGAAAAGATTACCCTGAATATGGGTGTGGGTGAAGCATTGACCGACAAAAAACTTTTAGATAACGCAGTAGCAGATCTAACAGCAATCAGCGGTCAAAAACCTTTAATTACTAAAGCTCGTAAATCAGTTGCTGGCTTTAAAATCCGTCAGGGATATCCAATCGGATGTAAAGTAACTCTTCGCGGTGAACGCATGTGGGAGTTCTTTGAAAGATTGATTTCTATCGCTGTTCCACGTATCCGTGACTTCCGCGGTTTAAGTGCGAAGTCTTTTGACGGTCGTGGTAATTACAGTATGGGTGTTCGTGAACAAATCATTTTCCCAGAAATCGACTACGATAAAGTAGATCGTGTACGTGGTTTAGATATTACAATCACTACAACTGCGAAAAATGACGAAGAAGGTCAGGCTTTATTAGCGGCTTTCAATTTCCCATTCCGTAAATAAGGTAGGTTATCGTGGCAAAACAATCAATGATTGCACGTGATGTTAAACGTGCGAAATTAGCTGATAAATTCTACGCTAAACGTGAAGAATTAAAGAAAATCATCTCTGATGTAAATTCTTCAGACGAAGAACGTTGGGCAGCAGTGTTAAAATTACAAACACTTCCACGCGATTCTAGTCCAATCCGTCAGCGTAACCGTTGCCGCCAAACTGGTCGTCCACACGGTGTACTTCGTAAGTTTGGTTTAAGCCGTATTAAGGTTCGTGAAGCTGCTATGCGCGGTGAAATTCCTGGCCTTAAGAAAGCAAGCTGGTAATAACCTCTTTTAATTTGGAATCATGGGAGTAAATACATGAGCATGCAAGATCCAATCGCAGATATGCTGACCCGTATTCGTAACGGTCAAGCTGCGAATAAAGTTGCAATCAGTATGCCTTCATCTAAGTTAAAAGTTGCTATTGCAAGCGTTTTAGCTGAAGAAGGTTATGTTGAGAGCTTCAAAGTTGTTGAAGGTTCAAAACCTGAGTTGGAAATCATTTTAAAGTATTTCCAAAACAAACCAGTAGTAGAAAGTATCCAACGCGTAAGCCGTCCTGGTCTTCGTATTTACAAACGTAAAGACGAATTACCAAAAGTAATGGGTGGTTTAGGTATTGCAGTTGTTTCTACATCGAAAGGTGTTATGACCGACCGTGCTGCACGTCAAGCAGGTCTCGGCGGTGAAATCATCTGTTACGTAGCATAATAGAGAGGTAGGAAAAATGTCTCGTGTTGCAAAAGCACCTGTTAATGTTCCTGCCGGTGTTCAAGTTACTTTGAACGGTCAGCTATTAACAGTTAAAGGTAAAAACGGCGAGTTATCTCGCGAAATTCATAATGCAGTTGAAGTAAAATACGAAGCTGATACATTAACATTCGCACCACGCGAAGGCCTTGCAGGTGCAGATGCACAAGCAGGTACAGCTCGTGCATTAGTTAATGCTATGGTTATCGGTGTTACTGAAGGCTTTACGAAGAAATTGCAATTAGTTGGTGTTGGTTACAGAGCTCAAATGAAAGGTAACGTAGTTGCTTTAAGTTTAGGTTTCTCACACCCAATTGAACATGCGTTGCCAGCAGGTGTAACTGGTGAATGTCCATCACAAACAGAGATCATTCTCAAAAGTGCGGATAAACAGTTAATTGGCCAAGTGGCAGCAGACATTCGTGCATATCGCCGTCCAGAGCCTTATAAAGGCAAAGGTGTACGTTACGCTGATGAAGTTGTACGTACTAAAGAAGCGAAGAAAAAGTAAAGTAAGGTAACACTATGGATAAGAAAGTAGCTCGTATCCGTCGTGCAACCCGTGCACGTCATTTAATGAGAGAGCAAGGTGCAACACGTTTAGTTGTGCATCGCACACCTCGCCATATTTATGCGCAGGTAATTGCACCTAATGGCTCAGAAGTTTTAGCAGCAGCTTCAACTGTTGAAAAAGAAATTAAAGAGCAAGTTAAATACACTGGTAATAAAGACGCAGCTGCAGTAGTTGGTAAATTAGTTGCAGAACGTGCTTTAGCTAAAGGTGTTCAAGCGGTTGCATTTGATCGTTCAGGTTTCAAATACCACGGTCGTGTGCAAGCATTAGCAGACGCTGCTCGTGAAGCTGGTCTACAGTTCTAATAGAGGAATTTGAGATGTCAAACATCGAAAAACAAGCTGGTGAACTGCAAGAGAAGCTAATCGCGGTTAACCGTGTATCAAAAACCGTTAAAGGTGGTCGTATCATGAGTTTCACTGCTTTAACAGTAGTGGGCGATGGTAATGGTCGTGTAGGTTTTGGTTACGGTAAAGCTCGTGAAGTTCCAGCAGCGATCCAAAAGGCGATGGAAAAAGCTCGTCGCAATATGATCAATGTAGCTTTAAACGAAGGTACATTACAACATCCTGTTAAAGGTTCACATACAGGTTCACGTGTATTCATGCAACCAGCAAGCGAAGGTACTGGTATCATCGCTGGTGGTGCAATGCGTGCAGTGTTAGAAGTGGCAGGTGTTCGTAACGTTCTTTCTAAAGCATATGGTTCAACTAACCCAATTAACGTTGTTCGTGCAACAATTGATGCACTTGAGAACATGAAATCACCTGAAATGGTTGCTGCAAAACGTGGCAAAACAGTTGAAGAAATTTTGGGGTAATTGAATATGGCAAAAATTAAAGTAACTCAAACTCGTAGCTCTATCGCTCGTTTACCGAAACATAAAGCAACGTTAAAAGGCTTAGGTCTTCGTCATATTCGTCACACCGTAGAACTTGAAGATACTCCAGCAGTACGCGGTATGATCAATCAAGTTTACTATATGGTTAAAGTGGAGGAGTAATAGAATGCGTTTAAATACTCTTTCTCCAGCTGAAGGTGCTAAGCACAGTGCTAAACGTTTAGGTCGTGGTATTGGTTCTGGTTTAGGTAAAACTGGTGGCCGTGGTCATAAAGGTCAAAAATCTCGTACAGGCGGCGGTGTTCGTCGTGGTTTTGAGGGTGGTCAAATGCCTTTATACCGTCGTTTACCAAAATTTGGTTTTACTTCATTAAAATCATTCCGCGTTGCTGAAATTCGTTTAAACGACTTAGCGAAAGTAGATGGCGAAGTTGTAACTTTAGAAGCGTTAAAAGCGGCTAACGTAATCACTAAAGATATTTTATCTGCAAAAGTAATCTTGGCAGGTAAAATTGAAAAAGCGGTTAAAGTTAAAGGTTTAGGCGTAACTAAAGGTGCTAAAGCTGCTATCGAAGCTGCTGGTGGTTCTATCGAGGAATAATAAATGGCAAAGCAACCAGGGTACCAAGGTAGTACACAAAAAGGAACCGGCGAGCTTAAATCAAGATTATTATTTGTTTTAGGTGCGTTAATTGTATTCCGTATCGGTTCTTTTATACCTGTTCCTGGCATTGATGCTTCTGTTTTATCCGAGTTAGTTCGACAACAACAAGGCACCATCATTGATATGTTTAATATGTTCTCTGGTGGTGCATTAAGCAGAGCTTCTATATTTGCACTAGGTATTATGCCTTACATCTCTGCGTCAATTATTATCCAATTATTGACAGCAATTCACCCACCTTTAGCTGAATTGAAAAAAGAAGGCGAAGCTGGGCGTCGTAAAATTAGCAAATATACACGCTATGCAACTTTGTTATTAGCATTTATTCAGTCTATTGGTATCTCAATTGCCCTTCCTAATATGTTGTCAGGATTAGTACCTAATCCGAACATGTTATTCTATATCACTGCCGTAATTAGTTTAGTAACAGGAACAATGTTCTTAATGTGGTTAGGTGAGCAAATTACAGAGCGTGGTATCGGTAATGGTATTTCTTTAATTATCTTTGCAGGTATCGTTGCAGGTCTTCCAGCAACAATCGGTCAAACAATTGAAGAAGCGAGACAAGGTGAGATTTCATTCCTTGTTTTACTACTAATAGCAATTATCGCATTTGCAGTAACATATTTCGTTGTCTTTGTTGAACGTGGACAAAGAAGAATTGTGGTAAACTATGCAAGTCGCCAACAAGGTAGAATGATGGCACCTGCAAGATCATCTCATTTACCGTTAAAAGTAAATATGGCAGGTGTAATTCCTGCAATCTTTGCCTCTAGTATCATTTTATTCCCTGCAAGCATTACGCAGTGGTTTGGTCAAAGTAGCGAAGGTTTTGAATGGTTATTTGATTTATCTCAATTACTACAGCCAGGACAGCCGTTATACATCGTATTATTTACGATGGCTGTGATTTTCTTTGCTTTCTTTTATACAGGAATGCAGTATAATCCACGAGATACAGCGGATAATCTTAAGAAATCAGGTGCGTTTGTACCAGGTTATAGACCAGGCGAACAAACATCGCGTTATATTGATAGAGTAATGACACGTTTAACCTTAATCGGTGCGTTGTATATTACCTTTGTTTGTTTGGTTCCTTATATCATTACATCATTATGGAAAGTGCCATTCCAATTAGGCGGTACTTCATTATTAATTGTAGTGGTAGTTATTATGGATTTCATCGCACAGGTTCAAAGTCATATGATGTCTTTACAATATGACTCTGTGTTGAAGAAAGCCAATTTGAAAGGCTTAGGGCAATAGCCCTTAAAAAAGGATAAGCAATGAAAGTTCGTGCTTCAGTTAAAAGAATGTGCCGTAACTGTAAAGTTGTTAAACGTGAAGGTGTTGTTCGCGTAATTTGTAGCGATCCTAAACACAAACAACGTCAAGGTTAATCGTATATTTCTTGCAAAGAACCCGCTGAGTAGGTATACTGCTCAGCTCATTCGTCCTGATATGCTGTTTGAGTATCCTGAAACGGGCTTTTCAAGATCAGCATATCAATAAACTTTAAATAATAGGAGTGCATAGTGGCCCGTATTGCAGGCATTAACATTCCTGATCAAAAACACACTGTAATCGCATTAACTGCAATTTACGGTATCGGTAAAACTCGTGCTAAAGCTATCTGTGCTGCGGCGGGTATTGCTGAAGATGTAAAGATCAGAGAATTGTCTGAAGAGCAGATTGAAAAACTGCGTGAAGAAGTTGGTAAATTTACTGTCGAAGGTGATTTACGTCGTGAAGTAACTTTAAGCATCAAACGTCTTTTAGACCTAGGTTGCTACCGTGGTTTACGTCATCGTCGTAGTTTACCAGTACGTGGTCAACGTACTAAGACTAATGCGCGTACTCGTAAGGGTCCACGCAAACCGATCAAAAAATAATCGGAGTAGATAATAATGGCTAAAACACCAGTTCGCGCACGTAAGCGCGTTAAAAAACAGATTGCAGATGGCGTAGCTCATATCCACGCATCTTTCAATAACACAATCGTAACCATTACTGACCGTCAAGGTAATGCATTAGCATGGGCTACTGCAGGTGGTTCAGGTTTCCGTGGTTCTCGTAAATCAACTCCATTCGCTGCTCAAGTTGCTGCAGAGCGTTGTGCAGAAATGGTTAAAGAATTTGGTTTAAAGAATTTGGAAGTTATGGTTAAAGGTCCGGGTCCAGGTCGTGAATCAACAATCCGTGCATTAAATGCAGCAGGTTTCCGTATCACGAACATTACAGATGTGACTCCGATTCCTCATAACGGTTGTCGTCCACCGAAAAAACGTCGCGTATAATTGACGTTAGAATAATTGGAGAAAGAAAATGGCAAGATATTTGGGTCCTAAGCTCAAGCTAAGCCGTCGTGAAGGTACTGATTTATTCTTAAAATCAGGCGTTCGTGCGATTGAATCAAAATGTAGAAATAGACTTGATGTAGCACCAGGTCAACACGGTGCTCGTAAGCCACGTTTATCTGACTATGGTAGTCAGTTACGTGAAAAACAAAAAGTTCGCCGCATCTATGGTATCTTAGAGCGTCAATTCCGTAACTATTACAAAGAAGCTAACCGCTTAAAAGGTAATACGGGTGAGAACTTATTAGTATTATTAGAAGGTCGTTTAGATAACGTAGTTTACCGTATGGGTTTTGCGGCTACTCGTGCTGAAGCACGCCAATTAGTAAGCCACAAATCTATCGTAGTAAACGGTCGTGTAGTAAATATTCCTTCATTCCAAGTTTCTGTTGATGATGTAGTTGCTGTTCGTGAAAAATCTAAAAAACAAGCACGTATTAAAGCATCATTAGAATTAGCTACTCAACGTGAAAAACCAACTTGGTTAGAAGTTGATGCAACTAAAATGGAAGGTGTATTTAAACGTACCCCTGAACGCTCTGATTTATCAGCAGACATCAATGAACATCTGATCGTTGAGCTTTACTCTAAATAATAGTTAATTTATTTAACATATATTATTTAATTATTAGTAAGCTTATAAACAAAGAGAGGATAAAATGCAGGGTTCTGTGACAGAATTTTTAAAGCCGCACTTAGTGAATATTGAACAAATTAGTTTAACTCACGCAAAAGTGACCCTAGAGCCGTTAGAACGTGGTTTTGGCCATACATTAGGTAACGCACTCCGTCGCATTTTACTTTCGTCAATGCCAGGTTGTGCCGTCACTGAAGTTGAAATTGATGGTGTATTGCATGAATACAGCAGCAAGGAAGGCGTACAAGAAGATATTCTTGAAGTATTGTTAAACCTTAAAGGTCTAGCGGTAAAAGTGCAAAACAAAGATGATATTGTTTTGACACTGACTAAATCTGGAATTGGCCCTGTGACTGCAGGCGACATTACACATGATGGTGATGTTGAAATTGTAAATCCTAACCACGTTATCTGTCATTTGACAGATAAAAATGCGACCATCAATATGCGTATTCGCGTACAACGTGGTCGTGGTTATGTACCAGCATCAGCTCGTGTACATACTCAAGACGATGATCGTCCTATCGGTCGTTTACTTGTAGATGCACGTTTCAGCCCAATTGATCGCATTGCTTATAATGTAGAAGCGGCTCGTGTTGAACAACGTACAGACTTAGATAAACTCGTTATTGAGATGGAAACAAATGGCACAATCGATCCAGAAGAAGCCATTCGTCGTGCTGCAACGATTTTAGCTGAACAGTTAGACGCATTTGTTGATTTACGTGATGTTCGTCAACCAGAAGTGAAAGAAGAGAAACCAGAGTTTGATCCGATTTTACTCCGTCCAGTTGATGATCTTGAATTAACAGTTCGTTCTGCTAACTGTTTGAAAGCAGAGACAATTCACTATATCGGTGATTTAGTACAACGTACAGAAGTTGAGTTATTAAAAACGCCTAATCTTGGTAAGAAATCACTTACAGAGATTAAAGATGTTCTTGCTTCTCGTGGCTTATCACTGGGTATGCGCCTTGAAAATTGGCCACCAGCAAGCATTGCTGAAGACTAATTTCGGGTCAATAGATTTTCTAAGAAGGAATAGGTTATGCGCCATCGTAAGAGTGGACGTCAATTAAACCGTAACAGCAGCCATCGCCAAGCGATGTTCCGTAATATGGCAAGTTCTTTAGTTGAACACGAAATCATCAAAACAACATTGCCTAAAGCTAAAGAGTTACGTCGTGTAGTTGAACCATTAATTACTTTAGCAAAAGAAGACAGCGTTGCAAACCGTCGTTTAGCTTTTGCTCGTACACGCAACATCGAAACAGTTGCTAAATTATTCAATGAATTAGGTCCACGTTTTGCACAACGTGCGGGTGGTTATACTCGCATCTTAAAATGTGGTTTCCGTGCAGGCGACAATGCTCCAATGGCATACATTGAGCTTGTAGATCGTCCTGAAGTTTCAGCTGAAGCTACAGAATAATTTAAACTCAGATTGAGTTAGCTTTTAGAGGTTGATTTTGGTATTCCAGAATCAACCTTTTTTTATGGTTTTTATTGATATAGGGATGCATAACAAGACTTGAGCTTGCTTTTTTGATGTAGCTTATTTTGCTTCAATCGAGAGGGGTATCGTAGTTAGAGAATAGCAATAGACAAAATTGTTGGTAAGAGAATGCTAGAGTTTTATAGTAAAAGAACCTAAGCCACATTTTTGCAATGTGAATAAAAAAATTCCCTTATTGTTTAAATACAGAAATTTAAAAGAATGGTAGGAAAAATCATCTTCAACGATATTTCTGTATCACCCATCATAAAATGTTTTTCTTTAGGCAATAATTAGATTTAATAAGAACTTAGATTAGTTGCACTTCTGGAAATACGCTTATCAATCACTTCCATAAATCTTAATGTTTAATCTAGGCGATACAAGATATGTTGGCAAAGTCTTTTTAAATAGTATTGACGCTTATCATTAATTAATACTGCTTTTTTATCTGTTATTTTTGTGTTTTAGTAATGCTTTGTTCTATTAGGGATGTCTACTACAAACCTATCTATATTCAATAACAAGCAATGGTAAAAATGAACAGATACAGATGGAGCAATTTTATATAGATGCTATGGGATGGAAATTAAGTAAAAAACCACCGCTTGTTTCACAACAAGCGGTGGTTTTACTAGGATGTTTTACTAATTAGATTAGCCAGCTACAGCAATACGTTTCATATCTGTCATATAACCACGTAATTCCTGGCCGATTAACTCAACAGGGTGGTTGCGGATTGCATCGTTGATGTCGCGTAAGTACACGTTATCAATTTCAACCGCTGGAGTTGGCTCGCCTAAGTCACCTTTTTGTAAGGTTGGAATTAATTGCTCTGCAAGAATTGGGGTTGCTACGTTTGCGAATAAGTAGTTACCGTATTCTGCGGTGTCTGAAATTACCACGTTCATTTCATATAAACGTTTACGCGCGATAGTGTTGGCGATTAACGGTAATTCGTGTAATGACTCATAGTATGCAGATTCTTCGTAGATGCCGCTTGCTACCATTGCATCGAACGCCATTTCTACGCCTGCTTTCACCATTGCAACCATCACTACACCGTTATCGAAGTATTCTTGTTCAGAAATTTTGATACCGTCTGCTTTTGGTGCGTTTTCGAATGCAGTTTTGCCTGTGGCTTCACGCCATGCGAATAAATCTTTGTCGCCGTTCGCCCAGTCTGCCATCATTGTTGCAGAGAAGTGACCACTGATGATGTCATCCATATGTTTTAAGTATAAGAAGTTTAATTGTTCTTTAATTTCTTCTGCTAATTCAAAGGCACGGATTTTCGCACTGTTTGATAAGCGATCCATCATTAGCGTAATACCGCCTTGTTTTAACGCTTCAGTGATGGTTTCCCAACCGTATTGGATTAATTTGCCTGCGTATGCTGGGTCTTTACCGTCTGCCACTAATTTGTCGTAGCACACGATTGAACCTGCTTGTAACATACCGCAAAGAATCGTTTGCTCACCCATTAAGTCAGATTTTACTTCTGCTACGAATGAAGATTCTAACACACCCGCACGGTCGCCACCTGTTGCTGATGCCCACGCTTTCGCGATTGCCATACCTTCGCCTTTCGGGTCATTTTCAGGGTGAACTGCGATTAATGTCGGCACACCGAAACCACGTTTGTACTCTTCACGCACTTCAGTACCTGGACATTTTGGTGCTACCATCACTACAGTGATGTCTTTACGGATCTCTTCGCCCACTTCAACAATGTTGAAACCGTGTGAATAACCGAATGCCGCACCTTGTTTCATCAGTGGAACAACATCAGCCACCACTTTAGAGTGTTGTTTGTCTGGGGTTAAGTTAACCACTAAATCTGCAGTTGGAATTAACTCTTCGTAAGTGCCAACTTTGAAACCGTTTTCGGTTGCACGTTGGAATGATGCACGTTTTTCTGCAATCGCTTCAGCGCGTAATGCGTAAGCGATATCTAAGCCAGAATCACGCATATTTAAACCTTGGTTTAAACCTTGAGCTCCGCAACCCACGATCACGATTTTTTTACCTTTTAATACTTCGCAACCCTCTGCGAATTCGCTGCGATCCATAAAACGGCAGCGACCCAATTGGTCTAATTTTTGACGTAAATTTAATGTGTTGAAATAGTTATTAGCCATGTTTGCATTCCTTCTTTGAAATGGGTTTGTTTAAGTTGGAGGCAGTATAGTTCAATCAATTGGTTGCGTAAATTGATATTATTGCGATTTTATATTGCGTTTTTTGCAATATTGGCTTTCGTCACAAAGGATTAAATGAATGCTCCACGCAAGCAATTTTAGATGTATTTGCACAATATCCTGAAATCGAGCAAGTAATTATTTATGGCTCTCGCGTAAAAGGAAATTACCGTGAAGGTTTTGATATTGATTTCACGTTAAAAGGGCAAGCGTTAAACCAAGAAAAACTATATCGTATTCAAGATGCTTTAGGCGCAGCTCATACGCCTATTTATTTGATGTGTCAATTTACGATAAGCTTTCAAATCCCGCTTTAATCGAGGAATGGGGAAGGGGTTTTACCAAAAATAAAGTGTGGTTTGTAACCACACTTTTTGTTATCACTATTTCACTTCCGGAAACAACATCTTAATCACATTCTTGGTCAATCTTCTGGATTTACCTTGATAAGGGAAGATGTGCATCATCATCATTGGGTTGAAGTTGGCTTCAATCACGCCCCACGAGCTAAGCGACGGCTCGGCAGGTTTAGTGAGATCAGGAATAATTAAATCCACTCCACACACTTTTGCACCCATGGCGTGGGCGATGCCTACGGCAAGTTGTTTGTAGCTTTCGTGCATTTGGTCGGTCATATCAATAGAGTCGCCGCCCGTGCTGATGTTGGAATTGGCACGTAGCTGCACAATTTTACCGCTTGCAGGCACGCTCTCTGGCGTTAAACCTTGCTCTTTGAGCTGTAATAATTCAATATCGCCCAAGGCTATTTTTTTCAGTGGCGAACGGGATCCATCGCCTCGCAGTGGATCGGTATTTTTCGCTGCCACTAATTCACGCACTGTTTGCACTCCGTCGCCCACAACATTCGCAGGCACGCGGAGTAATACCGCCAAGGTTTCATCACCTAGCACGAAGAAACGATATTCTGTGCCAGCCAAATAATCTTCCACCATCACTTCTTTATCTTCGCGGAAAGCAATTTCAATCGCTTTAGCGAAATCTTCGCGGTTGGTTACGCCTTGTTGGAAAATCGTAATGCCTAAGCCGTAGTTGGTCGATTTCGGCTTAATCACCACCGATCTGCCTTCAAACAACGGATAGTGTGCCACTGCTTGTTCCACACTGGTAAATTCCACACTTTTTGGCACGTTAAAGTCTGCTTTCGCTAACACTTTTTTAGTCACCACTTTGTTTTCCATAATCAGCGGCGAGATGTATTGGTCGTGGCTGGTCATATTACCATTTTTGACGTATTCGAGATGATCGCCAAATTTAAGGGCAAGGAACTGATCGTTTTCGTCCAGAATTTCGGTGTTGATACCTTGTTGAATCAAATCGAATAGCAACGCTTGGGTGGAAAGCTCCATATTGTCGAATGCAGAAAGCGCATAAAAACGCTCAAAAGCTTGGGCTTTATATTGTTGTGCTAGCTTCGCTCCTAAGGCTTTATAACTGCCAGCTTGTTCAATCGCTTTGAGTAATTTGCCGTTTACCGTTTGGCTCGGATCAGCAAGCTGTGCCAATTTTTCTTCTGCAGTTTTGACCGCACTTTCGTCTGCATTGATGGTTTTCAACATCTTGATAATTTGATGTAACACTGCTTCGCCTTCTGCTTGGAACGTCGTTGGTTCACGCGGATCTTCAAGGGCAACTTGATACAAACGCTGTTTGCCAAGTTCCACCGCTTTTTGACCGCTTGTTTCATCCAGCCAAAGCATTCCAAGCAAGAAGCTGTGGATAAATTTCGCATCTGCCAAGCTAATGCCATACGGCTCCAGCGGATTTAAATCGAAAAGACGAAATTCTGCATATTGCACGCCTTTTTCTAGCAATTCGCGAGCTTTTTTAGCTCCACGCAAACGCACGTTGGAATAGAACTCTTTTTCCGCAATCAGGCGACCCGCTTTCACTTGTTCTTCTAAGGTTTCCACATAGCTTTCAAGGCTGTCGTGGTTCACCACCACATCAGGCGAATTAACATAACCGTAAGGGCTAGAGCGTAGACTTCGCACCAATTGCTCCGCTGCAAGCGGTGAATTTTCAACACCATTTCGCGAAAAATAATTCGCTTCCACCATTGGCGTTGCCGCAAGCAGATAAACCAAAATCCATTGATAACGCAGGAAGTTGTTCGCCAATTTCATATATAAGGCGTTTTGGAAATCTTTGAGTTCCGTATACTCATTTTGTAAGCTGAACACTGCTTTCACAAATTCAGGCGAAAGCTGGAAGTTGTAATGAATACCGCTCACCATCTGCTTATATTTGCCATAATTTTTCGAGAGATGTTCGCGATATTTTACGTCTTCTACATTATCGAGCTGGGCTTCTTGAATCGCACTTTCAGGTGGCAAGCCTGCTGGCATACTAAACGGAAAAATGAATTCATTTTCAGGCAAAGAACGTAAAACAACTTCGTGAATCGCAGAAAGCCAACGCAGGCTGTCTTCAAGCTTGCCATTTGGTGGGGTAATCAGCTCAAGCTGGCTTTCTGCAAAATCGGTTTGAATATAGGGGTGGTAGGAACGATTGCCAAACGCCGCAGGGTGAGGCGTGGTGACGATATTGCCATTTTTATCAATACGTTGGCTCTCCTTTTCTAAGCCAAAATTGCCTTGTTGGAAAAGTAAGCCGAGTTGGTGTTGTTTAATGAGAGATTGTAATTTCATTTGATATCCTTTTAAGAGGAAAATTGGAACTATCATATCATAGAAAACCCAAGTAAATGAGTAGGTTTTATAAGGAAATGGAAGTGAATAGAATTTTGGGTTATATCAAGGTTTTGTATGTTTTTACATAGTATAATTTACAAACTAATTTCTTCGTTTTAACTTCTGCCAAATCTCCCCGTCCCCTCTTTGCTAAAGAAGGGGTATTCTCTAAAAGTTTAATTTTTATGACGTCTTTCTTATTTGAGAATAATTTGCATTGAAATAGTTGAGTAAAAGTGTCAGAATTAGGACATCTAATTCAAAACACAAAAGGAGACTTGTTATGAAAAAAGTGTTATTAGCCTCATTACTCAGCTTTGGTATTGCCTCTATTGCACAAGCAGATATTGGTGTAGTAAAAGATGGCTTCGGTAAAATTATGCAAACGGAACAGTTTACCGTGGTGAAAAAAGCCTTGAAGAAAGGAGAGCAACTAAAACGTCATAACCACGAAGGCGATAGTGTGATTTTTACCGTACTAAGCGGAAAAATGAATGTGGTATTGAATGACAATGAAAAACATGAAATCAACGTAGGGCAAGTGCTTAACTTTGATGGAAAATACTTTATTCAAGGCGAAGCGGCAGAAGACTCAGTCATTATGGTGACATTAGTTGAGGTAGATGATGCCCCACATGAGCATCATCACGATCACAAACACTAATTAAAGCAAAAGCGGTTCAAAATGGTAAAACTTTTACCAAATTGAACCGCTTGTTGTTTTAAGCGTTTAGACCTATTTTTTCTCTTCCTTAATCATATCTTCAGGAATGAAAGATTTTTGGACTTTTTCCATATGTGGAAGATGGTGAGCAATCCCTTTGTGGCAGTCGATACAAGTTTTGTTTTGCTCTTGTGCCAAAGCGTGCATTTGCTGTGCCACGGTTTTTTGTTGGGTGAAGTCCATATCATCAAAGTTGTGGCAGTTACGGCACTCTTTTGAATTGTTGGCTTTCATACGTGCCCATTCGCGTTCTGCCATTTCTAAGCGGTGTGCTTCGAATTTCTCTTTGGTGTCCACTTTACCTGTGATGTGTGCTAAAACTTCAGTAGAAGCTTGCATTTTACGGATCATTTTCGGTACAAATTCGTGTGGTACGTGGCAGTCTGAACAAACCGCTTTCACGCCAGAACGGTTGCTGAAGTGAATCGATGCTTGATATTCAGGCACAACATCGTTCATATGGCAATCAGAACAAAACTGCTCGGTGTTGGTCATTTCCATCCCTTTGTTAAAGCCAGCTGAGGCAATTAAGGTGCCGATGCCAATCACAAGAATAAGTGTGCCAAGGGCAAGTTTGCTTGGTGTACGTAACCAATGCCAGAATTTTTTAATCATCTTGTTGCTCCTTATTTACCTTGTGCCTGACGAATAGCGTCAAATTTGTTTTGAATAATTGGGTTTACGTTTGCTTGTTGCACGTGGCATTGTAAGCAGAAGTAACGACGTGGTGATGTACCTTCAGTGTGTTTGCCATCGCGATCTAAGAAATGGCTTTCTGGCACACGTGGTGCACCTGTAGTTGGGGCAACATCAGGTGAGTGGCAACCCAAACATTGGTTGGCGTTTTTCGTTACTTGTAAACCACGAATACTATGTGGCACAAGTGGCGGTTGATGTGGGAAGGTAATCGGAATATTGCCCACATCTTTAGGAGGGGAGGTAAAGGCTGGGGCGATGCTTTCTGTCGCACCTTCAATATTATTTGCCACTTTTGGGGCATCTGCTAAAGCCACACCCGAAAGTGCGACAAGCATTACAGCAAGGAATTTTTTCATAAATCACTCCATTACAATTTTACAAATTTTTAATGTTAATCTGCTTCTCAAACCGAGAACCAAATGCAAAAACATTTTCAGCGCAAACGTCAATACAACGTCCGCAAGTAATACAATCTTTTGCTAACACAATCGGGCTATCTTCAGGCTTGCCGTGCAAGGGAATGCGTAGCACTTGGGGTTCTGGACAAACGTTGTAGCAGTCCATACAACGGTCGCAACGAGCACGATCCACCACATTCACTTTCACTAAACTTTTCGCCCCGATCAGGCCATACATTGCCCCAATCGGGCAGAGATGACCGCACCAGCCGTGTTCAGCAACCAATAAATCGAACAGGAAAATCACCGTAACTAGCCAGAGGGTTGCTCCTAAACCGTAAACGAAAATCCGTCCTAATGCAGCAACAGGGTTAATCCACTCCCACAATAGCGAGCCTGTAAAGGCACTACCCACTAAAATCACACCTAGAATCACATAGCGTAATTCACGGGAAATTTTAAGCGATTGGCGAATCCCAAGTTTTCGGCGAAGCCACGCTGCAGCATCTGTAACCATATTCATTGGGCAAACCCAACTACAAAAGGCTTTGCTAGCCACCACCGCATAAAACAGCACGATAATGAATGCCCCGATGAGCGTTGTCATTTCAGGCAAATAGCCTGTGGCTAAACTTTCTGCGGTAATCAGTGGATCAGTAAGTGGTACAGTATCGAATAACATACTCGAGCTGTAATTACCTTTTAAGATCCAGAAATTCCACATTGGTCCGCTTAAAAACATCAAAATGATGCTGAGTTGGGTGATTCTGCGTAAAATCAAAAAGCGGTAAGCATGCCAACAACCGAGTTTTTGACGGGCTTCTAAGCCTGCATCTTTCGGTTTGTTTGGGGTATATTTTGGTGCAACTGCCATTATTTCACCCCCTTAATGTTTAAGTCCAAATCCGGGAAGTGCTCTGCTTCAGGTACCGTAGTTGAACTTGGCACATAATCCATAGAAGCTCGGTTTGGCGTTGCCACTTTCTGATTTGGCTTCACTTGCATTGGTTTATAGCTTGCTTCGCTCATCCCCTCTGGCATTCTTGCCTCAAATTGCGGACGCAGTCCATCAGGGTGTTGTGCCTCAATTAAAGATTTACCCGCATTCTGTTTCTCTTTCCAGCCTAAGCGGTAATGACGACCGAGTAAGCCTTTAGCGAGATCCATCGGCAACACTTTAATTGCCGCCTCTTCCAACACACACGCTTGTTCACATTTACCGCAGCCTGTGCAAGCATCAGAATGCACGGTTGGAATCAGTTTGGCATGAATGCCTGTGCGATCGTTATGGACATTCTCAAGCGTAATCGCCTTGTCAATCAGCGGACAAACTCGGTAGCACACGTCGCAACGCAAACCTTGCCAGTTGAGGCAGGTTTCGTGGTCAAGTAACACCGCCAAGCCCATACGGGCATCGTTGATATTTTTAAGCTCTTCGCTTAATGCACCACTCGGACAAGCATTCATACAAGGAATATCGGGACACATTTCGCAAGGCTTATCGCGTGCTACGAAATACGGCGTTCCTGCTTCCATCGGAGCAATCAGCGAAGCCAAGTGCAACATATCGTAAGGACATGCTTGCACGCACTGCCCACAACGGGTACAAGCCGCTAAGAACTCATTTTCAGGCAACGCTCCAGGAGGGCGAAGTGCCACGCCTTCTTTCGCTTTGGCTTGCTGCTGTTGTAGCCCTAAAATCACGCCAGCCCCACATACCCCAGCCGCAGTTCGTGTCACATTTTTCAAAAATTGACGGCGGTTTGGATCTAGTTTCATAGCGTTTCCTTTTTTCGTGGTTTTCAAGCGGTCGGATTTTGCAAAAGATTTGCAAATTTTGACCGCTTGGTCATAGATTCCCCTCTTTTCTAAAGATGGGGTATATTTACGCCTTAACCACTTTCACCGCACATTTTTTGTAGTCGGTTTCGCCTGAAATCGGGTCGGTTGCGTCTAAGGTTAATTTATTGGCTAACTGACCTGCATCGAAGAAGGTGGTGAAAATCAAACCTTCTGGACATTTGTTACGACCGCGAGTGTCTAAGTGCGAAATCATTTCACCGCGACGGGTAATGAGTTTCACTTTATCACCGTGACGTAAGCCACGTTTTTTCGCATCCGCTGGGTGCATCCACACTAAGTTATTTGGGAACGCACGGTGTAACTCTGGTACACGACGAGTCATGGTACCGGTATGCCAGTGCTCAAGTACACGACCAGTACATAACCATAATGGATATTCTTCATCCGGTGATTCTGCAGGTGCTTCATAAGGTACACCTAAGATAATTGCTTTTTTATCAGGATAGCCGTAGAACGCAACATCTTCACCTGCTTTAACATACGGGTCGAATCCTTCACGATAACGCCAGAGCGTTTCTTTACCATCTACTACTGGCCAACGTAAACCACGCACTTTATGATAAGTATCGAATGGTGCTAAGTCATGACCATGACCACGACCGAAGTCAGCGTATTCTTCGAATAAACCTTTTTGTAGGTAGTAACCAAAGTGATCGGCTTCATCATTGATGTATCCCGGAACATCTGTTGGTACTTTATATTTGTTTACTTCACCATTTTCGTAAAGCACTTCATATAAAGTTTTGCCACGATATTCAGGCATTTGAGCTAATAACTCTTCACCCCATACTTCATCCGTTTTGAAGTATTTAGCAAATTCAACAATTTGCCATAAGTCCGAACGAGACTCACCTGGGCCTTTCACTTGTTGACGCCATAATTGAGTACGACGTTCAGCGTTACCGTAGCCCCCTTCTTTTTCTACCCACATACAAGTTGGAAGAATTAAGTCAGCCGCAACAGCAGAAACTGATGGGTAAGGGTCTGAAACAACGATAAAGTTCTCAGGGTTACGCCAACCAGGGAAAATTTCGTCATTGATATTCGGGCCACCTTGCATGTTGTTGGTGGACATTTGCCATAAGAAATTTAGTTTACCGTCTTTTAAGGCGCGACTTTGTTGTACTGCTGCATAGCCTGGTACGGTTGGAATAGTGCCTTTTGGTAATTTCCATTTTTTCTCTGTAATTTCAACGTGTTTCGGATTGGTTACTACCATGTCCGCAGGTAAACGGTGAACGAAAGTACCTACTTCACGCGCTGTACCACAAGCTGAAGGTTGACCAGTTAATGAGAACGGACCACAACCTGGTTTAGAAATTTTACCGGTTAATAAGTGTACGTTATAGAACATGTGGTTAACCCATACACCACGAGTGTGTTGGTTAACGCCCATTGTCCAGTAAGATACTAAGTTTTGTTCTGGATCTGCGTACATCTTCGCAAGAGTTTCAAGCTGATCTTTTGGTACACCAGAAATACGGTGTGCTTCATCTAATGTATAAGGAGCAACGATTTTCTTGAATTCTTCGAAGTCAGAGTCATACATTTTACCTGCAGTTTTACGATTTTTCGCTGCAACTTCAAGTGGGTGTTCTGGACGTAAACCGTAACCGATATCGGTTTCACCACGTTTGAATTTGGTGTGTTTGTTAACAAAGTCCCAGTTCACTTTATCATTTTGGATAATGTAGTTTGCAATGTAGTTAAGAATTGCAAGATCTGAATGTGGATTAAATACGATAGGCACATCAGCTAATTCAAACGAACGGTGTTCGAATGTTGACATAACCACAACTTTCACATTATCAGAAGAAAGGCGACGGTCAGAAATACGAGACCATAAAATTGGGTGCATTTCCGCCATGTTTGAACCCCAAAGCACAAACGCATCGGTTTTTTCGATATCGTTATAGCAGCCCATAGGTTCGTCCATACCAAAGGTACGCATAAACGCAACCGCTGCTGATGCCATACAGTGACGAGCATTCGGGTCGATAGTATTTGAACGAAGACCAGCTTTCCAAAGTTTTACTTTTGCATAGCCTTCATAAATCGTTGTTTGGCCTGAAGAGAACATACCGACTGCATTCGGTTCTTTTTTCTTCAAGATAGCTTTGATTTTTTCCGCCATAATAGTGAAAGCCTGATCCCAAGTCACAGGCGTGAAGTCGCCCTCTTTATGGAATTTACCATCTTTCATACGCAATAAAGGCGTTTGTACACGGTCTGCACCGTACATAATTTTTGAAAGGAAGTAGCCTTTGATACAGTTCAACCCGCGGTTTACTTCTGCATCTGGGTCGCCTTGGGTTGCCACAACACGACCATCTTTGGTGCCTACCAATACGCTACAACCTGTTCCGCAGAAACGGCACGGGGCTTTGTCCCACTTAATGCCTATATCTTCCGCATAGACGTTTTTGACAGGAATTGTCATTCCTGCCGCTGCCGCTGCTGCCATCGCTGCATTGGCTTTCATAAAATCTCTACGATTGAGTTCCATCGTTTTTCCCCACGCTATTATTTTTCATCTAAATAATTTGAAATTAACGACACCACAATTACGCCTGAAATGTCTTTAATTTCATCCATTAAATCGGCAAGTGCTAATTGGCGATTGCTCTCAAGAGTGACCACCAACTTCCCTTCTTCGGGGTTTTCGCCGTGAATTTCCGCCGTTGGGATGGCTAAAATCTCGGCTTTCACTTGTTCTAATTTTTCTGGTCTGGCTTGCACCACAATGCTACACACATACCAATTTTCGTTTTCGCTAAATTGACTCATCAGAAATCACTAAAATTAAATACCACTAAGGCTAATCGCCTTGGTTGGACAAACGCTTAAACACGCCCCACAGCCGTTACAAGCGGTTAAATCTAAAGATAATGTTGCAATTCCGCCTAAACTTGGACGGAACCGAATCGCTCGCTCAGGGCAGTAATCACCACAGGAACGGCATTCAATTTTTTGTTGCAACAAACATTGCTCAGAAATTTCCACCTTATGCGACCAAGCCGCTTCGCTAGTTGGTAAGAAAACGGGTTCAGGACACACCTGCACGCATTTTTCGCAGAAGGTACACTCTTTGTCGCCAAGGGTAAAGTCTATCTCGGGAAAACCACCCGCCCCTCGCTTGATAATCTTGGTTTCACAAGCTGTCACACACTGGCCACAAGCGGTGCATTTTTCCAAGAAATTTGCCAAATCCGCCCAAGGTGGGCGGATTGCCTGATAACCTTGCAGTGCTACTTGTTCTGTTTTTAGCGTACTTAAAAATTGCCCACGCAGAAATGCACGGCGAGGCAAAGATTGATTGGTTAAATCACTCAAAACAGATTTTTCTCTTACAAAATATTGGATGGATATTATCCAACCTTTCCAATCTTTACCTTATTACCTAAAAGGGGTATTTGCAATGCTATTCCCACTTTTCTTGATACGCATCAAAGAACGATAGAGAAAATTTCGTTAAGAAGTTAAAATGTTGTTAATTATTTTTTAGCGAAGGAACTATGATGATACTCTTTTTTATCAGCTGCCTCATTCTTGGATTGATTGTAGGCTTTTTGGCTGGCTTATTTGGCATTGGCGGTGGTTTAATTATCGTGCCAACCTTGGTTTATCTCTTCCCTATGGTGGGCCTACCACCTGAACATTTGATGTCAGCAGCACTCGGCACATCTTTTGCGACGATTGTGATTACAGCATTTTCTTCAGCACAACGCCATCATAAATTGGGCAACGTTGATTTGAGTGTGGCGAAAGTACTGCTTCCTTCTATTATGATTTCCGTCTTTCTTTGTGGGCTGTTTATCAGCGGTTTAGATGCCCAACTAGCAAAGAAACTCTTTGCGGTGATGGTGGTCTATATGGCGGGCAGAATGATTTTCTCCTTGAAAAAAACAGGTAAAATTCGACCACTTACCCAGAAAAGTATGGTAATTGCAGGTGGTGTGATTGGTGCACTTTCAAGCATTGCGGGCATTGGCGGTGGAGGTTTTATCGTGCCGTTTTTAAATGGTCGCGGTGTGGAGATGAAAACCGCAATCGGTACTTCCTCTTTCTGCGGGGCGTTTTTAGGCTTAGCGGGGATGCTTAGTTTTATCGCCAGCGGTTGGAATGTACCTGATTTGCCCGAATTTTCACTTGGTTATGTCTATTTACCTGCATTGGTTGGCATTACGTTAACGTCGTTTTTTACCTCAAAACTTGGAGCCAATGCGGCAAATAGCCTGCCTGTACCTATCCTCAAAAAAGGTTTTGCTTGCTTATTACTTGCGATGGCAGTGAAGATATTTTTGAGTTAGTTATTTACTGGGTTTCCTAAGAAATCCCGTTTTTACATACGAGGTAGGTTGGCTTCTGCCAAATCTCCCCACCCCCTCTTTACTAAAGAGAGGAAATATTTGAGAATTTTTATTACACGAAAATTCAAAAAGGAACTCTATGAACTCACAATTTTTAACTTTCCCACAAATCGATCCGATTATTTTCAGCATCGGTCCAATTTCATTGCGTTGGTACGGTTTAATGTACCTCATCGGCTTTGGTTTTGCTTATTGGCTTGGTATGCGTCGGGCAAAAAATTCGCACGGCGTTTGGACAAGCGAAAATGTCGATCAACTGCTTTACACAGGCTTTTGGGGCGTAGTATTGGGCGGTCGTATTGGCGATGTATTCTTTTACAGCTTCGATCACTTCTTACAAGATCCGCTCTATCTTTTCCGCATTTGGGAAGGTGGGATGTCATTCCACGGTGGTTTGATTGGCGTGATTGTCGCAATGATTTGGGTTTCCCGCCGCCAAGCTCGCTCATTCTGGCAAACGGCTGATTTTGTTGCACCCCTTATTCCGTTTGGATTAGGGGCTGGGCGAATTGGGAACTTTATCAACGACGAACTTTGGGGCAGAGTGACAGACGTGCCTTGGGCGGTGATGTTCCCAAACGGTGGTTATTTACCACGTCACCCTTCACAGCTTTATGAGTTTTTCCTAGAAGGCATAGTATTGTTTGTGATGCTCAATCTGTTTATCCGCAAACCACGCCCAGCGGGTTCGGTTGCCGGCTTATTCCTGATTGGCTATGGCGTGTTCCGTTTCTTGGTGGAATATGTGCGCGATTTCGATCCAACGGTAAACACCGCAGCTGACTTAATCACCCGCGGTCAGTTGTTATCACTCCCGATGATTATTGGTGGGATTGTGATTATGCTTTGGGCGTATAAACGCAAAACAGTATAAATACAAATAATATGAGTAGGCGAGTTAATTCTCGCCTGCAAAACTGATTAAAAAACAACCTCTCCGCATCCTTATTTTTCCCCATCTTTTATTCACTACATAAGATCTTGTTTTCATTGACCTTTTTGATGTGCTTGCAAAGTTACTCTAAGTTATTCACTCACTTTTTGAATTTTTATCACATTTTTATCCACAACTGATGGGGATAATTTTTCTACTGGTATGAATAAAGCTGAAAATTATGTTTTGAAAACAAAGATAAATGGATAGTTATCCAGATGCTTTCTATTTTCTGTTCAAAAATGAAGATCCATACAGTGATAAAAATAAACCAAAAGATCGATATTTTCTCTATTTCTAAAGTCAATGAAATAGCGGATTTACCTCATTTATCATCTGCTTTTTCACAAGGATCTTAAAAGTTATCCACAACTTTATCCGCAATTTGTTTTAGGCTTGTCTAAATGGGCTATTTATGAAACAATCTCTCCATTTTTTAATAAGAAATAGGGAATGAAGTGATCGATTCCGATGGTTATCGCCCGAATGTGGGTATCGTCATCTGTAATAAGTACGGGCAGGTTCTCTGGGCAAAACGGTTTGGGCAAAATTCGTGGCAGTTTCCGCAAGGAGGCATTAACGAAGGCGAAAACATCGAAACAGCGATGTACCGTGAGCTTTTTGAAGAAGTCGGCTTAACCAGAAAAGATGTGCGAGTGATTTGGGCATCAAAATATTGGCTGAAATATAAACTGCCAAGACGCTTAGTGCGTGAAAATTCGGGCAATCAGCCCGTTTGCATTGGGCAAAAGCAGCGTTGGTTTTTGTTGCAATTTATTGGCGATGAGGCGAGCATCAATCTCAAAACCACCAAATCGCCTGAATTTGATGGCTGGCGCTGGGTGAGCTTTTGGTATCCTGTCCGTCAAGTTGTCTCGTTTAAGCGCGATGTTTATCGCAAAGCAATGAAAGAGTTTGCCAGCATTTTGCTAAACGAGCCTTTTATGAAGCTGAAAGAAGAGAAACCACGAGAAGAGAAGCCAAAAGAAAAAGCCCATTTGCAAGAAAATACGAAAAAAGCACCGCTTGTAGTCTATAAGCCAAAGTCTGACAAGCCTGCTCATTTCAAATATAAAAAACACAAAGGTGCTCGACCTAAAGGGTATCGGAAATAACTTATCAAATGGCATAAAAAAATCGGGGCGAATATTCGCCTCGATTTTTTATTACTTTAGAAACAAACTAACAGGTTCCCCAAAGATCGTATTCATCTGCATTGGTAATGGTTACAGAAATAATCTGCCCCACTTGAACCGGTTGGTTTGAAAGATTATCGACATACACCACGCCATCAATTTCAGGTGCATCTGCCATTGAGCGGCCGATAATGCCTTCTTCGTCAATTTCATCGACAATGACTGCAAGGGTTTTGCCAATTTTTTGTTGTAATCGACCGCTTGAAATTTCTTGCTGTAACTGCATAAAGCGGTGGAAACGCTCTTCTTTTACCTCTTCTGGCACTTGGTCTGCCATATCGGTTGCAGGTGCGCCTTCCACAGGGCTAAATTTAAAGCAGCCTACACGGTCGAGCTGTGCTTCTTTTAAGAAATCCAACAACATTTGGAAATCTTCTTCCGTTTCGCCAGGGAAGCCAATGATAAAGGTTGAACGAAGTGTCAATTCTGGGCAGATCTCACGCCATTTTTTGATACGTTCAAGCGTGCGTTCAATCGAACCAGGGCGTTTCATCGCTTTTAAGATTTTTGGGCTGGCGTGTTGGAGTGGAATATCCAAATACGGCAGAATTTTGCCCTGCGCCATTAACGGAATTAAATTATCCACGTGCGGATAAGGGTAAACGTAGTGCAAACGCACCCAAACGCCTAATGAGCCGAGTTGTTCACATAGGCTCATTAAATCATTTTTAATCGGCATTCCGTTCCAGAAAACCGTTTTTGTGCCCTCTTCTTTTTTCTTGTCTAAGGCATAAGCCGAAGTATCTTGCGAAACGACTAAAATCTCTTTCACACCCGCATCGACAAGGCGTTTGGCTTCGTCTAAAACTTGCACGATAGAACGGCTATCTAAATCGCCACGCATTGAAGGAATAATGCAGAAGGTACAACGATGGTCGCAACCTTCGGAGATTTTCAGATAAGCGTAATGCTTCGGTGTGAGTTTCACCCCTTGTTTTGGCACTAAACTCACGTATGGGTTATATTCTGGTTTCGGCACATATTTGTGCACGTGTTTCATTACCGCCTCATAGCTGTGCGGGCCTGTGATTTCTAGCACTTTTGGATGCACTTCACGGATCTGATTTTCTTTCGCACCAAGACAGCCTGTGACGATCACTTTGCCGTTCGCTTCTAAGGCTTCGCCAATGCTTTCAAGCGATTCTTGTACCGCACTATCAATAAATCCGCAGGTGTTCACAATGACTAAATCTGCACCTTCATAGCTAGAAATAATGTTATAACCGTCTGAACGAAGTTCAGTCAAAATACGCTCGGAGTCCACTAAGTTTTTCGGACAGCCAAGACTAATAAAACCAATATTGGGGGTTGAGTTCATCATAAATAATAGGTTAATCAATTAAAAAAAGACCACCGCAAAAGCAGTGGCAAGAAATAGGCAAATATTATACAAAACAAGCGGTCAAATTTCATAAAAATTTTGCAAATTCGTTTGAATTCTCTGTTAAAAGTCACGCAAACGTTTGCTGTGGATTATCTGTCAAATTTTTGTGGCTATTTTATTAGTTTTGTATAAAAATCCGACTTTGTCAGTGTGAAATATCTCCATTTTAAAATGTCAACTTTGTCAAGTTTTGTAGTAAATGCTCGTAAAATAGTTGTCTTTTGTATGGAAAGTGTAAATTCCTGGCGAACTGTTTGATTTCCATCAAATTTCATTTGGAATAGATGTGAATTTTTGGCATAATTCTCGGGATTATCTTGTAGATAACTTAACTTAAATTTAATTTTAACAAACTACTTTCACATTTCGATGGAAAAGTAGTTCTTTTTTCTTAAAGGGCTTATATATGAACAAAATTTTCCGTGTAGTGTGGAACCAAGCAACGCAATCTTGGGTAGCGGTTTCAGAGCTAACCAAAGCGCATAAAAAACAAAGTTCATCAAATTCACAAGGAAGTACGGTTAAATTTTCAGGGAATTTTATTAAATCTTCAGCCATCGCATTGTCGCTATTAAGTGGTCATTCGGCTTATGCTGCCGTCAATGTTCCTGGTACAGGTCATGATACCAGTGTCGCTTGGGGGGCATCGTCAAATGCTTCAGGAAATAATGCAGTGGCGCTAGGTAGAAAAGCACAAGCCACAGGGGATAGTGCAATTGCAGTAGGAATTGACTCTAAAGCATCAGGAGCTTCGGCAGAGGCAATTGGTGTTGGAGCTAATGCGACTGGTGATAGATCTGTGGCGATAGGGAATCAGGGGAAAGCAGAAGGAATTGAAGCGGTAGCGATTGGTAAAGGAGCGAATGCTAGTAAAGCTAGTGCCGTTGCTCTTGGTCAAGGAGCGCAAGCCACAGGGAATCGTGCCAGTGCGATAGGTCAAAACTCTAAAGCAACCCAAGATGATACGATTGCCTTAGGCACAAATTCAAAATCTACAAATACATATACGGTAGCTCTTGGTAGAAATACAGACGCGGCTGGGCAGCGCTCGATGGCATTTGGTAATGAAGCAAAGGCTACTGCGAATGATACAATTGCTTTTGGTTCATCTAGCGAAGCAAAGAAAAATAACGATATTATCATTGGTAAAGAAGCCAAAAGCCGTGATGAAGGGGGCGGACATAGTATTGCCATAGGCTATAATTCCACAGCAGGTTCTACTAAAGTAGGAGCAGCTACTGATGTAACAAGTACAAATACAAATGCTGCTGCAGGTGGCGTGGCGATCGGGGTATCATCTTATACGGGGGTCAATAGAAATAATGCTGCTATTAACTCTTCAGTAGCTATTGGTGCTGGTGCTGGTGCGGGGTTTCGTGCGATTAATGCAGACGGCATACCAACGGGCAATGGTACTGATCCTGATGATAATGCAACTGTACTAGCTAAGGCTTTTGGTAACACATCGACAGAAGCAGGAAACAAGGATGCAGCAAATCGATTTGACTATAAAGGAGTAGATATTAATGAAGGTACTGCGGTTGGCCGTAATACCCGTGCTATCGGGGACCAAGCGGTAGCCTTAGGTGCTCAGTCGATAGCTGGTCAAGGTGCGATTGCCATTGGGGGTAATGATATTACTCAATTTGCGAATGCTAGATATTTTACGTCAAATAGAGATAATTTTGGCGTGGCAGACGTGTCTGATCATGATCAAAGTGGAACGTTAGCTAGTAAAAACATTAGTCAAAAGTACCAAGAACTTGTTGGGGCTGCGTTAAATACAGCATATCAAGCTACATATGCGCAAAATGGATCTACTGTCATTGGTATGCAAGCTCATTCTACTACTCCATTGGGGGTTGCTATCGGTACGAATGCGTTAGTTCGTAAGGGAGCCTATGGTGCCACGGCTATTGGATCTGGTTCTGCTATACAAGCAAATGCGGAAGCTGCAGTAGCCATTGGTATGGGTTCTTGGGTAAATGGCAAGTTTGGCGTAGCTGCAGGTACTGCTTCAAGGGCAGAGCAATCCGCGGTAGCTGTTGGTTATAAGGCAAATGCTGATAAATCTGCGGTAGCTGTCGGTGATAGTTCTAAGGCTACAAACTCTTCTGTTGCAGTCGGTCAGTTAGCACAAGCAACGAAAGAGGCTGATATTGCAGTTGGTCAAGGGGCGAAAGCGTCTGGTAATCAGGGTGCGATTGCCATGGGCTTGGGCACCAATGCGCAAGGTGATTCCTCTATTATGATTGGCGGCTCAGATATTTCATCGGCTGCTAATCAAAGAACAGAGTTTGAAAAAGCAACTGGCGGCATAACCGCTAAAAGCGTAACCGAGAAAATTAACGGTAAAGACGTTACCCGTAATTATACTTTTGCTGAAACAACAACGACTCCAGGAACCATCGCTGAGGCATATAAGGAGCTAACAGGCCTCGATATGGATGTATCCACCCTTGACTTTGCCGATGCGAAAAATAAAAACGGCCATGCTTCAACTTCTTTGGGTGTTCATGCATTATCAAAAGGAAATTTGGCAACGGCCATCGGTGCGGGTGCACGGGCTGATGCTATCGGTTCTCTGGCATTAGGTACCGGAGCACATGCGACTAAACAAAATGCGGTAGCAATCGGTACAGGCTCTACAACCGCGTTGGTGGGTACGCGCCAATTAAGCGTGAACTACGACAGCGACGGCAATATTGTTTCCGATAACGACAAAGACAAGATTGCTTACACATTTAAATGGGCGGGTGGTACCAATACCTCTGAAGGCGACGTAGTATCCTTCGGTAGCTCTGGCGCAGAACGTCAATTGAAAAACGTGGCAGCCGGTCGTGTAGCTGAAGACTCTACAGATGCTATCAATGGTTCTCAGTTGAACTCTATCACCAAAAAAATTGCAGCAGGTTTTAACACAAGCGGTAATGAAGTAGCGGGATCTTCAGGTGTATTTACATCTAAAAAAGCAAATGCGGATTCAGCGAAAAAAGATTATGAAACTGCAATCCGTTCGGATGACAAAGTCCAACTCCAAGTCGGCAACAACTTGAAGTTAGACCGTGATGAAACCGTATCTGAAGTTGATGTTCCGGATGATTTTGATAAAACCAAAACAGTTAAAAAGAAAATCAGAAAAGCCGATTTTGCCTACAGCCTGAACCCTGTATTAACCAACCTGACCAGCGCAGAGTTTATCGGTACGGGTACAGATGCACCGACAACCAAGCTGACTAACGACGGCGTAACTATTACTCCGAAAACTGCAGGCAAGAAACCCGTTTCATTAACTCAAAACGGTTTAGACAACGGCGGTAATCCGATTACCGACGTAGCCGGCAACCTTGACGGTGCGAAAACAGGTACAAATGCACCGACAACCAATTCAACTAAACCAGCAACACTTAATAACAGCAACGCCGCAACCGTAGGCGATGTATTGAATGCAGGCTGGAACTTGCAAGAAAAAGGTACGGCAAAAGATTTTGTTACCGCTTATGACACCGTTAATTTTGTTGACGGAGACGGCACAAGTGTATCTGTTACTACAAATACAGACGGCAAAACCAGCACAATCAAATACAGTGCAAACCTTGGCGATGGTTTGGAAAAAGATGCTACGACCAATAAAATCAAGGTAAAAGCAGCAGATAAGTCTTTAGAAGTAACAAATGACGGCGTTAAAGTAAAAGCTGCCGACAACACCCTTACAACCGATGACAACGGCTTAAAAGTTAATACTGGTACAATTAATCCTGTTGACTCAGGAGATAAAGCTGGAACCGTAGCGGTTAATACTGATGACGCTGGTAAAATCGCAACGGTAGATACGGTTGTAAACGCTGTGAACAACGCGGCTTGGAATGCAACTGCTGCAAAAACCAATGATGGCGAAAATGGCGGTACAGTTAAAAAACAAGCGGTTAAAGCAGGCGATACAGTAACCTTCGAAGCCGATAAAAACATCAAGATTGCTCAAACTGACGGTAAATTCACATTCTCGACAAAAGATAATGTTGAGTTCACAACTGTAAAAGTGGGTGATACCACAAATGGTAAAAAACCGGTTGAGTTAAAAAATGGTGATGTGATTACTGCAAATAATAATCCAGAACAGCCAACAACAGCATTGAACGTGTCTTCAGACGGCAAACCGACCCAGATTACGGGTGTAGGTTCCGTATTGAATACAACCCCTGTTGCAACAACGCCAGATGGTAGTGCTCCGACAACACAGCCTAATGTTGTCAACTTAGGTACGGCTCACGGTCAAACACCATTGTCTCCTAATGTTTTGAACTCTGCTGCAACTGTTAGAGATTTGGCGAACATGGGCTGGAAAGTCTCATCAGATAAAGCGACTGGGGCAGACGGCAAAGACTACAGTGATGTTGTGAGAAATGCGGACGAAGTGAAATTCGTCGGCAAAAACGCAGCTAAAGTATCGGGTAAAACCGAGAACGGCGTGCGCACTATTACCGTTGATGTGGAAGTGCCGGAAACAAAAACTGCCGAACTAGTTTCAAGCAAAGACGGCTCTGTTATTGCGCCGTCAACTAATCCTGAGCTTCAAAAAGCATTAAAAGATGCAAAAGACGAGTTGGCTAAATTGCCTAAAGATGCGTCAGATGAACAGAAGAAAGAGGCTGAGAATAAAGTAAAAGCTGCCGAAACAGAATTAAACAAAGCTTTAGATAACAAAGGTGTTGCTACGGCTAAAAACGTTGCGGATATGATTAACGCATCCGGCTTTACGCTGAAAACTTCCGCAACTGCCGATGGTAAGAAAGAATCCGGCGACGATGAAGTCATCAACCCGGGCAAAGCCGTTGAAATGGTGGCAGGTAAAAACTTAACCGTGAAACAGGAAGCTAATGGTAAAGTGACCTATGCAACCAAAGACAACGTTGAATTTACTTCTGTCAAAGTGGGTGATACCCAAAACGGTAAAGCACCGGTTAATTTCACAACCGAAGCTGCCAGCCCAGCAAGCAACAACGGAGCGGACAAAACTCCGACAACGGCGTTGAACGTCTCTTCAGACGGCAAACCGACCCAGATTACAGGTGTGGGCTCTACTCTGAACGTGAAACCTGTGGATACCAACACAAACGGTACGCCGACAGCCGATGCAGACAAACCAAATCTGGTTGACTTAGTGGGACCAAAAGATGCACCGGTGAATAAAAACGCTGCTGCAACCGTAGGCGACCTGCAAAATATGGGTTGGGTGGTATCAACCAAAGAAGGCAATGGCTACAACGATGTGGTGAAAAATGCCAACCAAGTAGACTTTGTGGGTAAAAATGGCATTACAGTAACAGGCGAAACCAAAGATGGTATTCGTACTATTACTGTTGAAGCGGCACAAACTCCGGTGGTTTATACCAATAAGGCTGGTGACAAGCTGGTTAAAGTTGGCGATAAATTCTATAAAACTGATGAAAATGGTAAACCGACAGCTACAGAAGTGCCTAAAGAAGACGTAATTGCCTCCATGAACAATGGCGATAACACTGCAAACAACCCTATGCACTTGTCAAACATCGGTAGCAACCTGCCGACGGTAAACGATACAACCAAACAGGCATTTGACCCGAACAGCACAACGCCAAAAGCTGACAAAAACAACAAGTCTGCGCCGATGACGGCAGCTGAAGCAGCTGAGTTGTTGAATCCTACAACAGCAGATGGTAAAGCCAATCCTAAATTTGCGGGCAACAATGCGGCAACTGTTTCCGACGTGTTGAATGCGGGTTGGAATTTGCAAAACAACGGCGAAGCTCGTGACTTTGTGAAACCTTACGACACGGTGAATTTTGTAGATGGAATCAATACCAAAGCGGTAGTGACTACGGATGCAGAAGGAAAAGTAAGTAATGTACAAATAGATGTAAAAGACTTACCGATCGCATATACAAATGAAGCTGGAGATAAAGTAGTTAAAGCAGCAGATGGAAAATATTACAAAGAAAGCGATTTAGCTGGAAAAGTATATGATCCAAAAACTAAGCAGTTTAAAAATGCAGATGGAACAGCATTGAATGAGCAACCAACAGAAGTAGCTGGAGATACTGTAAAAACTAATTTAGTAAATCCAAATGCAGAAGCAAACAAAGCTGGCAATGCAACACAATTAGGAAATGTTGCAAGCGGTGCAAATACGTTTGCTCCAGTAGAGGACAAGAAATTAGGAAATGATGGTAAATGGTATCCAGCTGATCAAGTTGAGCCTAATGGTCAACCTAAGAAAGATGCATCTCCAGTAGCTGTACCAAATAATATTGGTAAAGCAGGTTTAATTGATTTTAGTCAGTCTAATCCTAACAATGCAGCGACTGTAGGAGATTTACAAAACTTAGGTTGGGTAGTATCTGCAAAAGGTAATGACTACTCAGATCAAGTACGTAATGCAAATGAGGTGAAATTTGTAGGTGAAGGCACAGCTTCAGTAACGGGTAAAACAGATGAGAATGGTGTTCGCACGATTACTGTGAAAGTAGATGACCAAGTATCTACAAATAATGCACAAGTGCCTGTAAATTACACAACAGCAGATGGTACTAAAGTGTATCCAGTGAAGGATGAAAAAGGTAATGTAACATATCACACAACGCCAGATGGAAAAGGTAAGGGAGATACAGAGATACCAAAAGGTAATGTAATTACATCAATCAATGGTCCAGAGGGTACAACAGCACCAACAATATTATCTAATGTAGCAGGCAACTTAGATGGAGCTAAAAAAGATACAAAAGCGCCAACTACTGAACATGGTCCTGTAAATACAACAGATAAAAATGCTGTTAACTATGTAAATCCTAACAATGCGGCTACTGTAGGTGACGTATTAAATGCAGGTTGGAACTTGCAAAACAACGGCGATGCTCGTGACTTTGTGAAACCTTACGACACAGTGAATTTTGTAGATGGAATCAATACCAAAGCGGTAGTGACTACGGATGCAGAAGGAAAAGTAAGTAATGTACAAATAGATGTAAAAGACTTACCGATCGCATATACAAATGAAGCTGGAGATAAAGTAGTTAAAGCAGCAGATGGAAAATATTACAAAGAAAGCGATTTAGCTGGAAAAGTATATGATCCAAAAACTAAGCAGTTTAAAAATGCAGATGGAACAGCATTGAATGAGCAACCAACAGAAGTAGCTGGAGATACTGTAAAAACTAATTTAGTAAATCCAAATGCAGAAGCAAACAAAGCTGGCAATGCAACACAATTAGGAAATGTTGCAAGCGGTGCAAATACGTTTGCTCCAGTAGAGGACAAGAAATTAGGAAATGATGGTAAATGGTATCCAGCTGATCAAGTTGAGCCTAATGGTCAACCTAAGAAAGATGCATCTCCAGTAGCTGTACCAAATAATATTGGTAAAGCAGGTTTAATTGATTTTAGTCAGTCTAATCCTAACAATGCAGCGACTGTAGGAGATTTACAAAACTTAGGTTGGGTAGTATCTGCAAAAGGTAATGACTACTCAGATCAAGTACGTAATGCAAATGAGGTGAAATTTGTAGGTGAAGGCACAGCTTCAGTAACGGGTAAAACAGATGAGAATGGTGTTCGCACGATTACTGTGAAAGTAGATGACCAAGTATCTACAAATAATGCACAAGTGCCTGTAAATTACACAACAGCAGATGGTACTAAAGTGTATCCAGTGAAGGATGAAAAAGGTAATGTAACATATCACACAACGCCAGATGGAAAAGGTAAGGGAGATACAGAGATACCAAAAGGTAATGTAATTACATCAATCAATGGTCCAGAGGGTACAACAGCACCAACAATATTATCTAATGTAGCAGGCAACTTAGATGGAGCTAAAAAAGATACAAAAGCGCCAACTACTGAACATGGTCCTGTAAATACAACAGATAAAAATGCTGTTAACTATGTAAATCCTAACAATGCGGCTACTGTAGGCGATGTATTGAATGCAGGTTGGAACTTACAAAACAACGGCGACGCTCGTGACTTTGTGAAACCTTACGATACCGTGAACTTCATCAACGGCAAAGGCACAAAAGCAGTTGTTGAAACAGCAGACAACCTGACCAGCACCGTGAAGTTTGATGTGGATGCGGGTGAAATTACTGCGGACGAAACCAAACCTGGTGCGGTAAAAGGTCCTAACACAACAGGAAAAAACCCGGCAGAATTAGCGAAAAACTTAGCAGATGCTCAAAAAGCAGTAGATGATTTAGCGAAAGATCCATCAGCTACAAAAGATGCTAAACAAAAAGCTCAAGATGCCCTTAAAGCAGCCCAAGATGCGGCAGCTCCATTGAACAAAGTGGCGACTGCTCAAAACGTTGCGGATATGATTAACAAATCTGGCTTTACACTGAAAGCGGATAAAACTGAGGGAGACAATTTAACTGCGGCTGATTTAGCAAACGGTGAGATGATCAACCCAGGCGATACCATTACTATGAAAGCAGGCAAAAATATGTCTGTGAAACATGAGAAAGATGGTTCGATTACCTATGCAACCAAAGACGAAGTTGAGTTCAATACAGTTAAAGTAGGTAATCCTAATACTTACGTTGATAACAACGGCAAGCCGTTGGTGAAAGTAGGCGATAACTACTACAAACCAGAACAGCTTGAAAATGGTAAGCCAAAAAATGGCGAAATGCCTGTAGATCCAGCTACGGTGAAAAACCAAGTTGCTCCAGTAAATATGAAAACTGAAGCAGCAACACCAGCGAATAACAATGTTGGTAAAGATGGCAATTCTACACAGCCAACAACAGCATTGAATTTTACATCTGGTGAAGGCGACAACGCGAAACCAACGCAGTTGAAAGGTGTGGGTTCAGTGTTAGATACAAAAGCACAGCCGACATCAACAGGTAAACAAGGAGATACTCCAGCAACAGCGGGCAACCAAAACTTAGTGAACCTTGGTAACAATCCAATTACAGGTAAATCTGACCTTGCACCTGAGATTTTGAACTCAGCGGCAACCGTAGGCGATTTGGCGAACATGGGCTGGATTGTTGGTGCGCCTGAAAATGGTTATGTAGATACTGTGAAAAATGCAAATAAAGTAGACTTTAAAGGCGAAAACGGTATTTCTGTAACGGGTAAAACTAATGATAAGGGCGTTCGTGAAATCACCATCTCTGTTGCTGAAGGTAAAGTAACAAATGATGTGAAGGTTACTAAAGCTGATGGCACAGTTATAGATGGTGTAAAAGGTCCTGATGGTAAACTTTATAAGAAAGGTCCCGATGGTAAGCCAGATACTTCTAAAGAAATTACTCTTGCTGAAGGAGATAAGGTTAACAACGAAGGTTCTAAATTTGTAAGTGGTAACGCTGTCGCTACAGCAATCCAAGAGTCTGGTTGGAATGTTGGTTTGGCTGATTCATCTAAAGCTAATGAAGCATTTAATGATGATAGTAAAGCGTTATCAGCAAATAAACTTGAGAAAGTCAATCCAAATGACAATGTTCGTTTTGCTGATGGTAAAGGTACAAAAGCAGCTGTTGCGACTGTTGAGCGTGTTGATGAGTTCGGCAAGAAAGTGACTGATACTTATGTGAAGTTTGATGTGGATGCGGGTGAAATTACTGCGGACACGACCAAACCTGGTATGGTAAAAGGCCCTGTTACTGCAGATGAAGCGAAGAAACTGGCAGATGATCTGAAGAAAGCCGAACAGGCAGTAAAAGATTTGCCTGCGGATGCAACCCCGGAAGCGAAAAAAGCTGCCCAAGATGCACTTAAAGTAGCCCAAGATGCGGCAGCTCCGTTGAACAAAGTGGCAACCGCACAAAATGTTGCTGAGGCTATCAACAATTCAGGTTGGAGAACAAACTCTACCACTGCAACTGGTGGCGCAAAAGATACGCTAATCAATCCAGGTAAGGCTGTGAACTTTGAATCTGGTAAAAATATGGAAGTGGCACAAACTGTCGATAAAGATGGCAATGTGGCATATACCTATGCAACCAAAGACGATGTTCAATTCAATAGCGTACAGTTTGGAGATGCTAATGGACCTAAGATCACAAACAATGGTGGTAACATCAATGTAAGTGGTGCAGATGGTAAAGCACCAACTAAGATTACAGGTGTTGCTGCGGGTGATATTTCACCAAATAGCACAGATGCCGTAAATGGTGCACAAGTCTATGCATTAAGCCGTGGTAATGTACCAAATGTGAAGAACATTACAGTTGATGGTAAAGAGTATAAGAATGTCATTGTTGATGAGAACGGTACTCCAATCTTGAAGACTTATAATGTTCAAGGTCAAAAAGAGATTATTACTAACTCTGTTGTTGAAGCAATCCACAATATGAATGAGCAAGGTATTAAGTTCTTCCATTCAAATGATGGAATTGAACGTCCTAAACAAGAGCAAACAAATAGTTTTGACTCAAGTGCAAGTGGTAAATTTGCAACAGCGATTGGTTCTAAATCAAGTGCTGAAGGTACAAATGCTGTCGCAATTGGCTTTAATTCTGTTGTAACGGGTAATGATTCAATCAGTATTGGTACAGGTAACCGTGTGACAGGTAATAATTCTGGTGCATTTGGTGACCCAAGCACAGTAAGCGGCCAAGGAAGCTATTCTGTGGGTAACAATAATACCGTGGCGACGAATGATACCTTCGTACTTGGTAATAAAGTTACTCAGACAGTTGAAAACTCCGTTATCTTAGGTACAAAATCAACTGCAACAGCGGGTGATGGCTCTGCAACAGGTACTTTAAACAACATCAAACAAGATGGCACTAAAGGTACAAGCACAACAGCAGGCTCGAAAGGTACTGTGAAACAAGCTATCGTAGGCAATATGGTTTACGGCGGCTTTGAAGGTGCAACCGCTGATGGCGTAGTTTCTGTTGGTGCAGCAGGTAATGAGCGTCGTATTCAAAACGTAGCAGCAGGTGAAATCTCTGCAACTTCAACGGATGCGATTAACGGTAGCCAGTTGTACTCAGTGGCTCAAGGCGTAGGTAACCGTTTAGGTGACTTAAATAATAAGATCAACCGTAACAATAAAAACTTACGTGCTGGTATCGCAGGTGCGAACGCAGCAGCAGGCTTACCACAAGTTTACATTCCAGGTAAATCAATGGTGGCAGCATCTGCGGGTACTTACAAAGGTCAATCTGCATTGGCGGTAGGTTACTCAAGAGCATCAGACAACGGTAAACTTATCTTGAAACTTCAAGGTAATGCGAATACCCGTGGCGATGTTGGTGGCTCTGTAGGTGTAGGCTATCAATGGTAATTAAAGTGATGGTGGGTTAACGCCCACCTATATCTCAAAATGAAAAACCCCCTCTCCGAAAGGATTGGGGGTTTGTTTTATTCAGTGTTTTCCTTATTTATAAAATTCTTGCAAAAATTCACCGCTTATCGTTTCTCTAAAAATCCTTCTAGCCAACGTTCCGCCGTTTCATCGTGTTCAAAATTAGTCACGGTATCAATACGCTCAGAATCGCACACCTGCGCTGCACCTTTGGCTTTTAAGGCATTTTCTACAATATCCACCGCGTGGCAGAAGGTGTCGTAGTCGGAACTGCCTAAACCCACCACACCAAATTTCATCTGACTAAGATCAAGCGGTTGATTTTCGAGTGCTTCAAACAAAGGGCGGATGTTGTCTGGAAGTTCACCTGCGCCGTGGGTGGAGGTAACTACAATCAAGGTTTGTTGTGATTGAATATCGGAAAGCTCAGCGTTGTTAAACAGCTTAACCTCAAAACCTTTAGCGGTTAAACAACTTTCGAGATGATCGGCAACATATTCCGCACCGCCTAGGGTACTGCCTGTGATAATGCAAATGGATTGGGTCATAAATTTTCCTTTGAATGATATTCGTAGGGGAGGGGTTTACCCCTCCCTTTTCTTATAAATAAAGGACAGGGATAAACCCTGTCCCTACGAGTGAATTTGATTAGAAATGAGATTTGAAAAGAAGTTGGCGGAAGGTCATGGGAGTCGAACCCACCCGAGAACGCTGGCGTCCTCAACAGGATTTGAAGTCCTGCCACCTCACCGGAGATGACCACCTTCCGTTTTAAAAGTAGCTATATTCTACTTTATTTATTAGAATTATCCAACGTTTAGATTTTGGATTTTTCCTTATGCAACAGTTATTTCGTCAACTTCCATCGGTTGATAAGCTTTTAAAGCAACCACAAGCGGTCGATTTTATTCAACAATTTGGACATCAAGCAGTCGTCGAACAACTTCGTAAATTGGTTGAACGTGCCCGCCAACATATTCAGCAACATCAAGTATTACCTGATTTCCTTGCTGATGAAACTGCACTTTTTGCCGAGCTTTCCCTGCAGCTTACTCAGCTACAACAGGTTCAACTTCGCCCTGTGTTTAACTTAACGGGCACGGTGTTGCACACTAATTTGGGGCGGGGATTATGGTCAGAGGCGGCAATGCAAGCGGCAACCTGTGCGATGCAAAATAATGTGGCGTTGGAGTTTGATATTGATGAAGGTAGAAGATCGCATCGTGATCTTTATATTTCTGAGCTAGTTGCCAAGATCACAGGTGCAGAAGCGGCTTGCGTGGTGAATAACAATGCGGCGGCGGTATTGTTGATGTTGGCGACTTTTGCGAAGGATAAAGAGGTGATCGTTTCTCGCGGCGAGTTAGTCGAAATTGGCGGTGCGTTTCGCATTCCTGATATTATGTTGCAAGCGGGCTGCAAGTTGGTAGAAGTGGGCACAACCAACCGCACGCATCTCAAGGATTATCGTAACGCAATCAATGAAAACACCGCTTTTTTGATGAAGGTGCATACCAGCAATTACCACATTGAAGGCTTTACCAGTTCCGTGCTAGAGGAAGAATTAGTCGCACTTGGCAAAGAGTTTGGCTTGCCAGTAATAAGCGATTTGGGCAGCGGTTCACTGACCGATATGGCATCGCTTGGTTTACCTGCCGAACCGATGGTGCAACAGAAAGTTGCGGCAGGCGTGGATTTGGTTTCCTTCTCGGGCGATAAGCTCTTAGGCGGGCCGCAAGCGGGCATTATTGTGGGTAAAAAAGTGTGGATTGACGAGCTGCAAGCCCATCCGCTCAAGCGAGTGTTGCGTTGCGATAAAGTGATTTTATCTGCGTTGGAGGCAACCCTTCGCCAATATCTTTTACCTGAAAAATTGTCTGAAACTTTACCGACTTTGAATTTACTCACGCAATCGGTTGATTTGCTGAAAATTCGAGCAGAAGAGCTCAAAGAAGTATTAGGCAAGCGGTTAAATTCACGCTATATTTTGCAAGTTGAGCCAAGCCTTGCCCAGATTGGCAGTGGGGCTTTGCCAACGGAAAAACTTCCCTCTGTTGCTGTTACAATCGAGAGTGAAAAACAGAGCGATTTATTAGCATTAGAGCAACGGTTTAAACAATTACCAACCCCGATTATCGGGCGTTTTGCCGATAAAAAATTTTGGTTGGATTTGCGTTCTGTGGCTCAATTTGAACCGCTGATTGAGATGCTGTCTTTTAATACTCCCCTCTTTAGCAAAGAGGGGCAGGGGGAGATTTGGAAGAAATGAAAACGGAGTTCATCTGAGAATTGAACATCGTTATCAAATCTCCCCTAACCCCTCTTTTCTAAAGAGGGGGATTTTTTTATTGTGATATTCACCACCAACCTACTTCGACACCATTCAACCAGGTGATACAGAATACCGTTACAATGCAGAGCGTAAAAAATCGAAATATGTGACGTTCGACATTTTTGGGGGCGTGAGCTACAACATCGACTTACGCAAACCAAGCGGTGAGAAAATCGTTGATCTGAAACTTGCCGATGGTACCCCTGTAACTGATGATATGAAAATCAAACTTGGTATGAACTCTTATCGCTTTGGTCAAATGACCAAAAAAGGCGGTATTTGGGAAGGTCAGCAAATCCCTACCCTTTGGGAATCTAAAGTGGCAATGGGTCAAGAGAAAGGCACGATCCAAAATATGATGATCGACTACATCTCTAACGTGAAAAAAGGTAAAGTGGAAGGTGTTTCACATAATCGCTGGAAGATTGTGGGTTTATAATTCCTAAACGCTACTTCTCAGTTAACTATAACAGCCCCTTTGGGGCTGTTTTTTCTTCCCAATCGTTTTCGTTTTTCCATTCTTTTATCTTTATCAAAAAACCAACAGAATTTTGCAAAAAATCGTGTAAATCCAACCGCTTTTCAGCTAATCTATCTGAGGTATTTATTCACAATCAAATTACAGAGGATTTGTTATGGAGACACTTTTCACTACAGCTCAAAACTGGTTAAATCAAGACCCAGATCAAGAAACTCGTGCGGAGTTAGAGCAACTGATCGCAGAGGCAAAAGCAGGGAAAGCGGATGCACAAGCAGAATTAGCGAACCGTTTTAACGGTCGCTTACAATTTGGGACAGCAGGCTTGCGTGGTCGTTTGCAAGCAGGCTCAATGGGGATGAACCGTGTGTTAGTAGCACAAGCTGCGGGAGGTTTAGCGGAATACTTAAAAGGCTATGATAAAGAGCCATCTATTGTAATTGGTTACGATGGTCGTAAAAATTCGGATGTGTTCGCACGCGATACTGCAGAAATTATGGCGGGTGCAGGCATTAAAGCGTATTTATTACCACGCAAATTACCAACCCCAGTGTTAGCCTATGCAATCCAATACTTCGATACCACTGCGGGTGTAATGGTAACCGCAAGCCACAACCCACCTGAAGATAACGGCTATAAAGTTTACTTAGGTAAAGCAAACGGCGGTGGTCAAATCGTTTCACCTGCGGATAAAGAGATTGCAGCACTTATCGACAAGGTTGCCACTGGCAATATCAAAGATTTACCACGCAGCCAAAACTTCACTGTATTAAGCGATGAAATCGTAGATGCTTACATTGCGAAAACCGCAAGCCTTGCGAAAGAGCCAGCGTGCGATATCAACTACGTTTACACTGCAATGCACGGCGTGGGCTATGAAGTATTAAGCAAAACCCTATCAAAAGCAGGCTTACCGCAACCGCACGTGGTAGCTGAACAAGTATGGCCAGATGGCACATTCCCAACGGTAAACTTCCCGAATCCAGAAGAGAAAGGGGCATTAGACTTAGCGATTGAAGTGGCGAAAAAACATAACGCTGAATTTATTATCGCAAACGACCCAGATGCAGACCGTTTAGCGGTGGCATTGCCAGATGCAGAAGGTAACTGGAAACCTCTTCACGGTAACGTAATTGGTTGTTACTTAGGTTGGTATTTAGCAAAACAATATCATGCACAAGGCAAAAAAGGCGTGTTAGCATGTTCATTGGTTTCTTCACCAGCCTTAGCGGAAATTGCGAAGAAATATGGTTTTGACTCAGAAGAAACTTTAACTGGCTTCAAATATATCGGTAAAGTAAACGGTTTATTATTCGGTTTCGAAGAAGCATTAGGTTACTTAGTAGATCCAGATAAAGTACGCGATAAAGACGGTATTTCAGCGGCAATCGTATTCTTAGATTTAGTACGTAGCCTCAAAAAAGAAGGTAAAACACTTGCAGACTACGCAGCAGACTTCACAAAAGAGTTTGGAGCTTATGTAAGCGGTCAAATTTCTATTCGTGTAAGCGATTTATCTGAAATTGGTAAATTGATGAGTGCATTACGTCATAATCCGCCAGCAGAAGTGGGTGGTTTCAAAGTGGCGACATTCTTAGATCATACTAAAACAGATCGTCAAAGCGATATTTTAGTATTTGTATTAGAAAATGGCAGCCGTTTAATCGCTCGTCCATCAGGTACAGAACCGAAAATTAAGTTCTACTTAGATGCACGTGGTACTGACCCGAAAAATGCAGATGAAGTATTAGCACAATTCGATAAAAGCGTACGCGTTCTTCTGCGTCAAGAACAATATGGTAAACAAGATTGCTAATTGCAAAATAAGTAAGAAAAAACACCGCTTGTAAAAGTGGTGTTTTTGTATTTAAGCACTTTTGCTTTCTAAAATTTTCCCTAAATTTTTGCTTCATGATTCTGTCCTTCATATCAAACATTGTCTTATTTTAGCATCTCACCAAAAATTTTCGGAATAAGTATTGACTTTAACCTTAGGTCAAGGTTTATGATTTGTGCTCATTCAGTTATCACATAGGAGAAAAACATGAAAAAACTTATGACTTTTATCACACTTAGCGCTGCTGCAGTTTCAATTTGTGCCCAAGCTAATGAACAACCGCATCAAGCACACATGAATATGCCGATGTCGACAGATTCTGCAATGCAACAAGAATTAATGCAAGGTATGAATCAAATGCACCAAGACATGATGGCAGCCTCGCAATATAAAGATCCTGATGTTGCTTTTGCAGCAGGTATGTTACCACACCATATTGGTGCAGTAAAAATGGCGGAAGTTGAATTAAAATACGGAAAAGATCCTGAGATGCGTAAGCTTGCTGAGAATATTATTAACGCACAACAAGCAGAAATTGAACAAATGCAAAAATGGCTTAAAGTGCATAATAAAAAATAAAAAAAGCTCCGTAAAATAATCTGACCCAAAAAGTTAGACTGATTTAGTTCAAGGACTAAGTTCTGTAATTCACAGAGCTCAGTCCTTTTAGTTTCCCCTGAATGCGCTCATGGTTGTAATAATGAATGTACTTATGAATCGTTTTTTCCAGTTGTTAGAACGTCTCAAATCATTTACCGTAATAACATTCCGCTTTTAATCGTCCAAAGAAGCTTTCCATCGAACTATTATCTAAACAATTTTCCTTCCTTGACATACTCTGTTGAATGCCATTCTCTCGTAAAATCGCCTGATAACCGACCATTTGATACTGCCATCCTTGGTTAGAATGCAAAATGGGTTTTGTGCCTTCAAGCCTTGTGACAGCTTGTATCACGTTAAGTTTAAATTCATGTGAGTAATTTCACTTCTTATCCAACGATGCTAACCTATTGATTCTACTATGATTAAATTGGTTAACCCAACATTCTGATGTTGTTTCGGTAAGTTGAAAATGCCTGTGGGTAAGTGAACGATTTTTACCATTTTGAAGATAAAATTCGATGATTTGTTGTTTGAAAAGAAAATTGTATTTGGTCATAAAAAATCTGCACCTTAGTTAGTTGGTTATTTAGTCCAACTTTTGGGGTACAGATCATGTTTTGAATTAATGAATGCACAAGACGAATTAGAAGCTACGGCAAAGCAGAAATCACGCTGGCGTTTAATTTACCATCTAAATTTGTACTACATACAGTTGGGTTAATTATTAATAAAAGCGTCATCGAAAATGACCGTTCTTTACTGGCTGATTGTTATCGTTCATGTTTAGAATTTGCTAAAAAAAGCGGTTTAAAATCGGTCGCATTTTGCTGCATCATCACTGGTGAGTTTCGGTTTCCAAATCAACAAGCAGCAGAAATAGCTGTTCAAACCGTACAAGATTTCTTGGCTAAAAACCCTGAAATGAGCGTAATTTTTAATGTATTTAAAGAGATTGATTTAATAATTTACCAAAAGTTACTTCAACAAAAGGAATCTAGCACATCTATATAGCATTGTCCTTTTTCCTTGCATTTTTGCAAAAAAGCGGTAAAATTCTACCGCTTATTTTCTATATAAATAGAGATAAGTTTCGTACCCTCACCTCGAACGAGGGTTTATTTTTTACTATCAACAATTTAGAGGAAGGTTATGGTAACCATTCGTTTAACTCGTGGCGGAGCTAAAAAACGCCCATTCTATCAAATCGTGGTAGCGGACAGCCGTTCACCTCGTGACGGTCGTTTCATCGAGCGTATCGGTTTCTTCAACCCATTAGCAGCAGGTCAAGCTGAACGTTTACGTTTAGATGTGGCTAAAGTTGATGCTTGGGTTGCTAAAGGTGCTGCACTTTCAGATCGTGTAGAAACTTTAGTAAAAGAAGCACGCAAAGCAGCTTAATAAGCGGTTAAATTTTTAAAAATTTTGCAAAAGGTGACGAATATGAGCGAACAAAAAATTGAAGTTGTCGGAAAATTAGGGTCAACCTATGGTATCCGTGGCTGGTTACGTCTCTATTCTTCCACCGAAGAAGCAGAAAGCATTTTTGATTATCAGCCATGGTTCTTAAAAATTAAAGGTCAATGGCAACCTATCGAGCTAGAAAGCTGGCGTTATCACAGCAATGATTTGATTGTGAAATTAAAAGGTACAGACGACCGTGAAGCCGCACAATTATTAACTAACGCTGAAATTGGCGTAGATTTAAGTGTGTTTCCAGAACTGGAAGAAGGTGATTATTACTGGCACGATTTAATTGGCTGTTCAGTAGTAAACCTCGAAGGCTATACTATGGGCGTGGTAACTGAGTTAATGGAAACAGGTTCAAATGATGTGCTAGTGGTAAAAGCAAATAGCAAAGATGCTTTCGGCAAACAAGAACGATTAATTCCGTTCTTATACGAACAAGTAGTTAAAAGAGTAGATCTCGCCACCAAAACCATTACGGTGGACTGGGACGCTGGTTTCTAACCTCAGGTATGCGGTGTGAGCTTTCGCTTTTAAATAAGCAAAAATGTTGAGGGATTGACGATGTGGATTGGTATTATTTCACTTTTCCCCGAAATGTTTAAAGCAATTACCGATTTTGGGGTTACAGGTAGAGCAGTAAAACAAAATCTTTTACAGGTGCAGTGTTGGAATCCGCGTGATTTCACTCATGATAAACATAAAACCGTAGACGACCGACCTTATGGCGGTGGGCCGGGAATGTTGATGATGGTGCAGCCGCTTCGTGATGCGATTCACGCAGCGAAAGCCGCAGCAGTAAAAGAAGGCGGTGTGGCGGCGAAAGTGATTTATCTTTCTCCGCAAGGGCGTAAACTTGATCAACAAGGCGTGCAAACGCTGGCTTCAAATCAGAAATTGATTTTAATCTGTGGACGATATGAAGGGGTTGATGAAAGGTTGATTCAAACCGAAGTTGATGAGGAATGGTCAATCGGCGATTACGTTCTCACTGGTGGTGAATTGCCTGCAATGACATTGATTGATGCTGTTGCGAGATTCGTGCCAGGTGTGTTAGGCAAACAGGCTTCTGCTTTGGAAGATTCCTTCGCTGAAGGATTACTCGATTGCCCACATTACACCCGCCCTGAAGAATTAGATGGCTTGCCTGTCCCAGAAGTGCTGATGTCGGGACACCACGAAAACATTCGCAAATGGCGGTTGGAACAATCGCTTGAGAGAACGTGGTTACGACGCCCTGAGCTATTGGATAGCCTAGCTCTGACTGACGAACAACAGAAGTTGTTGCGACAAATCAAGCAACGACACAAAATCAGTTAATTCTAGGATTTAGAAAAGGTTTTTAAAATGAGTAACATCATCAAACAACTTGAAACAGAACAATTAAAACAAAACGTACCTAGCTTCCGTCCAGGTGACACATTAGAAGTTAAGGTATGGGTAGTAGAAGGTAGTAAAAAACGTTTGCAAGCGTTCGAAGGCGTGGTTATTGCAATTCGTAACCGTGGCTTGCACTCTGCATTCACTCTACGTAAAATTTCAAATGGCGTAGGTGTTGAACGTGTATTCCAAACTCACTCACCTGCAATTGATAGCATTGCTGTTAAACGTAAAGGTGCGGTACGTAAAGCTAAACTTTACTACTTACGTGAGCGTTCAGGTAAATCTGCACGTATCAAAGAGCGTTTGGGTGCGTAATCCATCGCTTAATGCGAAATTTAAAAATCTTGGGGAAACCCAAGGTTTTTATTTTAAAGGTTTTGTTTTTCGTCAAATAGCCTACAAAGCATACAATCAACCGTAATTCCCAAAAAAAATCTTGATCTTGTTAAAAAAACAAGTAATATATGCATCCGTTACGCAGTATTAAGGGTCGTTAGCTCAGTCGGTAGAGCAGCGGACTTTTAATCCGTTGGTCGAAGGTTCGAATCCTTCACGACCCACCACTTAAACTGCTCAACTCTCTAAAGGGTCGTTAGCTCAGTCGGTAGAGCAGCGGACTTTTAATCCGTTGGTCGAAGGTTCGAATCCTTCACGACCCACCACTTTAGAACATATCCTTTTGGGTCGTTAGCTCAGTCGGTAGAGCAGCGGACTTTTAATCCGTTGGTCGAAGGTTCGAATCCTTCACGACCCACCATCTAAAAAATTCTCTTTTTTATAAATTAAATCTGCTAATTTCATTTCTATTTTTAGGATAGGTTATAGTAAAATTTCAAGCCGATTATAAATTCATTTTAAATTATGCGAAAAAAGATACTACTTTCACTTGGCATGCTAGCCATTGTTGCCGTCTGTGTGTTCGGATATTGCTACCAAAAAATCAATGATCTTGCCCATCATCCCTTAACTATTCATTCCGACCAATTTTTTATTGTTGAAAAAGGTACATCAAGCCAAAAATTGGCAAAACAGCTGGAAGAGCAAGGCATTGTGCAACACGATGACGTTGCTCTTTTGCCTTATCTGATTCGCCTCAATCCTGAGCTCTCTCGTTTTAAAGCAGGCGTATATTCGCTGAATAATTTAAAAACCGTCGAAGATTTGCTCAAACATCTTAATTCGGGTAAAGAAGTACAGCTCAATGTGAAGTTTATTGAGGGCAAAACTTTCAACACTTTCCGCGAGCAATTAGCCAACGCTAGCTATTTAGAGCAAACTTTAATGGGTAAAAGTGAAGCCGAAATTGCCAAAATGCTTGGGCTTTCTCACGAGAAATTAGAGGGCTGGATTTCGCCTGACACATACAATTACGTGCCTTACTCGAGCGATTTTGACCTCCTTAAACGTGCTTACCACAAGCAACAAAAAGCCTTAGATGAAGCTTGGCAAAATCGAGCAGAAAATCTACCGCTTGCAAACCCATATGAGATGCTGGTTTTAGCCTCTATCGTAGAAAAAGAGACGGGCGTGGCAAATGAACGTCCGCAAGTGGCTTCAGTATTTGTGAATCGCCTCAAACAAGGATGGAAATTAGAAACCGATCCAACAGTGATTTACGGCCTGGGCGAGCGTTATAATGGTAAAATCTACAAAAAAGATTTGCAGGAAGCGACGCCTTACAACACCTACATCATCAATGGCTTACCACCAACACCAATTGCAATGCCAAGCGAAGATGCATTAAAAGCGGTTTCGCAGCCTGATAGCACGCCTTACTTTTTCTTTGTTGCCGATGGTACGGGCGGACATAAATTTAGCCGTTCGCTGAATGAGCATAACCAAGCGGTGAAAGAATGGCGTAAAATTGAGCGTGAGCGTAAACAAACAACGGAAGGAACAAAATGATACGGGGTAAATTTATCGTGCTAGAAGGCTTAGAAGGAGCGGGAAAATCCACTGCTCATCAAGCTGTATTAGCAAAATTGGAAGAATTAGGTATTAAAGATGTGGTATTAACCCGCGAGCCAGGCGGCACGCCATTAGCGGAAAAATTACGCCATTTGATTAAGTACGACTTAGAAGAGCCGATTTGCGACAAAGCAGAATTATTGATGCTTTATGCGGCACGTGTTCAGTTGGTAGAAAATGTGATCAAACCTGCCCTTGCAGAAGGAAAATGGGTGCTGGGTGATCGCCACGATATGTCATCGCAAGCGTATCAGGGTGGAGGTCGCCAGATTGATCGCAAAATTTTAGATAATCTAAAACGTACCGTGTTGGGCGATTTTGAGCCAGATTTAACGATCTATTTGGACATTGATCCTGCTGTAGGGCTTGAACGCGTGCGTGGTCGTGGTGAGTTGGATCGTATTGAACAACAGAGTTTAGATTTCTTCTATCGCACGCATCAACGCTATTTGGAACTCACCCAAAACAACGACAAAGCGGTAATTATTGATGCCGAGCAACCATTAGAGAATGTGACTGCCGACATCAAACAAGCGGTCGAAAATTTCGTGAAAAAAGCAAAATGACCGTGATTTCTCTTCAGTCACTCTACCCGTGGCAGCAAGCGATTTATTCGTACATCACCCAGCCTTTCAGCCAAGGGCGAGGGCATCACGCCTTATTGTTCAAAACCGAAGCGGGGCTGGGCTGTGAGGTATTGATTCGCCATTTTGCCCATTGGTTGCTTTGCCAGAATAAAAATGGCAATGAGCCTTGCCATCAATGTAAAAGTTGTTTATTGGTACAAAGCGGTAACCATCCCGATTTTCATCTGCTTGAACCGATTGAAAACAGAGATATTGGTGTCGATCAGGTGCGTGAAGTGCTAGCGACTTTGCAACGTTTCTCCCAACAAGAAGGCAACGTGGTGGTGTATATTCGCCAAGCGGAACGATTGACTGAAGCGAGTTGCAATGCTTTGCTAAAAACCTTGGAAGAACCGCACGACGGCGTTTATTTCTTGCTGGAAACTGATTTGCAAGCCCCAATGATGGCAACTATCCAAAGCCGTTGCCAAACCTGGGTGCTGCATGCTCCCGAAGCGCCCATCGCCTTGCAATGGCTACAAATACACTGCCCGCAATTTAGCGAAGCCGACATCGAAACCGCCTTGCGTTTATGTCACGGTCGCCCGTTAATTTGCAAAACATTTCTAGAAAACGACCGCTTGTCTGCCCGCAAAACCTTTTTGCAAACCTTCTGGCGTTTCTACAAAAACCGCGATCCGTTTTTGCTACTCAGCCAGTTTGAAAAAGAGCAAGTACAGATGCCACTGGAATGGTTGCAAAGCTTTTTCAGCGATGCACTCAAAGCCAAAATGGGTATGACTACAGGCTGGGTAAATCACGATTTAGATAAAGGCATCTGGCTATTTAGTGATGCTCTTTCCGCTCAACAACTTCTCAAAGGTTACGATATCTTGTTTGAGACTGAAAAAAACATTAATGAAATCAATGCAGTAAATGTTGAATTGATGTTGGCGAATGGTTTAACGAGATTGGTGTTGGAGGTGTTTTAACATTCAACACCAATTTCGTGGAAGATAGCCTTGAAAGGTATAGTAAGGGCTATAGTAATGCGAAATTTAATTACGCATTCGTATATTCCGCCTTTTCATTCAACCAGCGTTTAATCAACGCCTCTGCAAGCGGTGGATTTTCCACAATAATTTGCTTGGCGTAGCGTTGGACGAGCGGAATCATTTTGCGATCACGCATTAAATTTGCCACTTTAAATTCCGCCGAACCAGTTTGTTTTGTACCGAGAATTTCGCCTGTTCCACGAATTTCCAAATCTTTCTCTGCAATGTAAAAGCCGTCTTGACTATCTCTCATCACTTGCAGGCGTTTGCTGGAAATTTTGCCTAGCGGTGGTTTATACATCAGCACACAGTGCGAAGCGGTAGCCCCACGACCAACGCGTCCACGTAGTTGGTGCAGCTGTGCTAAGCCTAAACGCTCCGAGTTTTCGATAATCATTAGGCTTGCATTTGGCACGTCCACGCCCACTTCAATCACGGTGGTGGCAACTAGTAAATCAATATTTGCCGCTTTAAATTCCGCCATTATTTCTTGTTTTTCTTGTGGTTTCATTCGCCCATGCACCAAACCAATCCGCAAATCAGGCAAGGCACGTTGCAAATCTTCAGCAATGGCTGCCGCAGCTTGAGCTTCTAACACTTCCGACTCATCAATAAGCGTGCAAACCCAATAGGCTTGGCGTTTCTCATTTTTGCAGGCTTGATAAACCCGCTGTACAATTTCAGGACGACGATCTTCCGATACTACCACCGTGGTAATCGGTGTTCGCCCTGGTGGGAGTTCGTCAATGATTGAGGTATCCAAATCCGCATAGACCGTCATCGCCAGTGTTCTTGGAATTGGCGTTGCTGTCATAATCAGTTGATGTGGATAGTGATCGGCTTTTGCACCTTTTTCGCGTAACGTCAAACGTTGATGCACACCAAAACGGTGTTGCTCATCGATAATAATCAACGCCAAGTCATTAAATTCTACGCTTTCTTGGAACAGGGCGTGCGTGCCAATAATCATCTGCACATCACCATTTTTGATCACTTCCAGCTGGGTATTCCTCGCTTTACCTTTCACTTTTCCCGCCAGCCAGCCGACCTCAATCCCAAACGGACGAAACCAATTGGCGAAATTATTGGCGTGCTGTTCAGCCAGAATTTCCGTCGGTGCCATCAAGGCAACCTGTTTGCCGTTATCAATCGCAGCCAAAGCAGCAAGGGCAGCCACTAACGTTTTACCCGAGCCTACATCACCTTGCACCAAACGCATCATCGGCGATGGTTGAGCCAAATCGTGCTCAATATCTTCGGTAACGCGTTTTTGAGCGTTGGTTGGTTGGAATGGCAGGCTAGCTAAAAAGCGTTGTTTCAAATCGGTTTTATAACTTAATGGTTCTGCATATTGCTGTTTTATGCCCAAGCGAAGCTGTTGCATCGCAAGGTTGTGTGCCAAAAGTTCCTCAAAAATCAACCTCTTCTGAGCAGGATGTTCGCCTTTTTCCAATACCTCTGCTGATACACTTGACGGTGGACGATGCAATAACGCCAACGCTTCTTTCAAGCTATATTGATGCGGGTTGTATTGCTCAGGCAAGAGTTCAGCAACTTGCACATTCTGCAATACCGCCAAGGCTTGCTCGGTCATTTTGCGTAGCGAGGCTTGCTTTAAACCTTCGGTGGTGGAGTAAATTGGCGTGAGTGTTTCCGCCAATGCAAGCGGTTGATTATTGCGAATAATTTGATATTCGGGGTGATGAATCTCTGCCATATAACGCCCACGTTTGATTTCGCCAAAGGCTTTCACCCGCACTCCCACGGCAAGGCTATTTTTCATTCCTGCATTAAAATTGAAGAACTTGAGCATAACCTTGCTCGTACCATCCGAAAGAGTAACCGATAAAATTGGACGACGACCAAACTGCACTTCTGTATGCTGCACATAGCCTTCAATAGTGGCAAAACTCTCGGGGCGAATATCGGCAATCGGTGTAATCCGCGTACGATCCTCATACCGCATCGGTAGATGGAAGAGCAGATCTTGCACATTGTTGATACCAATTCGACTAAGTTTTTCCGCGATAGCAGCCCCCACGCCCGAAAGGCTCGTGAGTGGCACACCGTCTAAAAGTTGAGTATTCATTGCAAAAATGTTGTTAAAAATAACCGCTTGATAGAGTGGAATTATAAATAAGACTGGAAATTTATACAAACTTTCTCAGAAATTTGTACTTTTTAAGAACTTATTTCTCGGTTGTTCATCTTAATAAATGCGTAATTTCACGCAGATTGATAAGGAATACAAAATGAAATTAATCTCTAAAATGTTTGTGTTAAGTTTAGTGATGGGCATTGCTGCTTGTGGTAATCTAAATAAACAACAACGCAATACGGCGATTGGTGCGGCAATTGGTGGTGTCGCAGGACACGTCATTGGCGAATCAACAGGTGCAACCTTAGGTGGAGCCGCCTTAGGTGGTGTGATTGGGAGCCAAATTAAGTAATGTAAAGCGGTCATTTTCGCCACGTATTTTGCAAATTGCATAAGGAAAATGACCGCTTTTTTATTCTTCCAGATTACTCAACTGTCACAGACTTCGCTAAATTACGCGGCTGATCCACATCAGTACCTTTAATCAGTGCAACATGGTAAGAAAGTAGTTGCAGTGGTACGGTGTAGAAAATTGGTGCAGTGACTTCGTCCACTTTCGGGAACACTAACGTTTTGTAGCCCAAACCTGTATCGTGGTCGGCGAAGATGAATAATTGACCGCCACGTGCTTTCACTTCTTCAATGTTTGATTTCACTTTTTCGAGCAAATCATTTTCAGGGGCAACTACAATCACTGGCATTTCGCTGTCGATTAATGCTAGCGGTCCGTGTTTTAATTCGCCCGCGGCATAGGCTTCGGCGTGAATGTATGAAATCTCTTTTAATTTCAACGCAGATTCCATTGCGATTGGGTAGAATTCGCCACGACCTAAGAATAAGCTGTGTTGTTTATCTGCAAAGTCTTCAGAAAGTTTTTCGATCTCTTTTTCGTGCGTTAATGCTGCCTCAATTAACGCTGGCAAACGTTGTAATGCGTGAACGATATCCGCTTCTTGCTCCGCTGAAACATTGCCTTTTAAGCGACCTAATGCCGCCGTTAAAAGTAATAAACAGGTTAATTGGGTTGTGAAAGCTTTGGTTGAAGCTACGCCCACTTCCACGCCCGCACGAGTCATAAAGGCGAAATCTGATTCGCGAACTAATGAAGAGGTTGCCACGTTACAGATGGTCATTGCCGCCATAAAGCCCGACTCTTTCGCCAAGCGTAATGCTGCTAAAGTATCTGCAGTTTCACCTGATTGTGAGATGGTTACCAGCAAGCTATTTGCACGCGTTACAAATTTGCGGTAGCGGAATTCAGAGGCAATTTCCACATCACACGCCACGCCTGCGATCGATTCTAACCAGTAACGTGCTACCATACCAGCGTTGTAAGACGTACCGCAAGCGACGATTTGAATGTGTTCTACTTTTGATAAAATCTCTGCCGCATTTGGTGCAATGGCTTCTAAATTCACTTTGCCCTCTTTGATGCGACCGTCTAATGTGTTCATAATTGCTACAGGTTGCTCGAAGATTTCTTTCTGCATATAGTGACGGTATGGGCCTTTGTCTGCTGCATCTTGTTCGAAGTTGCCTTCGTAAATTTCACGTTCAACTTTATTGCCTTCACGGTCGTAAATATCAACTGAAGTGCGGGTAATTTCCGCCACGTCGCCTTCTTCTAAGTAAGCGAAACGGCGGGTTACGCTTAATAACGCAAGCGGATCAGAAGCTAGGAAGTTTTCACCAATGCCGTAACCGATAACTAACGGAGAACCTGAACGTGCCACGATTAAATGCTCTGGTTCTTCTTCATTTAATACTACGGTACCGTATGCACCTCGAAGTTGTTTCACGGTTTTTTGCACTGCGTCTAATAAAGAATTTGACGTGCGGAATTCCCATTCAACCAAGTGAGCGATAACTTCAGTGTCGGTTTGCGATTGGAACACATAACCGCGCGCTTGTAATTCTGCGCGTAATTCCTCGTAGTTTTCGATAATGCCGTTATGGACTACCGCAATTTTGCCTGAACGGTGCGGGTGTGCATTAGTTTCACTTGGTTCACCGTGGGTTGCCCAGCGGGTGTGTGCGATCCCTGTGCCGCCTAATAATGGTTTAGCTTCTAACGCATCGTCTAAGGCTTTTACTTTACCCACACGGCGCAAAATGTTCATTTGTTTGTCTGTACCTAATACGGCAACGCCCGCTGAATCGTAACCACGATATTCTAAGCGGTGTAATCCATCGACTAAAATTGCTGCTATATCACGTTGTGCTACCGCACCGACAATTCCACACATAAATTTGTTTCCTAATGTTTGTTTAATTTGAGTTTAAATTTATAGATTTCTCCGTTTTTTCTTCTGCCAAATCTCCCCTACTCCTCTTTGCTAAAGAGGGGGGATATCGAAGATATTTTAATATCACTTGAGATATTCACTTATCTAAAAGTGTTTCGATATTAGTTTTACGTTTGAATAGGCTCCCCTCTTTAGCAAAGAGGAGTAGGGGAGATTTGGCAGTAGTAATTAACGGAGAAAATACAAGATAAAATAAGTACTACTTCGCCACAATCACTTCTACGCCGTTTTGTTCAATCAAAACTTTCGTTTCGTAACTTAATTGGCTATCAGTGATGATTTTGTCAATCTTCGCCCAATTAAGTTCCACATTGGGCATTTTTCTTCCGATCTTTTGTGATTCAATCAATACAATCACTTCACGGCTCACTTCCGCCATGACTTGGCTTAAGCCAACTAATTCGTTGAAAGTCGTTGTGCCACGCTCTAAATCTAAGCCATCAGCACCGATAAAAAGCTGGTCGAAATCGTAAGAACGCAAGGAGTTCTCTGCTATTTTACCTTGAAAGGATTCCGAGCGAGCATCCCAAGTACCACCAGTCATGAGCACTGTAGGCTCACATTCTAAGGTGGTTAGCTCATTGGCAAGCGAAAGGGAGTTTGTCATAATGACCAACCCTTTCTGGTTCAAGGCTTTGACGAGCGCGCCTGTCGTGCTGCCGCTGTCGATAATAATGCGGTTATGATCAGCAATTATATCGCGTGCGGCTTTGGCAATGGCTAACTTTTGTTTCGAAAGTTGCTCATCGTTGTTCTCTTCTTCTATCATCTCCGATGGTATTTTTATCGCCCCACCATAACGGCGAAGCAAGAAACCGCCTTCTTCTAATACGCGTAAATCTTTACGGATAGTCACTTCTGAGGTTTCAAAAAATTGAGCGAGATAATCCACGCTTAATTCATTTTGTTCTATCAGCATCGAAACGATCAGCTGACGGCGTTGTTGGGTGTTTCGTTTTGACATAGTTTTTAAACCATAAAGTTTCGTTTCAAAACTTGTCGAATTATAATGAAATTTTGACCGCTTGCAAGCATAAAAATGGCTAGGGGGTTACCTAGCCATTGTTTTTACATTCAAAGAATATTACGCCTTCACACTCTTTTTCAAAAACGCTCCACTATATTGAGTAAGTCGAACATTGCTGACATTGCCGCATTACCTTCCTAATTGACGTTGAAGTAGTGTTTGCATAATTGCAAAATTAAAAAGAAAACCGGTCGATTGGTCGGTTTTTTGTAGGTTACTTCTTAGATTGTTTATTTAAAATATAAATAATACCTTGTGTTACTGCAATGGGTACAACAAATGCAGTAGTTAATGTTGTATAAGCTACATAAACAGGCGTAAATAACGTTATAGTTGTCAGTTCTAAGGCGATATCATCGGCTATAACTTCTTTATGTGATGTTCTTCGCACTAAAGAAATTTCGATTGGTTCAGGCATTGAAAATTTACTGATAATTTCATCTCTATTATTAAAGCGAATTCGCTTTCCAAATGCTCGGTATTGCCGTTTTAGTGCTGGCTGATTAGCTTTCCAGTTCGGATTTCTAAGTTTTACTGCTGATAAGAAATCAGAATGAATATGGCTAATAGGATTAAACCAATATTGCTTTTGCAACTGCTCTTTTTCTTCTTTACTATATTTGCTTTCGTCTAAATAAACGGTGTATTCGCCAGTGACCTCATTATCAAGGCTATCTAATTTCATTGTAAAAAAGAGTGTTTGTTTTGCATAAGGGCTAGTCAAGAAATGTTGCATTGCTTCAACATCTTGATTTTGTAAAAGATAGTCCGACTGCTCACCTATCAGATAAATTTTATTTTTTTCAATCATAAAGGCATAAATTTTTTCTGTGGTTTTTATGGGCTTGTTAATATGGGTAACGCAACTCGTGAGCAAGCAAATTAAAATAAGATAAAGTTTTTTCATTGTTATTTTGTGGGACATTTATAGTATGGGGAAAGTGAAACGTTTGTGATGTTTTCCTCAGTAATATCTTTCAAAACAACTGAGCACCCCATTGGCTTAATTTCATATTGATGCCCGGCTTTAGGGATAAATGATGCACGATTATCTCGGTGTTCTCCTCCATCGGTGGTACCCAAAGTAATGGTTTTTATCAGAAATTTTCGAATAGTATCATAGCCCGCAATTGGACCGTACTGACATAATTGTGTTGTTTCGGTCTGGCAAGGTTTTCCCGCAACGCGGCAAACAGTTTTACTGATTTGATGCGATGGGGTGAGATTGATTATTTTATCCGTAGGAATGACGTATTCTCTAAACGTATAATTTTCCTTCTGGGCGATATCTGAGTCCTCGGTTTGAGTCATACCTATTCGATGTTGCCCACCGCCAAACCATCCAGTAGGGCGAAGATGTATTCCTCTCTTATCTTTTTCACAATCCATGATTTTTATATTGATTTCGCCATCTTTTCCTATATTAAAGATTCGGATACGGGCATGTTTTGTTGCGTCATATTCTTGAGGATTGATGATTTCTTTTGTTGCACATCCTATAAGCAGTATTGCAAGCATCAGTGTTTTCCATCTATTTTTCATGTATCTCCCTTCTTTGAATAAAAAAACGACTAGGCAAAGCCTAGCCGTTAAATATATTACGCCTTCACATTTTCTTTCAAAAACCCTAACAACTGCTCTTTCGCAATCATCTGTTTTTCCCCAGTGCGACGGTTCTTATATTCAATTTCACCGTTCTCTAGGTTTTTCTCACCGATTACAACCATATGCGGTACACCAATGAGTTCCATATCGGCGAACATCACGCCTGGGCGTTCTTTACGATCATCAAAAATCACATCTACGCCTTGTGATTGTAAAGTGCGGTAAAGTTCTTCAGCGTATTTTTGCACGGTTTCAGATTTGTGCATATTCATTGGCACGATTGCCACGGTGAATGGTGCAATTTCATCTGAAGGCCAGATGATACCTCGGTCGTCGTGGTGCTGCTCAATCGCTGAAGCCACCACACGAGTTACGCCGATACCATAACAACCCATTGTCATCACAAGAGGTTTACCATCTTCGCCTTGAACAGTTGCTTTCATTGCTTCAGAGTATTTTTTACCAAGTTGGAAAATATGTCCCACTTCAATACCACGTTTGATTTGAAGAGTACCTTTACCATCTGGACTTGGATCGCCTTCAACTACGTTGCGTAAATCAAAAACTTCTGGCATTGCAACATCGCGTTCCCAGTTCACATTGAAGTAATGTTTTCCATCGATATTCGCACCACAACTAAAATCAGACATTAACGCCACAGTGCGGTCAATAATTGCAGGAATATTAAGATTTACCGCGCCTAATGATCCCACGCTCGCACCAATTTTTGCTTTAATTTCAGTTTCGTCCGCAAACTCAAGCGGATCTGCCACTAATGGATGTTTTTGTGCTTTGATTTCGTTTAATTCGTGGTCGCCACGAATAATCAAGGCAACAAGCGGTTGATTTTCATTAGATCCTTTCACAATCAAGGTTTTTATTGTTTTCTCGATTGGCAAGCTGAATTGCTCTACAAGTTCATTGATCGTTTTCGCATTTGGCGTATCTACTAAGATCATTTCTGCCGTTGGTGCTTGACGCTCACCGATAGCCACCGCTTCTGCAAGCTCAATATTCGCTGCAAAATCTGATTCTGTTGAGAATACAACATCATCTTCACCGCTTGAAGCTAACACTTGGAACTCGTGCGAAGCTGAACCACCAATAGACCCTGTATCCGCCTGTACCGCACGGAAATCTAAGCCTAAACGGTTAAAAATGTTACTGTACACTTGGTACATCACATCATAGGTTTCTTGCAAACTTTCTTGTGTTGTGTGAAATGAGTACGCATCTTTCATAATAAATTCACGCGAACGCATTACACCAAAACGAGGGCGCACTTCATCACGGAATTTAGTTTGAATTTGGTATAAGTTAAGTGGAAGCTGTTTATATGAAGAAACTTCACGGCGGACTAAATCTGTAATCACTTCTTCGTGAGTTGGACCTAACACAAAGTTACGGTTTCCGCGGTCTTCAAAACGAAGAAGCTCAGGACCATATTGATCCCAACGACCAGACTCTTCCCATAATTCCGCAGGTTGCACCACAGGCATTAATACCTCGATCGCCCCGCCTTTGTTCATCTCTTCGCGAATGATGTTTTCCACTTTCTTCAACACACGAATCCCCGTCGGCAACCAGTTATATAAACCTGATGCCATCGGGCGAATCATCCCTGCACGGAGCATTAACTGATGGCTCACCACTTGAGCATCATTTGGGGTTTCTTTGAGCGTGGAAAAGAGATATTGACTTGTACGCATTGTTTTTCCTATTAAAAATGGTAAATAAATTTATCTACAAAAATGGAGCTATTTTAGCGTAAAAAGGCGGGGTGTGGTATGATTGCCCACAATAAATACAGAAATTCAGCAAGGGAATAAGATGATTGTTGTTACCGCAGGTCACGTTGATCACGGCAAAACCGCACTATTGCAAGCCTTAACAGGCACAAACACGGCTCACTTACCTGAAGAAAAAAAACGTGGGCTGACCATTGATTTGGGCTACGCTTATCTGCCAATTGAAACCCCACATGGCAAGCACGACATTCTTGGCTTTATCGACGTGCCAGGGCACCAACGCTTTTTGTCGAATATGCTTGCAGGCGTGGGCGGTATTCAGCACGCCTTGCTGGCGGTCTCAGCCGAAGAGGGCATTAAACCGCAGACCGAAGAGCATCTTGAAATTCTGAAATTGCTCCGTTTTTCGCACATTATGTTGGTGATTACCAAAGCGGATCGGGCGAAAGCAAGCCGAATCGAACAACTGATTTACACCATTCAAAACCATTATCCGTTCTTGGTGGAAGCACCTGTTTTTGTGACTTCCGCTCACACAGGGCAAGGCATCGAAGCGTTAAAAAATCATCTGATTATGCTAAATGAGCAAGCCAAAAGTGCGACCGATAAACCATTCCGCTATGCGATTGACCGCGTGTTCAACGTGAAGGGCGCAGGCTTGGTAGTGACAGGTACGGCAGTAGCGGGGCAGGTTAAAATCGGCGATGAATTTTACCTCACAAGCGATCAAAAAGTGCGCGTAAAAGGCATTCATGCCCAAAATAGCCCGTCGGAAATCGGCTTGGCGGGGCAGCGCTTGGCGCTCAACATTGCGAACGTGGAAAAAGAGCAGGTGCAGCGTGGCGATTGGATTACCGAACTCGCTCCGCATTTTGCGACCGATCGCATCACCGTGCGGCTCAACGTGATTCAGCCGTTAAAAGAGAGCACCGTCGCCCATCTTTACCATTTTGCCTCGCACGTAACAGGCAAAGTGAGCTTGCTGAACACCAAACAAGCGGTTGAAAATGGTGATTATTTTGCAGAAATTTTGCTAGATGAGCCGTTGCACATTGCGGTAAACGACAGATTGATTATTCGTAGTGGCGATGACCGACAAACGCTTGGCAGTGCGGAGGTGTTGGAGATTCATTCGCCTAAACGCTACAAACGTAGTGAAGCTCGTCTTTCTTTTGTCAATGAATTGGCAAAAACAACCGCTTGCGATGATTTTACTGCTCGTCTGGCGTTGATGTTGCAAAATCGTGCTTTGACGTTGGATTTCTTGCTTTGGGCAGAACAGCGTTTTGCTAGCCAATTACCTGAAAATACAGATGCGATAGTTTATGATAAGTGGATTTTCTCCTGCAAATTTAAGCAACAAATCCAGCAAAGAATGGTCGAGAAACTAACGGAATATCATGCCAACCATCAAGACCAACTAGGGCTTTCGAAAGCTCGCCTTTATCGAATGGCAGTACTTGAACAGCCTGAAGGTTTGGCGTTGCAATGGCTGAATGAATTAGTAGCAGAAGGCGTGCTAGCTCAAACGCGCGGTTGGGTGCATTTGCCTGAGCATCGCATTGAGTTTTCCGATAGAGAACTGCAAATTTGGCAACAAATTCGACCGCTTTTTGAAGCAACTAATCAAGCCCTCTGGGTGCGCGAAATTGCTACCGAACTCAACCTGGATGAAACGGATACGCGAAACTTGCTCTACAAAGCAGGAAAACTGGGCTATGCCGTGCCAATTGTCAAAGATCGCTTCTTATTTGCTGAACAAATCCAACAATTCGCAAGCTGGATTAAAGCATTTGTGCAAACCCACGGTGAGATTTCTGTTAATCAATTACGCGATGAATTGCAATATGGACGCAAACTTACGGTGCAGTTGATGGAGTATTTTGATCGCACAGGTTTCCTCCGTCGTAAAGGGAATGTGCATCTGTTGAGGGATGCGGAGAGTTTTTAATATTACTCCCCTCTTTGCTAAAGAGGGGAATTTTCTTAGAAAAATATATGATGAAAAAAAGATCCCCTCGTGCGGTTGCCGCACAAATTATTTTAGAGGTGTTGGATCAGGGGAAATCGCTTTCTACCCTCATCCCTGAAGCTCAACATCAGCTTGAGCCAAAAGATTTACCGCTGGTGCAAGAGATTACCTTTGGCATCTGTCGTGTGTTGCCTCGTTTGGAAAGTATCATCAAGCAATTAGTGGCAAAACCGCTCAAGGGTAAAACTCGCTTGGTGCATTGCCTGCTGTTGGTTGGGTTGTATCAACTACTTTATATGCGAATTCCATCCCATGCCGCGGTCGATGAAGTAGTGAATGCGGCTAAAACGTTGAAACTCGACAGCTTCCGTGCGTTAACCAACGGCGTGTTGCGTCGTTTCCTGCGTGAGCAAGAGCAGATTTTAGCCATTGTAGATAAGCATTGGCAGACGCTACACCCAGAATGGTTCGTGAATAAAATCAAAAAAGCCTATCCACATTGGCGTGAAATTGTGGAGGCGAACAACCAACGCCCACCGATGTGGCTTCGTGTTAACCAACAACATATTCAGCCCAAAGATTATGTGGCTTTGTTGGGCGAGTTAGCAAATCAAACCGAAAACTCGACCGCTTGCGTGCCTGATTATGCGATTCTGCTTGAACATCCTGTATCGGTGAACCAATTGCCAAACTTTGAACAGGGCTGGGCAACGGTGCAAGATGCTCATGCTCAATGGTCGGCGGAATTGTTGGATGCTCAAAATAATGAGATGATTTTAGATGCCTGTGCCGCTCCTGGTGGCAAAACTACGCATATTCTCGAAAAAGCCCCACAAGCGGTCGTTTTTGCGTTGGATATTGAAGAAAATCGCTTAAAACGTGTGCGTGAGAATTTAGCTCGCCTTAATCAAACTGCGACGGTGATTTGTGGCGATGCGAGCCAGCCAGATACGTGGCTTGAAGAAGGCGTGATGTTCAACCGTATTTTGCTGGATGCGCCTTGTTCTGCAACGGGCGTGATTCGCCGCCATCCTGATATAAAATGGCTTCGCAAAGAGACGGATATTGCCGAGCTTGTCAATTTACAAGCCAAGATTTTAGAGACACTTTGGGTGAGATTAAAACCGAATGGCACTTTGCTTTATGCGACTTGCTCGATTTTGTCCGAAGAGAACAGCTTGCAAATCCAACGTTTCCTTGAAAATCATATAGATGCTGAAGCGGTGGAGATGGATTTCCACGGTGAAAAAGTGACTGAAAAACAATTCTTCCCGCAACTCAATGGAGGGGATGGGTTCTTTTATGCGAAGTTGAAAAAAGTGGGTTGATAAGAACAATATAATTCGTAGCAATCTTGTTTTGTGTAGGGACGGGGATACCCCCTACGCAAATGAGGGTAATACAATAAAAATAAAAAATCATTATGAAAATAATCATCCTCGGAGCAGGGCAGGTGGGCTCGACGCTGGCTGCTTCACTTTCCAATGACGAAAACGATATCACGCTGATTGATGAGCGACAAGAACTGCTTGATAAGTTGCAGGAAAAGCACGATCTACGCGTGCTAAAAGGCAATGGGGCGTCGCCTCGTATTTTGCGGCAGGCGGGAGCGAACGATGCAGATATGCTGGTGGCGGTAACCGATAGTGATGAAATCAACATGATCGCCAGCCAAGTCGCTTATAGTTTGTTTAAAGTACCGACTAAAATTGTGCGTATTCGCAATAGCGATTATGTGCGTGAGCGTGAAAATCTGTTTGGCAACGATAATTTACCGATTGACCACGTGATTGCACCTGAATTGTTGGTGCAAAAGGATATTTTACGTCTGATTAACTATCCTGGGACATTGCAAGTGGCACATTTTGCCGATGATCTGGTCAGCCTAGTGAGTGCAAAAGCTTATTATGGCGGTCCTTTGGTGGGCTATCCAATTTCCGCTTTGCACGATCATCTGCCTTATATTGATGCTCGCATTGTGGCAATTTTCCGGCAAGATCGTGCCATTGTGCCACAAGGCTCAACCATTATTGAAGCAGGCGATGAGGTCTTTTTTATCTGCGAAACTCAAAACATCAAGGCGATTATGAGCGAATTGCAACGCTTAGAACGTCCGCATAAGCGGGTGATGATTGTGGGGGGTGGAACAATCGGTTTGGGTTTGGCGAAGGATTTGGAAAATCAGTGCAGCGTGAAAATCATTGAGCGTAACCGCGAAAAAGCGGAAATGCTCTCTGCTAAATTAGAAAAAACGTTGGTATTGCAAGGCGATGCCTCGGATCAGGAATTGTTGTTTGAAGAACACATCGAAAATATTGACTTGTTTCTTGCCCTGACGAGTGATGACGAAGCAAATATTATGGCGGCACTGTTGGCAAAACGTTTAGGGGCGAAAAAAGCGATTGTGTTGGTGCAACGGATGTCTTATTTGCACTTAATTCAAGGCGGAACGATTGATATTGCGATGTCACCACAGCAATCGACTATTTCTGCCCTGTCTAGCTATGTTCGCAAAGGCGATATTGTGAAAGTGGTTTCGCTCAAACAAGGTTTAGCTGAAGGGATTGAAGTGGTCGCCCACGGTGATGAGGAGTCTTCCAAAGTGGTAGGGAGAAAAGTACGAGAGCTTAAGCTTCCGCAAGGGGCTATTGTTGGGGCAATTGTGCGAAATAATCAGGTGATGATTGCCCACAAATCCACTGAAATACAAGCCGAAGACCGCGTGATTTTGTTCGTAAACGATAAAAAACACGTGAGTGAAATTGAAAAATTGTTCCAAGTAAGCTCGTTTTTCTTATAGCAATTTTAGGCATAAAAACACCGACCAAGCGGTCGGTTTTCTTTTGGTTATTCCTTATTAAGGAGAAATTCCTCGTAAAATCGGATTCTGCATCGAGATAAGTGTTTCTGTCGATTGAATCTCATCAACGCTTTGGATTTTTCCTGCAAGCACTTGGTGTAGCTCTTCGATGGTGTGGGTCATTACTTTGATGAAAATGGAGTAATTGCCCGTGGTGTAGTAGGCTTCAACCACTTCGGGGAAGTCGTTAAGTTTGGCGATCACTTTTTCGTAATCTTTTGCCGATTTGAGGATGATGCCGATAAAACAGCAGACATCGTAGCCAAGTTTGCGTTCGTTGATTTTGAGTTGTGTCGCTTCGATCACGCCAGATTGTCGCATTTTTTCCACGCGAACGTGGATAGTTGCGGCACTCACGCCCGATTGCTTGGCGATTTCGGTATAGGGCGTTTTGGCATCTTTAACTAAGGCACGTAAAATTTGTTGATCGAGCTGGTCTATGGGTTGTTTGAAAGCGGTCAAAATTTCCTCACAATTTACAATTTGTTAAATGATATTTAAAATTTAGCATAGATTATTAAATTCTATCTAATCTTATTTTTAATTTATTATAATTTTATCTAAAAAAGATTGAGTTTTTTAAGAATTCCTTTAAATTGAATGCCATTCCGTTAAACAACATCAAAATTTTATAGAAAAAGGTAGGAAACAGATGAAAAAATCATTTATTTTGCAACAAAACGAAATTAGCTTTGTAAAAAACACGTTTACACAATATTTAATCGATAAATTAGGCGTGATTGAGGTGCAAGGCCCGATTTTGAGCCAAGTGGGTAATGGGATGCAAGACAACTTATCAGGGATCGAAAAAGCGGTGCAAGTAAATGTGAAATGTATTCCCGATGCAACTTTTGAGGTGGTACATTCATTAGCGAAATGGAAACGCCATACGCTCGGACGTTTTGGTTTCCAAGAAGGAGAAGGTTTGTTTGTGCATATGAAAGCACTTCGTCCAGATGAAGACTCACTCGATCCAACTCACTCTGTTTATGTGGATCAGTGGGACTGGGAAAAGGTAATCCCAGCAGGTCACCGCAACTTTGATTACTTAAAAGAAACGGTAAACGAGATTTACAAGGCAATTCGTTTAACCGAATTAGCCGTGGAAGCTCGTTTTGATATTCCATCCATTTTACCAAAAAAGATTACTTTTATTCATAGCGAAGATTTAGTGAAACGTTACCCAGATTTATCGGGCAAAGAGCGTGAAAATGCGATTTGTAAAGAGTATGGTGCAGTATTCTTGATTGGTATTGGTGGTAAATTATCAGATGGTAAACCGCACGATGGTCGTGCGCCAGACTACGATGACTGGACAACAGAATCAGAAAACGGCTACAAAGGTTTAAACGGCGATATTTTGGTATGGAACGATCAGTTAGGCACAGCCTTTGAGCTTTCTTCAATGGGTATTCGCGTAGACGAAAAAGCGTTACGCTTACAAGTGGAAATTACGGGAGACCAAGATCGTTTAGAGATGGATTGGCACAAAGAGTTGCTTGCGGGTAAATTACCTTTAACCATCGGTGGTGGTATTGGTCAATCTCGCTTGGCAATGTTCTTACTTCGTAAACAACATATTGGCGAAGTGCAATCAAGTGTATGGCCACAAGCGATGTTAGAGAAATATCAAAACATCCTTTAATCAATAAGAGAAATGAAACCCCAGACGAATGTTTGGGGTTTTGTTTTTCTTGAACGAAAAGGGAGAAGAGAGTAGCATTTGCGGGAATTTATTGAGTAAAAAATATGAAACCGACTATTCTCTTATATGATTCGGGCATTGGTGGCTTGACGATTTATGATGAGGTGCGAAAAGCCTTACCGAATGCTCACTATTTATATTGCTTTGATAATGCCTTATTCCCGTATTCGGAAAAATCGGAGCAGGAATTGATTACACAAGCGGTCAACATTGTGCAAAAGATTGCAGAAAAACAACCGCTTGATTTGGTGGTGGTAGCGTGTAACACCGCAAGCACAGTGGTATTGCCTGCTTTGCGAGCAAATTTTACTTTCCCAATTGTGGGAACCGTGCCTGCGATAAAGCCTGCGGCGACAATATCTGAGACGAAAACGATCGGTCTATTGGCGACGGTGGGAACGATCAAACGTCCTTATGTATTGGATTTGATTCAGAAATATGCTTCGGAGTGTATTGTAGAGAAGATTGGGCAGACAAAAATTGTGGAACTCGCCGAAGAAAAATTATTGAATGGCAAAGTTGATGTAGATGCTCTGGCTGATTGCGTGAAAGAGTGGAAAGTGCATTCAAAATTGGATACGGTGATTTTGGGCTGTACGCATTTTCCATTCTTGAAAGCAGAATTGCAGCAGATTTTGCCAAACGTGAAGTTTTTTGTGGATTCGGGTGAAGCAATTGCGAAACGAGTGAAGTCGTTAATTGCCGAAAAATCGGATTTTAATGGTAAACAGAATGCAAAAAATCAGGCATTCTGCACAAAATTGACCGATGATTTTGCCGAACGTGAGAAAATTTTAAAACAGTGGGGTTTTGAAAGCTTGAATATGATTGAGATTTAACGCTAGAAAAACAGCAAAAATGGATGGTTATTCATACTTTTTGCATAAAGTTTCAACAAGCGGTAAATTTTTTAAAATTTTTTGTAAAAAGTGCTTGCACGAGTTTTATTTTTCTCTATAATGCACCCCACACAACGACGCACTGTTGTGAATGATTTAAATTGATATGCAGTGCGTCGTTTCTTTTTGTTCTTTAACAACTTATCAGACAATCTGTGTGGGCACTTGTTGATTGACTTAGTTAAAATATTTTAATTTTGAAGTCTTGATAAAAGTGCTAACTAGAAATTCATTTTTACCTTTAAATTAAAT
>NZ_QEQF01000007.1:0-108537 GCF_003253115.1 Pseudohaemophilus paraphrohaemolyticus | reverse complement strand
TAATCTATCTCTATGAGATTTATTCTTTTACTATTTTTTTACTAAATAAAAAATACTTTTAAAAAATATTTCTTTAAAAGTATTTCAATATTTTTAAAATAACAAGCGATTGTTTTTTATGATTAATTTGCAAATCTATTCTGAAAATTCCTGCATAAATTCAACCGCTTTCTCAACCATCTCTTTTGAACCTGTAAAGAACGGCACACGTTGGTGTAGCGTGGTTGGTTTGATGTCTAAAATAGGGTTGATGCCATCAGTTGCCAAACCACCAGCCTGTTCGGCTAAGAATGCGATTGGGTTACCTTCATAAAGCAAACGTAATTTACCGTTTGGATAGACGGTTGAAGTTGGGTAGATGTAAATTCCGCCTTTAAGCAAATTACGGTGGAAATCAGAAACCAATGAGCCGATATAGCGAGAAGAGTATGGGCGTTTACTTGCTTCGTCGCTTTCTTGGCAATATTTAATAAAGCGTTTCACCCCTTGCGGGAAAGTGACATATTGCCCTTCGTTAATAGAGTAATATTTCCCTTTTTCTGGCATTTGCATATCTGGATGAGAAAGAATAAACAAGCCAAGCGATGGTTCGTAAGTAAAGCCGTTCACACCGTTGCCTGTAGTGTAAACCAGCATTGTAGATGAGCCATAGGTAATATAACCCGCGGCAACCTGCTTTCTTCCCTCTTGCAAGAAATCTTCCATCGTAACAGGTGTGCCAATTGGAGAAACGCGTTTATAGATAGAGAAGATCGTTCCCACAGAGACGTTCACATCAATATTGGATGAACCATCAAGTGGATCGGTCATTAAAATATATTTTGCATTACGAGAACGTTCAGTATCAAATGAGATGAAAGTGTCATCTTCTTCAGAAGCAAATCCTGCCACTTCTTCACGTGCAATAAGGGCTTTTTTCATTGTTTCGTTGGCAAAGACATCCAATTTCATTTGGGCTTCACCTTGAATATTTTCTGAGCCTGCAACACCTAAAATATCTTTACTCAAGCCTGCGTGGTTAATTTCGCGGTGGATAAATTTTGCTGCCAAGCGGATAGAAGAAAGAATGCCACTTAGCTCACCTTTTGCTTGTGGATATTCCGCTTGTTTCTCAATAATAAATTCGCCTAATGTTTTCATAATCACTCCTTTTTATGAATTGTTCAGTTAATCAAGTATGGTGTATCAGCTTTAATTATAGAGAGGATTTTTAGAAAAGATGTAATAGAAATGTCGAAAAATGTGAACTAGATCACACGCTTTTGGCTATAAAAAGAATAGACAGATTTTCGTCTGCCTATTGTGTTATGCGATAACTTCAATGCCTTTATGTTATACAAGGCTGGGGAATTTCAATGCTGTACCACTCGTTTTTTTAACGCCTCGCTCCCATTCAGAAATCATATTTTTGCTCACGTTCAGATAATGTGCAAAAATACTTTGCGATACTTGTTCTTTTTCGCGAATGGCTTTGATTTCGTCTGGAGATAAAGCTTGCACGGGAGTTAAGCAGAGATCATCAAATTTTCTCATTATTTTTTATCCATCAAACCTGATTTATATAAATCAGTAGTATTTTCATGGATCGTAAATAGAAGCTCACTCATAGGTATCCTACTGTAAAATTTCAATAAAATAACCTTTCTTTACTTGAGATTGAATTCGTAAAGCGGTTAATTTTTCATATTATTTTGCTGATTCCTGCAACAAAGTAGCTATTTTCATTAATTCGATAAAATATAAAAGATCAAAAACCACCAAAAAGCCCTTGCCCTTTTCTAGCTATACGTTGTTTTAAGATATTTCCAACTAAATCAGCATCAATTAATCCCTCTTCAGCTCTGAAAATAGCTTCCACGAGTTAGGCATCTTGAATATGATGCTTACGTGCAAATTTATCAAATGCTTTAGTTTTAAAACTCCTCACAACACTCCATTGTAATCTATGGCGTGATGACAATAACATGATTTTTACTCATAAAAAAGGGCGTATTCTCATACGACCTATACATTTATTTTAGATTAAATCCAACCAAACTCATACGCAATAAAGAGTAGCGTAAAGCCAGTTAAGTAAGTTAAACCAACAACGGCCAACCAGAACAAGCCGCCCTTCACGCGATGTTCACCTTTTAAAACCAGGGAGAAGTTTAACCAACCAAAAATTGGTGTGGAAACGAAAGAACAGATCATCGCAAATGAAAGTAATTTTGCTACATCGCTCATAAAAAAGAGAATGATGATAATGCCGATGGCTGAAGCGGCTGTCATCCAAATATTTAAGCTTGCCACTGAACTCTCTTTTCTGCCTAATAAAATACGCAATGCTTCGTTGTTTGCACGTGAATAGCCGTCGATTACGGTAATGGTTGTGCCGAACATACACATAAAGGCAATCAATGCAATGAGTAATTTAGACCAATCGCCAATAGCAAAGGCATACATTTTGATAAGCTGTGCAATATATTTTACACCCGCTTGTTCAACCACTTCACCAGAACCATATTGCACCAATGCACCGAGTGCTAAGAAAACAATCGCTAAAATCGCTGTGCCGATAAAGCCGATGTTGAAGTCTAAAATACCGTCTTGGTAGCTTACTTTGCTTAAACGGCGTTTTGCGACCACCCACATTGAGTTGATTGCTGAAATCTCAATAGGGGCAGGCATCCACCCCATCAATGCAACAATAAAGCCAAGAGAAGCCAAATTCCACGGTGACGGTTCAATAAAATCAGGTGCAACTTGTACACCACCTTTTGATGCAGCAATAACTACCGCAGAAACCGTTGAAATTGTTAAGGCGATCATAATAAGCTTAGACAAGCGGTCTAAAAATTTGTATTGACCAAGTAAAAGAATGCCTAGTGTGCCTGCAATAATAATGATACTTGCAGTTGGAATGCTGATGTCCCAGTTCAATCCTAACGCAGAAATAATAAATTTGAGAATGGCCGCTGTCACAATACCCACCGCAGCGGTGTTAATCATTGTGGCGATCACATTCAAGATAAAGAAAACAACTAAGTAGATGCCACCTTTTTCTTGATAACCTTCAAGCAAGGTTTTGTTCGAACTAAGCGTATATTGCACGCCGAAACGGAAGAAAGGATATTTGAAAAGGTTCGCTAAAATAATGATGATTGCAAGTTGCCAACCATAGATTGCGCCAGCTTGAGTTGATGCCACGATATGCGAACCACCAACTGCAGCAGATGCCATTAGGATACCAGGCCCAAGTACCTTAAACTTTGAAACCCAAGTTGAGCATTCTTCGATTTGTTGTGTCATAAAAAGTCCTACATTATATAAATTAAAGTCTTGGCGATTTTAATTTAAATTTTTAATAAAACATAGTCTTTTAGATAGCGTTTTTAGGATTTAAAACTATTAAAGAGAGTAAAAATGCGTGAAATGGAAGTTATATTAGAACTTGATTCTAGTTTTTAAATCAAAATTAGATATTTAAACTAAAATAAACAAATGTTACAGAAGAATAAAATTTGTAAAATTTTTATCGAATAATATAAAAAAAGCTAGCTTTGAAATCTGTTCAAAACTAGCTTTGGTTTACTTTAAATCTAAATTAGCCTTTTTGTACGTTATATGCTTCCAACGCACGTAGTGAATAAGTGTAAGCTGCACCCGCATTTAATGCGATAGACATGGCAAGTGCTGCAGCGACTTCATCTTCTGTCGCCCCCGCTTTCACTGCTTCTTCAGCGTGCACGCCAATACAACTTTCACAACGAGTAGTTACCGCAACAGCTAAGGCAATTAATTCACGTGTTTTCGGATCTAACACATTGCCTTCTGCCGCCGCAGAGCCTAATGCTTGATAGGCTTGTAACATTTTTGGATATTTTTTACCTAAGCCACCAAAAGATTTTTTCACATGTGCTACGTCATTTTTCCAATCTGCAAACATAATATTTCTCCTTAAATTTATGATGATGTATGTTTAACTGATGTGTGCATTATAAGAAAAATGAGCTATGATAATTGTCAAATCATCTCAACTGTTTTCGTAAAAATCTCAAAATGGAAATTTCTCATGGATTATTTAGATAAACTCACTCAGCTTGCACAAGTGCAAGGTAAAATTAATATTCGTTGTTTATTTCAAGGCGATTGGCGAGTAGAACACAATGTGAATACCGTCCAAGATGAAGGCATTTTTCATATTATCGAACAAGGCGAATGCTGGCTAACTTTGGCGGATAAAACCTTTCATTTGCAAGCCGGCGATCTGTTTTTCTTACCCAAAAACTGCCCACACCGAATGCATAGCTCTGCAAAAGTTTCCACAAAATCGACCGCTATTACCACCTCGCAAGGTTTATTTGAACTTCGTCAAATCGGGCAAAAATCTCCTGATCTCAAAATGTTCTGTGGGCTATTTTTATATCAAAAAGAATCGCTTTTAATTGATGCCTTACCCGAGTATTTGCATTTTCATCTGCCTGAAACACCTGTTCAGCCACTGCTTCAGCTTTTTCTTAAAGAAGCAAATGAAACAAATCAAGGCTCAAAATCAGTAATTGATGCATTAGCGAATGTGCTTTTTATCTATATTTTACGCCACGCATTGCAGATGGGATGGGTTGAATCAGGCTTGCTAGCAGCCTTTGAAGATAAACGGCTTAGCCATGTGCTGATTAAGATGTTAAATGAGCCACAAGCAGAGTGGAATATTGAACAATTAGCCGAGCTTGCATTGATGTCTCGTGCTAATTTCTGCCGTGTTTTTCAACAAAAAATGCAGATGCCTCCAAAGAAATTTCTCAATCAAATTCGATTGCAACAAGGGGCTTATTTGCTCAAACAAACCCCAAAAAGTGTGCTAGAAGTGGCATTAGAAATTGGCTATCAATCGGAGGCGCATTTTAGTAAAGCGTTTAAAACCGCTTATGGCATCACTCCGAGTCAGTATCGGAAGTAGCTTTTTAATTCAGTGAGTCTAACTAGTGTGTTTTGTGACTGGTACTATAAAGGATTTTATCCGTATAAGCCAATGCAATTGCCGAGGCTAAAAAGCCGAGGTGTAAAAACAACTGCCACATCATCGTTTTTTCAGGCATATTATTTGCATTTACAAAAGTTTGAAGCATATGAATAGATGAAATGCTAATAATTGACATAGAAAGTTTCACTTTCAGCACAGTCGCATTAACATGGCTAAGCCATTCAGGTTGATCTGGGTGATTTCGAGTGCGAAGCTTAGAAACAAAGATTTCATATCCCCCAATCGTTACCATAACTAATAAGTTAGCAATCATTACTACATCAATCAGATTAAGCACTGCCAACATAATGGTGTTGGAATCCATTACATTGATATTTGTAATAAGCTCCCAAAGCAATTTCATAAATTTATAAGCATAAATACCTTGTGCTGCAATCAATCCTAAATAAATAGGCAATTGCAACCAACGACTCATAAAAATCAGCTTACTGATTGCATTTGTTTGCGCATTATATTTTGCATAAGGATCTTGAGTTTTTGTCTGTTCCATAGTTACCACGATAAAATTTAATAAACATTGTATAAAAAAGTTGCACGAAAATAGCAATTTTATAAAAATTTTCAATTATTTTTCAGATCAATTTGAATAACACTATTTTCTATATGCAACAAAAACGACCGCATAATAATCCGAGCATAAGCGGCCGTTAAAGTAACAAATTGTACGTTATTCTTCTAACGAATACGGCAATTCACAAATCTGCAACGCAATACCATTCACGCGGAAATTCGCCTCTTGTTCCACATCTTTGTTCATTACCACTTGCAGCCACAATTTACCTTGGTAATGCACAGCAGAAAGAATTGTCCCCGTCGCACGCCAGTTTTCGCCGAGTTGCATTTCAATACTCGAAGCAATTTCTGGCAGCTCGATTTCTCTTTCAACATTGCCAACTAACGTAAACATCGCACGTTTATTGGCTCCACGATATCTAGCACGAGCCACGGTTTCTTGCCCGATGTAACAACCTTTGGTAAAGGAAATCGCATTTTCGATCGCTTGTAAATTTGCTGCTTGCGGGATCAGTTCAAACTGGTTCTCTTTAAACAAAATCGGTAAGCCATCTTGAATATCTATCAGATCCCAAAGTTTTGCCGAACCATTTGTTTCTACATTTTCGCCCCAAACAATCGCTCGTTTTTGCCCTTGCGGGAGCACCAAAGCGGTCGAATTTTCGTGAAGTGTTGCTAAAATCTCACCACTTGTTACGCCATAAAGCGGAGTATCTAATTCAGTGAAAGTTACTTTTGAGAACACCGCATATTTTTTGAGCTGAGTTAAGGCTTCAGGCAATAGATCTTGATGCATAATCACAAAAAATTGCTCTTGACTGGCTCGATATAAGCGGAATAAGGCACTCATTTTTCCTTTAGGATCACAATGGCAGGTTAGCGTGTGGCTTCCTACTTCAAGCTTTGCCACATCGCACGTTAATTGTCCTTGCAGATATTTTTCCGCATCCACGCCTGCAATTTCAATCAAGCGATATTGATCAAGTAATACGCAAAGATCGGGATGAATTTTGCTGATTTGGTTACATTCGCATTTCATTTTAACGTCCTTTTTTCAAGCTATTCCAAATTCTGAATTTGCTCACGCATTTGCTCAATAAGCACTTTCAATTCCACCGCTGAATTGGTAATGTCGGCATTGATCGATTTTGAAGCAAGCGTGTTGGATTCACGGTTCAATTCTTGCATCATAAAATCTAATTTACGCCCAACAGCCCCACCTTTTTTGAGAATAGAGCTGGTCTCTTTCACGTGCAATTGCAAGCGGTCTAATTCTTCGGCTACATCAACACGCTGTGCAGTAAGTACCATTTCTTGCTCTAAACGTTGCGGATCGAGTTGCAAATTAAGCTCATCAAAGCGTTGTTGTAGACGATCTTTTTGCCATTGCAACACTTCTGGCATCTGTTGTTGCACACCTTGTGCAATCTCAGCTATATTGTCTAAACGTTGCTGGATAATCGATTGTAAGTTTGCTCCTTCACGCCCACGCATTGCAATAAAATCAGTTAAAATGTGCTCAAACCCTGCTAATAAATCTTGCGAAATTTGGTCTAAATCTTGGCTTTGTGCATCGACCACACCTGGGTAACGTAGCACATCCACCAAGTTGATCTCCCCTTTCCCCGCAATGCCTTGCAAGGTTTTAAGCGAAGCGATAACTTTCTCTGCATAGTCGGTATTTAATGCGATAGTTTTATTTTCGGCTTGATCCAATTCAACGCGTAAGCTACATTCCACTTTACCGCGAGTAAGGGCACTGCGCAGGCGTTCACGCAAGCCCATTTCTAACTGGCGGAAAGCCTCAGGCAGACGGAAATAGGTTTCTAAAAAGCGTTGATTGACAGAGCGAATTTCCCATACTGCATTGCCCCACTCTTTTTTAATTTCTAAATGGGCAAAGGCGGTCATACTATAAATCATCTTGATTGTCCTGTTTTATAATGAAAATTAGCTTATTGTACTGTAAAATAGCCAAGAATTTTAGTAGAAGGAAAGAAAAACTATGCGTCCAAATAATCGCGAATTAAATCAAATCCGCCGTGTAAAAATTACCCGCCACTATACCAAATATGCTGAAGGCTCCGTGTTAATTGAATTTGGCGAAACCAAAGTGCTTTGCAATGCGACCATTGAAGAAACCGTGCCGCGTTTCTTAAAAGGGCAACAACAAGGCTGGGTAACCGCAGAATATGGAATGCTTCCACGTGCGACCCATTCTCGAACCCAACGTGAAGCCGCAAAAGGCAAACAGACAGGCAGAACGATGGAAATTCAGCGTTTAATCGCTCGTTCTTTACGTGCAGTGGTTGATTTAAAAGCCCTTGGCGAACGCACCATTACCGTAGATTGTGATGTGATTCAAGCTGATGGCGGCACACGTACTGCTTCCATCACTGGTGCTTGTGTAGCACTACACGATGCCATTGCTCACTTAATCGAAAATGGTACGCTTAAAACCAGCCCACTTAAAGGCTTAGTCGCTGCGGTTTCTGTTGGTATTGTGGATGGAAAAGCGGTTTGTGATTTAGAATATGTGGAAGATTCAAATGCGGAAACCGATATGAACGTGGTAATGGTTGAAGATGGCAGAATGGTGGAAGTGCAAGGCACCGCAGAAGGCGAGCCGTTCTCACACGACGAATTATTACGTTTATTAGACCTTGCAAAACAAGGAATTAACCAGTTAGTTGTAGCACAGCGTGAGGCGTTAAATCTATAATTTTCCATCATTTATTTGGTAAGGCGGACTTCAGTCCGCTGTTTCATTTCTTTAACCGGCGAACTGAAGTCTGCCCTACATTTAGCACCTATGACAATCGATCCAATCTGGCTCTATATCAGCTTAATTTTACTCAGCTTTCTCTCCATTACTCTCTTTTTCTTACATTCTCGTTCAACCAACGAAGCCCAAGCATTGCTACAACAAAGCGAAGAGCAAAAAGCCCAACTGACTCAGCTTTCACAAAAAACAGAACAGCTTGCGACTGAAAAATCACAGGTAGAACAATGGGCAGTGCAATATAAAGTTCGCTCTGAAAATGCCGAAAATCGGGTTAGCGAAAAAGAGAGCGAAATCCACCGCTTGCAAGCAAAAATTGAGCAGGCGTCTCAGTTAGAAGATCAACAAGAGAGCTACATCAACGAGTTGAAAGAACGCATTGGTGCATCGCAAGCAAAAGCGGAAAGCTTGGAAGAGCAACTAGCTTTTAGCCATCAACGTTTGAACCAAAAAGAGCAAGAGTGCCAGCGTTTGAATGGACAGTTTATCCAATCGCAAAATGAACTGACCGAATTACGTACAACGCTTAATGAAAAACAGGCGAATTTTGAAGAGCAACAACGTAATTTTGTGCAGGTAAAGCAGCAGTTGAATGTGGAATTTCAACATCTAGCACAGCAGATTTTAGAAGAGAAAAGCCAGCTTTTCGCCCAAAGTAACCAATCTTCATTAGATGCATTACTCAAGCCGTTTAAAGAACAAATTGAGGGTTTCCAAAAACGGGTGAATGAAGTACATAGCGAATCGCTCAAAGGCACGGCGAATTTAGAAGCAGAGATTAAACGCGTGTTGCAAATTGGTGTGTCAATGTCAGAAGAGGCACAGAACTTGGCTACCGCTCTCAAAGGCAACAACAAAATTGCAGGCAACTGGGGTGAAGTGCAGCTAGAAAGTGCGTTGCAATCAGCAGGCTTGTTGGCGAATGAACATTATGTGGCACAAGAGAACTTCCGTAATGAAGAGGGTAAGCGTTTTGCCCCCGATTTTGTATTGCATCTGCCTGATAACAAACATTTGATTATTGACAGCAAAGTCTCACTCGTGGCGTATGACAAAGCCATTCGTACCGAGAATCAAGCCGAAGTATTGCAAGCCTTTGATGAACATTGCCGCTCGTTGCGAGCACATATTGATGGGCTTTCCAAAAAAAATTACAGCTCGTTGCTGGGCGTAAAAAGCCCTGATTTTGTGCTGATGTTCGTGCCAATTGAGTCTGCATACATTGAGGCAATGAAGCACGATCAGCAGCTTTTCAATTTCGGTTATGAACGCAATGTAATTTTAGTTTCTTACACCACTCTTATGCCGATTTTACGCACAGTCGCAAACCTTTGGCGAATTGAGCGAGGCAATAGCGAAGCCCGTGAAATCAGCGAAAAAGCGGGTGATATTTACAATCAAGTATGCACCATTGCAGAGCGGTTAAGCAAACTGGGCAACACACTCAACACGGTAAACAATCAATACAACCAAACAGTGACTTCGCTTGTTGGACGACAAGGTTTGCTCGGTAAAGTTGAGCGTTTCCAACAGCTTTCCAGCAAAGCTGGTCAAAATGTGCCACAAGTAGAATTTTTGCAGAATGATTTGGATACAGCAAGATTGGAATTGTTGATGGAGAGAGAAGAGACAACATAAATAAATTCTAGTAAAAATTACATTGAAGTAAACATAACCTAGCCTTGTGCTAGGTTTTTTATTTGGGTGTGAATGTGCTATCCTAACACTATTCTTTATTGAGTGAATTTTTATGACTTATTCCGATTGGCTAACTTATGCCACCCAATTATTAACCGAAAAATTAAGCCAAGATCCTTATCTGAACGCGAAATTAGATGCGAATTTGCTGTTACAAGCGGTGACAAAACGCTCGCGTTCTGCAATTTTTGCGTTTGGAGAAACAGAGCTGAATGAAACTGAACAAAATCAGCTAAATCAGATGCTAGAACGCCGCACAAAAGGTGAACCGATGGCATATATTTTAGGCGAAAAAGAGTTTTGGTCGTTGCCATTAAAAGTGTCGTCTGATACTTTGATTCCCCGCCCAGATACGGAACGATTGGTCGAAGTCGCATTAAGTTGGGCAAACAAGCGGTTGGAAAATCAAGAAAGTTTGCAAATTTTAGATTTAGGCACAGGGGCTATTGCACTGGCACTAGCTTCCGAATTAAAGCAGAAAGCACAAGTGTTAGGTGTCGATTTCAAGCCCGAAGTGGTAGTACTTGCAGAAAGTAATCGACAAACGTTGCAGATTGAAAATGCCCGTTTTCAGCAAAGCGATTGGTTTTCTACATTAGTAAATCAGCAGTTCGATTTGATTGTAAGTAACCCACCTTATATTGATGAGGAAGATGAAAATTTGCAGATTGGTGATGTGCGGTTTGAGCCTTTAACCGCATTGGTAGCAGATAATCACGGTTTAAGCGATTTGCAAAAGATTATCGAAAATGCACCGCTTTATTTGAAACCGAATGGGGCGTTATTTTTAGAACACGGTTGGCAACAAGCACTCAATGTGCAACATATTTTTCACCAAAATCAGTGGCAAGCGGTTGAAACATTCCAAGATTATGCCAATTTAGATCGCATTACAAAGGCTGAGAAATAAAGCTAGAAGAGTAAAAAAGAAGGATAAAATGGACGATATTATTAACGAAATTTTACAAGAGCTGGAGTTACCGAAAATTACGATAAGCGATGAAAAACTGCAGACTTTTTTATATGAAGAGATGAGCCGAATTGGCGGAATTGTGGATGAAAGCGTAACGCCTCGCCAACGTAGTGCACGAGCTTCAGCTTTAGTACGGAAGGTTAGACCGCTCATTACAGCTGATAATGAACTCGACAGATTACATCAACTACTAGATGTGATTTACCACCAAATGCAATTTTCTTACCGCTACACCGACTATTTCAACAGCGATAATTTGTTGCTGCATAAAGTGTTGCAAACCAAGCAAGGTATGCCGGTTTCTTTTGCCGCTATTTTGCTTTATTTGGCGGCGAAATGCGGTATTCCGCTGTTTGCGGTAAACTTCCCAACACAAATTATTTTACGGGCGGAAATCTCGCACGCTGATGGTCGTCAAGAAACGCTTTTTATCAATCCAGCCGATGGTAAGTTTTTAAGCATGGATGATTTAGAAAAATGGTTGGATGGTGAGCCGATGGCGGGGCTTTTAGTCACACCAATGCTTATTCGTCGTGCTGAGTCATTTGAGCTATTGGAACGAGTGGAAACACTGTTTAAAATGGCATTAACTAAAGAAAAAAAATTTCAAGAAGTGCTAGAAATGATAAACTTCCGCCTGATTTTTTCGCCTGATGATCCGTATGAAATTCGCGATCGTGGGATGATTTTTGCGACAATGGAATGTTTCCAAGCGGCTTATGAAGATTTGAGCTACTTTATTGACCAATGCCCAGATGATCCATCAGCACGCATGATTAAAATGGACATTAAACAGCTGGAACAAAAAAGCAAAGAGATGGTTTTACACTAATTTTATTAACTAAGGAATCAAGATGACCGATAAAATCGTAAAAGTCGGCAGCGTTGAAGTTGCCAACAACAAACCATTCACCCTATTTGGTGGAATGAACGTATTAGAAAGCCGCGATATGGCGATGCGTGTGTGTGAAAAATATGTAGAAGTAACGCAAAAATTGAGCGTACCTTACGTATTTAAAGCCTCTTTCGATAAAGCGAACCGCTCTTCAATTCACTCTTATCGTGGACCTGGCATGGAAGAGGGCTTAAAAATCTTCCAAGAATTAAAAGAAACTTTTGGTGTAAATATCATCACCGATGTGCACGAAATCTACCAATGCCAACCAGTTGCGGAAGTAGTGGATGTGATTCAGTTACCCGCTTTTTTAGCGCGTCAAACTGACTTAGTTGAAGCGATGGCTCGCACGGGTGCAGTAATTAACGTGAAAAAACCACAATTCTTAAGCCCAGGACAAATGGGAAATATTGTCGAAAAAATCAAAGAGTGCGGCAATGATAAAGTGATTCTTTGCGACCGTGGTACCAACTTCGGTTACGATAATTTAGTTGTAGATATGCTCGGCTTCAACATTATGAAGAAAGTATCAAAAGGCTGCCCAGTCATTTTTGATGTGACGCACTCATTGCAATGTCGCGATCCATTTGGTGCAGCTTCTGGTGGTCGTCGTGATCAAGTTACTGAACTTGCACGTGCTGGTATGGCAATTGGTTTGGCGGGTCTTTTCTTAGAAGCACATCCAGATCCAAACAACGCAAAATGTGATGGTCCATCTGCGCTTCCACTTTCTAAATTAGAATCCTTCGTTTCTCAAATGAAAGCGATTGATGATTTAGTGAAATCGTTTGAAGAGATTGATACTTCTAACTAATGTAAAAAAGGTTGTTAGATAAAACTAACAACCTTTTTTACATTCTGTGGAATTATTTATATTCAACTACCACATCTTTCTCACTAATAGTATCACCATAAACAGGCAATAATGTTTTATCGTATGCTTGTTTTAACACCCCTTCTTTACCTAATTTTTGGATCTCTGCATTTAACCAATTAAGTAATTCAGTGTCGCCTTTTTTCACAGCTGGGGCGATGGTATCTTGATCACCTAAATTTTTAATGCTCACGGTAAAGCCTGGGTTTTCTTTTGCCCACGCAAAGAGCAAGGTGTTATCGTGTGCAAGTGCATCACCTCTTCCATCACGCAGTGCCTCAAAAGTTTCAGTATTTTGTTCGAATTTTAAGGTTTTGATGTTCGGATAGTTTTTAGTGAAATAAGCATCAGCCGTTGTGCCTTTGTTTAATAACAAGGTTTTATCTTTAAGCTGTTCTACATCGGTAATTACGCTACCATCTTTAGACACTACACCCAATGCCACTTTCATATATGGATCAGCAAAATCAACCACCTCTTTTCGTGCGGGTGTGACGGTAAAGTTAGCAAGGATAATATCCACTTTGTTAGAAACCAAGTATTCCGCACGGTTTGCTGCTTCTACGAGCACAAATTCAACTTTATTTTCATCTCCCAATAAATCTTTAGTAATTGCTTTGGCAATTTCTACATCAAAGCCTTGGCTTTTACCATTGGCATCAACATAACCAAATGGCGGTTTGTCACTGAATACGCCAATACGTACTTTGCCTGCTTGTTTTAGCTGCTCAATGGTTGAGGTCGGTTTTTGTGCTACTGGCTCATCTTTATCGTTGCAAGCGGTCAATCCTGTGGCAAAAATTGTAGCCGCGATGAATGCGCCGATTTTTTTGAAAGTTTTAGATGTTGTCTTCATAGTTTGTTCCTCTCGGTTCGTAATTTAAAATATTAAGAAATGCTTTCGCCCGATCTGTGCTCGGATTTGTAAAGAAATCTTCTGGTTTGGCTTCTTCAATGATCTGCCCTTTGTCCATAAAAATAATGCGGTTAGCAACTTGACGAGCAAAATTCATTTCGTGAGTGACGATCAGCATTGTCAATCCTTCTTTTGCCAAGCCTAAAATTACATCTAATACTTCGCGCACCATTTCAGGATCAAGGGCTGCGGTCACTTCATCGAATAAAATCACTTCAGGGTTCATACAAAGGGTACGAACAATAGCAATCCGCTGTTTTTGACCACCCGATAATTCACGCGGAAAGGCATTTTTACGTTCGTATAACCCAACACGTTTAAGCAACTCATCGGCTTGTTTTTCTACTTCAGCTCGATCACGATTTTGCACTTTAAGCGGACCAAGCAAAATATTGTCAATTACTGATAAATGAGCAAAAAGTTCGTAACTTTGGAATACCATCCCAATGCGTTGGCGGGCTTTCGTCCAAGAAATATCTTTGCCAAGCTTTCCGCAATTTTCTAGCAAAATTTGACCGCTTTTAATCTCTTCTAAGCCGTTAATGCAACGTAAAAAAGTACTTTTGCCACAGCCAGAGGAGCCAAGGATAACCACCACTTCTCCTTTTTCCACAGAAAGGTTAATGCCTTTAAGTGCGGTGACTTCGCCGTAGTTTTTGATTAGATCTTTGATTTCTAAAAGTGCCATTTTTATTCCCACTTATTCTCTAAAAACTTCGATACCAACGACAACGGGTAACAAATCACAAAATAAAGCCCGAAAATCACGCTGTAAATCCATAATGCCGCCGTTGGATCAGTAAAGAGCGAAGTTTCAATAATTTGTTGTCCTACTTTGATGACTTCCAAAACACCAATCAACATTGCCAGCGAGCTGGTTTTCACCATACGAGTGAAAAGGTTAATTGCACTAGGGGTGACGCGTTTAATACTTTGCGGTAGCAAAATGTAGCGGAAAGTTTGTAGTTTGGTAAGCCCCAATGCATAAGCGGATTCCACTTGATGCTTTTCAATGGAGGTTAATGCACCTCGTACCAAGTCGCCCATTTCAGCCGTGCCCCAGAAAATAAAAACGATAATGCAAACGGTAATACCGCTTAAGTGCACATCGAACCATTTTGCCACGCCGAAATAAGTAATAAATAATAAAGCAAGCAATGGAATGATGCGGACAAATTCTAAGTAAAAATGACTGATGGCTTGCACGAGCTTGTTTTTGCTGGTCATTACCACACCAAAAACCACACCAAAAATGCAAGCAAAAAAGACCGAAATAAAGGCAATTTCTGCGGTAATGGCTAAGCCGTTCAATAATCGCTCAAGATTGTTACCTTGCCACAATAAACTAAGCCCCATATTTTGCTCTCCGTGTGCGACGTTCTAAATAACGGATAAAAATCGACATTGGTAACAGAATAATGAGATAGAAAACGACCAGTAAAAATAAAGCTTCATTGGTTTTATAGTCCATCCCGATAATCTCTTTTGCCATAAACATTATCTCAGCGACAGCAACGGCACTGATGACCGAGGTCTCTTTCATTAAAAAGAGCATGTTTGCCCCAATCGCAGGTGTAGAAATGGCAAAGGCTTGAGGGAAAATTACATAGCGAAATGCTTGAAAAGGTGTAAGCCCAATGCTGAGTGCTGACTCAATTTGCCCTTTAGATACAGCTTCCAATCCACCCCGAATTGCTTCTGCCATATAACTACCGCCCAAAAATGCTAAGCCAATTACGCCGCACGTAAAACCATCTAGCTTGATCCCAATTTTAGATAAGCCGAAATAAAGAAAAAATACTTGAATAAGCAAAGGCGTGTTACGTGAAAGCTCGATATAGCCTTTCACTAGCCAACTCAATGCATTGACTTTATAAGTCATAATTACCGCACAGAACAAGCCGATAATAAGCGATAACACAACACCCCAAAAGGCGAGATGAAGTGTCATCATGGTCGCATCCACGAAGCGTGGCAAGGCTTGCCAAATATATTCCCAGTTCATGATTGTTTTCCATAATGGTTTAAAAAATAGTTAAGTAATCGTTTGTATGAAAAAGATGTTAGAGGAGATTGATAAGAAAAGGAAAGAATGGAAAACTATTTTTTATGCTAAAAAATTATAAAAAAGCCATCATAGATAAAAATTGTTACTAAAAAATAGCTACCTATTTACTTTTAGTAACATTCTAATTTGCTGATTATTCTGACTTTCATCTAAAATATCTATTGCTAAATTTTTACATAGTTGTTTAATATCAATGTAACTTTCTATGTTTAGTAATAGGCAAAATTGAGAAGGCTTACTACAATTTATAAATGTTTGCTTTGCTATTAATAAAGGCATTGGACAACGATAGCCTGTTAGATCTAATGAATAAGTTTGCATTGTTATATAAAAAATAACCGCTTAACATTAAAATAAGCGGCTATTTTATTTATTCCTCTGAAATAATTTTATTATCACTATATTCAATAATACGCGCAATTTTATAAATTTTAATTGTTTCTTTTGTATTTAAGAAAATAGGTCTAAATTTCTCATCAATTTTACCAAATGGTATTTGTAAATTGATAGGAATCATTTGATTTGGCGGAAGTGGACTATCTAATTCCAATTGCATATCTTGGCTATAAATCACTTCACGATTATATGTATAGATACTAAGCCATTGAATACTTTTAATCGGTTTTGAGCCTTTGTTGATTACCTCATAAGGAAATTGAGATAAAGCCTGCCCGCTTGCATCAATAATTGTTTCACGCTCTTTTACATTAATTTTAATAACATCATCTAATGTTGGATTACTTTTCGTCTGCTCAACTGATTTTTGAATGGACGCTGTTGAATCCTTTTTTGCTGGTACATCTGATTTTGGTGTAGAAATTACAGAAGGCGTTAATATCATTAAAAAAAATGCTGTAGCATATTTTAATAAATTCATAATTTCACCTCTTAAACCTTACGGCGTTCAGCCATAATTTTTCCCATTTCCGTTAATGTTTCTTGAGCAATATATTGTTTACCTAATTCGAACAGAGGTTCTTCAAGTGGAATATGCAAATCGTAACCAGAAACAAACCGCTTGATGAGTGCTTCATCAATTTGCGTGCGTTGGTTTTCCAATAATTCGGTTAATTGAACCGCTAAATCTGCCCAACTTTGATGCAAAGTTTCGTGTTGGCTTTCTAATTGATCAATGTTTTCTTGTGCTTGTGGGTAAACTTCAACTAAGGCAGGAAAGAAATCTTTTTCTTCGTCATCATGATGCAATGGAGCAGAAATGTTAAAGTAGTTTAGAATTTGTTGCACATCATTTTTAACCGCTTGATTCACACCGTGTTCTGCTAAATAAGCGGGTAAAATTTGCAATTGTTTGCAAAAGCGTTTTACTTTGCTATGGCAAGCATAAAGCATTTCAATCGGCTCGGCCCAAGTGGCAAATTGTTGAGATTGGAGTTGTTGCATATTAATTCCTAAAGTAAAAGAAATTTACTCTCTCCCCTTATGGGAGAGAGACAGGCAAAATGACATTTGGTCATTTTGTCAGAGAGAGGAGGATAACCTTAAGCCTTTTGCATCGGCGGTACATCTTTGCCGATTTTAGCATAAAATTCCACTACAAAATCATCAAAACGATCTTCATCAATCGCTTGGCGAATGTGTGCCATCAGGCGTTGATAGTAACGCAAGTTATGAATGGTATTCAAACGTGAGCCCAAAATTTCGCCGCATTTATCTAAGTGATAAAGATAGGCTTTGGTATAGTTTTTGCAGGTGTAGCAATCACACTCTGGATCAAGCGGACTGGTGTCGCTTTTGTATTTCGCATTGCGAATTTTCACCACACCATCGCTCACAAACAAGTGTCCGTTGCGGGCATTACGAGTTGGCATTACGCAATCGAACATATCGATCCCACGGCGAACCCCTTCTACCAAATCTTCTGGCTTACCCACGCCCATTAAGTAGCGCGGTTTATCTGCTGGCAATAATGGCGTGGTAAATTCTAAAATGCGGTGCATCTCTTCTTTCGGTTCGCCCACGGCTAAACCACCTACTGCATAACCATCAAAGCCTATATTGACCAAACCTTCAGCGGAAATTTTGCGCAACTCTTCATAAGTACCACCCTGTACAATACCAAACAACGCACGCGGGTTTTCTAATTCATCGAAGCGATCACGGCTGCGCTTTGCCCAACGCAGCGACATTTCCATCGATTTTTTCGCATAATCAAAAGTAGCTGGATATGGCGTACATTCGTCGAAAATCATCACAATATCAGAACCTAAATCGTACTGAATTTCTATCGATTTTTCAGGTGAAAGGAAGATTTTTTCACCATTGATTGGATTTTGGAAGGTGACCCCCTCTTCTTTAATTTTGCGTAATTTGCCAAGGCTGAACACTTGGAAGCCGCCCGAGTCAGTTAAAATCGGACCGTGCCACTGCATAAAATCGTGCAGATCGCCGTGCATTTTCATAATTTCTTGCCCTGGGCGTAACCATAAGTGGAAGGTGTTACCGAGCAAAATCTGCGCCCCTGTTTCCTCCACTTCTTCAGGCGTCATCCCTTTTACTGTGCCGTATGTGCCGACTGGCATAAATGCGGGGGTTTCAACGTGGAACTCCCCTTTCGGGCGAGCAAAAGTTAATCGACCTCGGCGAGCATTGCCACTGGTCTTTTTTAATTCATACTTCATAAAAATCCTTAATAGAGAAACAGTCTATTGTTACAAGCGGTCAAAAACCGTCAATATTTTGTAAACTAAAAACGGATACCCGTACCAAGCCCTACGCCTACGCCATTTGAGCCACCGCCTGCACTTACTCCGCCAGAAAAACTACAGCCTGCCAATAAACAAGTTAAAAGCACGCTAATCGCAAATTTTTTCATTTAAAAATTCCTTAATTTCGCAGAACTTGCTATATTTCTGCCATTCTAAAAAGTGAGTATTTTACCTGTTTTTATTCTGAACAGCCAACAGAAAGGAGAAAGTATGAAATTTATTTATAAAATCATGGTATTTTTTATGATTGCCATAGGTCTCGTGGCAGTTGCTTCCGCCAATTTGCTTAGCATTTCAGAGAAAGAGATTAACGATTATTTACACACGCGTCTTGCTGAAAAAGTTCCGCTTGCAGATAGCGTAGGCATTCCAGGCTTGATGCAACTCGATTACCAATTGCACGATTTAACCACAAAAATTGGTCAAACCAATAAGAAAAAAGTCGAAATTCAAGGTGTCGTAGATGGAGTACTGACCGCTCGTGGCAAAAAGCATGAGGCACAAATTAAGCTGAATTTAGACACAACGCCTTATTTAGAGCCAGAAAAAGGAGCTCTCTATTTAAAAGATGTTCGTTTACTCAGCTGGGAAGTTTCTCCTGAAAAATATAAAAATAATGTGCAAATGTTTTTGCCTGTATTGATGGATGGATTAACAAATTTACTTAACAATACCCCCGTTTATACGTTGGATGAAACTAAAACCAAAGAGGCATTAGTAAAAAAATTTGGTAAAGCGATTATTGTGGAAAAAGGTACGTTGCGTTTAGAAACCAGCCTTTTCTAACCATCAATAAAAGGAGAAAAAATGAAAACAATTGAACAACTGTTTGCCAACAACCATGCCTGGGCAACGCAGATGAAGGATGAACAATCCGACTATTTCAAAGAGCTTGCGGAACATCAAAACCCAACCTACCTTTGGATTGGCTGTTCCGACAGCCGGGTGCCTGCCGAAAAACTTACGGGTCTTGGGCCAGGTGAACTCTTTGTGCATCGTAATGTAGCGAATATGGTGATCCACACCGATCTTAACTGCCTTTCTGTGGTGCAATATGCCGTTGATGTATTAAACATCAAGCACATTATTATTTGCGGACATACCAATTGCGGGGGCATCAAAGCCGCAATGGGCACAGTGCAAGATTTAGGCTTAATCAGTAACTGGTTGCTACACATTCGTGATCTTTGGTTTAAGCACGGACATATGCTTGGTAAGTTATCTCACGAACATCGAGCCAATATGCTGACACGGTTAAATGTTGCCGAACAGGTTTACAACTTAGGCTGCAGTTCCATTATTCAAACCGCTTGGGATAAAGGTAAAGAACTTTCTATACATGGTTGGGTGTATGACGTGAATGATGGATTTTTAATCGACCAAGGCGTAATGGCTACTAGCCGTGAAACGCTTGAAATTACCTACCGCAATGCCATTGCCAAATTGATTGCAGAAGCAGATGAGCTTGCAGAGAAAACTGCTCACGAAAAAGAAGTAGAGCAAGAAATCCAGAAACAACTTGAAGAGGTTGCAGAAAAAACAGTATCAGAGTAGTATTTTTCTATATGATTTATAGGAAAGATTGCTAGTTACTTTTATTTTAAAGAAATAGTAGGCACGCATAGTAAACAAAAGAAACAACACAGAAATTTCAATAATTTCTGTGTTTTTGTTTATTCAAAGCAACATTAAGCTGTAATCACTTCTGTTCCACCCATATATGGACGCAACACTTCTGGCACAGTGATTGAACCGTCAGCATTTTGATAGTTTTCTAATACTGCAACTAAAGTACGACCAACCGCTAAACCAGAGCCGTTTAAGGTGTGAACCAAACGAGTTTTCTTGTCATTTTTCGCTTTGCAGCGAGCTGCCATACGGCGAGCTTGGAAATCCCACATATTTGAACAAGAGGAGATTTCACGGTAAGTATCTTGAGCAGGTAACCACACTTCTAAATCGTAAGTTTTACAAGAACCAAAGCCCATGTCGCCCGTGCAGAGTAATACTTTGCGGTATGGAAGATTTAAAAGTTGCAATACTTTTTCTGCGTGACCAGTCAATTCTTCTAACGCTTCCATTGATTTTTCAGGTGCAACGATTTGTACCATTTCCACTTTTTCGAACTGGTGCATACGGATTAAACCGCGAGTATCGCGACCGTAAGAGCCCGCTTCTGAACGGAAACAAGGAGTGTGAGCGGTCAATTTTAACGGAAGTTTTTCTTCTTCAATAATTTCATCGCGTACTAAGTTCGTCACTGGTACTTCAGCGGTTGGAATTAAGCTAAATGAGCGTTGAACTTCGTTAGGATCTTGACCTGTTAATGGTTGAGTGTGGAATAAATCTTCACCAAATTTTGGCAATTGACCTGTGCCGAATAAGCTGTCGTGGTTTACTAAGAATGGTACGTTTGTTTCCACATAACCGTGTTGTTCGGTGTGTAAATCGAGCATAAATTGCGATAACGCACGGTGTAAGCGGGCTAATTTACCTTTCATTACCACAAAACGGCTTGCGGTTAATTTTGCACCAGCACAAAAATCTAATCCGCCTAAATTTTCGCCTAATGTTACGTGATCTTTAATTTCAAAATCAAATTGACGCGGCGTGCCCCAACGAGCGACTTCTAAGTTTTCGCTATCGTCTTTACCTAATGGCACTTCTTCTGCAGGTAAATTTGGTACGTTTAAAAGCAACTCTTTAATTTCCACTTGCACTTCATCAAGGGCTTTTTTCGCTTCATTAAGCTCATTGCCCATATTGTCTACTTCCGCCAATAGTGCAGAAATATCTTCGCCACGCGCTTTTGCTGCACCAATATTTTTTGAGCGTGCATTACGTTCTGCTTGCAATGTTTCTGTTTTTACTTGCAATACTTTGCGTTTTTCTTCTAACGCTTTAACCTGCTCAACATCTAAAATAAAATTACGTTTGATTTTAAGTGCGTTTGCTACTTCATCTAAGTTAGTACGCAGTAAGTTTTGGTCTATCATTTTATATTCCTTTTGTTAAAAATTAGCCACGAGCAGCGTTTTTCATAATGCGTTGTTTTGCAACTTGCCACTCACGATCTTTAATATCTTCACGTTTATCGTGCAGTTTTTTACCTTTCGCCACACCGATTTTCACTTTTGCCCAAGCGGCTTTCCAGTAAACAGAAAGTGCCACAACGGTCATTCCGTCACGATTTACTTTACCGAATAGCGAATCTAATTCACGTTTTTTGAGCAACAATTTACGGGTGCGTGTTGGGTCTACCACGATATGAGTAGACGCCACGTTTAATGGAGTGATGGTCGCCCCAAATAAAAAAGCTTCGCCATTGCGGAAAGTCACATAGCTATCGCCAATATTTGCTTTTCCTGCACGCAGGGATTTAACCTCCCAGCCTTGTAATTCTAAGCCTGCTTCAATTTCTTCTTCGATAAAATATTCGTGACGAGCACGTTTATTTAATGCGATGGTATTTGAAGCCACTTTGGGTTTCTTTGCCATAATTTAATTCTTGTTAAAAATAAAACTGATTTTACCCTAATCTAACATATCAGCCAATAAAAACTGTAGTACTGCATCCATTCGTAAATGTGGAATAGGCTCATCATATTCAATATGTTTCGGTTCAAACTGGTCAAAATCGAACTGATTATATTGCCAATAACTTGCATTCGGCAAACGGCTCGGTACGCTACCTGGATAAGTGACCGACACTTGCGATGAATTATTGGAACGCACGCCTTTTACCGCTTTGAAAGATTGTCCATCTTTGGTCACATTGACTACATCTGTTGCTTTGATACTTGAAATCGCATAATAGCCTAGCTCTTTAATACCCTCAAAAGCGGTATGATTTCCACCCTCTAAAACCAATTGTCGCATTAAGCTTTCCAAGTTTGGAATTTGCTCGGGCGTAATATGATCGGCTTTGGTCGCTAAAAATAGCAATTTATCAATATGTGCGGAAAAAAGGCGAGAAAATAAATTTCTCGTGCCATAATGAAAATGTTTAAACAATTGCTGCAAGCCGATTTTCATCTCCATAAATTCATCATATCCGTGATTTAATGGCGTTAAACAATCAGCCAAAATTACCTGACGATCAAAACGAGAAAAATAATGATCATAAAACGGTTTTACTATTTTTTGCTGGTAATGGTAATAGCGTTTTTCCAACATTTTATAGGTGCTATGTTTATCTGCTTCTTCTAATTTTTGCCAATCCATTTCCGTTAAATTTAATAATGGAAAGAATTGTAGAACAGGTGCACCCTGCATATTTTGATCAGGCAGTACAAATCGTCCAGGTTGAATATACTGCATTCCGTTTGCTTTGCATTCTAATAAATAAGCGGTGTATTTTTCACTTAAATTTGCAAGTTGGTTTTCATCGGCTTTTGTAAAAAGATCCAAATTTTCGACCGCTTGTAACCATTCTTTCGCTAACTCAGCACGTTTTCCAGTGTGTACTAATTTCTGTGCTTCGCACCATTCTTTAAAAGATTGATTTAAAATTGGTAAATCCAGTAGCCATTCACCTGGGTAGTCAAAAATATCCAGATAGAGCGTATTTTCTTCAGCCAAATGGCGAGAAAGCCCTTTGCGTTTGTAGCGAATAGCTAAGCGAATTTCACTAATTCCACGCGTAGAATCGCACCAATGTGCGGGTATTTCTTCTAAACATTGACGACTTTTATCATATTCAAAACGAGGAATGGTTAAATCCCCCTGTTCAATGCGTTTGACCGAAACAATTTGCCCCGATTTTACCGCCTGAAACAGAGGTAAGTTCGCTGTTTGATAGTGCAAAAGTTGATCGACAAGGCTGGTAATAAATGCGGTTTTCCCGCTTCGGCTTAACCCAGTTACCGCCAAACGAAAATGGTTGTCTAAGCCTCGTTGTACTAAGGTTTGAAGTTCATTTTTAATTCGATTAAACATAATAGGTTTTCTGATAAAATAACGTTCAGATCATACCAAAAACAGGCAGAACAAAAAAATGGAAAATGAAATTGAATTAAAAATTATGCTTGAGACACAAAACATTGCACCAATTACTCAATGGCTTGCAATGCAAACAATTCTGGATGAAAGTGAGACCGCTCTAGGCAACACCTATTTTGATACGCCCGAACAATATTTTGCCCAAAATCAAATGGGCTTTCGCGTGCGTTCTAAAAATTACCGCTATGAAATGACGCTAAAAACCAAAGGTGAAATTGTAGGCGGCTTGCATATTCGCCCTGAATATAATTTGCCATTAGAGAATGAAGTGCCCGATTTCAAGCGGTTAGTTTCTCATTTTAATTTGCAAATTGAAAAGGCAGAGCAGATTTCAGCAAATCTTCAACCAACGTTCAGCACCGATTTTCTACGCCATCAATGGCTGATTCAATTCAATCAATCGCAAATCGAAGTGGTACTCGATCAAGGAGAAGTAAAAAATCTATTCGGTTCAGAAAAAATTTGTGAGCTTGAATTTGAATTAAAAACAGGTTCTTTAACAGATATTTTTCAGCTTATTGAGCAAATGCCAAAATTAAATGGGATGTGGTTAAGCAGTTTAAGCAAAGCACAACGCGGTTATATTGTTGGCAAGCCTGAGCGTTTTAAACAAGAAATTTTACAAGCGGTCAAAAAAGAAAAAAATTATACACTTGAACAACAATTAGCGGATTATTTACGCCTTTATCAAGATGAAGAAATTTATCAAATTTTTGTGAGAGAGTTTTATAGAGTTAATCAATATAAAATTGAGGAACTACAGAAGTATTTAAAAAGTAAAATATATCTATGCAAAAATATTGAAATCCTAAATAGTACTATTGGTCGTTGCTTATAGCTTTTTCAGATACATGCCTAAAGCCTTTTTACTGTAAGGCTTTAGGCACTTTTTTAGCTATTTATCCTATTTTTTACAACCCAGCCTTAAGACTAGCCTCAATGAACTTATCCAAATCGCCATCAAGCACAGCTTGGGTATTGCGGTTTTCCACGCCAGTACGCAAATCTTTGATTCGGCTATCATCTAACACATAAGAACGAATCTGACTACCCCAGCCAATGTCAGATTTATTGTCTTCCATCGCCTGCTTTTCAGCATTTTTTTTCATCATTTCCATCTCGAACAATTTTGCTTTAAGCTGTTTCATCGCCTGATCTTTATTTTGATGTTGTGAACGACCGTTCTGACATTGCACCACAATCCCAGATGGCATATGAGTAATACGCACTGCAGACTCAGTTTTATTCACGTGCTGACCACCCGCACCAGAGGCTCGATACACATCAATACGTAAATCTGCTGGATTGATTTCAATATCAATATCGTCATCAATTTCAGGATAAACGAAAGCCGCAGCGAACGAAGTATGACGGCGGTTATTTGAATCAAATGGGCTTTTACGTACTAAGCGGTGAATGCCCGTTTCGGTACGTAGCCAGCCGAAAGCATATTCGCCCGATACGCGAATCGTTGCCGATTTTAAGCCAGCAACATCACCGTCTGAAACCTCGATCAATTCCGCTTTGAAGCCTTTGCTTTCTGCCCAGCGTAAATACATACGTAGGAGCATTTCCGTCCAGTCTTGTGCTTCCGTACCGCCCGAACCTGCCTGTAAATCCACATAGCAATCAGACGCATCGTGTTGACCACTGAACATTCGTTGAAACTCTAATTTTGCAAGTTTTGCTTCTAACTCGACCGCTTCTGCTTGTGCTTCGTTGAAAGTGTCTTCATCTTCTGCTTCAACGGCAAGTTCAATTAAGCCCTCGACATCTTCAATACCTTGGTCAAGGGCTTTGATGGTATTTACCACCATTTCAAGAGCGGAACGTTCTTTGCCTAAGGCTTGTGCTTTCTCAGGCGTATTCCAGATTTCTGGCTGCTCTAATTCAGCATTCACTTCTTCTAAGCGTTCGACTTTGGCATCAAAGTCAAAGATACCCCCGAAGCACATTGGTGCGTTCAGCAAGGTCAGTAAGTTGAGTACGGATTGGGTTTAGTTCAAACATTGTTTTTCCTTTAATCATAGCAAAGGGCGTGCTCAGCACGCCCCTACACTAGAGCAACACAGTTGCTACATACATTACTTTATGAATAATAACATCAAATTAGAACAATTTTCTTGATGTTTCAAATAATTCTTCTTTGAACGGACGACGCATGTTGTTGATTGCATCAATAATGTCGTGGTGAACCAACTTTTCGTTTTGGATGCCCACACAACGTCCACCGAAACCTTGTAGTAATAACTCTACTGCATATACGCCCATGCGTGAGCCTAAAATACGGTCAAAGGCACAAGGTACACCGCCACGTTGAGTGTGACCTAACACCGTTGCACGAGTTTCGTGTCCAAAACGAGCTTCAATTTCACGAGCAAGTTGGTGTACATCCGTCATCAATTCCGTAATCGCAATAATCGCATGGCGTTTACCTTTTTGTAAGCCGTTTTCGATATTACGCATTAAAGATTCTTTATCTAAACCTTTTTCTGGAATCACGATGTATTCACAGCCACCTGCTAATGCGGCACTGATGGTTAAGTCACCGCAGTGACGCCCCATAATTTCAACAATTGAAATACGTTGGTGTGAACTTGAAGTATCACGCAAGCGGTCAATCGCTTCTAATGCGGTTTCAAGAGCGGTTTGATAACCGATTGTATAATCTGTACCTGCAACATCGTTATCGATTGTACCAGGTAGGCCGATGCAGTTAATACCATACTCTTCGGTTAATAATTTTGCGCCCATATAAGAGCCGTCACCACCGATTACCACTAAACCATCAATTTCATATTTTTTCAGTACTTCAACACATTTAGCACGCACTGCAGGATCTCTAAACTCAGGGAAACGTGCAGAGCCTAAGAATGTACCACCACGGTTGATGACATCAGACACAGAATGACGTTCTAACTTCACAACTTTATCGTGATATAAACCGTAGTAACCATCACGAACGCCATAGATTTCTAAACCTTCGCTTAATGCTGCACGCACTACGCCACGGATAGCAGCGTTCATACCTGGTGCATCGCCACCGCTTGTTAATACGGCAATACGTTTGATTTCTTTAGCCATTTTGACACCTTATTTAAAAATTAAAAAAATTCAATTGAGCGAGAGATTACGCTTTTTTGCGGGCGAATTCTACCATAAAATCGTTATTTTTTGATCTAATCCAATAAAATTGCTAACGCCTTATCAAGGGCTGTGAAAAATTGCTCTACATCCGCATCAGTATTGTAATGAGACAGTGAAAGCCGCACCGTTCCCGCTCGATTTAAATAGTGAAGATAAGGTTTCGCACAATGCTCTCCACTACGAATTGCTACTTTGCTTTCTGTGAAAAACGACGCCAAATCAGCGTGGTGAATACCTTCAATTACAAAGCTCATTGTTGGGCTATTTTGACTGCCTAGAATATGCAAATTTTTATAGTTTTTTAACCGCTTGCGAGTATTTTCCGCAAGCTGATAGAGCGATTGATTTAATGTTTCAAAATCCCATTCTTTTAGCCATTGTAACACTTCGCCAAAACCAATAATGCCTGCAATATTCGGCGTACCCGCTTCTAAACGATAAGGTAGCTCTGCTAACGTAAGTGCGGTTTCAGTTACATTTTGTAACATCTTCCCGCCATAAAAGAGCGGTTTTAAGACTTGCAAGCGGTCGAATTTCCCAATCAAAATGCCAACGCCATTTGGCCCATACATTTTATGTGCAGAGGAGGCATAGAAATCCGCTCCGATTTTTTGTACATCCACTTGCTCAGAACAGACTGCTTGTGCCATATCCACCACAATTTGAGCAGAAGAATGTTCACGAATAATGGAGACAATCTGTTCCGCTGGTTGGCGAACGCCTGTTACGTTTGAGACTAAATTAAATGCCACAATTTTAGTTTTTTCTGATAACGCTTGCGTTAAAGCCTGCTGATCGATTTGGTAATCTACATTTAATGGCAACACAATCAATTTTGCCTGTTTACGTTTGGAAAGTTGCTGCCATGGAATAAAATTGGCGTGATGTTCAGCAACAGAAAGCACAATCTCATCGCCTGCTTGGATTTGATCTTCTAACCCGTAAGCGACTAAATTCAGACTATGAGTTGTGCCACTGGTCCAAATAACCTCTTCGCGCTTCGCATTAAACCGTTCAGCGACTAAACTACGAGCCTGTTCATATTGTTGGGTTTGAGGCAAGTCATATTGACTGCGATGCACCGAGCCAGCTGAGCTGTAAAAATGCTGCGTCGCGTCAATTAACACTTGCGGTTTTAGTGTTGTTGCCGCACTGTCTAAATACGCCCAATCAGGAGACTGACTAAAAAATGGAAAATGTTGGCGAAATTTCTGGTTAATTTGGCTCATCGGAATTTTCCTTATCGATGTTTTCTCATTTTGTTATAGAGGCTATTGCACGGAATGTTGTCGCCATCACCGTCTAATCTTTTGGCATTGCATTGGCGAAAATAGCGCTCTGCTTCTGCGTAATGTCTGAAATCCTTGCAAGTCAATTTTTGCGAGCAATCAACACCACTCATCACGCCAGAATATTCAGGTTTGCGAGTTTGTACAAAATTGCCATCATTTGAGTGCTGATAACTAATGCCTTTGGCTTTACGCCATTCGGTCGGTTCAATTGGGCGAGCATCGTTCCATAATCCAATTCGACGAACCCTAGCCTGTTCTTGAGCTTGTTCATAAATCGGCTGGGTTTGGCGATACGCCCACACCATGCCTTGCTCAACCAATTTAAGGTTGATGTTCACATTTCGGTCATACACCACCGCAAGCACTCGCCCATATTTGTCATACCCCGTGTTTTGCAGAGTGACTTGCTTTTTAAATGCTAAATTCGACAAAGCTTGCTTCGCTTTATTCCCAAAGGGTTGAGAGGATTCTGGGGCATCAATATAAAGTAATCGCACCTTAAGTTGCATACGATCTTGTAAACAAGTGAGTGTATCACCATCGCTAATTCCAACCACTTTGCAATCAATAGTTCGCTCTGTTTTCGCCATTGCAAGCGGTGAGATTTGCCAGAAAAAGAACAAAGAGAATAGAAAAGAAAGTTTTTTCATAATTTAAAAACAAAAATGCTGAATTAACTTGGTTAATAATTCCTTTGTTGGCTCAATAAACTTGGCCTCTAAAAATTCATCAGGCTGATGAGCTTGTTCAATCGAACCTGGTCCAAGTACAAGTGTTGGGCAAAGTTGTTGGATATAAGGTGCTTCGGTACAGTAGTTTGCTGATTCACATTTTTCACCCAACAATGTTTCTACCACTTGCACAATTTGAGCAGAATGTTCGCACTCATAACCTGGAATACCGCCGTGTAACTGGCGAATTTCGATTAAATCGCCATATTTTTCGAGCATTGGAGCAAGATTTTCTAGCATCAAATGATGTAAATCTTCCACCGCTAAACCTGGCAACGGGCGCATATCCAATTGCAACTCACAGCAAGCACAAATACGGTTAATCGCATCACCCCCGTGAATGTTACCAAAATTCATTGTTGGGTAAGGCACTTTAAAGAAATCGTTGCGGAATTTGGTTTTGAGCTCATTACGCATCTCAATTAGGTGGCTTGTGGCTTCGTACATCAATTCAATTGCGTTGATACCACGATCGGGATCGCTTGAATGTCCACTTTTTCCCGTAATGCGGATCGCTTCGCCCATATGTCCTTTGTGTGCACGAATTGGTTTAAGCGAGGTTGGTTCGCCAATAATGGCACAATCAGGGCGAATATGGCTGTGCTGTACGAAAGTGCTCGCTCCTAGCATCGTGGTTTCTTCATCAGCGGTGGCAAGAATACGAATTGGCTTTTTCACTTGGCTTAAGTCAAGCTGGCTGACTACATCGACTACGAACGCAAAAAAGCCTTTCATATCAGCCGTGCCTAAACCGTAAAATCTCCCTTCTTTTTCGGTAAGATTAAACGGATTGAACGTCCATTTTCCGTCATCAAAAGGGACTGTGTCGGTGTGCCCTGCCAGCAATAAGCCGCCTTCGCCTTCACCATAAGTTGCCAATAAATTGTATTTATCTCGGCTATTTTCAACCGCTAGAATCTCGGTGTGAAAGCCCAAATCATTGAGCCAGTTTGCCAATAATTCAATCAGCGGTTTATTAGACTGATCCTCGAATACTGCAAGGCTTGAAATAGTTGGGATGGCAATCAGTTGCGAATAGCGATCAATGAATTTCATCTTTCTCTTCCTCTTGTTGGCGATGGCTTATGATATTTCTCATAACGGCAAATCCCGCAATCACTTCCCAAATCATTATCGTATAAAGGCTGATACGCTCTAATATTGACGAAAGTAACGTTGGATAAACCATTGTAATACTTACGCAAATCAATCCAATAAAACCAAGCCAGAGACTCGATTTTTTAAGGCGTACTGTAAGGGTTTTGTCTAAATCTAGCCCAATAAAAAGTAGCATTAAGTTACCAATAATAATAGAGAGACTTAAGCCGAAATTTTGCAAACCACCTTCTGAATATCGACCGCTTGTAATCTCAGAAACTAATGCCGTACCGATAGCAAAAAGCAGTGCGAGCAGGAGCTCAACTAGCCAGAGGCGTTTATGTGAAATCGGATAAAGGCAAATTAAATAGAACGGCACAACGATGTAGCTTTGGTAGCTAAACAGGGCTCGCATAACATGCGGTAAGTTGGAAAGCGCACTCTCTTTACCATCAATCACGCTACCAATGGGGAAAAAAAGCTCTAGTGTTGAATGATGAAAATAAGCGGTGATAGAACGCTCACTAAATAAAATGGCAACATGTTCGCCGAAAAGATAAAACACACCTGCATAAGCCATTAACCCACCGAACATAACGGTTAAAATCATCGCCATTTTTTTAAAGCAAGGATGTATTAAATAAGGATAAACCGCTATCGCAAAAGAGCCACTTTTAAAATAGCGACGAATGTTTTGCGAAAGAGAAACCAAGAAATTTAAGATTGAAGTGAGATATTTCATCTTACAAATTGAGTACTACAAAAAGGCATAAATAGAGCCTATGGATAAAATAAAGGTACAGCCAAGTGCAACCGTTTCATTACGTGAAAAATCAAATTTACCCGATTTATGGTAACGCGTGTAGAAAAAGAGGATTGCCCCAGGTGTATATAAAATTACTGAAAAGAGCAAGTATTCTATTCCCGCTGCGTAAACCAACCAGAAACCATAAAGGGTTGCAATAATGCCAGCCAGTTTGATATACCAAGCGGCACCAATGTTAAATGCGAGTCGAAGTAAATAAGTACCAACTAAGAAATAAGGCACTAAAATCATCGTAGTCGCCAACTGAATAAGCACATCATACCCTTTGCTGGTGAAAAAAACGAGCACCAAGATAATTTGAATAACGATGTTAGTAAACCAGAGTGAGCTAATAGGTGTATCGTTCTCATTCTTTTTATTCAGAAAACGGGGAAACACTTGCGTTTGGGAAGCTTGATACATCACTTCTGCCGAAAACATTGTCCAGCTCATATAAGAAGCAAGCACAGACACAATTAAGCAAAAAGTAATTAAAATTTTACCGCTTGTGCCGATCATATGCTCCATAATGTCAGTCATTGAAGGATTCGGCATAGCAGCAATCACTTCACGCGGTAAAATACCTAGCGAAAGTGCAGTAATCGCTACATAAAGAATCAGGGCGATTAAAATGCCGAGGATGGTCGCAATTCCCACATCGTTTTTCTTTTTCGCGTGAGCGGAAAGAACCGTTGCACCTTCCACGCCAACAAAAACCCAAAGCGTAATCAGCATCGTGCTTTTGATTTGATCCAATAATGGCATTTGCAAACTTTCGCCGTGGAAATCTTGCATAAATTGAGTAGACGAGAAAAAGATTATGGCTAATACAATAAAAATAATTAACGGGAGTACTTTAACGATCGTTGCAATCAAATTCACATAGGCGGCCTCTTTTACACCCTTTGCGATCAAAATATGGATCAACCACACCACCAAAGAAGCAGATAAAATCGAAACTAGCGACGTGCCATCGCCAAAAATAGTAAACTGTTCGCTATCAAAAAAGAGCCCAAACCCACTGAATGCGACAACAAGATAACTTACGCTACCAATAGAGGTACAAAGCCAATAGCCCCAAGCTGCAAGCCCACCGATAAAATCGCCAAAACCTTCTCGTGCATAGGTATAAATGCCACCATCTAAATCAGGACGCAATCGAGAGAGGAAGAAAAAAGAAAGCCCAAGGAAAATAATCCCAAAACCTGTGATTGCCCAACCCGCGAGCAAAGCTTCTGCACTTGCAACCGCTGCCATATTTTGTGGCAGGCTAAAGATGCCCGAACCAATCATCGAACTCAGTACTAGTGCAGTAAGTGATACCAATCCAATTTTGCCTTTTGACATAAAATGCCCTTTATTTATTTCGTTAATTATTCAAAAAATTTGCATAATTTATCATAAAAAGCGGAGATCATCTAATTAAAAGGACGGATTGTGAGTGAAAAGATAGACAATTACAGATAAAAATAAAGCCCTGATAAACAGGGCTTCATTTTTAATAAACTAAGTTTCTATAAAAGAAGTAGAAATTAGTATTCTAATACTGCACGACGGTTTTTCGCGTAGTCAGCTTCAGTATGACCTAAAACTGCTGGTTTTTCTTCACCGTAAGATACAGTTGCAACATTTGATGCACCTTGTTGTGCTAAGTAGTTTTGTACTGCGTTTGCACGACGTTGACCTAATGCAATGTTGTACTCTGGAGTACCACGTTCGTCAGCGTGACCTGCAACAGTTACGTTTGCTTTAGTTGCTTTTAATAATTCTGCATGAGCATCTAATAATGTACGGTATTCGCCTTCAACATTGTATTTATCGAAACCGAAGTACACAGTGTTGTAACGAGTTTGTAAATCTTGTGCAGACATACCGCCGTATTGAGCTCCTGCATTTGTGTTTGCATTTGCTGCTGCGTTGTCTGAAGATGAGCTACATGCCGCTAATACGAAAGCTGGCGCCGCTACCATTAAAACTTTAGCTAGTTTTTTCATTTTATACTCCTAAGAGAAGATTATTGTTTAGTTAAATACGGTGACCAAGCAGGGAACTTATATTGCCCTCCTGCACCAGGCAGATTTGCTTTAAAACGACCGTCTGCGGACACCAATTGTAGCACTTTACTCGTACCTTTGGTAGAGCTATAAATAACCATAATGCCATTTGGTGAAATACTTGGGCTTTCATCTAAAAACGTTGAACTTAAGACTTCCGTGCCACCCGAAGTGAGATCACGTTTTACCACTTTATCTCCAGCAATCATGATTAAATTCTTGCCATCAGCAGATGACTTAGCTGCATAGGAAACACCGCCTCCTACATTGCTTACACCACCACCTGATGCACTCATTCGATAAACTTGTGGTGAACCTGAGCGGTCTGATGTGAAGTAAATGAAACCACCATCAGGTGACCAACTTGGTTCAGTATTATTTCCTGCATTTGCAGTTAATTTGCTTGGTGTACCACCGCCAGCACCAACAACATAAATATTCAATTCACCATCTTGATTAGACGCAAAAGCAATTTTTGAACCATCTGGTGAGAACGCTGGTGCACCATTATGCCCTTTTAATGCAGCTACAACACGACGGCTACCCGAGCGGAGATCGTGAACAACAACTTGTGCTTTTTTATTTTCAAAAGTCACATACGCTAATTTACTGCCATCTGGCGCCCACTCTGGTGACATTAACGGCTCTTTACTTTTAACTACAGTGAAAGCATTGAAACCATCATAATCAGAGACTCGTAACTCGTATGATGATACACCACGTTGTACTACATATGCAATTTTTGTTCTAAATGCACCACGAATTTGCGTGATTTTTTCAAAGACCAAATCACTCACAGTGTGAGCACCTTGACGCATTTGTGCCGCTGGCACATTAAATGCACCTTGATCTAATACAGCAGCAGGTGAACTTAAAGTATCAACTAATTGGTATGCGACATTATAACCACCGCCAGCTGGTGTTACTTGTCCGACCACTACCATATCTACACCAATATCAGTCCATTGTTGTGAAACTACTTCACTTGCAGAACCTGGTTGAGCCGGCAGTTTAGTTCTATCAATAGGAGAGAATTTACCACTGTTACGTAAATCATCAGCAATAATTTGACCTACATCTTCGTTAGCACTACCTTTAAAAGGAATAACTGCGATTGGCTGAGCCATACTCACACCTTCGTCTACCGAAATCACTACATCTGACTCGGCTTTAGCAATATTAGCACTACACAAGAATGCGAACACACCCATTATACTCGCTAAATGCGATTTAAACTTCATTTTTTAACCTCTAGGTTATTATAAAACTTTTAATCCAAATTTGATGATTGGCGATTTATAAGTATTATAAGTCGGATCATCTTTTGCCCTTGGTACACTTTGTGCACGAGTAATAGCCGCCACCGCAGCACGACAAATATCTGGTGGGCCAGAAATCACTTCGTGACTTGAAATGCGTCCATCTCGTTCAATGTTGATTTTTACGCGGCATTCACGACCACTAAAGCTTGGATCAACTTGGTACTCGCGTGATAATTTTTGTTTAATTAAACGCTCATAACCACGGTCTGCCGTACCTTGTCCGTCCCCCAGACCTTTACTGTTGCCATTACCCGCAAGGCCAGCTGAATTTTTGTTTCCCCCTTTCGTGGCTGAGCCACCACCAATATCGCCACCTGATAAGAAATCATCTAGTGCTTTATTATTTTTTGCTCTTGCTGCGGCTGCTTTTGCTTCTGCATCTGCTTTAGCCTTAGCATCAGCTGCTGCTTTGGCTTTCGCTTCTGCAGCAGCTTTCGCTTTTGCCTCTGCTGCCGCTTTTTCTGCATTCGCTTTTGCTTCTTTTTCAGCCTTCTCTTTAGCCTCTTTCTCAGCTTTTGCCTTTGCTTCTGCTACGGCTTTTTCTTTGGCTTCTTTTTCGGCTTTTAGTTTCGCTTCTTGAGCTGCTTTTTCCTTAGCTTCTTGTGCTTTTTTCTGCTCTTCTAATTTCTTCTGCTGCTCTGCTTTTTGAAGGGCTTCTTTCGCTTTACGCTCTTCTTCAGCTTGTTTTGCTGCTGCCTCTAAACGTTTTGCTTCAGCTTCCGCTTTTAGACGAGCTGCTTCGGCTGCTTTTTTACGTGTTGCTTCTTCTTTCTGTTTTTCAAGCTGTTCTTGTTTTAACTGTTCTTGACGCTGCTGCTCTTTTTTCAACTGTTCTTGCTTGATTTGCTCTTGTCGTTTTTGCTCTTCTTGTTTTTGCTGAGCTAACAATTGAGCCTGACGTTGTTCTTCTAAAGTCTTTTCTTGCTCCTGTTTTTCAGCAAGCTCGACTTTAGCTTGTTCAACTTCTTCAGCAACCTCTTCTTTTACATCTTCAACAGGTTTTGTCTCTTCCACAGGTTTAGGTTGAGCATTCCCTTTTCTATCTGATTGTAATCGACCATATTCTGCAGCCACTTGCCCTGTATCAACCATCACCGCTTCAAACTCTTCACCATCTCCACCATTACCGCCAGCAGCAGGAGGTAATGTGATATTAGTAAATAGGGAGCCTAATAGAAGCAACCCAATTAAAAGAGCGTGCAATAGTAGAGAGAGAATTATTGCAAATTCAAGTCTATCGTTTTGAGATCTCACACGTTATCCTTGATGATTATTGACCTTGAGTCATTAAGCCTGCTTTTTCAATACCCGCTTCTTTTAATAACACAATACCTTTGATCACTTCTTCATAAGGCACGGTTGCATCACCTGCAACTAAAAAAAGCGTGTTTTCATCTTTTTTAAATTCTTCACCAGCAAACAAAATCACTTCTTGATCGCTTAGTTCTTCGCCATTACTACCAGTAACAAAGTTGCCACCAACTTTTAATTTATATAAACCCACACCCGCCACTTGTAAAATCACAGGGGTCTTATCTTCATTGGTTACTGATTGACTATGCTTATCTTCTGGTAAATTAACTTCTACACTTTGGCTGATAATGGGCGCTGTTGCCATAAAAATAAGCAAAAGCACAAGTAATACGTCCAAGAATGGTACAATGTTAATTTCAGATTTAATGTCCTTACGTTTGCGACGGTAAGACATATTTTCCTCTTTTACTAAATTCAGGTTATCACTAACATTTCACGACAAGCGGTCAGATTTTTATCTCTTTTTGCAAAAAATTGAATAAAAATGACCTCTTGTTCTCATTTATTTTTTAGAAAATGCTTGACGGTGTAAAATTGTCGTAAACTCATCAATAAAGTTTGCGTAATTTTGTTCTAACTTATTCGCACGTAAGCTTAAACGATTATAAGCCATTACTGCAGGAATAGCCGCAAACAAACCGATAGCTGTTGCAATTAACGCTTCTGCAATACCTGGTGCTACCGATTGGAGGCTTGCTTGTTTCACTGCACTTAATCCCATAAATGAGTGCATAATTCCCCAAACAGTACCAAATAAACCGATGTATGGGCTAATAGAGCCAACAGTACCTAAGAAAGGAATATAGCTTTCGAGCGTTTCCACTTCACGGTTTAGCGCGAGGTTCATTGCACGACTTGTGCCTTGAATATTTGCAGAGGGTGCATCTGGGCTTACTTGTTGCAAACGAGTAAACTCTTTGAACCCAACATAGAAAATTTGTTCTGAACCGCTTAATTTATCACGACGATTTTCTAATCCTTCGTGTAAACGATTTAAATCTTCGCCTGACCAAAATTTATTTTCAAAAGCGAGTGACCCTTTTGCTGCATTAGTCAAATAACGACTACGTTGAATAATCACTGCCCAAGATAATACCGAGAAAGTGATAAGAATAAGCATGACGATCTTAACAACGATACTTGCTTGTGCAAATAACGAAATTAAGTCAAAGCTAGTTTCTTGCATTGAAAACTCCAATAATGATAATGAATTAGTGAGATGAATCCATTGCATCACGAATATTTTTCGGTATTGCAATCGGTTTCATTTTAAGTAAATCGACACTTGCCACACTAACTATTGCGTAGCTTATACAAACTTGATCACGCAAAAGTTTCTGTTCAAAAATAATCGTCGCTTTCTTTATTTCTTTAATTTCTGTTTCAACAGAAAGAAAATCATCTAAACGAGCAGGCGTTTTGTAGTCTATTTCTAACTTCTTCACAACAAAAGCAATATTTTCCGATAACAATGATTGTTGGGAAAAGCCTTTGTTGCGTAAAAATTCCGTTCTTGCTCGTTCAAAAAAACAGACATAGCTTGCATGATAAACCACACCGCCCGCGTCTGTATCTTCATAATAAACTCGAATAGGAAAATGCATATTCTATCCTATTTTATTCTCTTTCGTAAACGTCCACTTTTTAGACGATCGCGGCTGTCTATTTTATTCAGTTAAAAATGCCAGCGCAATAGCTTTTGCAATTTATTTTTTATTTAAAAATAAAAGTACACTTTCTTTTTATAATTTAACTCAAAAAAGGATACAAAGCGAAGGGATAACAATTGCATAACCGATTAAAGGTAGGAAAACCAATTGCCAAATTTTACTACGGATTTCAAAGCCGATACCGTGAATCCATAAAATCCCCATGCCATAAAAAGCCAATAAAGCAAAGTAAGGAATTTTACCGCCAAAATAGAGCCCGAAAGTGGTCGATTTTAATAAAATCATTGCAAACAGACCGCTTGCAAGAAGAAAAGAAAGGGCTTTTAGCAAGCCCTTTAAAGTTAAGTTATATAACAAATGAATCATAGATTATTCGTCAAATTTACCTGTTTTCTCAATCTTTGTCGTAACAAATACGGCAAAGTAAATTGCGAGAAACATACCAAAAAACCAAGTTAAATAAAACATAATTGCTCCTTAGTATGCTGTTGCGTGGTTTTCTTCAATGAATTTTGCATCAAGACGACCAAACATTTTGATGTAAGACCAAATAGTATAGCACAATACGATTGGTACAAAGAAACACGCTGCATAGAACATAACGGTTAAGGTGTTAAGGCTTGCAGTTGAATCCCAAACAGTTAAGCTCATTTCTGGATGAGAAATTGAAGGCATAATGAATGGGAACATAGAAACTGCTGCGGTTAAGATAACACCAATTTGCATTAAAGATGATGCAAAGAACGCAGTACCTGAGCGGTTTGCTTTAGATGCAACGATGGTTAATAATGCACCGATGACTGCAATTGCAGGTACAATCCAAAGCACAGGCATTTCAGCATAGTTTTTAAACCAAGCAGATGTTTCAACAGCTACAGTTTTGTTGGTTAATGCAGAAACTGCGTTGTGATCTAATTGGCTTGTGATCACAAAACCTTCTTTGAAGTATAACCAAACACCCGCTAATACAAATGCAACTAATGTTACGGTTGCCGCTAATTGTGATACGCCACGTACGCGGTTGCGTAATTCAGCCGTGGTTTTCATTTGCAACCAAGTCGCACCTTGAGTAGTTAGCATAAATAAACTCACCACGCCGCATAATAATGCGAATGGATTTAATAAGCCTAAGAATGTACCCGTATAAGTTACTTGATTGATGTTATTAAACTCAAATGGTAAGCCTTGTAATAAGTTACCAAACGCCACACCGAAAATAAGTGACGGCACGAAACCACCGATGAATAATGCCCAATCCCAAGCATTACGCCATTTTGGTGAGTCGATTTTCGCACGGTACTCAAAGCCCACTGGACGGAAGAATAATGCTGCAAGCACTAATATCATTGCCAAGAAAAAACTTGAGAATGAGGTTGCATATACAGTTGGCCACGCTGCGAAGATCGCACCACCACCTGTTAATAACCAAACTTGGTTACCATCCCAGTGAGGTGCAATTGAGTTGATCATCACACGACGTTCTGTATTGCTTTTACCCACCACAGGTAAAAGCGTTAATACGCCCATATCAAAGCCATCGGTAATTGCAAAACCGATTAACAATACAGCAATTAAGATCCACCAAATAAAGCGGAGAACTTCATAATCTAACATTGTCTACTCCTTATTTCGCAGATTGCTCAAAGTAGTATTTACCTGTTTTTAATGCACTTGGACCTAAACGACCATATTTGAACATTAAATACATTTCTACTACTAAGAAGATTGTATATAAACCACATAATAAACCAATTGCAGTCCATAATTCAGCCACAGTTAAGTGAGAAGCCGAAATACCTGTTGGTAACACTTCATAAACTGCCCAAGGCTGACGTGCGAACTCAGCTAAGAACCAACCAGCTTCAATGGCAATCCATGGTAATGGCATAGACCATAATACCACTTTAAGTAACAATTTGTTTTTACCTACTGTACCACGGAAGTTAAAGAAGAATGCTAAGCCAATGATTAAAGACATTAGCATACCAGAGCCAACCATCATACGGAACGCCCAGAAGTTAGGACCTACATTTGGAATAGTTGCATCTGCTGCTTTAATAATTTGTTCTTCTGTTGCCGCTGTAATATTATCGCCTACGTATTGTTTTAACAATAAACCAAAGCCAAGATCTTTTTGAACTGCTTGGAATGCTGCTTTTTCTTCTTCTGTATAGTTACCAGAACGAAGTTTTTCTAATAAAACAACTGCTGTAGCACCGTTACGTACACGCTCAATATTTTCTTTACGAATATCATTTAAGCCTTTGATTTCAGTATCTAAAGAACGAGTTGCCACTAAACCGCCAAGGTATGGGATTTGAATTGCAAAGTCGTTTTGACGAGCTTTAGAGTTTGGAATTGCAATTGCATTAAATGCCGCAGGTGCTGGGTGAGTTTCCCATTCAGCTTCCATGGCTGCTAATTTAACAGGTTGTGCTTTACCGATTTCATAACCAGATTCATCACCCATAATTAATACAGATAAAATAGCGAACAAACCAAAACTTGCCCCCACTGAGAATGAACGTTTTGCAAAGCCTAAATCACGACCTTTTAAGATATAGTAAGCACTGATGCTTAATACAAAGATCGCACCACAGGTATAGCCTGCAGTTACAGTATGTAAGAATTTACTTTGAGTCACTGGGTTTAAAAGAAGATCAGTAAAACTGGTCATTTCCATACGCATTGTTTCAAAGTTAAATTCTGAACCTACTGGGTTTTGCATCCAGCCGTTCGCTACTAAGATCCACATTGCAGAGAAATTAGAACCAAATGCCACACAGTATGTTGCTAATAAATGTTTTTTCTTAGACAGACGCTCCCAACCAAAGAAGAATAAACCCACGAAAGTTGATTCTAAGAAGAACGCCATTAAACCTTCTAATGCTAAAGGTGCACCGAAGATATCGCCTACATAGTGAGAGTAGTATGACCAGTTTGTACCAAACTGGAATTCCATGGTAATACCAGTCGTTACCCCAAGAGCAAAGTTAATACCGAATAACTTACCCCAGAATTTAGTCATATCTTTATAAACTTCTTTTCCTGTCGTTACATAAAGTGTTTCCATCACTACAAGCACAAAAGAAAGACCTAATGTAAGCGGCACAAATAAGAAGTGATAGAGAGCAGTTAAAGCAAACTGCAAACGCGAGAGTTCAACAAAGTCTAACATCTCAAACCTCTTCATCTTGATAATATGAAATACGATTAATTATTCGATACCGAATAATGCCCCACAAAACTTTGACCCAAAGCAAAGATCTACCCCACATAGGTAATCAGAGTTTCAGGCGACTATTCTACCTGTTATTGAAAAAATAAAAAACCGCCCCTATTAACAGGAACTTAACCTTTGTATTGAAATAATTCAACTTTTAGCAAAATTTTTTAATAAATTAAGAAAAAAGATCAAAATATGTTACCTCTCAAGAGGTAAAATTAAGTTATTCTTTTGAGAAAGATCAAAAAAAATCTGATTTTTAGCCATCTGCTCTTGCTGACTTTTTCATTTAAGCGTGCTAATCTCTTAGCGATTTAAGTCATTTTTATTTAGATTGAAAGCTTTTAGCTATAATAGAAAAAGGTAAAACTATGCTAAAAAAATATTTTCTTCTCTGTTTTCCAATTTGTACCAGTGCATTATTTTCCACAAGCGTACAAGCCCAAGTAAAAACCTCGTCTCTTACTATTGAAAAACCAGAGGTTATTAAACTTATTCCACAATGTGAAAATATGTTTAACGTTGCAAATACGCTTATTAAAGATGCAGAAAGACAACCAGGTACACACACTCAAGTAAAGCGTTTAAAAAATAAGCTAACAGAAACCCAAAAACAATTGCTCGCAATGGAAGAAAGCTTACAGCAGAAAAGTTGTGAGAAAGGATTAAATGCATTAAATACGTTGAAGCAAAAACATTAAATTTCAGATATAAAAAATACGGTAAAATCATATTTTTAGTATTTGATTTTACCGTACCATAAAATTCCTATAAATTACTTACCATCCCATGCTTGAATAGCATCTAAACGAGCTTTAATTTTGCTTTGTGCATCGCCTTTAAAGTAATCTTTAGCTAAACCGCCTTCCCAGCCACCATAGTTCGGGTTAGGTAATACGATGTAAGTTTTACCAAATTTTGCTTGGTTTTCTTTTACAAATGCACTGCGTTCTGCATTTAATTTACCGTATACTGCATCACCAAAGTCATCTAAGTTATCGCCGACATAAAGTACGATTTCATAGCCTTGTTTTTCAATTTCAGCAAAACGAGCAGCTTTCGCTGATTTATCTTTTTTCAAGTAAAATACTGACTCGTCCACACCTTCAAAGCCTAAACGTTTCATATCGTCAATTGTACCCGCTTTTTCGGAGCTATCTTTACGGTTAGTTACATAGAACATTTTACCTTTGTGTGAATTAACATAGTTGTTAAATTCTACCGCACCAGGAACTGCACGAGATTGTCGAGCATCAACCCAGCGTGTCCAATCTTTACCATCAAAACCTTTATTATTTTGAACTTGCCAACCAGCGTATGGGCTGTTGTCTAGCATCGTTTCGTCTAAATCTACTACCACCGCTTTTTTCTTACCTTTAGTCACTTTCGCGTGATCAAAGGCAGTTTTAGCCGTGTTATAAGCTTGGTAGGCAAGCGCTTTATATTCGCCCGAATCTTGCATCCAGTTAATGCCCATTACTGCTTGTTGTTGCAATTGAGCTTCCGCGTGTGCTTTTGCATCCATTTGATTATGTGCACAACCTGTTAAGACTAATGCAGATAACGTCGCTAATACACTTACTTTTAAAGTCATTTTCATATTTTTTCCTTCTGAAATTAAATAGACAAATTAAATAAATAGAGAGCGGTCATATTTTTACGGGAATTTGCAAATGTTCCAAGTAGAAATATTTAGATTTGTGATTTAGATCACATTTTATAGTGTTTTAGCTAAAAAATTTTTTAAAGACACGCTAGAAAAAATTGTTGTTAAACCGCTAAAGCTACACACCTAATAAAAAATTGTTGCTAGCATTTATTTTTAAAAATAGTTCAGTTCGGTAAATTAAGCTGCAACCATTACCATTGCTGGACGTAACACTCGCCCTTGAAGTGTATAGCCTTTTTGTAACACGACACTTATGTGGTTCGACTCAATGCCTTCAGCGGGTTGCATTGAAATCGCTTGGTGAAGTTCAGGATTAAATGCTTCACCAACAACACCTACTGCTTCTACACCAAATTTGCCTAAGGTTGAAATGAATTCTTTGTGGGTCATTTCTACGCCATCAACTAACGCTTGTGTTGTTTCATCAGTAACAGCATTATCTAATGCGGCTAAACCACGTTCAAGATTATCAACAACAGTTAGTAGCTCTTTTGAAAATTTTTCTAATGCAAATTTATGAGCTTTTTCGACATCTTGCTCAGCTCGACGGCGAATATTTTGAATTTCTGCTTGGGCACGTAATTGAATATCTTTTTCACGGGCATCAATTTCTGAAACGTAAATTTCTAATTCATTGATACGAGCGTAAGCTGCGGCTAATTCTGCTTCTACAGCTTGCTCTTCTCTATTTTCTGATTGTACTTGCTCTTCAACCGCTTCAGGTTGTTGGAGTTCTACATTTTCTTGTTCTGTGCTTTGCTCTTGTGCTTTTTCTTGTTGAGTAGTCATACAAAATCCTCTTAAATTCAGTGAAATAAAATCGGATTTAATATAATAGCAAATTAGCGAAATTCAAGAAGAATAGGAAAATAAATCCTTCTTCAGGGCAAAAAAGGCTTGCAAAATGTGGGGGGTAGCTTAAAATCCCTTCGATTTCATTGCCATTGATTGGTGTGGAAGATTCGTCAAACTTCGGAGAAATCCGACCGCTTTTATCTTTTTTCTTAACGGAGAAAACTAAATGAAAAAATTCGCAGGTTTATTCGCTGCAGGTGTGGCTTCATTGGCATTAACAGCTTGTAATGAAGAAAAGGCAAAAACAACTGAGGCTGCTGCCCCAGCTGATGCTGGCACTGTTCACTTATATACTTGGACTGAGTATGTACCTGAAGGTTTGTTAGATCAATTTCAAAAAGAGACTGGTATTAAAGTTGAGGTATCTAGCCTTGAATCTAACGAAACAATGTATGCGAAGTTAAAACTTCAAGGTAAAGATGGCGGTTATGATGTAATCGCACCTTCCAATTACTTTGTGTCTAAAATGGCAAAAGAAGGGATGTTAGCGGAGCTTGATCACAGCAAATTACCCGTTATCGCAGAATTAAACCCTGACTGGTTAGACAAACCTTACGATAAAGGTAACAAATATTCATTACCTCAACTTTTAGGCGCCCCAGGCATTGCATTTAACACTAACAACTACAAAGGCGACCAATTCACCTCTTGGGGGGATTTATGGAAACCTGAATTTGCGAACAAAATACAATTGTTAGATGATGCACGCGAAGTATTCAACATTGCATTATTAAAATTAGGCAAAAACCCGAACACAACTGATCCTGAAGAGATCAAAGCAGCTTACGAAGAGTTAAAAAAATTACGTCCAAACGTGCTTTCATTCAGCTCTGACAACCCTGCAAACTCATTCATCTCAGGTGAAGTTTCTGTAGGTCAATTATGGAACGGTTCTGTGCGTATTGCGAAGAAAGAACAAGCACCAATTGATATGATATTCCCGAAAGAAGGTCCTGTTCTTTGGGTTGATACCTTAGCCATTCCAGCAAACTCTAAAAATAAAGAGAATGCTCATAAGTTAATCAACTACTTATTAAGTGCAAAAGTATCTGAGCAACTTACTCTTGCAATCGGTTACCCAACTTCAAATATGAAAGCGTTAGAAGTATTACCGAAAGAGATTACGCAAGATCCAGCGATTTACCCAACACAAAAAGTGCTACAAGAATCACAATGGCAAGATGATGTAGGTGATGCAATCAAGCTTTACGAGAAATATTACCAAGAGTTAAAAGCATCTAAATAATTTAGATGTGTAAGAAGAGCTGGATTTACCAGCTCTTTTTTACATACGAGACAAAACATAATCCACCATCATTCCCGCGATATCTTTACCTGAAACCCTTTCAATTCCTTCTAAACCTGGGCTGGCATTTACCTCTAAAATCAATGTGCCTTGGCTGGTACGGATTAAATCAATACCTGCAACATCGAGCCCAATCGCTTTAGTCGCTTTAATGGCGAACAGTTTTTCTTCCTCTGTTAGCTCAATGCTTTCTGCTGTTCCGCCTTGATGTAAATTCGCTCTAAAATCACCGTTGCGAGCAGTACGTTGCATGCTAGCAACAACTTGATCGCCAATCACAAAAGTTCGAATATCTTTTCCTCTCGCTTCTTCCATAAAATCCTGTACTAATACTTTTTCGCCTGTTTGTTTTAACGTTTCTAGCTTATTTAAGGCATCGGCTTTTTGCTCACATAACTCCACGCCAGCACCTTGCATACCGACTAATGTCTTAAGTACGACTGAAGGAGAATGCAAAACCAATTGAGAAAAGCTTTCAACTAATTCGCCAATGTAACTTGTTGAGGGAATAGGCAAGCCGTAAGCGGCAAGCAATTGCAAACTTTGCCATTTGTTTCGAGCCAATCGGAAAGCTTGGGCATTATTTAGCACTTTCGTTTTCTTGATTTCAAAATGCTGCAACACATAACAGCCCATCTCTGTGCTGGTTACGCCAAACCGAGGAAGTACCGCTTGATATTCATCGAGCTCTAATTTTTGTTCCGGCGTTTGATAGAACAATCTAGCGGTCGATTTTCCTCGAACATTTGCAAGTTTAAGTAACATTCGATTTGGGTCGAGAATGTCGAGTGAAATGCCACGCTGTTCACAGGCGGTTTTTATCCGTTGGCAGCTGTATAAACGCGGTTCGCGGCAAAGCATTAACCATTTAATAGAGGAATTAGCCATTACAAATTGCCTAAAATATCTAACGCATCACTGAGTTTTTTCACGCCAAAAACCTCCATGCCTTTAATCGCTTTTTTCGGCATATTACCAAATGGCACAATGGCACGCTTGAAACCATGTTTTGCTGCTTCGGAAATACGTTCTTGACCGCTTGGCACTGGGCGAATTTCACCCGCTAAGCCCACTTCACCAAAGATTACTAAATCATGTGGCAGTGGTCGATTTCGAAAGCTTGAAATCAAAGCGAGAATTAAGGCTAAATCAGCACTGGTTTCGGTAACTTTTACACCGCCCACTACGTTGACAAATACATCTTGGTCTGACATTTGCAATCCACCATGGCGGTGTAAAACAGCAAGCAGTAACGATAGGCGATTATGATCTAAACCCACAGCCACACGGCGAGGATTAGCGAGCATTGAGTGATCGACCAAGGCTTGAATTTCCACCAAAAGCGGACGCGTGCCTTCCCAAAGTACGACCACCGAACTACCTGAAACTTGCTCTTCGCTACGGCTCAAGAAGATCGCGGATGGATTTTTGACTTCGCGAAGTCCTTGTTCTGTCATCGCAAACACGCCTAGCTCATTTACAGCACCAAAACGGTTTTTTTGGCTGCGCAAGGTGCGGTAGCGAGAGTCTGATTCCCCCTCTAACAAAAGTGAGGCATCAATCGCATGTTCTAAAACTTTAGGGCCTGCAAGCGTACCGTCTTTGGTTACGTGTCCGACCATAATAATCGCCACTTGGCGGGTTTTCGCATAACGAGTAAGGAATGAGGCACATTCACGCACTTGAGAAACCGAACCTGGTGAAGATTGAATATCTGAAAGATGCATCACTTGAATAGAGTCAATCACCATAATTTGAGGTTTTTCTTGATCGGCAATGTTACAAATATGCTCAACCGAGGTTTCAGAAAGCATTTTGAGATGTTCGGTTGGCAAGCCTAAACGGTTCGCGCGCATTGCCACTTGTTGAAGCGACTCCTCACCTGTGACATACAGTGTAGGAATTTCTTTAGATAATCCGCACATCATTTGCAGCAACAACGTACTTTTCCCCGCACCAGGGTGACCGCCAATCAGAATGGCTGAACCAGGTACAACACCGCCCCCCAACACGCGATCGAGCTCGTTAAATCCACTACTAAAACGCGGTACTTCCTGCAAGCTGATTTCAGATAAAGCCTGAACTTTGCCTGAGGTTTCGCCTGCATAGCCACTAAAGCGGTCGTTTTTCTTATTCTCTTTTGCAGAAACTAAGCGAATTTCACTGATCGTGTTCCACGCATAGCACTCTTTACATTGCCCCATCCATTTAGAGTATTCTGCCCCACAATCGCTACACACATAAGCTGTTTTTGGTGCTTTTGCCATATTAAACCTCAACCCTAAACTGAAAAATTGGCGAAATACTAGCAAAAAATACTGAATGAATAAACACTAAAAATTTTTATTTTTTCGAGCATGCTCGAAAATTTAAACATTAGTACTCGCTAAAACAGAAAAAATCCGCAAACTTTAAGGGCGTGAATAACACGCGTATTGATTTAAAAGGAAATTTAACAAATGAAATCTTTAATGAAAAAGTCACTTTTTCTTAAGCCTTCAAAGGCATTTACTCTCATTGAATTGATGATTGTTATTGCTATCATTGCCATTCTGGCAACCATTGCGATCCCTTCCTACACCACTTATACACAAAAAGCGGCACTCTCTGAACTTTTACGAGCATCTGCTTCATATAAATCAGATGTGGAAGTTTGTATTTACAACACTGGCAATATGGCAAATTGTTCAGGCGGCTCAAATGGTGTGCAGGCAAATAAAACCTCAAGCGACGAAACTAAATACTTGAAATCCGTTTCTGTCGCAAGCGGGGTCATTACGGTAGCAGGTAAAGGCAATATTGATGGCTTTGGTTACACAATGACGCCAACCTTTAGCTCAAATACGATTAGCTGGAAAACAACTTGTACGGGTTCTGATACGAGTTTATTCCCTGCGAATTTCTGCTCTACAGGCTCAACAAACTAATAGAATCAATTCCAAGCGGTCAATTTTGACCGCTCTTTTGCTAATAAATCACTTATAACAAAAAAACTATGACCTATACTGTTTGCGATTTAAACACTCAAAATATTTTTGAAATCTCAAAACCTCAATGGCAGAAAAATTGTGAAGATAAAACCATTCTTTTACGTTATTTGGCTATTCCCGTTAAAGAGGATAAAGAGAAATTATGGCTTGCAATTGATGATTTAAACAATCTGACCGCTTATGAGATTTTTTCCTTTATTGCACATAAAGAGATTGAACCTATTTTAATTTCGACTGAAGAATTAAAGTATCTGTTAAATGAGTTATCTCCTAAAAAAGAGATGCTTTACGAAACAACGGAAATTATTTATGCAGAAAATAATCAGCAGACAGAATTAGATCATAATAATCCTGTAATACATATTTTAGATGAATTATTTAATTATTGCCTGCAGAAAAACGTTTCCGATATTCATTTAGAACCACAGAAAAATCAGCTATTGATCCGCTTAAGAATTGATGGTGTTTTACATATTTATAAAACGCTATCGCTGAATTTATCTAGTCGTATTATTTCTCGATTAAAAATTCTTGCTAAATTAGATATTAGTGAAACTCGTTTGCCCCAAGATGGACAATTCCACTTTAAAACAAAAATTTCTGATACGTTAGATTTTCGTGTTTCTACATTGCCAACTAATTTTGGTGAGAAAATAGTGCTGCGTTTGCAAAAGAATAAACCTGTTGATTTAAATTTTTTAGAGCTTGGATTTAATCCTCAACAGAAAGAAACTTTATTAAATGCACTAAATCAACCACAAGGTTTAATTTTAGTAACTGGCCCTACAGGAAGCGGTAAAAGTATTACTTTATATAGTGCATTAAGTTATTTGAATCAAAGTGAAAAACATATTTTAACTGCAGAAGATCCAATTGAAATCGAAATTGATGGCATTATTCAAACCCAAGTAGATCGTGGCATTGGATTAGACTTTAGCCAATTATTACGTACTTTTTTACGCCAAGATCCCGACATTATTATGTTTGGTGAAATTCGTGATGAAGAGAGTGCACAAATGGCATTGCGAGCCTCTCAAACAGGGCATTTGGTGCTTTCCACACTTCATACTAACGATGCTCCATCAGCAGTAGAACGCCTGTTGCAACTTGGAATTAAAGAATTTGAATTAAGAAATAGCTTGCAATTGGTTATTGCTCAACGCCTAGTTAGGAAAATCTGCACGCATTGCCAAGGCAATAGCTGTGAGCATTGTTATCAGGGCTACAAAGGGCGAATTGGTGTGTATCAATTACTGTCAAAAAATGGTAAAGAATTTGAAAAATCGACCGCTTGTTTAGATTTTTCTACTTTGGCAGAAAGTGCAATACAAAAATGCCAAGAAAATAAAACCAATTTACCAGAAATCCAGAGGATATTAGGCTATGTTTAAGGTATATGAATTTCATTGGAAAGCTATTAATCGTTTTCAGCAGAAACAGAAAGGGAAATTATTAGCTAGAAATCAAGATGAATTAGAACAAAGGTTAATTAAAAAAGGCTTTCAGCAAATTAAAATTAGTCGGAATTTTATTTTACCTAAAAATCCAAAATCAGAAGAGGTGACTCAGCTTATTTCTCAACTTGCTTTACTAATCAATGCCAAACTACCATTAAAACAAGCCTTATCTATTATTTTAGAGAACACACAAAATATAAAACTCTATTTATGGTTTGAGGAAATAATTCGTTCGGTTGAGTTAGGTTATTCTTTTTCAAAATCATTAGAAAATTTAAATCGCTATTTAGATAGCCAAGAAATTCAGCTTATCAAAATGGGAGAAATGAGTGGAAAATTAGGTATAATACTTGAAAATATAGCACAATCTAGGTCTGAAAGTGAGAAATTATTTTCTAAAGTAAAAAAGATCATGTTTTATCCTGTGATGGTCTTAACAATTGCGTTAACACTTTCAATTGGAATGTTAGTGCTAATTTTGCCTAAATTTGCAGAATTATATAGTGCTAAAGATAAAACTCTTCCATTTATTACGGAAATACTCTTTTTTCTCTCTAATTTATTAGTGGATAATTATATATTTCTACTAGTTTTACTTATTTTAAGTAGTGTTTTACTCTCTTTTTTAGCGAAAAAAACAACAATAATCACAAAGCTAAAATACTCTATTTTAAGTAATATGCCCGTATTTAAGACTATTCTTAGCCAATCACGTATTGTTTATTTTACCCAAAATGTAGCCTTAATGCTAAATGCTAGCCTTCGGTTAGATCTTATTTTAGAAACTTTTTTATCGAATAAACAAGCCGATCCTATTTTACAAAAAGAGTGTCTATCGGTACTAACGCTGATTAAACAGGGTTACGCTTTTTCTGAATGTTTAAATACAGAGGTATTTGAAAGCCAAACGGTTCAGATGTTATCCGTGGGTGAAAAGAGCGGAAAATTAGCTGAAATGAGCGAATATGTTAGCCAAATCTATAAAAAGAAATTAGATGATCAGCTAGATATTTTGTCGCAATTGCTTGAGCCTGTGCTAATGGTGGTATTGGGCGGGATTGTTGGCACAATTATTGTTGGGCTTTATTTACCAATTTTTGATATGGGATCTTTAGTTGAATAAAATGAATTTAGTAAAATTTTTGGAATTTTTAACTGCCATATTATTAGCTTTCTGGTTTAAAAGAGAGATACCTCTTTTTGCCAAGCGAATCAACCGGCAAACTTATGACGAATTTTATTCTCTAGTGAATTTTCAGCTAGATTATAGCGATTTTGAAAAACAATCTAAATTAAAAATAAAAAATAGTAAGTTATCAATTCTTTTTTTCTTTATCTTTCCTTTGGTTACTTTATTAAATCAAAATTATCTTATTTCAGCAATGATTATTATCCTATGCTTTCTAACTGTATTAGATATAATTTATTACCTGACTGATATTCGATATTTAGCTATTTTATTTTTACTCACACTATATAAAGGAAATTTAGAGACATTCTATTTTACGGTCATTTTCTTTATTTTTATTCACTTTTTCTCTATTTTCCTTTTAAAGAAGGAAGGCTTTGGGTTGGGAGACAGTTTATTGTTAATTGCTTTATCACCTCTTTTTATGTTAGAGCAGATGTTACAACTTGTGCTTATCGCCTCAGTGCTAGGGATAACATACTACTTAGCAGAACGATGCATGACTTCGCAAAAACGGCAAAAATTGCCTTTTATTCCGTTTATTAGTGTGGCAACTTTTATTATAATTTACCTCAACTAATCATAAATTGAGGATAAAGAATGCCTTATATTGTTGGATTAACGGGCGGTATTGGAAGTGGGAAAAGCACCATTGGTGGTCTATTTTCAGCACTTGGAGTGCCTGTAGTTGATGCCGATATTATTGCCCGTCAAGTCGTTGAAAAAGGCTCGCCATTATTAGCAGAATTATGTTCTCATTTTGGTACTGATGTTCTCACAGAACAAGGTGAATTAAATCGAGCTAAATTACGCGAAATCATTTTCTCTCATCCTAATGAGAAAACGTGGCTGAATCAATTGCTTCATCCTGCCATTAGAAATGAAATGCTTGCCCAAGTGGAACAATGCCAGCAGCCTTATGTGATTTTAATGGTACCATTACTGATTGAAAATAATCTGCCCCATTTATGTGATCGTATTTTAGTGGTAGATGTGCAGCCTGAAACACAAATAGAAAGAGCGATAAAGCGTGATAATAATAAGTTAGAGATAATTCAAAATATTATGGCATCGCAAGTTTCAAGAGAAAAAAGATTAAGTTATGCTGATGATATTATTGATAATAATCAGCCGCTTGAAAAAAATTTAGGAAAAATAAAAAAACAAATAAATGAACTTCACAAAATTTATTTGAAAAAAGCAGAGGAAAAGCAATGTCAGAATTAGTCGTAGAATGTCCAACTTGTCAGAAGAAAGTAGAATGGAAAGCCGAGAATAAATATCGCCCATTTTGTAGTGACCGCTGCCACTTAATCGATCTCGGTGAATGGGCAAATGAAGAAAAACGGATTCCAGCGGTAGAAGCTGAAATTTTTTCTGAAAATTTAGAAATGCAAGCATAGTAGACAAATTTGTTGCTAATATTTATTTTTGGGGCTGTACTAGATAACGACTAAAAATCCCATTTAGGTTAGAATAAACTAATGAGAAAAAGTCGCTTAAGTCAGCATAAACAAAATAAACTCATTGAACTGTTTGTCGCAGGTGTCACAGCAAGAACAGCCAGTGAATTGGTTAATGTAAACAAAAATACAGCCGCTTATTACTTTCATCGATTACGCTTGCTCATCTATCAAACAAGCCCCCATTTGGAAATGTTTGAAGGTGAAATTGAAGCCGATGAAAGCTATTTCGGCGGTACTCGAAAAGGCAAACGTGGGCGCGGTGCCGTGGGAAAAGTCGCAGTATTCGGGCTTCTCAAACGAAATAGCAAGGTTTATACCGTCGTTGTCCCTAATGCGCAATCAGCGACATTATTACCAATTATCCGATAGAAAGTTAAGCCTGATAGCATTGTGTACACGGATACTTTTCGTAGTTATGATGTGCTTGATGTCAGTGAATTTAGCCATTTTCGTATCAATCACAGCACGCATTTTGCTGAAAATCACAACCACATAAACGGAATTGAGAATTTTTGGAATCAAGCAAAACGCCATTTACGGAAGTTTAATGGCATTCCCAAAGAGCATTTTGAGCTATATTTAAAGGAATGTGAATGGCGTTTTAACAATAGTGAAATAAAATCTCAAATTTCCATTTTAAAACAATTAGTTAAGGGGAGTTTGGTCTAGTTATCTAGGACAGCCCCTTATTTTTATAATATTAGTAACGCTTTTTATATAAAAGATTTTAATAATACTGATCATTTAATTCATCAAACGCCGAGCCATCATTAAAAAGCGCTTCTAAAAATTCAGAAACCTCTTTCTTTCCTTCTTTACCTAAGCCAAAAACCGAAACATCACTCATTGATGCCGATTTTCTGGCTCTTACAATCGCTTTTGGAAACTCTTTTGCCACCTCTTCTTCCACAATTTCAAGTAAGCGGTCGAATTTGTGATCTTTCATTTTTTGCGTGTTGGCGATACGGATATCAATAGTTGCTTGCATAAAAAACACCTCATTAACTGGATTTAATATAAGTGAATTTAAATACAGTATAACAAGGCATTTTAAACTGTCAATAAAAACAGTGGTTTTTCTATAAAATGATTTACTCAATCCCTACAATCTTATGCGTTTGCAAACTCAGCTGCCATTTCGGCTTGTTTTCACGCTGATTAAGTTGCCCTAGCTGAGTGATGGTTTCCAGCAAATTCATTTTGCCATCAACTTCGCATGGCGAGAGATAATAATGCTCCGCTTGAATTTGTTGCTCGATCTGTTCGCAGAAATCCAACACATTTTCATCTGCCACAATACGTACCTCATGTGCAAACGGAATGCAACGGCGTTGGTATTTCTCTTGATACAACCGTTTCGGGCTGGTGGCAATATAATCTATTTGTTTCGGTACTTCTTTCAAGCCATTAGTTTCAATCACTAAAAAATAGCCCGCTTGTTTAAAAGCATCTAGCAATACGCCCAGATTTGGCTGAATGGTTGGTTCACCACCGGTGATGATAATATTCTTTGATGAATAGGATTTTACTTTGGCTAAAATTTGCTCTAAGGTCCAACTTTCAAATGTCATATAATCGGTATCGCACCACGGGCAAGTAAGGTTACATTTGCCAAAACGGACGAAAATGCTCGGCATTCCCGTGTTAAAACCTTCGCCTTGCAAGCTCTCAAAAATCTCAACAATTGGGTAACTGATGGTGCTAAGAATGGTATTTTGCGTTTTATTTGCCATTTTTTACCGCTTGTAAATGTGGGGCTTGAGAATATTCACAGTAAGACGTTGGGGTTTCCCACAGGCGAATAAGTGTCACAGGCAAGCCAACTTCTCTAAGCTTGTCAAATATATATTTTGACATCTCTTCCGCCGTGGATCGGCTTGGAATGCCATAGACTTTTGAATCTAAATCGATTAACAAATTCGCCACTTTACTCTCTTTTGGGCTGTTAAGATCGTAAATAAACGCGTGATCCATCGGGTCTAAAATATGTGTTTTTACGATAGCTTTCAGATCAACATAATCCATCACCATCCCACGTTTTGCCCCTTCTGCGACTAACTCACCAGCTACTTCAACTTGCAATTTATAGGTGTGCCCATGCAGGTTTTTACATTTTCCATCATGACCATCGAGCATATGTGCCATATCAAAATTAAATTCTTTCGCAATTTTAAACATCTTTTTTCTCTCTTTCTGCAAGGTATTCATTCAAGCCTTTTTCACGCAATACACAGCTTGGGCAAGTATGGCAACCTCTTTCCACGCCTAAATAGCAGGTATGGGTATGTTCGCGAATATAGTCAAACACACCCAGCTCATCTGCTAATTTCCATGTCTCTTTTTTGGTAAGGTACATCAACGGCGTGCGAATGTTAAAGTTATAATCCATCGCCAAATTCATCGTCACGTTCATTGATTTCACGAACACATCGCGACAGTCTGGATAACCACTGAAATCGGTCTCACACACGCCCGTGTAAATGGTAGAAATATCCTGTCCTTTGGCATAAATGCCCGCATAAAGTAAAAATAGTGCGTTGCGACCATCCACAAAGGTATTTGGCTTATCACCCTCTTGCTGAATTTCCGCACCTTCTTGCATCAAGGCATTGGTGGTAATCGCTTTGATCACCGATGTGTCAATTAAGGTCTGTTTTACGCCAACATCTTTGGCGATCCATTCGGCTTTTTCAAGCTCAATCGCGTGGCGTTGCCCATATTGGAAGGTTACCACTTCAACATTTTCCTTGCCGAATTCTTTAATCGCTTGGAAAAGACAAGTGGTGGAATCTTGCCCGCCTGAGAAAATCACGAGGGCTTTTTGGGGTTGTTCAGATAAGTTCATTTTGTATCCTTAGTTTTTTTATGTGGGAGGTTCTCGAACCACAGGAAAAAGTAAGCGGTAAAATTTCGACAATCTCTTGCAAAATCTTACCGCTTGTGAGGGACTATTATAGCTGAAAAAAGTAGAATAAAAAATGTATTACCGCCTAAAAATTGTGACCGTTACTACCTCAATGAAACTACCGTGTAATAACAAAATGCCCATTCCAATCAGTACGCAAGCAGTCAAGAATTTCAAACTACTTGCAACCGGAAAGTTAAACCTAGCAGGCAAATACCACGCTTTTAACTGCACGGCTTTATGACGGGTAAAGACCACCATCAACGCAAAGAATGTCAGTGTAATGCCTGTACCGACCGCCATCATTAATGTCGCCAATACGCCCCAAAGGTAAATATTGAGCGTATAAGAGAGAAACAGCACTAAAATTGCCCCAGAACATGGGCGCGATCCAATACTCAAAATCAAGAAAAGTTGGCTTTTCCAACCTGTTGATTGGTTCATTTGCACTGATGAAGGCAGATGTTGATGCCCACAACCGCAATGTTCATCGTGAACGTGATATGCAACAAGCAGTGTTTTTTCTTGGGGAATTTTCATTGGGCTGATTTTTCTAATCTGCAATTTAGGCGGGAGAATGCCTTTCCACGCTTGATAAATCCAATAAAACCCTAACAAAATCATCAACATAAAACTGCCCCGTTCTACCCATTTTAGTGTTAAATTGAAATATGAGCGGGAAAGCGTAAAGGCAACAACGATAATCGACACTAGCAAAATAGCAACGATCCCTTGCACAATGGAAGAGGCCAAGCTAATTTTGACCGCTTGTTTGAGTTTCGACTGTTCTAAAGCCAAGTAGCTCGTGAGAATAAACTTACCGTGTCCAGGACCAACAGCGTGAAAGATGCCGTAAAAAAAGCTGATTAAAATAAGGGTAATGCCTGCTTCTTGATGTTGTTGATTAAGCTGATTAAGCGAACTAGAAAGCTGTAAGTTAAACGCTTTTTGCCACAGCATCACTTTATGCAGCAAGAGCGGATAAACCCAATAAACAGCGACCACCAACAAGGCTAACACGAGCAAAGAGGCAGCGGTTAATTTTGATTTTTGCATTTCATCTCTACCTTTTGGGCAAAAGCACGCCCAAGCGATTGATCTTCTGGTGTCTGATCTTTGTCCAAACTTGAGGCATAAAGTTTCAAAGTATCGTCCACTTTCGGTTGCACCACTTTGATTTCACATTTTTTATCATCAATCGAGACATCACTTTGATAATTATACTCCATCGCCATATAGTAGGTTGGCTCGTAGCTCATTAGCGTAATGGGCACCGTGCTCAGCTTTTGCGGTTCGCTTAAATAAACATTCATCGAAAAAATAATGCGGTTATTTTCCACCACAAAACCGTAATCCGAAGGCGTTTCGGTAAACGGAATCAAATTGCTTTTTTGGTTGTAAAGATAGCTAAAGTAATGATCTTTCTTTGCCGTATCAATCATCTCTTGGGTTAAATCTTGCTTGGTTTTATCAGGATCTGGACTTGATTGCATTTCATAAATTAACGTGCTGGAGGCGATTTCGTCCAACGTCCAAGACATACGAAACCCTTTTAGCGTTTGGTTTTCTGTCAGGGCTTGGGTTTTAAGATCGACAAAAGCGTGTGGATGGGCGAGAACATTAAGAGAGAAAAGCGAAAAAAGGAGCGTAAAAAGGGATTTCATAACTCTTACTTGCACAAAATTTTTAAAGGCTAAATGTACATTTTATTAGAAGAACATATATAGGGGCGTTTTCAACACGCCCCTACATAAATCTCTACATAAAATATCTAAAATGCAGTGTACATTGTATAAATAGAAAAAAAAGCGAATCGTCTATATAAAATATAAAACGATTCGCTGGAATAAAATGAGTTGGTCGATAAGCCGAGTTCTGTCGTGGACAATCATTCCTCTAGGCATAACATCGCTGTTATGCTCAAGCAACCTACCCGAACTCTGGACGGGCCATCCATTGAGTTCCTATTTGGTCTTGCTACGAGTGGAGTTTACCCTGCCGTGAAGTGTTGCCACCCACGCGGTGCGCTCTTACCGCACCCTTTCACCCTTACCATCTCTAAAAAATATACACAGAGTATGGCGGTCTGCTCTCTGTTGCACTGGTCGTCGGCTCGCGCCGCCCAGACGTTATCTGGCACTCTGCCCTATGTAGCTCGGACTTTCCTCTCGTTTACTTGTCCCACTATTTTGTATTGCACAGCTGTGCGACACAGTTTAGGGCTTCAATAAACCAGCGATTGTCTAACTAACTCGGTGCGTAGTATAGCGTATTGATAGCATTTTGCAATAAGTTGCGGTAAAATCGCACCAATTTTTGCCTAGACTTTGGGCTCCATTAAACAAGGAATTCTGATGTCAACACATCTTACCGAACAACGCTTTAGCGATTTCCCGATTCACGAAAAAGTACTTTCTGCTCTTGATAGTAAAGGCTTTGAATTTTGCACACCGATTCAAGCTCAAACTCTCCCAATCACTCTCAACAATAATGATATTGCGGGTCAAGCCCAAACAGGCACAGGCAAAACGATGGCTTTTCTAATTGCGGCCTTCCATCATCTGCTCACACACGATCTGCAAACACATAAGAATCAACCAAGGGCAATGATTCTTGCCCCAACCAGAGAGCTAGCGGTACAGATCGCTTCTGATGCTGAGCTGCTAGTTAAACAGACACGCTTGAAACTTGCACTAGCCTATGGTGGCGATGGCTATGAGAAACAGGTGCAAGAGATTGAAAAAGGCGTTGATATTTTAGTCGGCACCACAGGGCGTGTGATTGATTATGTGAAGCAAGGCATTATCAACCTTGATTACGTGCAGGTGATTGTGTTAGACGAAGCAGATCGAATGTTTGATCTTGGTTTTATCAAAGATATTCGCTATTTGATGCGCAAATGTCCGAAGCCAACCGAACGCCTTACCATGCTTTTTTCAGCAACGCTTTCTCCACGTGTGCGTGAATTGGCGTATGAGGATATGAATGATGCAAAATATGTTGAAATTGAACCGCTTCAACGTACAGGGCATCGAATCAAAGAAGAGCTTTTCTACCCTTCAAACGAAGACAAAATGGCATTATTGCTCACACTTTTAGAAGAAGAATGGCCAGAACGCTGTATGATTTTCTCAAATACTAAACACGGTTGTGAAGAAATTTGGCGATATTTACTGGCAGATGGGCATCGAGCGGGCTTGCTTACTGGCGATATTCCACAGAAAAAACGCTTAAGCTTGTTAGACAGTTTCACTAAAGGTGAGTTGGATATTTTAGTAGCAACAGATGTTGCCGCACGAGGCTTGCATATTCCTGAAGTCACGCATGTGTTCAATTATGATTTGCCGGATGATCGAGAAGATTACGTGCACCGAATCGGGCGAACAGGTCGGGCAGGGCAAAGCGGACATTCAATTAGCTTTGCGTGCGAACGCTATGCGGTGAATCTACCTGCAATTGAGGAATATATCGGACATGCAATTCCTGTCAGCCAATATGACGCGAATGCTTTATTACCTTTACCTAAAGTGAGTCGCCCCCGCTTTAACAGACATTATTCATCAAAAAAATATTAAATATGAAAAAGTTACTTCTTTTACTACTCAGCCTACTTTTTTTAACCTCTTGTACACAAGAAACTCAGGCGCTATGGGAAGACTTTACCGAAGGTTTTAATCACGATCCTGAACGAGAACCCGTTAAAGTGGTTAAAGGTTATTCAGGCGAGGCCCAAGCAAATTTCAACAAAGGAACGGCTAAAACAGCAAAGATTTCTAAATTTCCTGCTTCGAAAACAGCGGTAATCGGACATCAACGTATTAATACCACTGTATGTAACGATCTTGATGACTGGTATTTAGACGGTTTCCGTGTAGGAAAATCGTTCCGTACTCAAAAAACAGAAATGTTCCAAAAACGTACCCAATATTGCCAAGGAAAATTGCCAAATGCTCATCGAACTTATTGGGAAAATGGCTACCAAATAGGCGTAAAATCTTAAAAGGAGAAAGAACACATTATGACGCTTGCAATCGCACAAACCTATTCAGGGAAAACTATTTCATTGGTCGCCAAGATGGCAAACCGCCACGGTTTAATTGCTGGTGCAACAGGTACAGGGAAAACCGTTACATTACGTAAATTAGCTGAAGCATTCAGTGATGAAGGCGTGCCCGTTTTCCTTGCCGATGTAAAAGGCGACCTTTCTGGAATTTCACAAGCGGGCAGTTTTTCAGGCAAAATTGCAGAACGAATCGAACAATTCCAACTAGGGGGCGAAAGCTATTTGAGTGGCTACCCTGTGTCTTATTGGGATGTCTTCGGTGAAACAGGCATTCCGCTTCGCACCACCATTTCAGAAATGGGACCGATGTTACTTGCGCGTTTACTTAACTTAAACGATACCCAAGAAGGCTTATTAAACCTCGTATTCCGCGTGGCAGATGACCAAGGTTTATTGTTAATTGACCTAAAAGATTTGCGTGCAATGCTCAAATATGTTGCCGAAAACGCTAAAACATTCCAAGTGGAATATGGTAACGTTTCAACTGCAAGCGTTGGAGCGATTCAACGTGCATTGCTTGCACTGGAAAATGAAGGGGCAGAGAAACTCTTTGGCGAACCCGCATTAAATCTTGAAGATTGGCTACAAACTCGCGATGGTAAAGGTGTGATTAACATCTTAAACTCAGAGAAATTAATTAACTCTCCACGCCTATATAGTGCATTCTTACTTTGGTTTATGGCAGAACTTTTCGAAATTCTACCAGAAGTAGGCGATCCAGAAAAACCGAAATTTGTCCTTTTCTTTGACGAAGCACATTTATTGTTTGGTGGTGCACCGAAAATTTTAGTAGATAAAATTGAGCAAGTGGTACGTTTAATCCGTTCAAAAGGTGTTGGCGTTTATTTTGTAACCCAAAATCCACTTGATTTACCTGATTCAGTGTTAGGGCAACTAGGCAATCGCGTACAACACGCTTTGCGATCCTTCACACCTCGCGATCAAAAAGCAGTGAAATCAGCGGCGGAAACCTTCCGAGCGAATAAAGATGTAAATGTAGTCGAAGCGATTACCTCGCTAGGTGTAGGCGAAGCCTTAATTTCCGTCTTGGATGAAAAAGGAATGCCAACGCCAGTGGAAATTGCGTTAGTTTACCCACCGAAAAGCCAGCTCACGCCATTAACTGAAACCGAGCGTAGCCGTTTAGTGAAACAGGATGGTCTTTACAGCCATTATAGTGCTTATGTCGATAATGAATCTGCCTTTGAAGTATTAAATGCTCAATCACAAGCGGTGCAAAATCAAGGGCAAACTGCAAATGCTGAAGAGGAAGAAGGATTTTTAGGAGGAATGCTTGCCTCGATCTTTGGTTCGAAAAAGAAAAAAGACCAATCACTTGCCGAACAAGTGGTGAGCCAAGTAGCTCAACAAGTTGGGCGAAATTTACGCAATCAAGTAACAAAGCAAATTATGCGTGGTTTACTTGGAGCAATTATTAAAAATGTCAAAGGGGCTTTATAGCCCCTTATAACACCCTAAATTTGAAGTATTGTTTGTTTTGCCAATTCTCTTGCCAATTTATCGATATGCAAGACATCATCAATTTCTTGAATATCAATTGGTGCAATATTTTCAACAACACTTCTATTTACATTCACAATATCCGTAAAGCGTATCTGTTCATTTAAAAACGCATCAACAGTAATTTCGTTTGCGGCGTTCATTGCAGTAGTTGCGTATTGCCCTGCGGCAAAAGCATCAATTGCTAATTTAAGGTTTGGATAACGTTCAAAATCAGGCTCAATAAAGGTTAATTCTTTAAGCTTGAAGAAATCAAGTGGCGGTACACCCGCGTTGATACGATCCGGATATGCCATACTATGTGCAATTGGTGTACACATATCTGGATTCCCCATTTGGGCAATCACTGATCCGTCAATATAACGGACCATCGAATGAATGATGGATTGCGGGTGAATAATAATTTCCATCTCTTCTGCGGTTGCATTAAACAACCAACGTGCTTCAATATATTCCAAGCCTTTGTTCATCATCGTTGCACTATCCACTGAGATTTTTTTACCCATCGACCAGTTTGGATGAGCTACTGCTTGAGCAGGCGTAATCGCATCAAATTCATTTAATGGCTTAGTGCGGAACGGACCGCCTGAGCCTGTTAAGATAATTTTGCTCACACCAAGCTCTGCAAGCGGGCAAAAACCGATTTTATTTTGCGCCTCCATAGGCAAAGACTGGAAAATCGCATTATGTTCGCTATCAACAGGCAACAGTTTTGCACCTGATTTTTTCGCTTCATCAATAAAAATCTGCCCGCAAGTAACTAGCGACTCTTTATTCGCAAGTAATACACGTTTCCCCACTTTAACAGCAGAAAGCGTAGGCAAAAGCCCCGCAGCGCCAACGATTGCCGCCATCACCATATCTACTTCAGGGTGAGAGGCAAGTTCGCAAATTGCTTTCTGCCCAGCTAAAACTTCCGTTTTTATATTAAGTGTTGAGAGGTGTTCTTTGAGCTGTGCGGCTGCATTTTCATCATCTAATGCCGCGAATTGGGGTTGGAATAAAACGCATTGTGCTGCCATTAACTCCACATTTTTTCCGCCAACTAAAGCAAAAATTTGATAATCAGACGGGTTGTTTTGAATGACCGAAAGGGTGCTTTTACCAATGGACCCTGTCGATCCTAAAATAACGATTTTTTTCATAGTAAGTTACCTTCAAGAAAAGACAGGGGCATTTTAGCACAGATAAGATTAGTAATACCAACGACCGTAATGTACCGCAGGGTAAATCGCTGGAACAGCAGGATAATAATTTACTTCTCTTTTACGTGTATCGCTTTGATTCAGTGCTTCTTGCTGTACAGGGTAGTTTTTATCAACGGTATTTTTAGTGTTAATGCGTTGTTGATATGCTTGAACAGCTTGCATATCCATTGGCACGGTGCTTTGTTGTTGAGGTAATGAACAAGCAGAAAGTGCCAAGATAGCACCAAATAACATTATTTTTTTCATTTTATGTTCCTTTTGGTAAACATTTGTTAAATTAGACCGCTTATTATTAAAAATTATCTGTATGACCAAACTTTTCTTCAATCTCTTGAAGAATTTCTACAGGATCTAAATCTAAGCCTTTACAGTAAGCAATAAATTCAAAAATATCTAATCTGCGATCACCTGTTTCAACTTTACCAATAAATGAATGCACCACGCCCAATTTTTCTCCAAGTGAACGTTGTGTTAATCCTAATTCATTTCTGCGATTAAGGAACAATTCTCTTAACCAGCAATGTTCATTTGAATGAACAGATAATCGTAAATTCCCCATTGCACCTATTTTAGGTGCAATGTATACTGTACCTGTTTTAGGAACAAACATTAAGGAGTAAGTATGTCTTTTATCGCTAAAACATTCGGTGGATTATCTAAGAGCTATTATATTCGTCAATTCCTGTTTGGATTGATCTTCTTTAGTTTCGTTGTCTTCATTGGTTATGATTTATATAGCCGTTCAGGTAATATTTCTGGGCTTGTTGTATTTTCTTTATATGGCTTAATTTGTTTACTGTTATATCCATATTCTCGATTTGTATATGAAAGTGTAATGGATTACATCTTTGGAAATAATGTTTTCTTTGTAAATTCAATATTTTTACTGTCAGTAAAACTCACTACCATGGCATTATGTTTTTTCTTTTCAATTATTATTGCACCAATCGGATTAGCTTATCTCTATTTCTACCATTCAAAACAAAAAAATACGAATTAATCTCTATAAAAAACCCAGCTTAAGCTGGGTTTATTTTTTATTCTACATTTTTTGCTTTAAACAGCATGATTAACACTAACATCGTGATACCTGCCGTAATAAAACCAAGTAAACCTGATTCTGTAAAACCTACAACTAAGTAACCAACTACTGATGCTACCGCGACTAATAGCGCATAAGGCAATTGTGAAAGCACATGGTCCATATGGTTACATTGTGCCCCTGTTGAAGAAAGAATTGTCGTATCCGACACTGGTGAACAGTGGTCACCACATACTGCACCTGCCATTACAGCTGATAAACAAGGGATAATTAAGTTTGGATCAGAATGCATCGCCATTGCTGCACCAATCGGTAGCATAATACCGAACGTACCCCAACTTGTGCCTGTTGAGAATGCCATTGCAGAAGCAAGTACGAATAAAATCGCTGGTAAGAACGCTGGTGAAATGTTACCTGCCACTAAACTTGAGAGATATTTGCCCGTTTGCATATCACTTACAACACCGTTGATTGTCCACGCAAAGAAAAGAATTAAAATCGCACCAGACATCATTTTTACACCTGATCCATAAGCTTTCGTGTAATCGCCTACAGAAATATGACGACGCATTAATAGACAAAGCGTGAGTACGATGATACTTGCTACGCCACCTGTTACTAATGAAATACCAACAGTAGTATTTTCAAATGCACCTAAAATAGTAAATGGATTGCCCGATTCAGCAAGTGCATCGCCACCTGTTTTTAGCATCATCGTTACCGTACCGATAATTAATGCTAAGATTGGAAGAACTAAATCGCGTACGCCCGCTTCTGAAGAACTTCGCTGCTCAGATGATTTCTCTTCTTGGCTCATTGCATTATGTTCAAAACGTGCCATAGAACCAATATCAAAAGAGAAATAAGCTACGAAAAACACCATTAAAATTGAGAAAATCGCATAGAAGTTCATCGCACTCATCGTTACAAACGCACCTAATGGGGTGTAACCTGCAATAGAGTGTGTCGCTAATAATCCAGCAATAAGTGTGATAATGTAAGCTCCCCAGCTTGAAATTGGCATTAATACACACATCGGTGCAGCAGTTGAGTCTAAAATATAAGCTAATTTTGCACGCGATACTTTAAATTTATCAGTCACCGGGCGAGCAATCGCACCTACAGCAAGACTGTGGAAATAGTCATCAATAAAAGTAACAAAAACCAAGCAAGCCGCCATTAATTTTGCACCACGTCTGCCTTTAACCTTCTCTTGGGCCCAATTTGCAAAGGCTTGGTTTGCCCCTGAAACACTTAATAAAGAAGTTAAAATGCCTAATAGCACTAAAAATAAAATAATATTGATATTGTTACTATTAAAGCCCTCTTCGCCACCTTTATAAAGTAAAGAAACTACGCTATTTTTTAAATATAAAACAGCATCAAGCACATTACCGCCAGCTAACATTAATGCACCAACAATAATACCCAAACTTAATGAAATTAAAACACGTCTGGTTGCAATCGCAAGCAGAAGTGCAATTAACGCTGGTACAACTGACCAAAGCGATGATGAATAATCAACAAGATTCATAAAACCTCTAATTTATTAAAAGATATTTTTATAACGTCATTGAATCTACTGAATGTATTTACGCAGGAAGGCAAATAAAGGAAGGATAAAAGGAAGCATCCTCACCTAACTTACAGTAGCACTCCGCAGTGATACAAGGAATATCGAAACTGCGACAGTGTCGTCCCTTTCGGCAACGACCCCAACCAACCAAGATGACGCTTGATTGATTTCGGCAAATACGCCTTTCATTTTTCCTCATCGTTTTCCACTCAGAAAAAGTACTTATCGTATTTGCACCTCTACAATTGTAGGATTGACTAAGATTACCTGAAACAAAGGCATTAAACAAGTAGATTTTTCAACATTTTAAATACCATTTTTACTTATTTTAAATCTAGATTATTTACCTTAAAAATATATTCGGGTAATATACGCCTTAATTTGACTTAATAAATAATTTTTTAAATAGGAGATTATAATGTCTAATACATTAAGAACTTTGTCAAACATCCGTAGCTTACGTGTTCTTGCTCGTGAAACTTCATTAGAACAATTAGAAGGTTTATTAGAAAAATTGACAATTGTTGTTGAAGAAAAACGCGAAGAGATTAAGGCCCAAGAAGCTGAACAAACTAAATTCTTAGAGCAATTAAAAAAATATGAAGAAATGTTAGCAAATGATGGTATTTCTGCAGACGAATTAGCCTCACTTTTAGGAAAAATGCCTACCGAGAAAAAAGCACGTAAACTAATTGCTCCTCGTCCTGCTAAATATAGATTTATTGATGCAAACGGTAATGAAAAAACTTGGACAGGTCAAGGTCGTACACCACGTGAGTTAGTTGGTAAAAATTTAGCAAATTTTGAAATCTAATATGATTTAGTCATGAAATAACTCATGCTTTTTTGTATGTTTACAAAGTAAATAGCATAGTAGACAAAATAGTTGCTAATGTTTATTCTTCGATAAGATTAGCAACTATTTTTATTTAAAAACCCTTTATAAACATCATTTTACGTTTTTTTTCGTTAATCCATTATGATTATTTAATTGACGCTATTGTTGAAGATTCTTTTGTTACGATACATTTAATTATTTTATTTTGACAATAATTTTTTGGTTTATATTTCAAACCTCTTTGTCTATTATGTTTTTAACGTTCCCAATGTTTAGTTTTGGGATTTACATATTCCACGCCATGATCTTTATAATCAACTCCTTCTAGCTGCAATAAGTAGCGTTTATTCGGAAGCCCGCCGCCGAATCCTGTTAGACTTTGATTTTTGCCGAGAACTCTGTGGCAAGGAATAAGAATTGAAATGGGATTACGTCCAACTGCCCCACCGACAGCACGCATTGCATTTGGTTTACCTAACTGGTTAGCAATTTCACCGTAGCTAGTAATTTTGCCGTAGGGAATTTGGCGGAGGATTTTCCAAACTGATTGCTGGAATGCCGTACCTTGCGGGGTAAGAAAATCTAAATGCTGAAAATCAATTTTTTCGCCTTGAAAATAGCGGTCTAAAATTTCGCGTGTTTTGCAAAAGATTTCATAAATTGCACCGCTTGTATTGCTAACGGGAATGAAATTTTCAAGCTGAGTGGTAGGCTGTTCTTCGTTAAACTCAATAGCAATTAGCCCCGTTTCTTTCGCGAGTAAGAGCAGATTGCCAACGGGAGATGGATAATATTGATAGAAAATTGTCATAAAAATTCCAAGAGAAAAGGCGTGTAATCAGTTTACACGCCCCTGTTTTGAAATACTATGCTAAATTCTGGTTAGAATTTGTAGTTAAGATTTAAGCCGTATAAGTAACCACTTGCACGTACTTTAAATGTTGCTCTATCTTCACCAAAGCCAAATTTAGTACCATGTAAGTAAGCGAAGCCAACATCTGTTGATAAATTCGGCGTGAATTTATAGGTTGCACCCGCAGAATACCACATGCGGTTAGTATCTGGGATTGAGATTGATGGATGATTTACGCTAGCACTACGATCGTAAGCTAAACCTGCACGTAATGTTAAATCTTGTGTTGCATCATAAGATACACCTACTGCATAACGGTTTGTATCGCGGAATGCTTCATCTTTGTGCATGTAGTGAGCCGTACCATCCATGCTGTATGCGTCTAGGGTTTTTAAACGTGACCATTCAGTACGCTTCCAGCTATATTGTACTGCAAAACGATCCGTTAATTTATGGTAACCTGAAAGTTCCCAGTAAGCAGGGAGGTTAAGTGTTAATTTCCCATCACGTTCTTCACTATTTGTCGCAATCACAGAACCTAAGTTGGTTGAAAGCGCATTGCGATATTTACCTTTAAATTTCACATCTACCGCAGAATGGTAAGCTAAACCCCAACGGTTGTTTTCATTTAGCTCGTAAGCAAGACCAGCATTCCAACCGAATGACCATTTATTACCAGTGATACGGGTAAGTTCAGTTTCTTTTGTGTATGAAGATAGCGATGTTGCAAGAGCGTTTAAGCTGTTTGCTGCTTGTGCGGCTGTTGTTCCAACAGGAAATTGTGCAGCAATCGCTTGTAATTGCTTGTTAGCAGGTTGAGCAGCAGCTAAAGTAGTTAAGGATAATGATTGGTATGCGGCTGGAAGGTGTTGTAATGCAGTTGCACCTGCTTGAGCTCGTACAGCACCTGCTTTAGTGACAGCTACTTGATCACCTAATGTACGGCGAACTTCTGCTTTAGAATAAATTGCGTTTACACCCGCACCAAAGCTAAAACCGTTACCAATGTTATAAGCACCGCTTAAATTAAAGTTATGTGCTTGAAGTTCGGTTTGACCGCCTAATGTGCCTGCATTGTAGCTATTACTATATTCTGTACTTAAACCAAAATTGACGTTATAGCCTAAACCTACAGCGAATTTATCGTTAATTGGTGCAACAAAATAAGTATTTGGAATCACTTTGGTTGGAACAACATTGTTTTGGTTTGCAGAGTTGCCTAATGCTGTTGTACCACGAACGTGTAAATCCGTATCAACTAACACACCACCAACGGACATTTCAACCCCTTGGAATTTCGTCATTAACGCAGGGTTAGTTGCAACAACAGATGCGTTATCTGCCACAGCTGCAGCCCCAGCATAAGCTGTACCTAAGCCTGATGTTGAAACTTCTGCTAATTGGAATGCCGCCGCACTTGCACCACCTGCTGCAAGTGTTAATGCTGATGCAAGCAATGTTTTGGTAAATTTAGCCATGAATTGTCCTTTTGAAATCTTGAAATAGAAATATTATAGAGGGAAAAAAATTGGCGGGAATTCTAAGAAGTGAAATGTTTGATTGCAACTCAAAAAGGGAAATTAAGCAAGTGTTCCGACCAGTTGCAAGGGAACTTTTGCCTCCTTTTCTATTTCATTTTAAGTTTAAATTCGCCTCCAAAACCTCTATAATAGTAGGGAAATTTCTTATCATTTGGTGAAACCTTTTAAAATGATAAGTGTAAATCAGTTCAATATACTTGACTAAAATAGTCAACTCCATCAAAATTCAAGCATATCCAATCTTTGATTGGATTTTTAATTAAATGAGGGCGAATTTATGAGATTAACGTCAAGAGGGCGTTATGCAGTGACGGCAATTTTAGACATTGCAATTCACGGTAAAAAAGAGCCTGTCAGTCTTGCGGATATAGCGGATCGTCAAGCCATCTCACTTTCTTATTTAGAACAGCTTTTTGCACAACTTCGCCGTGAGGGCATTGTGCATAGCGTACGTGGTCCTGGTGGCGGATATAAGCTCGAAAAAGAGCCGAAAGAAATTACCGTTGGGATGATTATTGCAGCGGTGAACGAAAATGTGGATGTCACTAAATGCAAAGGTAATGGCAATTGCCGTAACGATTCTCGATGCTTAACCCATACACTTTGGGAGCGTTTAGAAGATCAAATTGGGCAGTTCTTAAACACGGTGTCGCTTGAAGATCTGGTTCAAGAAAATGCGGATCACAATTGTGAGAAATCTCACTGCCACGAAAATCTGCATCATCACTAAAATAAGCAAAGATTTTATTAAAAATAACCGCTTATAGCGAGTTAGGAGTAACTTAAAAAATGTCAGTAAAATTACCTATTTACTTAGATTATGCGGCAACTACGCCAATGGATGAACGCGTTGCCCAAAAAATGATGCAATATATGACTAAAGATGGCATCTTTGGTAACCCTGCTTCACGTTCACACAAATTTGGTTGGGAAGCAGAAGAAGCGGTTGATGTTGCACGTAACCAAATCGCAGACTTAATCGGTGCGGATGCTCGCGAAATCGTGTTCACTTCAGGTGCAACCGAGTCAGATAATCTTGCAATCAAAGGTGCGGCACACTTCTACCAAACCAAAGGTAAGCACATTATCACTGTGAAAACCGAACACAAAGCGGTGTTAGATACTTGCCGTCAGTTAGAGCGTGAAGGCTTTGAGGTAACTTATTTAGACCCTGAAGAAGATGGCTTACTCGATTTAGAAAAATTCAAAGCAGCTATTCGTCCAGATACTATCTTGGTTTCTGTCATGCACGTTAATAATGAAATGGGTGTGATTCAAGACATCGCGGCAATCGGTGAAATCTGCCGTGTTAACAAAATCATTTTCCACGTTGATGCGACCCAATCTGTGGGTAAAGTGCCTGTGAATGTACACGAATTAAAAGTAGATTTAATGTCATTCTCTAGCCACAAATTATACGGGCCAAAAGGTATCGGTGGCTTATATGTTTGCCGTAAACCACGCGTGCGTTTAGAAGCGATTATTCATGGTGGTGGTCACGAGCGTGGTATGCGTTCAGGTACATTACCGGTTCACCAAATCGTGGGTATGGGTGAAGCGTATCGTATCGCAAAAGAAGAGATGACCGAAGAAATGGCACGCTTAACTAAGTTACGTGACCGCCTATATAACGGCTTCAAAGATATTGAAGAAGTGTATGTAAACGGCTCAATGGAACCAGGTAAACGTGTAGGCTCAAACTTAAATATTAGTTTCAACTTCGTAGAAGGTGAGTCATTAATGATGGCATTACGCGACATTGCAGTTTCATCTGGTTCAGCTTGTACTTCTGCAAGTTTAGAGCCTTCTTATGTGTTACGTGCTATCGGTCGTGATGATGAATTAGCTCACAGCTCAATTCGCTTCACATTAGGTCGTTGGACAACTGAAGAAGAGATCGACTACACCATCGAATTAGTGAAAAAAGCGATTGTGAAACTTCGCGATCTTTCACCACTTTGGGAAATGTTCAAAGAAGGCGTAGATTTAAGCAAAATTGAGTGGAATCACCACTAATAAGATCAACCTCCCTCTTTAGTAAAGAGGGATTAAGGGAGATTTGAAAAAATATCAACATCGCACAAATCTCCCCTACCCCCTCTTTACTAAAGAGGGGAACTAAATAGAGGAAAATATAAAATGGCATACAGTGAAAAAGTAATCGACCACTACGAAAACCCGCGTAACGTAGGTACGTTCGATAAAGAAGCATCAGACATTGGTACAGGTATGGTGGGTGCGCCAGCATGTGGAGACATCTTACGCTTACAAATCAAAGTAAACGATGCAGGTATTATCGAAGATGCACGCTTTAAAGCCTACGGTTGTGGTTCAGCAATCGCTTCAAGCTCATTAATTACTGAATGGGTAAAAGGTAAATCTTTAGAAGAAGCGGGTGCAATCAAAAACAGCGACATCGCAGAAGAGCTAGAATTACCGCCTGTGAAAGTTCACTGCTCAATTCTTGCAGAAGATGCAATCAAAGCAGCAATCGCAGATTATAAAGAAAAACAAGGCAAATAATTTAACAAGCGGTTGATTTTGCAAAAGTTTTGCAAATTCCGACCGCTTGTATTTTTATTTTTTAGATAGATTTTCTTCATTTAATACATTAGGAATATATTATGGCAATTACATTAACCGAAACCGCCGCGAACCGCGTGCGTACTTTCCTTGAAAACCGTGGTAAAGGCATTGGCTTACGCTTAGGCGTGAAAACCTCGGGCTGTTCAGGATTGGCGTATGTGTTGGAATTCGTTGATGTATTAAATGAAGATGATCAAGTATTCGAACAACACGGTGTAAAAGTGATCGTGGACGAAAAAAGCCTTACTTATCTTGATGGCACAGAATTAGATTTCGTGAAAGAAGGCTTAAATGAAGGCTTTAAATACAACAACCCGAATGTGAAAAACGAATGCGGTTGTGGTGAGAGTTTTAACGTTTAAGGGGTAAAAGAATGACTAACGCCTTTTCTCTTTTCGGTTTGCCTGTGCAGTTTCAAATTGACCAAGCAGTTCTTTCTGCTCGTTATTTAGAACTACAAAAAGAGCTTCACCCAGATAACTTCGCAAGCAGTTCTGCTGCTGAGCAACGTATTGCAATTGAAAAATCGGCTGATGTAAACCAAGCATTAAATGTGCTGAAAGATCCGATTTTGCGTGCAGAAGAGATTATCAAAATTGAAACGGGTGTAGAGAAAAATCTCGAAGAAAAAAGTATGCGAGATGTCGAATTCCTAATGCAACAGATGGAATGGCACGAAACTCTTGAAGGCATTGAGCATAAACAAGATGAAGAGGCTTTAACCCATTTTTTAAAACAGATCAAAGCCGAACAGAAAAAAGTATTAACCGAATTAGAAGAAACGCTGAATCAAAAAAATTGGCAACAGGCGAATGCGTTAACCGATCGTTTGCGTTATTTTAAAAAGCTGATTATTCAGATTGAGAAAGTAGAAGAGAAATTCTTTGCGATCTAACGTAGGGGGGGTTACGCATGCCCAATAATTTAAGATTATATAAAAGGGTGTGTGCAACACTCTCCTATATCTTAAATACTTGAACAAAAGCGGTCAATTTTTAGAGATATTTTACCAATGAAAACCCTAGAAGAACTATTAGATAAAAACTCGGCCTGGTTGATTTTACGCGATTGGTTTACTCAAGCGAAAAATCACTACGAAATTTTAGCCAGTTATTCTGAAGATGCAGGAGTGGCATTAGTCGGAATGCAACTACCAACCCGCTCACCACTTGGTGCAATTGTGTATGAGACAGGGGGCGTGTTAATCGACCACGGTTGGTTACGCATTTTAGGCTCTGGTAACGAAAAATTACCGCGTGGTTTATTTGATTGGAACTTCGGCAAAACCTTCAAACAATCGGGAGAACAACCAAGCTATTTATTAGTGGCAGATGACGCAATTGGTGGTTATTTTGCGATTAACGCAGGCGGTTTAGGCGATAACATCGGGCAAATTTACTATTACCACCCGAAAAAGAAAGCGTGGGAACCATTGAACTTAGGCTATTCTGAATTTTTAGGCTGGGCATTATCTGGTGATTTAAATGATTTCTACCAAGATTTACGTTGGGAAAATTGGCAGGCAGATATTAAAGAATTGCAAGGTCATCAAGTATTAGAACTTGAAAGCAAAATTGCTGTGCCGGTGGAACGCCACTATCAAGGCGAATTTGCTCCTGAAAATATGGGTTATTCGGTAGCCTAAACTAAAACAAGAAATAGAGAAGAGATAATAATGGCATTACTTCAAATCGCTGAACCAGGTCAAACAGCCGTACCGCATCAAGCACGCTTGGCAGTGGGGATTGACCTTGGGACAACGAATTCATTGGTTGCAACGGTGCAAAGTGGCACTGCAGCCGTGTTGTTAGATGAAAAAGAGAGGGCGTTAGTGCCGTCGGTGGTGCATTACGCTGAAAATGAGAAAACTGTGGGCGTAGAAGGCTTCGACTTTGCAGCCGTTGATCCGCAAAACACTGTGATTTCAGCCAAACGCTTAATTGGGCGTTCGCTTGCCGATGTGCAGGCCCGCTACCCAGATTTACCGTATCAATTTGTGGCAAGCGATAACGGCTTACCGTTAATCCAAACCAAACAAGGCAATAAAAGCCCGGTGGAAGTGTCGGCAGATATTCTGGCTCACTTAAATCGTTTTGCGGAACAACGCTTGGCGGGTGAATTGTCGGGCGTGGTCATTACCGTGCCTGCTTATTTTGATGATGCTCAACGTCAAAGCACCAAAGATGCAGCACGTTTAGCAGGTTTGAATGTATTGCGTTTATTAAACGAACCAACCGCAGCAGCGATTGCTTACGGTTTAGATAGCGGGCAAGAAGGCATTATTGCGGTTTACGATTTAGGCGGTGGCACCTTTGATATTTCGATTTTACGCTTAAGCCGTGGTGTGTTTGAAGTGTTGGCAACGGGCGGCGACACTGCATTAGGTGGCGATGACTTCGACCTCTTATTAGCAAACTGGATTGCTGAACAAGCAGACGTGCAACCACAAAATGCGAATGAACAACGTGAACTATTAACTCTGGCAACCCAAACCAAAATTGCCCTTTCACAAGCGGTCGAAACTGAAGCGAAATTTGCAAATTGGACTGGCACAGTTAGCCGTTCGCAATTTAATGAGCTAATTCAACCGCTTGTCAAACGTTCGCTCATGACCTGCCGCCGAGCATTAAAAGATGCAGGAGTGGAAGGCGAAGAGATCCGTGAAGTGGTGATGGTCGGCGGTTCAACCCGCGTACCATTTGTGCGGGAACAAGTAGGAGAATTTTTCGGTAAAACGCCATTAACCTCGATTGACCCAGATAAAGTGGTTGCTCTTGGTGCAGCCATTCAGGCGGATATTTTGGTCGGCAATAAGCCTGATGCGGATATGTTATTGTTAGACGTTGTGCCGCTTTCGCTTGGTATTGAAACGATGGGCGGTTTGGTGGAGAAAATTATTCCACGCAATACCACCATCCCTGTAGCACGTGCGCAAGAGTTTACCACTGCGAAAGATGGACAAACCGCGATGTCTGTTCACGTTCTACAAGGTGAGCGTGAATTGGTGGAAGATTGCCGTTCACTTGGTCGTTTTACTCTGCGTGGCATTCCGCCGATGGTGGCAGGGGCTGCAACCATTCGCGTGACTTATCAAGTGGATGCGGACGGTTTGTTAAGCGTAACAGCGATGGAAAAATCGACCAAAGTACAGGCTTCGATTCAGATCAAGCCATCTTACGGCTTAACCGATGAAGAAGTGACCCAGATGATCAAGTCTTCAATGGCAAATGCCAAAGAAGATATGGAAGCTCGACAGCTAGCCGAGCAACGTGTAGAAGCCGATCGCGTGATTGATACAGTAATTTCAGCTCTCCAAGAAGATGGCTCAGAAGTGCTTTCTGTTGAAGAATTTAAAGAGATCGAAGTGGAAATTCAAAAGCTAATCGACTTAAAACAGGGTTCAGATAGAACGGCAATTGCTCAAGGGATTAAAGACCTTGACCATGCCACCCAAGCATTCGCAGCAAAACGAATGAATTTATCAATTCAAAAAGCATTAGCGGGCAAAGCCGTTGATGAGATTATTTAAAAGAGGATAGTATGCCAAAAGTAGTTTTTCTTCCCCACGAAGAATTTTGCCCAGAGGGTATGGTTGTTGAAGCCAATGAAGGCGATAATTTATTAGAAGTGGCACACAATGCGGGCGTGGAAATCCACCACGCCTGTGATGGTTCTTGTGCTTGTACGACTTGCCACGTAGTGATTCGTGAAGGGTTTGATTCTTTAAACGAAAGCTCAGACCAAGAAGAAGATATGTTGGATAAGGCTTGGGGCTTAGAAATGGAAAGCCGTCTAAGCTGCCAATGTGTGATTGGTGATGAAGACTTAGTGGTCGAAATTCCAAAATATAACCTTAACCACGCAAACGAGGCTGCTCACTAATGAAATGGACTGATGTACAAGATATTGCGTGGGCGTTGTACGACCGCAATCCTGATTTAAACCCTGTGACCGTGCGTTTTACCGATATGCACGAATGGATCTGCGAACTCGAAGAGTTTGATGATGATCCTGAAGGCTCAAATGAATCAATCCTTGAAGCAATTTTGTTGAAGTGGATTGAAGAGTACGAGTAGATAAGAAAAATGCTTTTACTGAATAGTAAAAGCATTTTTTATGGCATATAGGATAGAAGGCTTTGGCATAGTAGACCAAAAAAACATAATCCCAACAGATTATGCCTTTTTTACTTTTTAACCTATCTTATTTCTGACGCATTGCAGGGAATAAAATCACATCACGAATTGATGGTGCGTTAGCGAAAATCATCGCTAAACGGTCAATTCCTAAGCCTTCGCCCGCTGTTGGTGGTAAACCGTGTTCAAGGGCAACTACGAAGTCGTCATCAAAGAACATCGCTTCATCATCTCCTGCTTCTTTCGCAGCCACTTGTGCGTGGAAACGTTCTGCTTGGTCTTCCGCATCGTTTAACTCTGAGAAGCCGTTACCGATTTCGCGTCCGCCGATGAATAATTCGAAACGGTCGGTTACTTCTGGGTTCTCATCATTACGGCGTGCAAGCGGTGAAATTTCCGCAGGGTGCGCCATTAAGAAGGTTGGTTGAATCAATTGATGTTCTGCTACTTCTTCAAAAATCGCATTGACTACAGACCCTAAACCCCAAGATTTTTGGATTTCAATGCCTAAACCTTTCGCAATTTCCACTGATTTTTCGAAATTGTCTAAATCTTCGCGTTCAATGCCGTTGCCGTATTTTACAATCGCATCGTGCATCGTAATACGTTCGAATGGTTTGCCGAAATCAAAGGTATATTCGCCGTAAGGTACGGTAGTTGTGCCAAGAATATCAATCGCTAATTTGCGTAATAATTCTTCGGTATTGTCCATTAAATCGTGATAATCCGCATACGCCTGATAGTATTCGATCATCGTAAATTCTGGGTTATGACGCACAGAAACGCCTTCATTACGGAAGTTACGGTTTAATTCGAACACACGCTCAAAACCGCCCACCACTAAACGTTTTAAATAAAGTTCTGGCGCAATACGCAAATACATATCCACGTCTAATGCATTGTGGTGCGTAATAAATGGTTTTGCTGCCGCACCGCCTGGAATCACTTGCAACATTGGGGTTTCCACTTCGATAAAGTCTTTATCTAAGAAGAATTGGCGAATGCCAGATACCACTTTTGAACGAATAATAAACGCACGACGAGACTCTTCGTTCGCGATTAAATCTAAATAACGTTGGCGGTAACGAATTTCTTGGTCAGTTAAGCCTTTGTGTTTGTTTGGCAGTGGACGAAGGGATTTGGTTAAAAGCTGTAATTCGCTGGCACGCACGGTTAATTCACCTGTTTTAGTTTTGAACAGTGTACCTTTTACGCCGATGATATCACCTAAATCCAATAAGCCTACTGTGCTTTGGTATTCACCTTCAGGTAAATTATCGCGTGCCACATAAAGCTGAATCTGACCACTCACATCTTGAATGGTAATAAAAGTTGCCTTACCCATTACACGGCGTAACATTACACGCCCCGCAACTACCGCTGGAATCGCTTTTTCTTTTAACTCTTCGCCATCTACATCGTTGTATTTTGCGTGTAAATCCGCCGCCTTATCTTCACGACGGAACGTATTCGGGAACGGATTACCACGTTCACGCAATTGGGCTAATTTTTCACGGCGAGCAATCATCTCACCATTCAGATCTAATTCTATATTTTCTACTTCAGACATTTTATTACCTTTAATTTGGGTTGAAATTGGAAAAAAACGCTCGAATTATAGCGGATTTTGCAGGTATTTGGTAGGAAGCAAGCGGTCGAAATTAGCAAAAGTTTTGCGAAATTTAACCGCTTGTAACTTTACATTACCACCACATCAAACTGCTCTTGATGGTAATAAGGCTCTAATTTGACCTCGACTTTCTTGCCAATAAAGGCTTCAAGTTCAGCTAGGGAAGCGTGGCTTTCTTCGTTGATTAAATATTCCGATACTTCTTTAGAGGCATAAATTCGCACTTTATCGGTGTTAAATAAATGATGCACGCGGACAACTTCACGCAGAATTTCGTAACATACGGTTTCTACGGTTTTAATTGTGCCTCGCCCTTTACAAGCTGGGCAATCGCAGCAGAGAATGTGTTCAAGGCTTTCACGAGTGCGTTTACGGGTCATTTCCACTAAGCCAAGCTGAGTAAAACCATTTACGTTAGTTTTCACACGGTCGCCTTTTAATGCCATCTCAAGTGATTCCAACACGCGTTTACGATGCTCTTCATCTTGCATATCAATAAAGTCGATAATGATGATGCCTCCTAAATTGCGTAATTGCAGTTGATGAGCAATAGCTTGCGTGGCTTCAATGTTCGTATTGAAAATGGTATGAGCCAAATTACGTGAACCAACGAAAGCACCCGTGTTGATGTCTATCGTAGTCATCGCTTCAGTCTGCTCAATGATTAAATAGCCACCTGATTTCAGATTCACTCGTTTATCTAAGGCACGTTGAATGGCTTCTTCAACGCCATACGCATCGAACAACGTTTGCGTGCCAGAATAAAGACTGACGCTGTCTGTGAGCTCGGGCATAAATTCTGATAAGAATTCTTTTACTTGCTCGTAGGTAGTTTTAGAGTCGATTTTAATCGAGCAAATATGTGTGCCAACAAAATCTCGCAATACGCGTTGCGCTAATGCCAACTCACCATAAAGCATTGATTTAGTCGGGTATTTTCCTTTACGCTCTAACACTTTTCGCCATAAACGTTTTAAAAAAGCGGCATCTTGCTCAAGGCTTTCTTCCTTTACATCTTCTGCTGCTGTGCGAACAATAAAGCCGCCTAATTCATCGCAATAGGGCTCGACAAGAGCTTTTAAACGGTTTCGTTCTGCTTCGCTTTCAATACGTTGCGAAACGCCTACGTGGCTATTTTCAGGCATAAAGACCAAATAGCGAGAAGGCAAGGTAATATCAGTAGTTAAGCGAGCCCCTTTTGTGCCAAGCGGATCTTTTACGACTTGCACCACAATATCTTGCCCTTCACGTACTAATTCGCTGATGTTTTTTACCACAAATTGTTTTTTTTCATTTTCGTCCACACATTCGGTGTGCGAAACAATATCAGAAGCGTGTAAAAACGCAGCTTTTTCTAAACCAATATCCACAAAAGCCGATTGCATCCCTGGTAATACACGAGTCACTCGCCCTTTGTAAATATTGCCGACAATCCCACGTTTTGCCTCACGCTCAATATGAAGCTCTTTTAAAATCCCGTTTTCGACCAATGCTACCCGAGTTTCACTTGGAGTCACATTGACCAATAATTCAGCACCACTCATTTTGTTATTCCTTGAAATTTAATTGCAGCAAGTTTAACACTTTGCAAAAGCGCTGTAAAAATTAACCGCTTGAGATGGAAATAAAAAAGCCTAATACTATTTCAATATTAGGCTCTCAAAAATTATGCATTCACTATATGTTGTTCATACGCTTGCAAAGTATTTTGCATTAACATAGCTACCGTCATTGGACCAACGCCACCTGGCACTGGAGTAATGAAATCCGCTCGTTCAGCAGCGACTGCAAAATCAACATCACCTTTTAATTTGCCGTCTACTCCACGGTTAATCCCTACATCAATCACAATCGCACCTTCTTTTATCCATTCACCTGAGATAAACTCAGGTTTACCCACTGCGACAACCAAAATATCTGCTTGGCGAACGTGGCTTTCTAAATCTCGGGTAAAGCGATGAGTTACAGTAACAGTACAACCACCTAGCAATAATTCTAATGCCATTGGACGCCCTACGATATTCGAAGCACCTACGATCACGGCATGTTTGCCATATAAATTTACACCTGTGGTCTCAAGCAATTTCATCACGCCATACGGAGTGCAAGAGCGTAAAATTGGAATACGTTGGCATAAACGACCTACGTTATAAGGATGAAAACCATCTACATCTTTATGTGGTGCAATTGCTTCAATAACTTTGGTGGAATCAATCTGCTTCGGTAAAGGTAGCTGAACTAAGATACCATCAATAGCCTCATCGTGATTAAGTTCATCAATTAAAGAGAGTAGTTCAGATTCAGATGTTGTTTCAGGTAGATCGTAAGATTTAGAAAAGATGCCAATTTCTTCACAACTACGGCGTTTACTGCCAACATAAACTTGTGAAGCAGGATCAGCCCCCACTAAGATCACGGCTAAACCTGGCGCACGCTTTCCTTGAGCAATATGTCCTGCAATTTTTGTCGCAATATTAGCTTTGATATTTTTAGATAATTCAGTACCTGAAATGATTCGGGCTGTCATAAACTCTCCTTAAATGAGATAGCAATGATGATACGAAAACGTTTGCCATTTTCTCAAAAAAAAGGCTTTTTGATAAGTAAATTTTAAGAAACGGATAAAACTCAATCATTTAGTAGAAATATAGTGATTTTTATTTGACAAGAAAAACCATCTCTCTATAATAAACCGCACTTATCGGCGAGTAGCGCAGCTTGGTAGCGCAACTGGTTTGGGACCAGTGGGTCGTAGGTTCAAATCCTATCTCGCCGACCATTCTTTTTTTAATTTCAGAAATCCTTTCTTAAAATAATTATCTTAACAACGCGCCCTTAGCTCAGCTGGATAGAGCAACGCCCTTCTAAGGCGTGGGTCAAAGGTTCGAATCCTTTAGGGCGTGCCATTTAATTGTACCTTTTTAAATATTGTAGTAAGCGGTTTGATTTCACAATTTTTTTACTTATTTCTTGTGAAATTTGATAGAATAGCCCGATTTTAACGACCTTTGATAAGGTAATTTATGTCTGAACAAACTTTTATTACAGGGAAAGATGCAGCCCTTGAAGAGAGCATCTCAACCTTCCAACACAAATTAAAAACGCTTGGCTTTAATATTGAAGAAGCCTCTTGGTTAAATCCTGTGCCAAACGTCTGGTCAGTGCATATTCGTGATGCGGACTGCCCGCAATGTTTCTCTAACGGTAAAGGAGCAAGCAAAAAAGCAGCATTGGCTTCGGCGTTAGGCGAGTATTTCGAGCGTTTATCGACCAACTATTTCTGGGCGGATTTCTATTTAGGGCAAGAGATGGCGAATGGCGATTTCGTACATTACCCGTCTGAAAAATGGTTCCCGATTGAAGATGAAGCCGTGCCACCGATGGAGATGATGGACAATTTCTTATGGGAATACTTTGACCCGAACGGCGAACTTACCCCTGAATTATTGGTAGATTTACAATCGGGCAACTACGACCGTGGGATTGTTACCCTACCTTACGTTCGCCAATCGGACAACCAAACGGTTTATATTCCGCAAAGTATTATCGGCAACTTGTTCGTCTCAAACGGAATGTCGGCAGGTAACACCAAAAACGAAGCCCGTGTGCAAGGCTTATCTGAGGTGTTCGAGCGTTTTGTAAAAAACCGCATTATCGCAGAAGCGATCAGTTTGCCTGAAATTCCTCAATCGGTGATCGACGGCTATCCAACCATCAAAGCCTCCATTGAAAAATTAGAGCAAGAAGGCTTCCCTATTCTTTGCTACGATGCCTCATTAGGCGGTGAGTTCCCTGTGATTTGCGTAATTTTGCTTAACCCGCAAAACGGCACCTGCTTTGCCTCTTTCGGAGCACATCCGAATTTCCAAGTAGCATTCGAGCGCACCGTAACTGAGCTTTTACAAGGTCGTAGCCTGAAAGATTTAGACGTATTCTCACCACCTTCTTTCAATAATGAAGATGTTGCTGATCACGCTAACCTTGAAACCCATTTCATTGACTCAAGCGGTCTGATTTCGTGGGATCTTTTCCAACGTGAGGCGGATTATCCATTCGTGCATTGGGATTTCTCAGGCACAACCGAGCAAGAATTCCATAATTTAATGGCAATCTTCAACAAATACGAACAGCCAGTTTACATTATGGATTACGAGCATTTAGGCGTTTACGCTTGCCGTATCCTTGCTCCTGGTATGTCGAACATCTATCCAAGCGATGACTTAATTTACGCCAACAACAATATGGGGATGGATTGGCGAGAAATTCTGTTAGATCTGCCGCATTTCCATCACGATGCGGAAACGTACCAAGAATTATTGGACGAGTTAGACGAGCAAGGCATTGATGATTTAACTCGCGTGCGTGAATTTATCGGTATCGTTGCCGAGAAAGGTTCTGCAATGCAAACCTTACGAATTGGCGAGCTGAAATCTATGCTTCATTTGGCATTGGGCAATTTAGAACAAGCATTAGACTGGGCGAACTGGACGGCAAATATGAACGCTTCCGTCTTCACTGCAGAACGCAACAACTACTACCGCTGCTTAATTCAAACCATCGAATTATTCTTAGATGAAAGCCGCGAACCAGAACAATATCGTGCCGTGTTTGAAAAAATGTACGGTAAACAAGCGGTTGAATTTGCGTGGAATTCTGCAAATGGTGGTAATCCTTTTTATGGCTTAACCGCTTCAGACGAAACGCTGGAAAATATGCCTGCTCACCAAAAACTATTGGATGCTTACCGTAAATTACAACGTGCAAAAATCACTCCAATTACACGTTAATTATTAAAAGATAAAAGGGCGAAGATCATTAGAATCTTTGCCCTTAATGTTATCTGCATTTTTGCAAAAAATAATATTTTCGATTTTTTGAAAAAAAGTGTAAGAAAAAAGGCTTATCTCCGACTAATAGAATAACTGGGAAACATTTCCTAGCATAATGAACTAAATAATTTCATAAAATAGGTAATCAATAAGAGGAAAAAGATGAAAAATTGTAAGATGCAAGATATCAGTAGCGGCGTGAGTTTATTGATTTTACGCCTTTTTCTTGCGTGGGAGTTTTTAGAGGCAGGGTTAGAAAAATGGAATGGTCAAAATTGGTTTACTGAAATACAAGATCGTTTTCCTTTTCCGTTTAATCTTATTCCTGCTGATATTAATTGGCACGTTGCAATGGGGTCAGAATTAATTCTCCCCTTCTTGCTAATATTCGGGGTACTAACTCGTTTTAGTGCATTAGGTTTAACGATTTTAATCTCTGTTGCGTGGTATAGTATTCACGCTGATTCAGGTTATAACGTTTGTGATAACGGTTATAAATTACCTTTAATTTATGTGGTAACTTTATTAATCTTAATTACGCAGGGAGCAGGGAAACTCTCTTTAGACACGCTTATTAAGAAGGTTTATCCAACTAAAAGCTGGTTGAAATTCCTCTAACTATATATTCAATTTCAAACTCTAGGAGACTTAAATGAAAAAATTATCCACTTTAGCCGCATTAGCAGGAGCCTTAACAATGACAGTAGCTACTGTTGCACATGCTGAGTCAAAATCAAGCAGTACAGATAAAGCTACAACACCTTGTGTGGGTGATAAATGTGTGAAAACAAAAGCTGCAGAAGGTAAATGCGGAGAAGGCAAATGTGGTGCAAACGAAATGAAAGCCGCAGAAGGTAAATGTGGTGAAGGTAAATGCGGTGCGAGCCAACCAAAAGCTGCAGAAGGTAAATGTGGTGAGGGTAAATGCGGTTCTAAATAATCATATTTAAATCTAAATGCCATACATAACACTGGTGTAAATTTACGCCAGTGTTGTATTAAAAGGAGTAAATAATTATGTTACAAGGTGCAGGGTTAGGATATCGCCGAGATTTAGCAGATGATTTTTTGAATTTATCATCAAATAATGCGATTCAGTTTATGGAAGTTGCTCCAGAAAATTGGGTAAAAATGGGGGGAGCTGCTCGTTATAAATTTGATCAGGCTGCTGAAAGATATCCACTTGCGGTACACGGACTATCACTTTCATTAGGCGGGCAAGCACCACTTGATCGCGAGTTATTAAAAAATACTAAAGCATTAATGACTCAATATAATTCAACATTTTTTTCTGAACATTTGAGTTATTGTGAATGTGAAGGGCATTTATATGATTTATTACCTATGCCATTTACAGAAGAAGCTGTAAAACACGTAGCACAGAGAATCCGCTATGTGCAAGATTTTTTAGAATTACAAATTTCATTAGAAAACACCTCTTATTATTTACACTCTCCCACCAGCACAATGAATGAAGTAGAATTTTTGAATGCTATTGCACAAGAAGCAGATTGTGGTATTCATTTAGATGTAAATAATATTTATGTAAATGGCGTCAATCACGGTTTACTTGATCCTTATGTTTTTTTAGATCAAGTAGATGTAAAACGTGTTAATTACATTCATATTGCAGGACATGATGAAGAACATTCTGCGGCACAAGTTGTGGAGGATTTAGAAGGAGAATCATTTAATAAAATAAAAGGGGCATATCGCCATTTACCAGAATTATTAATTGATACGCACGGTGAGGCAGTAAAAGGTACTGTGTGGGATTTATTAGAATATGCCTATCAACGACTACCCGTCATTCCGCCAACATTATTAGAGCGTGATTTCAACTTCCCTCCATTTGCAGAACTTTATGCTGAAGTTGAACATATTGCACAACTACAGCAAAAATATGCTCAAAAAGAGGTAATATCCTATGCAGCCTAAACCTTCGCTTATTGAAACACAAAAAGCACTTGCCACAGCCGTTCGATTGGCTCATGCTCAACCTCTAAATGGTTATGCTCCGAATCGCCTCGCTGTTTATGCTCGCTTAGTTCGAAATAACATCTTTGGTTTTATTGACCGTTGTTTTGTTGAAGCACCTAAACACGTTTCTGCAGAGAGTTGGTCTCAGACAAAAGAAGCGTTTGTATTAACAGGAAAATCACATTCGCCTTATTTTCAAGATATTGCTGGAGAATTTCTCTTATTTTGCCAAGAAAAAGAGAGTTTTGATGCCAATATACTGGCGTTGATGGATTTTGAAAATACACAATTACTTGCAGAAGTTTCTTTAGCAAAAGTACCTGAAAAATTTGAGTGGGATAAGCATAGCGTAATGCAGTTATCTGATGCCGCTTATTTAAAAAGCTATGAAGTCAATTTTTTATCAAGCGATTTTAAACAATTTGATGAAAACCCTACGCAAGCTGTTATATGGCGGGATAGCGATTTTAATATTCTGCAACAACGCTTATCTGAACTTGACTTTTGGCTATTAAGTTATATACAAGAACAACCATCGTCTTTAGAAGAGGTATTATCTGCCTTAAATACCGTAGTTGAAGATAGCACCCCCTTAATTCCATTATTGGAAAACACTTGGGTGAATTGGATTAATGCTGAAGTGCTTTATCCTAAAGAGGGATAAATTTTGTTCAAAAAAATGTATATCAATATGAGATAGGTGAAAAAGGTATCTTTTTCACCTAATTTTTATTAGGTGCAATAACTTATCACGCCTTAACGTCATTTCTTCCCAGAACTTACTTACAAGCGGTAATTTTTTTAGCTTTTCTAACAAAGTTTGTTAAAATGCTTTATTCTTTTTTACGCTTGATTCTATATGATAGACTTCCGTCCTTTTTATAAACAAATTGCCACCTCAAACCTCTCTGCGTGGCTTGAAACCCTTCCCGCACAGCTCAAAGTGTGGGAACCCCCCCCCCACGGTGACTATGCCAAATGGGCAAAAATTGTCGATTTTATGCCAAATTCAACCGCTTGCATTAACCTGAAAGATAAAGTGGAATCCATTCCAACCGAACCGCTTTCAGCAGGTGAAACCCAACGCATTACCCATCACTTAAAACAGCTGATGCCATGGCGAAAAGGTCCGTATCACCTGCACGGTATTCATATTGATACGGAATGGCGTTCTGACTTTAAATGGGAACGTGTATTACCTCATCTAGCACCATTAAAAGACCGTACAATTTTAGATGTAGGTTGTGGCAGTGGTTATCATATGTGGCGAATGGTGGGCGAAGGAGCAAAAATGGTGGTGGGAATTGACCCAACTGAGCTGTTCCTTTGCCAATTTGAAGTCGTACGGAAATTGCTTGGTAATGATCGCCGTGCGAATTTGATTCCACTTGGTATTGAACAAATGCAACCACTTGCTGCCTTTGATACGGTATTTTCAATGGGCGTGTTGTATCATCGTAAATCGCCGCTTGATCATCTTTCACAGCTCAAAGCCCAACTGGTCAAAGGTGGAGAATTGGTACTAGAAACGCTGGTCATTGATGGCGATATGAACACTTGCCTTGTGCCTGCCGACCGCTATGCGAAAATGAAAAACGTTTATTTCATTCCGTCCGTACCGTGCTTAATTAACTGGTTGGAAAAAGTGGGGTTTAAAAATGTAAGATGTGTCGATCAAGCTGTTACCACGCTTGAAGAACAACGAAGAACAGATTGGCTTGAAAATGAGAGTTTGATCGATTTCTTAGATCCAACCGACCACAGCAAGACTATTGAAGGTTTACCCGCACCAAAACGTGCAGTGATTTTGGCGAATGCTTAAAATATAAACCCCCTAGCGTAAAAAATTGAGATGCTAAGGTTTTTTTATTTAAACCTGATATTTCGTTTTATCTCCAATATCAAAATACAATGGCATTCGCCATTTTTGAATGGAGAGGATGAGTAACAGGATGCTAATAATCACTGAGAAAATTTGAACGAGTACAAGTTGCTCAAAGACAAAAGCAAACCAAAGCACGGCAACAAAAATCGGTTGAAAATTTAATCCAAAAACACGAAAGCAGAAATACTCTTTATAACTCAACCCGCCAACAACCAGTAGCATTGCCCCCAATGCGAGTATTGGCACACCGAAGATAAAGCAAAGTAACCCTATCCATACCGCAAATTGGAAAATTAGGCGAAATTGTTTGAGGTACAAATGCAAAGATGAACCAAGCATTGTGCCTGCAAGCAACAAGCCTTTTAGTGCAAAGTCTGATTGATAAGGCAGTAATAAGACGGCAAGCATCGCTAGCACAAAGCCTGAGCGGTAAATAATTACGGTAAGATAATCCCAAAAATCCATCGGAGATTTGATATGTGGATCTGCCATTTGTTTTTCCTTAAATGAATATGTAAAACTAAGCGGTGAGATTCTGCAAGTTTTTGCAAAATGTCACCGCTTGATGATAGCACTTAAGCTCACAATGATGAATGATTACTCAATCGAGAATTTTACTGGTACCGTCACGTGATTTGGGAAACCTGCTGGCGGCGGTGATGTTTTCGTCGATTGTGCGGCTTTAACTGCGGCAGCATCTAAGTTGCTATTACCTGATGAGCTAACCACACTTACGTTTGTTAATTGTCCCACTGGAGAAACGGTAAAACTGAGTGTTACCGTGCCCATTTTTCGCATCATTCGTTCACGCATTGGGTAAGCATTATTTGCTTGACGTTGTAAAGCTCGCTGTAAAGCAGATTTGTAAGCATTAATTTCAGTGCCTGAAGCCGCTGCTCCATTACCTACACCACTGTCATTCCCTTTCGCTGCATTGCCATTTTCAGTACCTTTGGAGGAGCCTACATTCCCTTTTCCATTTTGGCTACCATTCACAACACCTTCTTTTGGTATTTGGCTTTGAGGGATATTAGGTTGGGCTTTTGCCACAATGCCTTGTTTAACTTCTTTGCCTTTTTCCAATGCTTTAACAGGTTTTTCGACTTTTTTCGGCTTCTCTTTTGGTGGTTCTTTTGGTTTTGGTGGCTCTTTGGGTTTCTCTTTTTTCACCACTTTTTTAATCGGCTCAGGCTCTGTGATGGGGTCTGGCTTCGGCTCTTCTATTTTTTCCTCTGCCTTTTCTTCAGGCTTTGCCTCTTCTTCTTTCGCTGTTTCATCTACATCTGGAGCAACGGCAACTTGTGGTTGTTCAGCCACACCCGCTAACATTTCCATTGAAATGCTACTGACTTCTTGCATATCATCAATCTGATCACTAAGCACGGTTTGCTTAGTTGCAATTAAAATCGCACTGACGATTACAGTATGAAAGACGATAGAACCTGCCAAGCCGATGCGAGAATTTCGTTTATTCATACCACCCTACTTGCCGTTATCCTTACGGGTCATAATTGCAACATTTTTAATTTCGCTCGCAGCTAATAAATCCGTAAGCTCGACGAATTTATCAAAACGCACTGCACCATCCACTTTTAGAGTGACTTTTTGGTCTTTCGCCCAAGTGCCGATTTCATTTTTTAGCTGTTCGGTATTTACAGGCCGGTCATTAAAGAAGAATTGGTTCTCAGCAGTAATGGTCACCAGTTTCGCTAAATCATCCGCTTTTACAGTTTGCGTAGTACTTGCTTTCGGCACATTAACCTGAATTTTTCCTTGTGAGATAAATGAAGCGGTAACCAACACAATGGCCAGCAACACCAACATAATATCAATGAAAGGAATGATGTTAATTTCATCAAATTTTTTCATGGTAAACCTCGTAAATTTTTTGACCGCTTATTAAGCTGCTTTACGAGCGTGTAATGCTTGCCATTTTAATTTGTTTTCATCTACTTTACGGTTGAAACCGCTGTAGAACATCATCGCAGGGATTGCAACTAAAATACCCGCAGCAGTTGCTTTTAATGCGAGTGATAAATGCACCATTATTGAAGCTGCATCAATGTCTCCGCCTGCGTGCCCCAATTCGTAGAAGGTAAGAAGAATACCGATTACCGTACCTAATAAACCGATATAAGGTGCGTTTGCACCGATGGTTGAAATGGTAGTGAGATTGGTTGTGAGGTCAATTTCGAGTTCCTCTTGAGTTTGGTAGATCTTCACATCTAAGCCTTTGTAAAACATAATGCGTTCGATGATTTTCCAAACCAGCACAACACTCATCAATGATAATAAGCCTAAAATGATATAGTCGATGTAGTTTTGTAGAAATTGAAATAGTTGATCCATAAGTTCCTCAATCCTTAAAATATAAAGGGGATTTTGTTGCAGTTGAAAATGGTTCTTAATTATATGCAAAATTTTCGGAAATTCAACTTGAAATAATAGGAATTCTTACCCTCATTTTGTGGTATATTTCAACAATCTTTTATTTCGAGGATAAAATGGAAACCTTTACAGAAATTACGCCAGAACAGGCATTTGAATTAGTTGAAAATGAAGGCGGTACGCTTTGCGATATTCGCGATGCCCATCGTTACGCTTATAGTCACGCTCAAGATGCTTTTCATTTAACCAATGAAAGTTACGGACATTTGTTAGATGAAGTCGATTATGACGAGCCGTTGATTATTATGTGTTATCATGGCGTGAGTAGTCGTAATACCGCTCAGTTTTTAGTCGAGCAGGGCTTTGAGCAAGTATATAGCGTAAAAGGCGGTTTTGACGGCTGGGTGCATGCGGGCTTGCCTATTGAAACGACATATTAATACCCCTATATGTTGAGCATTCTTCAACAGCAAAAGAAAAATTTTATGGACTACATCATTAACGTAAACGAAAGTAATTTTAGCGAAGTTTGGTCGGCAGCCTCGCAAATGCCTGTAGTGTTTAACTTTGTCTCACCGCGTGAAATGGCATCTATTGAGATGGATTCACTCCTTCGCCACCTTGCCGATGAGCATCCGAAGCAGTTTTTATTGGCAACGGTAAATTGCGATGAGCAGCGTGAGTTGGCAATGCAGTTTCGTATTCAAGCTATCCCAACGATGTATCTGTTTGCCGATGGGCAGCCTGTCGATATGATTCAAGGTGCGGTAAGCGAGCAAGAATTACGCATTCGTTTAGCTAATATTTTACCGAAAGAGCAAGATTTAAAATTCAATCAAGCCTTAGAATTATTGCAGGACGAGCGCTATGCGGAAGCCTTACCACTTTTAAAATCTGCATGGGAATTATCGGATAAGAAAAACAGCGATTTCGCCCTGCTTTATGCTGAAACCTATATCGTGATGAAAAAAGTGGAAGAGGCAAAAGAAATCTTAAAAGTGATTCCTATTCAAGATAGGGATAGCCGTTGGCACGGTTTACAGTCGCAAATTGAATTATTAGAGCAAGCTGCTGAATCGCCAGAATTACAACAACTTCAAGCTGATTATGTAAGCAATAAAAGGCCTGAAGTTGCGATTAAACTGGCGAACCAATTGCATCAAGCGGGCAAAAATGAAGAAGCATTAACGTTGTTGTTTGATTGGTTAAAATCCGAGCTTTCAGTTGCTAATGGCGAATTAAAAACGCAATTTTTAGCGATTTTATCTGCATTAGGAAATGATCCGATTGTGCCGAAATTTAGACGACAGCTTTATTCGCTACTTTATTAAACATTTATATATCAATTTATCTGTAGAGGCTAATTACATTAGCCCAAGAAATCAAACAGATTTTAAGGACAAAAAATGACAACCAAACATACCAAATTATTGATCTTAGGCTCAGGCCCTGCGGGCTATACCGCAGCAGTTTATGCCGCACGTGCAAATTTAAACCCCTTGTTAGTGACAGGGATGCAACAAGGCGGACAACTGACCACTACTGATGAAATCGAAAACTGGCCAGGCGAATATGAACACACCACAGGCACTGGTTTAATGGATAAAATGCTCAAGCACGCGGAAAAATTCAACACCGAAATCGTGTTTGACCACATTCACACCGTTGATCTTTCTAAACGTCCATTTACTCTGAAAGGTGACATTCATACTTTTACTTGTGATGCGTTAATTATTGCAACAGGTGCGTCAGCCAAATATCTTGGCTTACCTTCAGAAGAGGATTTCAAAGGCAGAGGCGTTTCTGCTTGTGCAACTTGTGATGGTTTCTTCTATCGCAACAAACCTGTGGCGGTGATTGGTGGCGGTAATACCGCAGTGGAAGAGGCACTATATTTAGCCAATATCGCTAGCGAAGTGCATTTAGTTCATCGCCGTGATAGCTTCCGTGCTGAGAAAATCTTGCTCAGTCGTTTAGAAAAACGTGTGGAAGAAGGCAAAATTATTCTACATACCGATCGCACTGTGCAAGAAGTATTAGGCGATAACGCAGGTGTAACAGGTATGCAATTAGTATCAACTAAAGATGGTTCAACCAAAGAGATTAAAGTTGATGGCTTCTTTGTGGCAATTGGCCACGCACCCAATACGGGAATTTTTGAAGGACAATTAGAACTTGATAATGGCTATATTAAAGTGAAATCAGGCTTAGAAGGCAACGCAACTGCAACTTCTGTGGAAGGGGTTTTTGCAGCCGGTGATGTAATGGATCATAATTACCGCCAAGCAATTACTTCCGCAGGTACAGGCTGTATGGCTGCCCTGGATGCAGAACGTTTCTTAGATGCTCAAGAAGGATAAAAATGAGCTTTACCGTGATTATTCCTGCCCGCTATGCCTCTAGTCGCTTACCTCGCAAGCCACTAGCAGACATTGCTGGCAAACCAATGATCCAACACGTGTGGGAAAAAGCCCAACAAGCGGGTGCAAATCGTGTCATTATTGCAACCGATCACGAAGAGATCGAACAAGTGGCAAAAACATTTGGTGCAGAAGTCTGTATGACATCAACTAAGCATAATTCAGGCACTGAACGCTTGGCAGAAGTGATTGAAAAAATGGCGATTACTGACGATGAAATCATTGTAAATGTGCAAGGTGATGAACCTCTTATTCCGCCTGTAATTATTCAACAAGTTGCTCAAAACCTAGCAGAAAACCAAGTCAATATGGCAACTCTTGCAGTGAAATTAGAGACCAAAGAAGAGTTATTTAATCCAAACTGCGTAAAAGTTGTAACCGATCAAAAAGGAATGGCACTTTATTTCTCACGTGCCGCCATTCCATTTGCTCGTGATCATTTCGCAGATTGTAATGACGCTTTTGTCGCAAGCCAGTCATATCTGCGTCATATTGGCATCTATGCTTATCGAGCAAAATTTGTGAACCAATATATCCGCTGGCAACCTACGGTGCTAGAAAAATTGGAATCATTAGAGCAACTTCGAGCGTTATGGTATGGTGAAAAAATTCACGTAGAACTTGCAAAAGAAGCACCGCAAGTGGGTGTGGATACGCTTGAGGATTTGGAAAGAGTCCGAGAAATTTTGACCGCTTGTTAACAATTCAACACAATCAAACCCGGTAAAGTCGCAAAACTTTGCGATTTTACCGTGTTGTGGAAATCGTTGAGATAGGCAAAATGTTGGTCGGTTTCACGGAATGCACCATATAAGTTGCTGTAAAGCCCTTGTTGAGTGATTTTGCGTGAAACTACATAACCGCGATCTAAATACGGTTTTACCGCCCAATATGGAAGGGTCGCAATACCGCGCTTACTCGCAACGAGCTGAATAATCGCAATCGTCAATTCGCTGGTACGGCGTTTTGGCACAATCCCAGCGGGGCGAAGCACTTTTCGCAATAAGTCCAACATATCATCTGGCACAGGGTAAGTAATCCAAGTTTCATCCGCAAAATCTTCGGCTTCCCAAACCTCTTTGTTAGCAAGCGGGTGATCTTTAGCACAGATGCCGACCATTTCATAGGAAAAGAGCGGATGATAAATAATCCCTTCAGTTTCCTCTGCTTCAGAAACTACCGCCCAGTCAGAACGATGTGTCAGCAATAATCCAACGGTATCGGTATGGAACCCCGATACAATATCCAACTCAACCAGCGGCCAGTTTTGACGGAAAGAATCCATCGCGGGCATTAGCCAGTCAAAACAGGTATGGCATTCTACAGAAATGCGTAATTCCCCTACTTCGCCCTGTTTTACGCGAGCTAAATCTAATTCCACCTCGACTACTTTCGGTAAAATTTCGTGTGCCAGTTTCACTAAACGCTCACCCGCAGGAGTAAAACGCAAAGGAGTGGTTTTACGTTCAAATAGCGTAAGATCATATTGATCTTCAAGCAGTTTAATTTGGTGTGAAAGCGCTGATTGAGTAAGATGAATTCGCTTCGCTGCTAAGGAAACACTACCACTCTCTTTTAAGGCAAATAAAGTTTTTAAATGACGAAGTTCGAGAAAAATCGGTTTCATAGCAGGAATTTTTAAAGAGATAATGAAGGAATGGGCGAGCGATTTGCAAATTTTTTCTGGAAATTCACCGCTTGCTCGCCCGTTCAAAACAGGTTAATACACGAGTTTGTGCTTAGCGTGCACGGAAGATAATGCGTGCTTTGCTTAAATCGTATGGGGTCATTTCAACGGTAACTTTATCGCCAGTTAAAATACGGATGTAGTTTTTACGCATTTTACCTGAGATGTGTGCTGTCACAACGTGGCCGTTTTCTAATTCCACGCGAAACATTGTATTTGGTAGGGTTTCTAAAATTGTACCTTGCATTTCAATGCAATCTTCTTTAGCCATTGCTTCCTCTTTTTTGAATGTGCTTAATTTAAATAAAACGGTGCATATTATACCCTGATAGGCTTAAAATACAATTATTTCCTAAAATTCCGCCTTCTTGAATGAAAGCGCTGCACTTGCGATTTTAAGTTCGTTGTCTCCGTCTTACGGACTATTCTCACGTGTGGGATTTTTCGGCGTAAGTAGTGAAAAATCGTGGAGGAAAACAGAACGCCAGTCAGTACCAAAATAATTAGCTCACCATAGAGTTGTTGAAATAATTTGTTTACTTTAACCTGTGTGCTATCTTCATATTGAGCATCAAAAGTTACCCGTAAAAAGCCAACTAACGCTTGTTTGGCAAAAATCGGTTCCACAATTTGTTGGGTATTTTTTTGCTCAATTCGCTCTTTTAATGCCATTGAATGCTGACTCTGAGCAAGTAATTCACCCGTGGCAGAATAGAGATTCGCATCTAACACAAACTCTTCTTTCGAGAAGCTATCCAGCGCCTCAACCAGTTCATCAGTTTTGGTGTTTTTCATCAACATTAACGAAAACAAGTTCGCTTGCTGTCGCACTAATACGTGAGCAAGGTTAGAAACTTGGCTAATGCTCGCCAATTGAGATCCCACTTTAAATTGATTTATGCCGTTTAAAATCATGCCAATCGTTGCTACACAAAAGGCGAGCGTGGAAATAAACACCAACGTTTTGGTTAATTTTTCGCGAGAAAAATACATAATTAAGCCTTATTTTGCTAAGCCTTTTTTCAACCAGTAATGGTAAGGAGCGGTTTCAGTTTCGCTTTTCAGCAGCTGATGCTCCATAAATTCGCAGAAACTCGGAATATCACGCGTGGTAGCGGGGTCATCTGCAATAATGTGTAAAATTTCGCCCTCGTTCATATGACGTACAGTTTTGCGTGTAAGCATTACTGGTTCTGGGCAACGCAAACCTAGTGTATCTAAGGTTTGATCTGCGGTTAATTCTGTCATCTTAAACCTTTTCATATCGACTAAATAATATAAGGCGATTAAAATACACTATTTTCCACCTTCACGCAAAAATAAGGAAACCCATGCCATTACTTATCATCTTTTTTGCTTTGATTTTTTATATCTATTGCGAGCTCTCACTTTTAGTCAGCGTGAGTGCTGGACTCGGCGTTTTCCCTACTCTTTTCTTGTTAATCGCGATTTCTGTGCTCGGCGTTTGGCTAGTGAAACTACGTGGGCTATACACAATGCTTTCAATCCGCCAAGACTTAACTCAGGGCAAACTCCCAACTGATGCGGTTATCAACTCCGTGCTCTTTATTATTGCAGGTATTTTGCTCATTATGCCTGGCTTTATTAGCGATATGTTAGCGATTTTATGCATTCTACCGTTTACGCGTAAACTGATTAAATTATGGGGCTTGAATATGTTGAAAAAACGCTTCCAATTCGTCAATTTCACGGCAAATCAGACTGCTTACTGCACAAAAGATGACAGCGTGTTTGATGCTGAATTTGAGCGTCAGCAAGATCCAGATAAGTGGGCTAAATGATGTTTAAAAGAAAGCTATTTAACCGCAACCCCACTTTACAAACAAAAGTCAAAAAACGACCGCTTGTTCCCCCACCAAGTTTTGATGAAACCGTCGTGATGCTTTTCAATAAACCTTATGATGTGCTTTGCCAATTTACCGATGAACAAGGACGAAAAACATTAAAGGATTTTATTGATATTCCGAACGTTTACCCCATTGGTCGCCTAGATCGCGATAGTGAAGGTTTACTTCTGCTCACAAATCACGGCGAAATTCAACACCGTTTAGCTCATCCGAAATTTGAGAAAGAAAAAACTTATTGGGTGCAAGTGGACAATATTCCAACCAAGGATGCAATTTACCAATTGCAACAAGGTGTTGAACTAAAAGATGGGAGAACCAAACCCGCAAAAGCCAAGCTAATTAATGCACCAAATTTTGAGTGGGCAACTGCCCCGAAAATCCGCGAACGAAAAAATATCCCAACCGCGTGGCTAGAGCTAAAAATCAGCGAAGGCAAAAACCGCCAAGTCCGCCGAATGACCGCTCACGTAGGCTTTCCCACATTACGCTTAATTCGTGTAGGATTAGGAGAATTTAAATTAAATAGATTAGAAACGGGAAAATATAAGATTTTAACGGGGGAAGAAAAAATGAGGTTGTTTGAGCAATTGAAGTTGAATAAATCCTCCCTCTTTAGCAAAGAGAGGAGCTTTTAAATAAGGACTTAAAATGAACCAATCATACTGGGCAATCATAAACCATTTTGATATTGCTCTCATTAACAATGAATTACCCTTTGGTACGGCGGAAGAGATCGGTACAAGCGGTCGAAAAAGCGTAAAAATTGGCGAATATAAAGGTTTTCCGTTGAATTTAGTGCAGGCGACAGAATCAGACTTAAGCCGTTGGACGTTTGTGTTTTTACGCACACAAATTGCTCGCTCTTTGGAAGAAGCATTGACGATGCACCGTGCGGTGGCGTTAAATCATTTCCTTGAAACACATCAATTTTGTGGAAAATGCGGTACAAAAAATGTGCTGTCAGAGAAAGAAATTGCAATGATTTGCCCAAGTTGTAACCAGCATTTCTATCCTGTTTTAAGTCCAAGTATTATTGTAGCTATGCGTCGTGGCAAACAGATTTTATTGGCAAACCACCAACGTCATAAGGGCTCAATTTACACCACATTAGCAGGTTTTATCGAAGCGGGCGAAACAGCCGAACAAGCGGTTGAACGTGAGGTGTTTGAGGAAAGCGGTCTAAAAATCAAAAATATTCGCTATTTTGGTAGTCAACCGTGGTCATTCCCCAATTCGTTAATGTTAGGTTTTTTAGCCGATTATGAAAGCGGAGAAATTCGTTTGCAAGAGGAAGAAATTTGCGATGCCAGATGGTTTGATGCTGATAAGCCTTTACCTGAACTTCCGCCCGAAGGCACGATTGCGTTGCAATTGATTGAAGAAACGTTAAAAATTTGCCAATCAGAAACCACATAACAATTGGCGAGATAAGCATCAGATTTTGTGGCTTATTCTTTTAAAATACCCGAATAATATGGTATAGTACCGCCTTACTCAGTAGCTTATCATTCTCACTTAGCAAAGCTAAGCGAGGAAACGAAGCTCAAGCCCACGGCTGGAACATTATGGCAAAACAGGACGCAGATTGTATCACCCTTGATTTGTTCGCAAGCGTGCCAAAAGTTGGGCGACCACGCACGAACCCTTTAAGTCGAGAACAGCAAATTCGTATAAACAAACGCAATCAACTCAAACGAGACCGCTCATCGGGGTTAAGACGCGTCGAGTTAAAATTGCATTCTGATTTAGTGCAACGACTTGAAGATGAAGCGAGCCAACGCAATATCACTCGCGGACAATTGATTGAATATATTTTAAATGATTATGTCGGTAATCTTGCCGATAACGATAACAGGTAGGTAATTAATATGGCAGTAGTAGGTTTATTCTACGGTAGCGATACTGGTAATACAGAAAACATCTCTAAAATGATTCAAAAAGAGATTGGTGCAGATTTAATCGATATTCGTGATATCGCAAAAAGCACGAAAGAAGATATTGAAGCCTATGATTTCTTGTTATTCGGTATCCCAACTTGGTATTACGGCGAATCTCAAGCAGACTGGGATGATTTTATGCCAACCTTAAAAGAGATTGATTTTACTGGCAAAGTTATTGGTATTTTCGGTTGTGGTGACCAAGAAGATTACGCAGAATATTTCTGTGACGCAATGGGCACAATTCGCGATATCGTAGAAGAAAATGGTGCAGTTATTGTAGGTCATTGGCCAACAGAAGGCTATAACTTCGAAAGCTCACAAGCGGTCATTGATGATGAAACTTTTGTAGGTTTATGCATTGATGAAGATAGACAGCCTGAATTAACCGAAGGCCGTGTGAAAGCTTGGTGTAAACAGCTTACCGAAGAGATGTGCTTAGACCAATTAGCCTAATAGTTGAATATAAAAAATAACATTGATGAGGACAAAAGGTGACAGTGATGTCTGATGAAAATATTAAATTACTCAAAAGTGTTGGTTTAAAAGTAACTGAACCACGCTTAACTATTCTTGCGTTAATGCAGGAAACTCGTGAACAGATGCAGCATTTCTCAGCAGAAGATATTTATAAGCTACTGCTTGAAAAAGAGTCTGATATTGGTTTAGCAACGGTTTATCGAGTATTAAATCAATTCGAAGAAGCGGGTATTTTGGTTCGTCACAATTTTGATGCCAATAAAGCGGTGTTTGAGCTAAATATTGAACAAGATCACGACCATATTATCTGTATGGATTGCGGTAAAGTGTTTGAATTTAAAGATCCTGATATTGAGCGCCGCCAACGCGAAATCAGTGAAAAACACGGTATGAAACTCGCTACGCATAGTTTATATCTTTACGGCAACTGCCAAGATATCAGCCATTGTGAGACGAAAGAGAAGAAATAATCTCTTATATTAAAAAGCCCCAACCGTCATATAAATTGATGATTGGGGCTTCATTCTATACGTTCAAATTATTTCGCATAAACCGGTAAACGTTTACAAATTGCTAATACTTTTTCTTTCGTTTCAGTAATCACTTGCTCTTCGTTTTCTTTGCCTAATGCGTCTAACACATCACACATCCAGCCTGCTAATTCACGCACATCGTTTTGGTTAAAACCACGACGGGTAACAGATGGTGTGCCAACTCTGATACCTGAAGTTATAAATGGTTTTTGTGGATCGTTTGGTACTGCGTTTTTATTAACAGTGATGTTCGCTTTACCTAATGCCGCATCTGCTGCTTTACCTGTTAAACCTTGTTTGATGAAACTTACAAGGAATAAGTGGTTTTCTGTGCCGTTTGATACCACATCATAGCCACGTTGTTTGAATACTTCCACCATTGCTTTCGCATTTTTGATTACGTTAGCTTGATACTCTTTGTATTCCGGCTCTAATGCTTCTTTAAAGCATACTGCTTTTGCTGCAATGATGTGAACTAATGGCCCACCTTGGTTCGCTGGGAATACTGATGATTGTAATTTTTTGTAGATCTCTTCATCACCACAAGAAGAAAGAATTAAACCACCACGTGGGCCGCCTAATGTTTTGTGGGTTGTGGTTGTTACAACGTGTGCGTGTGGTAATGGATTTGGATATAAACCTGCTGCGATTAAACCTGCAACGTGCGCCATATCAACGAATAAATATGCACCCACCTCGTCTGCGATTTTACGCATTTTCGCCCAATCAACTACTTGTGAGTAAGCAGAGAAGCCTGCCACAATCATTTTTGGTTTGCATTCTAATGCTTTTTGACGAACATCTTCGTAATCGATCAAGCCATCTGCAGTAATGCCATAAAGCACTGAATCGTAAATTTTGCCTGAGAAGCTCACTTTCGCACCGTGCGTTAAGTGACCACCGTGGGCTAAGTCCATACCTAAAATAGTATCGCCTGCGTTGATCAATGCACCGTAAACGGCTGCGTTCGCTTGTGAACCAGAGTGCGGTTGCACGTTGGCATAATCTGCACCGAATAACTCTTTCGCACGGTCAATCGCTAATTGCTCCACGATATCCGCATATTCACAACCACCGTAGTAACGTTTGCCAGGGTAACCTTCTGCGTATTTGTTCGTGAATTGAGAGCCTTGAGCTTCCATTACACGTGGGCTTGCATAGTTTTCTGATGCGATCAATTCAATGTGTTCTTCTTGACGACGATTTTCATCTTGGATTGCTTGCCATAAAATTGGATCGTAATCTTTGATATTCATATTAGCTGTAAACATTCAAGCCTCCTGTAACTCGATAAACTCAACAAAAATTCAACTTTAATAAAAATTTACTTACGCAAACGTTTTCGTTTTAAAAAGACAATGCATTTTACTCATTTTTAACAACAAGCGGTAGCTTTTTTCGAATGATTTGCGTGTTAAATCTTCATAATCACTATGAAGAATAATCATCTTTATGTAAAACTACATTAGAATAATTTACTCGCCCATCCCAGTTTTGAGCCCAGCACAGTAAAATAGTTATAATCGTTAAGATGCAATAAGTGCAATTTATCTTTGCTTTTTCTCACAATCACACGATCTTCTGCGGAAAATGGCAAGACAGTTTGCCCATCACAACTCACTTCTAAATGTGGTTGATTATGCTGAGAAAAACGCAGTGAGATATGGCTATCGCCATCCACCACCAGAGGGCGTGAAGAGAGCGTATGTGGATGCATTGGTACAAGGGCAATCGCATTCATATTTGGAGTAAGAATAGGACCACCAGCCGAGAGAGAGTAAGCGGTTGAGCCCGTTGGAGTAGCAATAATCAAGCCATCAGAACGTTGAGAAAAGGCAAATTTGCCATCAATATAAACTTCAAATTCAATAATGCGAGCGACTTGGCTTGGGTGGGCAACTACTTCATTAAGTGCGTTGCTTGAGGCAATAATTTTGCCATTTCGTTCGATATGGGCTTCTAATAAAAAACGCTCTTCAATCATAAACTCGCCTTTTTCAAGGCAGCTATAAAGCTGTTCAAAAGCCGTTTGTGGAGCAATGTCGGTCAGAAAACCAAGATTACCTCGATTGATGCCAATCAACGGCACTTTATATTTGGCGAGGGCTCGAGCCATACCGAGCATATTCCCATCGCCACCAATAACAATCACAATGTGTGCATTCTCGCCAATTGTTTTCAACGAATGCCCTTCTGCAAGATGCAATTGCTCGGCAATTTTTTCTTCGACTAATACATCATAATGGCGATCTTTCAGCCAATTATAGACCGCCAAATGGGTTTCTAAAGCACTATCGTGGCGAGGATTGCCTACAATGCCGATAGTTTGGAATGATCTTTCTAATCTGCTCATTTTGCTAATCCCGTTTTTTCGCCAATAACCACCAGACAATGGTTAAGCAGATTAAGCTCGGAATCAGTGCGCCGATAAAGGTTGGAATCCACGCAAACACCAAGGTCATATTACCGAAAGTGATGTTCGACACATAGAACACGAAACCTGCGATGATCCCGATAAAGAGCTTAGTTCCCATTGCACTACTACGAAGCGGCCCGAAAACGAAAGAGATTGCCAATAACATCATTACCGCCATTGAAATTGGCTGGTAAACCTTACGCCAGAAAGCAATTTCAAAGCGTTTTGGATCTTGCCCTGTTTCTTTCAAAAAGCCCACATAATCAGACAAGCCCGAAATAGACAGCGATTCTGGTTTAAGCGATACAATGCCCAACTTGCTCGGAGTAATGGTGGTTTGCCATGCTTGATCCGCTTCTTTATTTTGCTGGATTTGGTTTTCGTTAATCAATGATTTTTCTACTTTTTGTAACAGCCATTGATTATCGACATACACCGCACGATCCGCTTGGATAATGGCTTTCAAGGCTTTGTTATCAAAGTGGTAAATCGACACATTGTTCAATTCGCGCTCATTGCTGATATGGCGAATGTAGATAAAATCTTGCCCATCTTTTGCCCAGAATCCGCCCGTAGTTGCGAGCATTGAGCCACCACTTTGGGCAATTGAGCGCATATTTCGTGCATATTGTTCAGTTTGTGGAATGCCCCATTCGCTTAAAAACATGGTGAGGAAAATCAGTGGCAGAACTGTTTTCATCACTGCTAAACCAATACGGAAACGAGAGAAACCCGATGCCTGCATTACCACCAATTCACTGCGACTAGCAAGGTTACCTAAACCAAGCAAGCCACCAATTAACACTACTACGGGGATAATTTCTTTAATATCACTCGGCAACATCAACAAGGCATAATAGGTAGCAATCACTGCATCGTAGCTACCTTTACCGACATCTTTGAACTCTTCCACCAATTTCACGATAAAAATCAGCCCACTAATGGCAAGCAGCACGGCAAAAATCATCGCTAAAATGCTTTTACCAATATAGCGTTCTAAAATATTCATTCCAAAAATTTTCATTATGCCCCCGCTTTTTTGAAAGAGAAGCGATAGCGAATCGCAGACATCCATCGCGTTTCCCAGCCATTCATCACGATGCCAAGCACTAAAAATACTATCGAAACCGCTGGCATAAAAATAGACGCATCTAATTTGCCAGATGAACCTGCCGATTTCAGCGAGCTTTGAAGCAAGAAATAGATTAAATAGAGCAACACCGCAGGAATAATTTTCGCAAATCGCCCCTGGCGCGGATTGACGCTACTCATTGGCACGGCTAATAACGCCATCAACGGCACGGCAAGTACTAAAGCAAAACGCCATTGTAATTCAGCTTTTGCTTCAGGCGATTTATCTGCCATAAGGCTGGAAAAATCGGCACGCTGCATCAATTTGTCATTGGAGTTTACATCTTGATAGCCCAAATAAGCGGTGTAATTATCAAAATGAGAAATACGGAAATCTGCTGTTTTTGCTGTGCCTTCATAGCGGGTACTCTCTTTTAGAGTGAGCAACTGATCTCCATTTGGCAAACCTTGTAATACTCCTGTATCCGCTACCACCACAGAAGGGCGGTTTTTCTTTTGTTGATCAGGTTGGAACACATAAATATCATTCAAAGTATTGGCTTCATTATTGATATTCTCAATAAATAACACATAACCGCCTGCGGCCATAAATTGCCCTGCAGAAAGCGCCGAAAAACGTGGGTTAGATTTCGCTTCCGCCAAAATTTTGCTTTGCGTATCAATTGCCCAAGGGGTAAGTGAAAAAACATTGTAAGCTGCCAAAGCGGTGGTAAAAACAGAGAGAAATAATGCTACACGCGTCAGCAAGCCTTGCCCCACACCACAAGCACGCATTACCGTAATTTCACTTTCCACATATAAACGACCTAGGGTAAGCAGTAACGCCACAAAAAGCGAAAGTGGCAACATAAATTGCGAAAGGGCTGGCATTCCCAAGCCTAATAAACTGAGCACTAAATCGGTTGGGACTTTCCCACTCACGGCAGAATTGAGCACGCTAATCAGCTGCTGACTAAAAAACATCAACAAGAGAATAAACAAAATCGCTATCTGGCTTTTAAAAATCTCTTTGGTTAAATATCGGCTTAAAATCACAATCGGGTTCTCTATAAATTATGCTTGCAATTTCTTTGCAAATCGGTAGTTTATGATCTGTATTTTCTGGCTTGGTTCAAGCGGTCGGTTTTTGCGCCTATTTTGTAAATTTTCTAGCAAAATTGGCCGCTTGAAAAAGATGCTATGATACCTCTTTCTCAGAAAAAAATCACGGGAGCATTTATGGAATTTAATGTAAAAAATGGCAGTATCGAAAAACAACGCACAGGCTGTGTGATCGTTGGCGTGTATGAAACTCGCCGATTCAGCGAATCTGCCGAAGAATTAGATCGCTTGAGCGAAGGCTATTTGAGCAACATTTTACGCAAAGGTGATTTAGATGGCAAAGTGGGGCAAACGCTCTTATTACATCACGTACCGAATGTACCCGCAGATCGCGTGTTATTAGTCGGCTGTGGCAAAGAGCGTGAGCTTACCGAACGTCAATACAAACAACTCACACAAAAAGCGGTTCAGGTGTTAAACGAAACTGGAGCAACTGAAGCTGTTTCGTTCTTAAGCGAACTGCATGTGAAAGGTCGCTCAACTTATTGGAACATCCGTTTTGCGATTGAAGCCATCCAAGAGCTACTTTACAGCTATAACGAATTTAAAAGCGTTAAACCTGAAACCAAGCGTGAGTTACGTCGTGTGATTTTTAACGTTGCCAACCGCAAAGAGTTAGCTGAGGCAGAGCGAGCTTTAGTGCACGGACAAGCGGTTACTTTAGGGATAAGTTTTGCAAAAAATGTGGCGAATTGCCCGCCAAATGTATGCAACCCTGCCTATTTAGCAAAATTAGCGACGCAATTAGCCGAAGATTACAACAATATTACCACAACGATTGTGGATGAAAAAACGATGGCAGAATTAGGGATGAATGCTTACTTAGCCGTTTCTCATGGTTCTGAAAATCCTGCTTATTTGTCTGTCATTGAATTCAAAAATCATCCAAATCCCGATGCCAAACCTATTGTGTTAGTCGGCAAAGGTTTAACTTTCGATTCGGGCGGTATCTCCATCAAACCATCCGAATCGATGGACGAAATGAAATATGATATGGGTGGTGCAGCTTCCGTTTACGGCACCATGAAAGCCTTAGCCGAAATGGATTTACCACTAAACGTCATTGGCGTGTTGGCAGGCTGTGAAAATATGCCAGATGGCAATGCTTATCGCCCTGGCGATATTCTGACTACGATGAACGGCTTAACGGTCGAAGTGTTAAATACCGATGCCGAAGGTCGCTTAGTTCTATGCGATACTCTCACTTATGTCGAACGTTTTGATCCTGAATTGGTAATCGATGTCGCTACCTTAACAGGGGCGTGTATGATTGCATTGGGGGCACACAACAGCGGGTTGATGTCTACCCACAATAATCTTGCTCACGATCTGCTGAATGCCGCTGAGGAAGCGGACGATAAGGCATGGCGTTTACCGCTAGGTGAAGAATACCAAGAACAACTCAAATCTAACTTTGCTGACCTTGCCAATATTGGCGGGCGTTTAGGTGGGGCAATTACCGCAGGGCAATTCTTGTCAAACTTCACTAAAAAATATGCTTGGGCACATTTAGATATTGCGGGCACAGCGTGGAAATCTGGGGCAAGTAAAGGCGCTACGGGTCGCCCCGTGCCGTTATTGAGTCAGTTCTTGATTAACAAAGCGAAACTCTAATATTTCGTAGGAGAAGGAATTTATCCCCTCCCGATGAACCACTAATAGAATTTAGGACAGGGACAAACCCTGTCCCATGTATCTACGAACAATCAATATAATTTTGATAATTATCGTTTATTCATCCTATGCAAACATTTCCTTTAACTCGATTTTTAATCGCCTTCGCCTCGCTAGTTATTATTCTGGCAGGCGTAAAACTTGCTGGTGAAATTGTGATCCCCTTTTTGCTTTCCCTATTTATTTCGATTATTTGCTCGCCCGCTATTCGCTTTATGACCAAGCGAAAAATCCCATTAGGGCTAGCAATTACCTTAATGCTGATTTTTATTGTGATACTTTTCCTCTTTTTAGCGGGAATGATCAACAGCACCATTCGCGAATTTACGGCATCCATTCCACAATATAAAGAAATCTTACAGATTCGATTAGAAACGCTCAAAACGTTCATTACTGAGTGGAATATTCCTCTAACTATCCCAGATATTTCCGCATTAGAGAGTTTCGATCCAAGTATGGTTATGCAACTGGTGAGCCGTGTGTTACTTAGTTTTTCTAACGTGGTATCCAACGTCTTTATGTTGCTTTTGGTGGTCGTTTTTATGTTGTTAGAATCTCCAACCATCAAGTACAAAATCACGCTGGCATTCAATGGCGGTAAATCTAATTTTAACCAAGAAGTGGAACACCTGAGCCGTGTCGTGGAAAGTATTATTCGCTATCTTGGCGTAAAAACTTTGATGAGTGCTTTAACAGGGGTTACGATTTACGTTGTGTTAGATGTTTTCAGTGTGCAATATGGCGTACTTTGGGCGGTATTAGCTTTCTTGCTAAACTATATTCCTAATATCGGCTCGGTATTGGCTAGCATCCCAATTGTCCTTCAAGCTTTGCTGCTCAACGGTTTTTCAGATGGTATTGCAGTAATGATCAGCGTCATTGCAATCAATATGTTGGTGGGCAATATTTTAGAACCTCGAATGATGGGTAAAACACTTGGGCTTTCTACCTTAGTTGTCACGCTTTCATTGCTTTTCTGGGGTTGGTTACTTGGTACGGTGGGAATGCTACTTTCTGTTCCTCTTACTATGGCATTAAAAATTGCATTAGAATCTAGCCCAAATACTATTCAATATGCCGTACTGTTGGGAGATGTGCCGGAGCTGGAGAAAGGTAAATATTTGATGAGTAAATAGCATTCAAGCAGTCAAATTTATCAGATAATTTACCAAACCAGTGAAATCAAAAAAATCACTATCGTCAAAAACTCAAACATCCCTACCTTTTTCACATTCCAGCCTAATGTTGGCACGATAATCGCTCGTGCCAACGCAAACAAATAAGCAAGAAAAATCGCATCCTTGCCTAAAAAGAGATAAAGCAAGCTCAATACTAAATGAATACCGATGCTGAGTTCGGTATAAAGCGGATTTTTACGTTCACGAGCTAAACTTTTGACATAGAAAGTAGTGCCAATAAAGAAAAGCGTTGGATGAATAAGGAAAGAAAAATCAACCGCTTGCACAGCTAAATAATAAGTCGCCATGCCAACGACACCAAAAGTTAAAATGCCCGCAATATCATTCAGCAAATGGCGCTCATCACGCTTTTTAGCAAAATAAAATTGCACCAAACTCAGCAGTAATAATGGCAACGCAAAGAGCAAAACCTGAGGAAAACTAATTAGTACGGGCAAAGCAAACATTAAGCTGAGCACAAAATAAATCCCTGCCCAACGTTGATTTTTGGCAGTAGGCTTCTTACTAAAAAGTTGGAAGAATGGATAAGAGAAAAGATAAAGGAAAAGCCATGCGATACCAAATAGAAAGAGCGACCAATCATATGCTTTTGCTTGTATAACCGCATAGAAATAAGGCAAAAATGCCATAGCTAAAGCACCATGCTGATTGGAAATAACAGGTTTCTCGTTTAACATTCTCTAATCCCTAGAGATTTACTCAACTATTAAAAATATGGGGAATTATCACGCAAATAATTCCCCAATTCAACTGGATTATTTTAAACGAAAGACTTTGACGTTATTAAATCCATTCTCTTTGAGATACAACGCTTGTAATTTGCTCATTACCCCACGTTGGCAGTAAAGCAGATAGTTTTTCGACTGATCTAATTCAGTGAATTGGCTAGAAAGTTTGTAGAACGGCAGTTCTTTTACTTCAACTCCTTCCAATTTGAACGGAGCTTCGTCGGTTTCTTCTGGGCTGCGAATGTCTAAAATTACATCGTTTTCGCCAAGTTCGGTGGTGGTTTCAACTGAAACAACCTCTTTTTCGGTTTGTTTGGCTATTTCGCGAATGTCCAAGAATTGGGCGTTTTGTACCGCTTGCTCTAGCACTTCAAAGTTGAAATGCCCTTCTTCTTCCACAATTTTGCTTTCAATCGCTTTCACCGTTGGATTTTTAGAAATCACCCCGCAGAATTCTGGCATAGATTTCGCAATATCATCGGTACCGATCTCTTTTGCCATCGCAATAATCTGCTCTTTATCATGTGTAATCAGCGGGCGAAGCACCAGCGTATCAGAAGCTTTATCAATCAAACGCAAATTAGTCAGAGTTTGGCTTGAAACTTGCCCCAAAGCTTCCCCTGTCACAATCGCCTGAATATCAAAACGCTCAGCAATTTTGCTTGCCGCACGAACCATCATTCGTTTTAGCACCACCCCCATTTGCCCGTTATCGACTTTTTCTAAAATCTCTCCGACCACATTTTCAAAATTGATCGCCACAAAACGGACTTTGTGAGAAGTACTATAACGACTCCAAATATGATACGCCATCTGTTTCACACCGATTTCGTGTGCTGCTCCGCCTAAGTTAAAGAAGCAATAATGTACACGAGAACCTCGACGAATCAGCATATAGCTGGAAACGCCCGAGTCAAAACCGCCAGAAATCAGTGAAAGCACATCTTCTTGTGTGCCGATTGGATAACCGCCCAAACCTTCGTGGCGTGCTTTTACCAGCAACATTTTGTTATTATCAATATCAATGCGAACCGTTACATCTGGCTTGGTGAGTTTCACACTTGCCGTTTCGATATGCTGATTTAAACCACCGCCCACATAACGTTCTACATCAAGCGAACGGAATTCGTGTTTACCTTTACGGCGCACACGCACACAGAAAGTTTTTCCTTCTAGCTCTTCTCGCACTTGGGCTAACGTCTGTTCAAAAATATCGTGCATCGTCTCAAACGGGTATTCTTCCACCTCTAAAATATGGTGAATCCCTGGCGTGCGTTTGAGTAAATCCAACACCATTGGGGCCTCCTCCGCCACTTTGGCACGCACTTCAATGAAGTCCCAGTTACGAATGACTGCCACATTTTCAGTTTCACGCAGCAACACATTACGAATATTTGAGGTTAAAATTTTGATAAAGCGTTTACGCACCGAATCGCTTTTAATCATAATTTCAGGAAAAAGTTTAATAATAAATTTCATTTTTTAATTCTAAATAGTTAACAAGCGGGCATATTTTAAAGGAATTTTGCTAATTCTTAAAATAAAAAACACGGGGAAACTCCCCGTGCTTAAACTCTCTAAATAAGAAATTACGCCGCAAATGGATCGCGTAAGATCATTGTTTCAACACGATCAGGCCCCGTTGAAAGAATATCTACTGGCACACCAACTAACTCTTCAATACGTTTGATATAGTTAATTGCTGCTTGTGGTAAATCTTCTAATTTAGTTATACGGAAAGTATTTTCTGACCAACCTGGTAAAGTTTCATAAATTGGTTCAATACCTTCCCAGTCTTTTGCGGCTAATGGTGCATATTCTACGATTTCACCATTTGGCATTTTGTATGCCACACAAACTTTTAGCTCATCAAAACCGTCTAAAACATCAAGCTTGGTCATACAGAAGCCAGAAATAGAGTTGATTTGTACTGCACGACGAACGGCAACCGCATCAAACCAACCACAACGGCGTGGGCGGCCTGTCACAGAACCAAATTCATTACCTTTACGAGCAATTTCTGCTCCCGTTTCATCAAACAATTCTGTGGTAAATGGACCGCTTCCAACTCGGGTGCAGTAAGCTTTAATAATACCTAAAACATAGTCTAAGTGACGAGGACCAAAGCCAGAACCTGTTGCCACACCACCAGCCGTTGTATTTGAGCTGGTTACGAATGGATAAGTACCGTGGTCAATGTCTAACATTGTTCCTTGTGCACCTTCAAATAAGATGTTTGCACCTTCTTTACGTGCATCATGAAGCATTGTAGTCACATCAGCAACCATACCTTTGATGACATCTGCAATTGCAAAAACATCATCTAACGTTTTTTGGAAATCAACAGGCTCTACTTTGTAATAATGAACAAGTTGGAAGTTGTAGTAATCTAAGATAGATTTTAATTTTTCTGCAAAGGCCTCTTTATCGAACAAGTCACTCACACGTAAACCACGGCGAGCCACTTTATCTTCATAAGCAGGACCAATACCACGACCTGTTGTACCAATTTTATTTTTACCTAAGGCACTTTCGCGTGCATGATCCATTGCTACGTGATATGGCAGAATTAACGGACAAGCCTCTGAAATTTTTAAACGCTCACGCACATTTACGCCACGCGCTTCTAATTCGCCGATCTCTTTCATTAACGCTTCAGGCGATAGCACTACGCCATTACCGATTAAGCAAGTTACGTTATCGTGTAGGATGCCGCTTGGAATTAAACGAAGAATCGTCTTTTCACCATTGATAATTAAAGTGTGGCCTGCATTGTGACCACCTTGATAACGCACCACGTATTTTACGCGATCAGTTAATAAATCTACAATTTTACCTTTCCCTTCATCGCCCCACTGAGCGCCGAGAATCGCAACACTTTTACCCATAGGATTTGCCTCTTTGGTTGAGTTTATTAAGAATTGAGTTTGAGTTAAAACGTAAAAGACCCGATTTTTCGGGTCTTATAGATACAATTATTTTGTAGGCGATTTCATAAAGCGTAAAAAATCACTCTCAGGCTTCACAATCATCATATTAGTTTTACCTTCGCCAAAGCTGGTTTCATAAGCTTTTAAGCTACGCACAAATGCATAAAATTCTGGTTCTTGACTCAATGCATTTGCATAAATTCTTGCAGCTTGAGCATCACCTTCCCCTTGTAAAGTCTCTGCTGTTTTCTTAGCATTTGCTTCAATTAATACGACTTTTTTATCCACCTCAGCCTTGATAAATTCAGCCTTTTCTTCTCCTTGAGAACGATGTTCGCGAGCTACCGCATCACGTTCTGCACGCATACGTTGGTAGATAGAAGATGAAACTTCATTTGGTAGATTGATCTGTTTAACACGTACATCTACCACTTCGATGCCCAGTTTTTCTGCTCCATCTTCGCCAGCATTTAAGGCTTTTTGAGCCCCTGCCATTAATTCACCACGCGAACCAGAAACAATATCTTTAATAGTGCGAGAACCAATTTCTGAACGCAAACGGTCATTCACTTTACGACGCAAAAGATCCGAGGCTTTTTGGTAATCGCCTCCTGTTGAAGTATAAAATTGCCCGAAATCACTAATTCTCCATTTCACATAAGAATCAACGAGCAAGTCTTTTTTCTCAACGGTAACAAAACGATCTTCTTTACCATCTAAGGTTTGAATACGAGCATCTAGCACTTTCAAGCTATCCATAAATGGCACTTTAAAATGCAAGCCTGGTGTGTAAATCACCACTTTTTGTTCCGTATCACGATGGACTTTGTTGAAACGCAACATAATGCCGCGACCACCTTCTGGCACAATAGTCATAGACTGGAATAAAACAAATGCCACAACAGCCAGTACAGGTAATAATAATTTACGCATTAGAATCTCCCTCTACGAATTTCTGGTTGTGGTTGCTCTTGTACTGCAATTTTAGGTTGTACAGGTTGTTGGATCACAGGCTCGGCCATAATTATTTCATGCGTTTTAGGCTGTGAAGCGGTCGAATTTCCTAACAGTTTTTCCAATGGTAACACATTGATATTTGAACCACCTTCCATCACAATTTTCGGTGTATTCGACATCACTTTTTCCATCGTTTGCAGGTATAAACGCTCACGGGTTAATTGCGGTGCTGATTTATATTCTAGCAATAGTTTGCTGAAACGCTCAACCTCGCCTTGAGCTTCCAACACTACTTTTTCTTTATAAGCGGTTGCTTGCTCAATAATACGCTGTGCTTGACCACGTGCAATTGGTTCTTTACCACGAGCATAGGCTTCCGCTTCACGAATTAAACGTTGCTCATCTTCCTGTGCTTTAATCGCATCATCAAACGCTGCTTTAACCTCTTCAGGTGGACGAGCATATTGGAAGTTTACATCAGTAATGAGTAATCCCATATCATAGGTTTTGATGATATCACGCAAAGTATTCCACGTTTGTTCACGCACAGTTGCACGACCGGTTGTCAGAATTTCATCCATTTTCATATGGCCAACAACATAGCGTAACGCACTATCGGTTGCTTGTTTTAAGCTATCATTTGGATTATTTACACTAAACAGATATTTTGCAGGCTCTTCCACACGATACTGCACGGTCATTTCAACTTGAACCATATTTTCATCTTGCGTAAGCATTGAACCACTTGTGTTAAGTTCCATCACACGTTCAATGTTTACTGGAATCATTTCATCAATAAAAGTTGGTTTCCAGTTCAAACCTGGTAACACAATTTGATTCAGTTTACCAAAGCGAGTGACTACCCCGCGTTCTGCTTCTTGTACAGTATAGAAACCAGATGCTCCCCAAATAACCGCTGCTAAAGCAATAATAGCAGGAATAAACTTACCCAAAGAAGCCGGTTGCTGATTGCGATTTTGATCTTTCTTGCCCCCTATTTTACGAAGTAAGCTAGAAAATGCTTCTTCTAAATCAGGTGGCTGTTGATTATTCTGCTGTTTGGGTTCTTGCTGTTCTGAACCATTATCTTGTTGTTCAGACTTCTTTTGACCTGGTTTACTCCAAGGGTCTTGGTTATCTGATAAATAGAATGCCATACGCTCTCCATAGATAAATTAGAATGTTCTAATCAATAATGTTTAACTAGAAGATTGTACCTATTTGGGTGGGGTTTTACTAGCTTATTTAATGGGAAATTTTCCAATTTTTTAACAATTTACCCTTAGCTCGATAAAAAGCAAAAAACCCCGGACCTTACGATACGGGGTTATTCACTTTCGCTTTAAATTCAATCTGGCGATGCCCTACTCTCACATGGGGAAACCCCACACTACCATCGGCATTACGGCATTTTACTTCTGAGTTCGGAATGGAGTCAGGTAGAACTACCGCACTATGGTCGCCAGAATAT
>NZ_QEQF01000006.1:0-110613 GCF_003253115.1 Pseudohaemophilus paraphrohaemolyticus | reverse complement strand
ATTTAATTTAAAGGTAAAAATGAATTTCTAGTTAGCACTTTTATCAAGACTTCAAAATTAAAATATTTTAACTAAGTCAATCAACAAGTGCCCACACAGATTGTCTGATAAGTTGTTAAAGAACAAAAAGAAACGACGCACTGCATATCAATTTAAATCATTCACAACAGTGCGTCGTTGTGTGGGGTGCATTATAGAGAAAAATAAAACTCGTGCAAGCACTTTTTACAAAAAATTTTAAAAAAATTTACCGCTTGTAGAAAATACATACGCGAAACACAAAATTACACCAACAAGCGGTTTATTTTTCTCCAAGTTTTGTAAATTAGAGTTTACTTAAATCTACTAATGCATCTGGTTTAATATCGGCAATAGTACGATTGCTGGTTAATGTCATCGCTACACGCATTTCTTTTTTGAAAATATCCAACATATTTTCAACACCTTGACGACCAGCTGCCCCTAACGCATAAACAAATGCTCGACCTAACATTGTTGCATCTGCTCCTAACGCTAACATACGCACCACATCTAAACCGTTACGAATACCTGAATCAGCAATAATTTTGATATCCCCTTTCACGGCATCTGCAATCGGTGATAACGCTCTTGCACTTGAAAGCACACCATCTAATTGACGACCACCGTGGTTAGAAACTACTATGCCATCAGCACCAAAACGCACAGCATCTTTCGCATCTTCTGGATCGAGAATGCCTTTAATCACCATCGGACCATCCCAGAACTCACGAATCCACTCTAAATCCTTCCACGAAATCGATGGATCAAAGTTTTCGGTGAGCCAGCCAATATAATCATCTAAGCCAATTTGTCTACCCATATAAGTTGAAACATTGCCCAAAGTGTGCGGTTTGCCTTTGATACCCACATCATACGCCCAGAAAGGGTGAGTAAAGCCTTGCAACACACGGCGAATTTCTTTGTAAGGACCACTCATACCTGAGTGAATATCACGATAACGAGCACCAGGGGTCGGCATATCCACGGTGAACACCAAAGTTGAACAGCCCGCGGCTTTGGCTCGCTCAAGGGCATTTTTCATAAAACCACGATCTTTTAATACATAAAGCTGGAACCACATCGGGCGTTTAATCGCTGGTGCCACTTCCTCAATCGGGCAGATTGACACCGTTGAAAGGGTAAACGGCACACCTTTGTTATCTGCCGCTTGTGCTGCTTGGACTTCCCCCCGACGAGCATACATACCGCACGCCCCAACAGGTGCAAGAATAGTCGGCATTGAAAGTTTTTCGCCAAACAGCTCAATGCTGGTATCTAAGTCCGACATATCTTTTAGTACACGTTGTCTTAAAGCGATGTTTTCCAAATCGCTCACATTACGAGAAAGAGTTTGCTCGGCATAAGAACCGCCATCGGCATAGTGGAACATAAAAGGAGGAACACGGCGACGCGCCGCTTCACGATAATCGCTGGCTGATGAAATAATCATTTTGACCTCTTGAACTCTGTTAATAAGAAAGTTATCAGAGTGTAACACTAATTTAACAAGATTAAATGCTAATTATTCTTATTTTGAGATCTAGATCACAGTTTATTTGGGGAAGGTTCGTGTATAAATTGCTAAGGGTAACTTGTTACCCTCGGCAAGCGGTCAAATTCCTTATAAACTTTGCCAATCTTTATAAAAATCCCACCGCTTATATGTGTGAACTTCATTCAACACTCTACAAAAGAAAACCCCAACCATTTGGTTGGGATTTGGTTTAACTTGAATAAGTTATCTTCTGCGAGAAAGTTGTGAGTTAACGATGTCGTAAACGCGGAGTTTCGCGATTTCGCGAGAAAGTTTTGCAGAAAGATCAACATCGTTGGCCTTGCTTAAACTTTCCTCTACTTTACGTTTAGCTGCTAAGATGCGTTGTTGATCAAGTTCTTCGCCTCGAATCGCCACATCTGCTAGTACGGTAACCACTGTTGGCTGTACTTCTAAGAAGCCACCTGAAACATAAATAAATGCTTCATTGCCATCAGATAAGGTGTATTTCACCATACCTGGTTTGATTGCGGTTAATAATGGGGTATGCCCTGCATACACACCTAACTCACCATCAATCCCAGTTACTCGTACGCTAACAACTTGCCCTGTGAAGATTTTTTGCTCTGCACTGACTACGTTAAGTTCAAATTGAGATGCCATTTTGTTCTCCTTGCGTTCCTATGAAGTTAGGGAACAATTACATCTTACTTGCTCTTTCCACAACTTCGTCAATTGAGCCTGCCATATAGAACGCTTGTTCTGGAATATGGTCAAATTCGCCTTCTAAAATACCTTTAAAGCCACGAATTGTGTCTTTTAATGATACATATTTACCTGGTGAACCTGTGAATACTTCAGCAACGAAGAATGGTTGTGATAAGAAACGTTCGATTTTACGCGCACGTGCTACCACTAATTTATCATCTTCAGATAATTCGTCCATACCAAGAATTGCGATGATATCTTTTAACTCTTTATAACGTTGTAATGTACCTTGTACACCACGCGCTACGTTATAGTGTTCTTCGCCTACCACTAATGGATCTAATTGACGTGAAGTTGAGTCTAATGGGTCAACCGCTGGGTAAATACCAAGTGATGCGATGTTACGACTTAATACGACGGTTGAGTCTAAGTGCGCAAAGGTTGTCGCTGGCGATGGGTCTGTTAAGTCATCGGCTGGTACGTACACCGCTTGTACAGAGGTAATCGAACCAGTTTTGGTTGAGGTGATACGCTCTTGTAACACACCCATTTCTTCTGCTAATGTTGGTTGGTAACCTACCGCAGATGGCATACGACCTAATAACGCAGATACTTCAGTACCAGCAAGAGTATAACGATAGATATTATCTACGAAGAATAATACATCACGACCTTCATCACGGAATTTTTCTGCCATGGTTAAACCAGTTAATGCTACACGTAAACGGTTACCTGGTGGTTCGTTCATTTGACCATACACTAACGATACTTTATCTAATACGTTAGAGTCTGTCATTTCATGATAGAAGTCGTTACCTTCACGAGTACGCTCACCAACACCCGCAAACACTGAATAACCTGAGTGCTCGATCGCGATGTTACGGATTAATTCCATCATGTTAACGGTTTTACCTACACCCGCACCACCGAATAAACCAACTTTACCCCCTTTTGCGAATGGGCAGATTAAGTCGATAACTTTGATACCGGTTTCAAGTAATTCCGTACTGTTTGATTGTTCTTCGTAGCTTGGTGCTGCACGATGAATATCCCAACGTTCTTCTTCGCCGATAGGACCTTTTTCATCGATTGGCTCACCTAACACGTTCATAATACGACCCAACGTTTTAGTGCCCACTGGTACTTGAATTGGGTTGTGAGTATTTTCAACTTTTAAGCCACGTTTTAAACCGTCTGATGTACCGAGTGCGATACAACGAACCAGTCCACCACCTAACTGCTGTTGGACTTCAAGCGTTAAACCTGATTCAACTTTTAACGCATCATATACTTTTGGTACTGCATCTTGTGGGAATTCAACGTCAATCACCGCACCGATGATCTGTACAATTTTTCCTGTTGCCATTACCGTTCCTCTTTTCTCTAAATTGCTGCCGCACCGGCGACAATTTCATTTAATTCATTTGTAATGCTTGCTTGGCGAGCTTTGTTATACACTAATTGTAATTCATCAATTAAAGTACCCGCGTTGTCTGTTGCGGCTTTCATTGCTACCATTCGAGCGGCTTGTTCAGAAGCAAGGTTATCTACAATCGCTTGATACACCTGAGTTTCCAAGTAACGTACTAATAAACTATCCAACAATACTTGTGGATTTGGTTCATAAATATAATCCCATGAACCTTTAGTCTCTAATTCGTCATCTGCTAATTTTGGTAACGGAAGTAATTGTGCGATAACCGGTTTTTGTGACATTGTGTTTTCAAAACGGTTATACGCCACAAACACTGCATCCACTTCTTTATTGCGGTAGGCATCAATCATTTCATTTACCATACCCACAATACGTTCCATTTCAGGATTATCGCCTAAACCAATAACTTGAGAACGCACATTTAAACCAAGACTTTGGTAAAAACTTACCGCTTTTGAACCTACTAAGCCAAGCTCTGCACTAACGTTTTTATCATTCCATGTTTTAAATTCATTCAATGTTGCTTTGAATAAATTGATGTTAAGACCGCCACATAAGCCGCGGTCTGTAGATACGATTAAGTAACCTACTTTTTTAATCTCACGTTCAGTTAAAAACGGGTGCTTATAACCAATGCTGCCTTTTGCAATATGGCTGATCACCTTACGGATAGTTTCCGAATACGGGCGAGAAGCCGACATACGCTCTTGCGTTTTACGCATTTTAGAGGTTGCAACCATTTCCATTGCTTTCGTAATTTTTTGCGTATTACGAACACTTGCAATTTTGGTTCTTATCTCTTTCGCACCTGCCATAATCTTTCTCCGCTAGTTAGTGATTACCATGCACCGTTCTTTTTGAAGTTCTCAACGATAGCTTTTAATTGATCCTTAATTGAATCGTTATAATCGCCAGATTTTGCTAAATCCTTCATAAAATCAGCATGGTTGCTATTAGCGTAAGCCAATAATGCAGATTCAAATGAGCCAATACGCTCAACTTCTACATCATCTAAGTGGCCAAATTCAGCAGCAAATAAAACAAGCGCTTGTTCACTTACTGGCATTGGCGCAAATTGTTTTTGTTTCAACAATTCTGTTACTTTTTGACCGTGAGAAAGTTGTTTACGCGTTGCATCATCTAAATCTGACGCAAACTGTGCAAATGCTGCCAACTCACGATATTGCGCTAATGCAGTACGGATACCGCCTGATAATTTTTTAATTACTTTGGTTTGTGCTGCAGAACCTACACGAGAAACAGATATACCTGGGTTTACCGCAGGACGAATACCTGAGTTAAATAAGTTAGATTCTAAGAAAATCTGACCATCAGTAATCGAAATTACGTTTGTCGGTACGAATGCTGAAACGTCACCTGCTTGAGTTTCAATAATTGGTAATGCCGTTAAAGAACCCGTTTGACCTTTTACCGCACCATTAGTGAAACGTTCTACGTAATCTGCATTTACGCGTGCTGCACGCTCTAGTAAACGAGAGTGTAGGTAGAATACATCCCCTGGGAATGCTTCACGACCTGGTGGACGACGTAATAATAATGAAATTTGACGGTAAGCAACGGCTTGTTTAGATAAATCATCATAAACAATTAACGCATCTTCACCACGATCACGGAAGTATTCGCCCATTGCACAACCAGAGTATGGTGCAAGGTATTGTAATGCAGCTGATTCAGATGCTGATGCCACTACAACGATAGTATTTGCTAATGCACCGTGCTCTTCTAATTTACGCACTACGTTCGCAATAGTTGAAGCTTTTTGACCAATAGCAACATAGATACATTTTACGCCAGAATCTTTCTGCGCGATGATCGCATCGATTGCTAACGCTGTTTTACCAGTTTGACGGTCACCGATGATTAACTCACGTTGACCACGACCGATTGGTACCATTGAGTCCACCGCTTTATAGCCAGTTTGTACTGGTTGATCTACAGATTGACGGTCGATTACACCTGGTGCAATCACTTCAACTGGCGAGAAACCATCGTGTTCTACTTCGCCCTTACCATCAATTGGTTGACCTAAAGTGTTTACCACACGACCTAATAAACCACGACCTACTGGTACTTCTAAGATACGACCTGTACATTTTACCGCCATACCTTCTGCTAAATCTGCGTAAGGTCCCATTACCACCGCACCGACTGAATCACGTTCTAAGTTCAATGCGATAGCGTAGCGACCACCTGGTAATTCGATCATTTCACCTTGCATTACATCTGCAAGACCGTGAATGCGAATAATACCATCGCTTACTGAAACGATTGTCCCTGTGCTTTGAGCATCGCTCGCCACATTAAACTGGGCAATTCGTTTTTTAATCAATTCACTAATTTCAGTTGAATTTAGTTGCATTTTTTATTCCTCTTACAAGCTCAACGCTTGGCTTAATCGTTCTAACTGCCCGCGGCTACTGCCATCAATCACCACATCATCATATTGAATAATCACACCTGCAATTAGGGCTTTATCGATTTGGCTACTTAAACGGACTTTCTGACCTAAGCGTTTTTCCATCGCGCTTGCGATTTTATCGGTTTGTGCTTGACTTAATTCGGTAGCTGACACGACTAAAACATCTTTCACCGCTTCATGTTCTGCACGCAATGTTAAGAATTGCTCATACACCGCAGGTAACACAGGTAAACGCTTGTTTTCAGCCATTACACGAATAAAATTTTGCCCATATTGGTCAAGTTGGTCGCCGCAGATATTGCAAAAGAAATCTGCAATTTGACCGCTTGCAAGTGCACCGCTGATGTATTCTTCCACCTGCTCATTTTCAGCAACAACCGCTGAAAACTGCAACATTGCCTGCCATTTATCCAACTGACCTTGCTCTAAAGCAAAATCAAAAGCTGCTTTAGCGTAGGGGCGAGCTACTGTACTATATTCTGACATCTGCCCCACCTTATTATAGTTCTGCAACTAGCTTATCAATAATGTCATTGTTCGCCGCGCTATCTACAGAGCGACCCACAATTTTCTCTGCACCAGCCACGGCTAATGCTGCTACTTTTTGACGAAGCTCTTCTTGAACACGTTTACGTTCGCTTTCAACTTCCGCACGACCTTGTTCAATAATACGCTGACGTTCCACCTCAGCCTCTGCTTGCACAGATTCTAAAATTTCATTACGTCTTTTCGTTGCTAAATCAATAATTTTTTGAGCTTCTTCTTTAGCTTTAAGGATTTCTTTATCCGCTTCAGCTTTTGAGTCTGCTTGCTCTTGTTTCGCTTTTTCCGCTGATGCTAAAGCGTTAGCTATATTTGCTTGACGCTCTTCAATCGCTTTAATAAGCGGTGGCCATACATATTTCATACAGAACGCCACAAAAAGGACGAACGCAATAAGTTGGCCAATTAGTGTTGCATTTAAGTTCACAACGCCTCCTATAAAGTTAGTTAAATTACCCGAAGGTAACGCCTATTATTTATAGGGATTAGCCTAATAAACCGATGAATGGGTTTGCGAAGATGAATAATAATGCAATACCAACAGCGATCATTGCGATAGCATCTAAAAGACCAGCAACGATGAACATTTTAGTTTGTAAGCTGCTTGCTAATTCAGGTTGACGAGCAGAAGACTCTAAAAATTTGCCACCTAAAAGTGCGAAGCCAATTGCAGTACCAAGTGCTGCGAAAGCTAATAAAATTGATGCACCAATAATAGTTGCTGTGATTACTGATTCCATAATGTTCTCCATTAAAAGATTGAGGAATTAGCCTCTCGGCTAAGGTTTTGTTTAAGTTAAAGAAAAATACAAGCGGTCTAATTTTTGCAAAATTTCACTAAAATTCCACCGCTTATGGGTTCGTTTAATGATCCGCTTTGTTATAAGCGATACTCAAGTAAACAATCGTTAGCATCATAAAGATAAAGGCTTGGAGCGTAATAACCAAAATGTGGAAAATTGCCCAAACTAAATGCAATGGAATACCCAATGCTTGCAATGCAAAATTGTCCGCCATATACATTACTGCAATTAAGATGAAGATTAACTCACCTGCATACATATTACCGAATAGACGGAACGCCAATGAAATCGGTTTTGCTAATAATGTTACGCTTTCAAGAATGAAGTTGACAGGAATAAATGCCCAGTGATTAAAAGGGTGGAGCGTATATTCTTTTACTAAACCACTAAAGCCTTTTGATTTCACTGTGTAGAAAAGGATTAAGCCGAATACACAGATTGACATACCGAGTGTTGCACTAATATCTGCAGTTGGTACAGCACGTAAATAGTGAACACCGAACAATCCAGCGAATTGAGGAAGAAAATCAACAGGAACTAAGTCAATCGCATTCATCACAAAAACCCAACAGAAAATGGTTAATGCTAATGCAGCCACTTTATGACGAATATGGTGTGATGCGTGAAGGTTATCTTTTACTAAACCATCCACCCATTCAACCACCATTTCTACAAAACATTGCAACTTACTTGGCACGCCAGTCGTTGCACTTTTTGCAACTTTGCGAAACACAAATAAGAAAATCAGAGCGGATACGATAGAGAAAAATAACGTATCTAAATGCACATTCCAAAAGCCCTCGCCTGTGGTTGCAAACGTAAGGTGGTGACCAATATATTCAGCGGTATTTCCAGCCATAATTTATCCTTGATAAAAATATAAAAACTAGGTTGTATGCCGTTCGAGCATTACAGGTAACACAATATTTAACAATAATGTAACGAAATAACCAGCAAAGAAAAACAGCACTTTTAACGCAGGAAGCAGAGTCAAACTCAGGATGATTAACACCATCGTCATTAACCATTTCATTCCCTCTCCCCAGTAGAAAGCTGTCATTTTTTGTTGAACTTTTGCTGATTTAAAGAAAATCCAGTAAACAAACACGCAATGCGGTAAAAAACTTGAAATTGCTCCCGCTAAAAACGAAACATTAAGTTCGGATTGCACGGTAATCACTGCAAGGAAACTCAAAAAAATAATCGCCATTTCCCATTTTATCGCTTTGATATAACGATGTTTGGCTCGGTTGATAACAGCCGACATTGGCGTTCCTTTTTATTCAGTTTGTTAATTCAGAAAAATCACTCGAATTATACGCTACCATTGTTGAGTTTCAACAAAAATCATACTAAAAAAGGGGAAGAAAATTGCGTTTTGTTAAAATTTAGTTAAAAAGTTCCTTTTTTAATTTTTTTATGTTTTAAAAGAATTAAAAGCAATTACTTTTTTTGATCTCTTGTAAAAAATTAACTTATTTGAAACAGAAAAATAAAAGATGAAAAAGCGAGAAATAAATTCTCGCTTTTTCTAAAAATTAAATAGCACGTGTACCTAACTGGAAGATGACCACTTCGGCTTGACAGCTAAAGGTAAAGTTCGCATCCAGTTTGAAACCACCTTCCACTGCATTGATTTGGCTTTCTACTTGATAGCCTTCATCAACCTCTTTAGCTTTCGCATTTAAACGGGCTAATGCCTCTTGAGCTTCTGCTTCAGAACCATAAACTCGCTCAACTTGAGCCGTCACTTCACTATTATCTAAAATAGAACCGACATCAAAAGTGTTGCAACCTGTGCATTCAATTGGTTTTTCGTTTTTCATAACATATCCCTTTTTAAAAAAGTGGATATAACTTTAATACTAATTAGTTAGAGGGTCAAATGCAGATTAGAAATTATATGATCTAACGCAAAAGACTAATCTAGAAGATTAGTGATCCCGAATTTGATGCAAGAACCGTTTAGTACGTTCGTGCTGCGGATTTTCAAATAACGCTTTCGGCGAACCTTGTTCTACAATATCCCCACCATCCATCACCACAACCACATCAGCAACATCTAAGGCAAACTTGATCTCGTGCGTGACCACTACCATCGTCCAACCTTCATTTGCCAACTCTTTCATCGTGTTTAACACATCTTGTACAAGCTCTGGGTCAAGTGCCGAAGTTGGCTCATCAAACAGCATCAGTTCAGGCTGAATTGCCAACGCACGTGCAATCCCAACACGTTGTTGCTGCCCGCCTGAAAGTTGGTAAGGGTAGAGCTCTGCTTTATCCGCTAATCCCACTTTAGCCAACAACGCCATTGCTTCTTGTTTAGCTTGTGTAACTGACTTTCCTTGCACGAATACAGGACCTTCCATCACATTTTCTACCGCTGTTTTATGCGGAAAAAGATTGTAATTTTGGAAGACCATACCCGATTTACGGCGCAATGCTAAAATGGCTTTTTTTGTAGGATTATCCCCAAAATCAACCGCTAGCGGTTGCTCATTTTCGAATTTAATTGTACCTTGCTCCGGCATTTCTAGTGCATTCAGACAACGCAAAAACGTCGTCTTGCCCGAACCTGAAGGCCCTAAAATCACGACTACTTGCCCTTTTTGAATATTCAGGTCAATACCACGCAAAATCGTATTGTTGCCAAATGTTTTATGGATATTTTTAATCTCGATCATCATTTTTCCTTATTTTGCAACAAAACGATTAAAACGGGTTTCTAATTTTGCTTGAATGAGGAATAGCACCCAACAGAAGCACCAATAAATCACGCCCGCTTCAATATAAACAGGCAAGAAATCATACGACATATTCGCCATTTGTTGAGCCACGCGGAACATCTCCGTTACCGTCACCACCGAAGCCAGCGAAGTATCTTTAAATAAGCCGATGAAAGTATTACTCAACGGCGGAACTGCCACGCGAACCGCTTGCGGAGCAATTATACGGCGGAAGGTTTGCATATAAGTCATCCCAATCGTATAACCTGCCTCCCACTGCCCTTTCGGCACAGAAGAAATCGCCGCACGTACCGTTTCCGACGCATACGCCCCTATATTGAGTGAGAAGCCAATAATCGCCGCGGGAATCGGGTCAATAAATACCCCAATCGCAGGCAAACCGTAAAACACCACCGAGATTTGCACCAACATTGGCGTACCTCGAATAATCGAGATGTACACTTTCACAATTGCCAGAGCGATTCGATGCAACACACCATTTACAGGCGTTACACGAATTAACGCCACACCCACTGCTAAAATCATCCCAATAATAAAAGAAGCAATCGCGAGTGGAATAGAGACCAACACCGCCGCTTCTACCATCGGCCAAAAGGCATCAATCACTAATTTGACCCGACCTTCATCCATAAACGGGATTTGAAGTAATAAAGTTTCTAACACAGAAAATCCTTAAAAAATTGTTTTTCCCGATTGTAAGGAAAATTAGCTGGGTTGCAAGGGGAGATTAACGAATTGTTACAATATAGAAAAACAAGCGGTCGAATTTGCGTTTGATTTTACGAATTCGACCGCTTGTTAAAGCATTTATATAAGAAATAAGAGTTTTTTTATTCAGTATGCAAATACGATATAATTTACAGGAATTTAGTTTATATATTAGGAGAATATAAATGCCTCATACGATTCTACACCGATTCTACACCGATTCTACACCGATTCTACACCGATTCTACACCGATTCTACACAAAATAGTTTAAAATCTATTCTATTGCTGTCAATAGCCCCTATGAAAAAAGAGGTGGCATAATGGCAGCAAAAAACAGTAACCTTTCTAAAGCAAAAACCGCCAAAAACGACGAGTTTTATACCCAATACCACGACATTGAAAAAGAAATGCAAGCCTACTTGGATTTCAATCCTGATGTGTTCAAAGATAAAACCATTCTACTTCCTTGTGATGATCCCGAATGGAGCAACTTTACCAAATACTTTGCCCAAAATTTCCAGCGTTTAGGTTTAAAAAAGCTTATCAGCACAAGCTTTGCCGCTACCAGCAAACCTGCAGGCTTTGCTTATCAATCCTCTTTATTTGAGCAAAGTGATGAACGTTTTGATCCAGAATTAAGCCCAAAACAAGGCAAAATTTTTACGCTTACGCACGATAAGTCGGGCGATGGTAAAATCAATATTGACGATTTAGAGTGGAAATATTTAAAAGGCGATGGCGATTTCCGTAGTGATGAAGTGAAAAAATTACGCGACCAAGCCGATATTATTATCACTAACCCACCATTTTCTCTGTTTCGAGAGTTTTTGGCTTGGATTGTAGAAGCAGATAAAAAATTCACAATTATAAGCAATAAGAATGCTATTACTTATAAAGAGGTTTTTCCTCTAATCCAATCAAATAAAATTTGGTCTGGAGCAATGTCTATGGGAGCAGATATATTGTTCCATATCCCTAAAGAAATGGAAAATGAATTTATTGAAAATAAACAAGAAGGTAGTGCATATCGAAAAGTTGGAAATGAGCTAATGGCAAGAACTACAGGAATGTGGTTTACCAATTTAGATCATGGTCGCCGTCACGAGCCATTACCATTAATGACAATGGCAGACAATCTCAAATTTAATAAAAAAATCGTAGGTACAGCTGCTTACTTAAAATACGATAATTACAATGCCATTGAAGTCCCTTTTACTAATGCAATCCCAAGTGATTTTGACGGGATAATGGGAGTACCGATTTCTTTTTTAGATAAATATAATCCCGACCAATTTGACATTATTTGGCAAGCTAGTGGCAATACGAGAGCTTCAGCTCCCGAGGAGGTTCTAGAAAAATTAGGTTATCAAATACATAGTGAGGATAGAGGAGGCTGCACTGTTGTAAATAATAAAAGAACATACGGCAGAATTTTAATCAAACACAAATCATAAAATTCTCTTAAAAATTAACCTCTCTTATAACGGAAAAATCAACTATGATGCAAACAACCTTAAATAATGAAATTACTTTAGAAGCACTGTGCGAAGGATTCCAATATAACGAATTGGAAGGTAAAGGATTATTTGGCTGGGGAGGGAAGCTCACCATTCAGCCAGAATATCAACGCAATTATATTTATGCGGACGGTAAGCGAGATGTTGCAGTCATTCAATCCATTTTAAAGGGCTATCCGCTTGGCATAATTTATTTTAACCAAACTGCTGACGACCGATACGAAGTACTAGACGGACAGCAACGCATTACCAGTATTGGGAGATTTATGACCAATAAACTCTCAATCATCATTGATGGAGAGCCATTTAACTTTAATGCGTTACCAGAAGATAAACAGGAATTGATAAAAAAAACCAAATTGCTGGTTTATATTTGCAAGGGCGATGAAAGCGATATTAAAGAGTGGTTTAAAACTATCAATATTGCAGGTGTACCGCTCAATGAGCAAGAATTACTGAATGCAATTTATTCGGGCAAATTTGTCACCAAAGCGAAAGAAAAATTTAGTAATAGCCAAAATCCGCATACTCAAAAATGGGGAGCTTATATTAAAGGCTCTGCTGCTCGACAAGATTTCTTAGCTGAAGCCTTAAATTGGGTAAGCAACGGTAACGTGAGCGATTATATGCAAACTCATCGCCACAGCGACAACATTACCGAATTAGAAAATCATTTCACCACGGTTATTGATTGGATTTCAATGGTATTTGAAGAAAGCCCAGAGAAAGAAATGAAGGGCTTAGAATGGGGACGATTATACGCAACCTACGGCAAAACTGCCTACAATCCCAAACAAGTTGCAGAGCGGGTAAAAGCCTTATATTCCGATCCTTATGTAAAAAACCGTAAAGGGATTTTTGAATATATTTTAGGTGGAGAGCAAGATAAACGATTGCTAGATGTTCGAGTGTTTGACGAAGCCACCAAAAAAGCAACTTATAAAAAACAAACAGAGCAAGCCGAAAAAGAAGGGAAATCCAACTGCCCGCTTTGTGCCATTCACGACAATGCCAATAAAACCAAAATTTGGACTATAAAAGAAATGGAAGCTGATCATGTTTCAGCGTGGAGTAAAGGCGGAACAACTTCTGCGGAGAATTGTGAAATGCTTTGTATAACGCATAATCGAAATAAAGGAAATAAATAAGTTTCTCATCTTTAAAAAATCCCATTTTTTCGACATATTCTGGGCATATGTTTATGCCGATAAACATATACAAAAATGAGCGGTCGAATTTATTTTACAAATTCGACCGCTTGTCTTTTCCATATCACATCACTTTAGCAGTGTAATGCAACTTTTCAATCGCTTGAATAAGTTGTTCATTGCTCACTTCAGGTTTTGCAACCACTTTTACGTTGCGTTCTTTCATATTGGCTTTGGTTGAAATCACACCATCAATGGAGCGTAATTCGCGGTTAACCAAGTAAATACAAAGTTGGCAGTTCATTTCGGGCACGCTCAACATTACCTCACGTTGCGATTGGGTTTGCGTGGTTTCGGTTGCGTGAGCAAAATGCGTTGGCAGGGCAGAGGAAGCCAGTCCTAAGGCTAAAATCCAAGTTTTCATTATTCCACCTGTTCTAATATCCACGGTAAAAATGTTGGATAAAATAAGAAGAAAAGAATGATGCCGAACACTAGCCAGTAAAGGACGAGCAAGGCTCGGCGTGATAAATATCGGGTGCAGATGATTTTTTTCGAGAAAACCAAGAGCCAGAAGCCGTAACTAAATGCCACAAGCGAAAGCACCAACATTGGGATGCGTAAAAAATCAAATTGATTTAATTCGATAAGCCACGTGGAGGAAACGCCAAACAGCAAATAAATCAGCGGTGCAATGCAACAAAGGCTTGAAGTCACCGCAGCGACGACCGCAGTGACACAAGTTGCAATAAAACGATTATTTGATTTCTTTAGAGATAAATTCATAACCAAACTCTTTGGCATCGAATGAATTTAATGGCTCGCCGCCCACTTCTGCATACGGATAGCCAAAGTTGTTAAGCGGAGTGAGTTCTGGCGTTGGGTATAAAGCAAAATCGCGTGCGTGGTTAAATCCAACCCAGTTTGCTTCCCAGTTGCCAAATAGATAATTAGCAACTGCTTGTGTCTCTTTATCCTCCACCGATTTTTTCTCTGCTAGACGCATTTTTGCCACATCCGCCGAATCGACTGGCACCCAGCCAAAACCTGCAAGATAAAATTCTGCTCTGCAATGTTGCCCACCATTTACGTTCGCTACGCCATCTTTAGCACTCCCGAATGAGGTTGCGGAATAAGCAGACATTTTCGGCGCAGCACCTAAGCGAATTCCGAAAATTTCACGTGCAGGAATGTTTACCGCTCGAGCCAATGCTACAAAGACAGAATTAATGTCGGTACATTTGCCTTTTAACACGCCTGTGGTCAGAATTTTTTCTACATCACCATCGCCACAGCCTAGCACGCTATTATCGCGTTCCATATTTTTGACGATCCATTGGTGAATCAACTCCGCTTTTTTAAGCGGATTAGTTTCATTTCCGACAATTTTATCAGCAAATTCCTTCACGATACCGTCAATTTTTATGTGTTCGGTCGCTTTTAAATATGGCTGAACATCAATACTATATTCAATGTTTTCAGGCATTTGGTACTGGCTTAATGCCCCAGTTTTACCATATTCACGATCTTGGGTTTGCACCACCATTTTCACTTTTAACAAGCGTTTTTCGGCTTTATCATTCCAGTTTGCATAAAGTGTTTTCGCACCGTATTGGTTATTTTCAGTAATAAACGCTTTGTTGTAATTCCCTTCAAACTCAATTGATTTTACGTTTTGATAATCGCTGTCAAACGGCAATGGCACCCATAAATTAGTTTGTCCAGACGCCCCTTTCGGCACAACAAGATCGTAAGTGTTGGTGAATTCGTAAGTATGAAGTGTAGTATTTGGATTAGTAAACGTTTGAGGTTGGTTTGCGTAGGCAAAACCTGTTGCCACTAGAGAGGCGAGAAGCATTTTCTTCATTGTAATACCCTTAAAATAAACATAACTTGCTATATTTTAGCGTGAGGTTCGCTGCAAAGAGCGAGCCATTAGCATAGCGAGAACCGCAGAAGAAAGAAAGGGGTTTGATAAAAAATAAACAACAAGCGGTCTGATTTTGCAAAAGTTTTGCTGATTCAGACCGCTTATTTATCTATGTTGAGTCAAATTATTTAACGCTCACATCACGCCCGAAGAACTGTTCACCTAAGGCTTTTAATTTGCCTTCATTGCGAAGTTCAATGATTGCATTGCTGATTTTGCTTAATGCTTCATCATTACCTTTATCGACCACTAAACCTGCCCCGACTTTATCATCTGATTCCCAGAAGATTTTTAAATCCGATTTTGGGTTTTTCTTGATGTAATCTAAGATAGCCAATGAATCGTTAAAAGTGAAATCAGCACGTTTGGTTTCAATCACTTTGATACTTTGTGCTAAGCCATCTACAGGAACAAGTTTCGCACCATATTTTTGGGCAAGTTCACCATAGTTTGAGGTTAAAGATTGTGCCGCTCGCAAGCCTTTCACATCTTCAACTTTATGGATGCGAGTTTCATCTTTAGGGGCAACTAATACCGCTCCCGACCAGTTATAAGATTCTGATTTATCAAAAATTGCTTGGCGTTCAGGGGTTGTCAATGCCACCTGGTTTGCCACTAAATCAAAACGACCTGCTTTTAAGCCTGCCAACATAGAATCCCAATTTGTCTCTTTAAATTCAACTTTTATACCTAATTTTTCCGCGACCGCACGGGTTACTTCCACATCGTAGCCGGTTAATTTGCCACTTTCATCGTGATAGGTAAATGGGGCGTAAGTGCCTTCAGTGCCGACGGTGACCACGCCTTTATTATTGATGCGATCTAAGAGGGAATCTTTCGCAAAAGAAGTAGCTGAAGTGGCTAATGCTAAAGAAGTTAATGCAATCACAGATAATTTTTTTAACATAATAAAATCCTTAATTTTAAACAAAATAACTTTTTTGCAAATTTACGGGCAAATTAGACCGCTTGCAAATAACTAAAAGGAATAAGTTATAGCCAAGCCCCACAACAGTGCTTAAATTTTTTGCCCGAGCCGCATACACAAGGCTGTTTTTGCGTTGGTAAGGGCACAGTCGGATCAACAAAATACCAACGTTCACCAATCAAGACAAAAAGCGAACGCTCGTGATGTGCCTCAATACCATTTTCAGTATTAAAGAAGGCTTTAAACTCAACCCAACTATGTATTTTCGATACAAATGGTTGATGTGCAATGATTTCCAAGCCTGCCCAATCAGTTTCCTCGCCCCATAGTTGCATTGCTGGCTGATCTAACAATGCCTGTTGAGCAGGTACGGTAGTTTCCACAATATAAGGAATATTCACCAAGGTATAAGCCGCATAGCGAGAACGCATGAGTTTTTCCGCCGTATCAGGAACAGCTTGATGTAAATGGAAAGGCTGGCAGCAATCAAGATAAGGTTTGCCTGATTGGCAAGGGCAAAGAGAAGTTCGATTTATCATAAATTAACCCGTTATCTAAATATGATGATGTGTAATAAGATAAAAAATCAGCAAATAAACATAAAAAGCGTGACAACCCTGTTGTGGATAACCTTGTGATTAAATCCGAAATAAGGTGAGATCTTTGTTTGAGTAACTTTTAATGAAATTTTTCTTGTGGATAACCACTATAATTATCCACAACATATTCTTTCTTTAAAAAGACGATCTTAAAAGGTTTTGATCGCACTTAACCCATTGATCTAACGTAAGAAAATAGGTTTGTTCGCAAAAATGTGCTTTGCTAATAATTATAATAATAAAGATCTCTTTATATAAAGATCTTTTATTCTATTAGCGATCTCAAAAAGCAAATCGTGAGCATTTTACGATCGAAAAATGCTTTTCCTGATCATTTGATTTTAAGGTAAAATGATCATCCTTAATACAGATAAAATAAAAATAGGTTAGATATGATTTACAATGAAATTTATGATGTAATCGTGGTTGGTGGCGGTCATGCGGGTACCGAAGCTGCCCTTGCGCCCGCTCGGATGGGGCTAAAAACCTTACTTTTAACGCATAATGTAGATACCTTAGGGCAGATGTCGTGTAACCCTGCGATTGGTGGGATTGGTAAAGGGCATTTGGTCAAAGAGATCGATGCCATGGGCGGAATTATGGCATTGGCAACCGATAAAGCTGGGATCCAATTCCGCACCTTAAATAGCTCAAAAGGTCCTGCGGTGCGTGCAACCCGTGCACAAGCAGACCGTGTACTTTACCGCCAAGCCATCCGAACCACACTTGAAAATCAGCTAAATTTAGATATTTTCCAACAAGAAGTCGTTGATATTTTAATCGAAAATAACCGTGCTTGTGGTGCAGTAACCAAAATGGGTTTAACCTTCAAAGCACGTAGCGTCATTTTAACCGCAGGCACTTTTTTAGCGGGTAAGATCCACATCGGTTTGGATAACTACGAAGGCGGCCGAGCAGGCGATCCTGCAGCAACTACCTTAGCACAGCGTTTACGCGATCTAAACTTACGTGTTGATCGCTTAAAAACAGGAACGCCACCGCGTTTAGATGCTCGCACCATCAATTTTGATGTCTTGGCTAAACAACATGGAGATACGCAATTACCTGTGATGTCATTTATGGGCAATAGTGAAATGCACCCTCGTCAAATTCCGTGCTACATCACCCATACCAATGAACAGACGCACGATTTAATCCGAAATAGCCTTGATCGTAGCCCGATGTATACAGGCATCATTGAAGGCGTAGGCCCTCGCTATTGTCCATCGATTGAAGATAAAGTGATGCGCTTTAGCGATCGTAATAGTCACCAAATCTACCTTGAACCTGAAGGTTTAAGTACGATTGAAGTTTACCCTAATGGGATCTCAACCAGCTTACCATTCGACGTACAAATGGGGATCGTGCACTCAATGAAAGGTTTAGAGAATGTGCGGATCATTAAACCAGGTTATGCGATTGAATACGATTATTTTGACCCTCGCGATCTTAAACCAACGCTTGAAACCAAAGCAGTGGAAGGCTTATTCTTTGCGGGACAAATCAACGGCACCACAGGTTACGAAGAAGCGGCAGCACAAGGTTTATTAGCTGGTATTAACGCTGCACTTCAAGTGCAAGGCAAAGAGGCGTGGTATCCAACTCGCGATCTCGCTTATACGGGCGTATTGGTGGATGATCTCTGTACGCTTGGCACCAAAGAGCCATACCGTGTATTTACCTCTCGTGCTGAATATCGTTTATTATTGCGTGAAGATAATGCCGATATGCGTTTAACGCCAATAGCACATGATTTAGGCTTAATTGATGAAGCTCGTTGGGCTCGTTTTAATGAGAAAATGGAAAACATAGAGAAAGAGCGCAGCCGTCTTAAACAGACGTGGGCACACGTGCAAATGGCGAATTTAGATGAGTTAAATACGATGCTTAACAGCCCATTAACGCGCGAAGCAAGCGGTGAAGATTTAATCCGTCGCCCTGAAGTGAGCTATGAAATTTTAACCCAAATCGCACCTTTTGCCCCAGCGATTGAAGATAAAGAAGCGGCTGAGCAGGTGGAAATCTCGATTAAATATCAAGGCTATATTGAACATCAATATCAAGAGATCGAGCGCCATAAACGCCACGAAAATACTGCGATCCCAGCGGAATTTGACTACGACAAAGTAGAAAGTTTATCGAATGAGGTGCGAGCGAAATTGATGCAACATCGCCCTGTGACGATTGGTCAAGCAAGTCGTATTTCAGGCATTACCCCTGCTGCCATTTCAATCTTGCTAGTGAACTTGAAAAAACAGGGAATGCTTAAACGCGGTGAACTGTAAGTAAGAAGTAAGGTTTAGATAAAGTCTAAGCCTTGCAATAAAAAGCCCTACGAATAAGTAGGGCTAAGATAAAGGCTAATCTAATTAAAATTATAGATTCGCTTTTTTGGTTGCTTTAGCATTGATATCGCAGTTTTTTATGATGATTTGGTCGCTATTTTTACCTTTCTGAACTAGATTAACTGGGAAAACAGAATCAAACGTGTCTAAAGTTAAACCGCTATCAACATTCCACACATACTTACCTGAAGTAAAGCTCGTAAAATCTGATTGTGATTTATCACGAGTGAAATCTTTTGCGATAATTTTGTTACCAATACTAACCATTGCGCCAGTAGGTTCTTGGTTTTCGAATTGATATACTGCAGTGACAGTTTTCTTATTGCAAGAATAAACAACCGTTTTATCTGTTACCGTTGGAGCTGCTTTTGCATAGGTTGGTAATGCGATAATAACGGTAGCAAGTGCTGGTAAAAATTTAACAAATTTCATTATAAAATCCTCTTTATTAATTACCCATAATTTATGGGCACATAATTAGAACATGTTAATGAAATAAAGTTCCTATATAAAAAATGAAATATAGCCAGCATAGATAACATCCTAAAAGTTAAGATCCCAAAATAAAAGGCATTTTGTTTAATATAAATAAAATTGTTCGGTATTATTTTTCACAGTAGAATAGAGATAAAACGTAGGAAATAGCAGAATGAACCAAAAACTAGACCGCTTGCTTAGCCAAGCGAAGATTGAAATTAGCGAACAACAAAAACAGCAACTGATTGATTTTGTTAAACTTTTAGATAAATGGAATAAAGCGTATAACCTTACCTCTGTGCGTGATCCTGAAGAGATGTTAGTCAAGCATATTATGGACAGCCTTGTAGTCAGCCAGCATCTTGATGGTAACCAATTTATTGATGTTGGCACAGGCCCTGGTTTGCCAGGGATTCCGCTGGCAATCATCAATTCTGATAAACAATTCACACTGCTGGATAGCCTAGGCAAACGCATTACTTTTATCAAAAATGCGGTGCGAGAGTTGAAATTAACTAACGTAACTCCTGTGCTAAGTCGTGTCGAAGAATATCAAGAGAAACAATTTGATGGTGTGTTAAGCAGAGCATTTGCTAGCCTGAATGATATGGTTAATTGGTGTTACCACTTGCCAAACGCAAGCGGTCGTTTTTATGCCTTAAAAGGACAATATCAGCCTGAAGAGGTTGCTGAAATCAACCAACCTGTAAAACAACTAGATGTAATTAAGCTTCAAGTACCAGAGTTAGTTGGTGAACGTCATTTAGTTGTATTGGCAAAAAAATAGATATTTGAAGTGGTATGATTTGGCAAAATTTAGGTAAGACTAGACCGCTTATTTCCCTTCATCTAACTTTATTTAATGATAAAAATATCTAATTTCAAAAGTTAAAAAAACTAAGTAATAATTCCCATCAATGTCTGTCACTAGGAGGATTTTTATCAATGAAATTGACATCTACGCTTATCGCAACTTTACTTTTCTCTAGTGTGGCTTCGGCTCACAATGTCTGGTTAGAACCCGAATCAAATACGGGCGGAATTCAACGTTATGTTGTCAAATTTGGACACGAACAAACTGAGTTTTATCCTCAAGCAAAATTAAAACGAGTGAGATATATTGATGAACAAGGGAAAGTTCAGGACACTACGTTTGAATTTAATGCGAAACAAGGTGATAAAGGGGAAGCAGTTGTTGGTGATAAAGGAGCCAAAATTTATTACACCTTATTTAACAATGGAATTTGGTCTAAATTGCCTAGTGGCAAATATGTTGAGAAAACGAAGCGAGAAGTACCTAATGCGGAGTTTTCGATTAACCCGATTAAATTAAGTAAATCGATTGTGAAATGGGATGATGATGCGATGAAATATCATCATATGGACTACGAGCTCGTTCCACTTTCTAAACCTGAGGCAGGTAAAGTTCTCGATATTTTGGTTTTAAAACAAGGTAAACCTGTTCAAGGCATTAAAGTAGGATTAGGGGAAGATCAGCCTTTTAATCTTTCAAATGCACAAGGAATAACTCAATTTATCCCAACCCAAGGCTTTAATAAAGTGTGGGCGGAATTCGAGGAAAAAGTGGCAGGCAATCCTGATTATTCTGATCGTTCTTATGAATATATGCTGACCTTTGATGTACCATAATTCTATAAAATCGATGATAAACAAACTCTTACAAGCGGTCATTTTTCTCCTATTTTCTGCAAATACTGTTGCTCACGCATTGCACATTACCGCTCAATATGATGGCGTGGCGATTTCGGGTAAGGCCTATTATTCCGACCAGACTCCTGCAGTGGATACTTATGTGGAAGCAGTGAAACAGGGCGAAACTGACCCAGTGGTTTATGGTAAAACCGACCGTGAAGGACGGTTCAATTTGCCGTTTAATCAAGAGGGCACATTCAATGTGATTATTGAGGGAATGGAAGGGCATCGGGCGGAAACGCAAGTAACGAAAATGCAGGCTCAAGAGGTTTCTAGCCAAGAAATTCAACTGTTGCGAGAAGAGATCTCTCAGCTTAGAGATAAGATCTACTGGCGAGATATTTTCGGTGGCATTGGTTATATTCTCGGTATTTTTGGGGCTATTACTCTGCTGAAAACAAGGAAGGGGCAATAATGCATTTATCTGAAGGCGTGTTGCACAGTAGTACCTTGTTAGTCGGTGCTGCAGTGGCGATAGTTGGAATGGCGATAGGCTTAAAACAGCTGAAATCCGACCGCTTGTCGCTCACCGCGCTGTTTGCCTCCGCTTTTTTCGTGGCAAGTACCATCCACATTCCCGTAGGCATCGGTAGCGTTCACTTGATTTTAAATGGCGTGGCAGGCATTTTCCTCGGTTGGACGGTGTTTCCAGCCTTCTTGATTGCTTTGGCGTTGCAAGCTTTGCTTTTCTCCTTCGGCGGTTTCTCCGTGTTAGGCGTGAACCTCTGCATTATGGCGTTGCCTGCGTTGGTAATGCATTATTTGAGCCGAGCGCTACTAAGAGAACTTACCCGCAAGCGGTTAATTTCTGCAGGTATTTTGGCTGGTGTGCTCGGTGTTGGTGGTTCCGCACTGATTGCCTCTCTGGTATTGGCGATGGATGGTGGTAAGCAGTATGCTGATCTCATTGGGCTACTCATCGTCTCTCACTTGCCCGTATTTGTGGTTGATAGCCTGATTAGCGTGGGGGTGTTGCTCACCCTTGCTAAAATGATGCCAGAGACATTGCATCGTGAGTAATGTGAAAAAATGGTTCGAGCCACACTATCGCATAGTTTATGCTTGCCTGTTTGGTGTGATTGTCAGTAGCCTGACATCGGTAAAACTACTGGCAATTTTAACCGCTTGCGTGCTGTTTGCCGTCTGTTTTTTGCATAGTCATCAGCCGAAACATTTGCTGAAACGCTGGCTGAAGTTTAACTTTTTTTCTGTGCTACTGTGGGCAACTTTAAGCTGGAAAATAGGCGAAAATGGGCTGAGCTGGAATGAAAATGGGATAAATCTCGCGATTTTGATTACACTTCGAATGAACCTGATTGTGCTGTCGACTTGGCTGTTTTTGCACCATATTACTGACACTATTTTAGTGCAAGCCATCGCCAAATTACCGCTGCCGAAAAAGCTCATTCATCTGTTTATTTTAAGTGTGCGTTATATTTCTCTGCTGGCGGAACTCAATCAAAAAATGGATATGGCAATGAAAGCCCGCGGGTTTCAGCCAAAATTTAACCTGTTTACGATGAAAGTCTATGCCCAACGGGTAGCTCTGTTGCTGATTCATGCGATGCTCAAAGCCGAAAAAGCGGAAATGGCGATGAAGGCGAGGGGATTTAAACTTTAATAAAAAAATGGTACTCAACGTCAATCACTTAACCCTTCACCGCAACCAACAAGCGGTGATTTCTGACTTAACTTTTTCAATTACCGACCAGCAAAAATTCGTTTTGCAAGGTGAAATTGGCACGGGCAAATCAACGCTATTGCTAGCCTTGCTTGGCTTTGTGCCGCTGCATTCGGGCGATATCAACTGGTTTGGTAAAAGCTGCCGCCAAGAAGCGGATTTTATGCCGTTGCGTGGCATAGTCGGGATCTGCTTTCAACAAGCTGACGACCAACTGTTTGGACCAACGGTGCTAGATGATGTTGCATTCGGCTGTCTCAATCAAGGCAAAAGCAAGGCGGAAGCCTATCAAATCGCCTTGGTGCAACTGGAACGCTTGGGCATTGTGCATTTGAAAGATCGCCCCGTGAACTTACTTTCAGGCGGAGAGAAAAATTTTACCGCCTTGGCGGGCGTGCTGGCTATGCAACCGAAAATGTTGCTGTTAGACGAACCCACCAACGGGCTGGATGCAAAAAACAAAGCAAAACTGACTGCTTTATTGCAAGCGTTGGAGTTGCCTATGCTGATCGCTAGCCACGATTTGGCGTTTAGTGAGGCGTTGGCGGACGAGGTGATTTGTTTATGATCGCATTTCCTCCCTCTGCAAACGGAAGGAAAGAAAAAAGTATGTGAAGAATTCTTAAAACAACAAAAACGAGGACGTTATGCAAACACCCATTAAAGAAACATTCACAGGTATTGGGCAGATCTTTCTGCAGGAAAACGGATTAACGGGACTCGTGATTACGGTCGCAATGTTTTTTAGCCATTGGACGCTTGGCGTGGCGTGTTTTCTCGGCTCGTTGGTCGGTACGCTGACCGCACGTGCATTAAAATACCCGATCAGACAAATTCAACAAGGGTTATTCGGCTTTAATAGCTCACTCGCCTTTATGTGCGTGATGTTTACCTTCGGAGAAGAGAGTGCAAAGAGCCCTCTGTTGTGGCTGTGGGGTATTCTGGCTTCCGTTGTCGCTACGTTGATAATGCGCGCTTTTTTACAACGCCGAAAAGTGGCGTTCACCTTCCCATTCGTTCTAACTTGCTGGTTACTTTGTTTTCTCACTGCCAAATTTCAACTCTTTGGTTTGGAACAAACTACACCTGAGTTATCCGATTACACTGATACTTTTAATGCCATTCAAAGCCCACTCTACGCATGGGCGGAAGTCAATTTCGGCTCAAGCGTAATTACGGGGGGGTTGCTGTTCGTGGCAATCGCGATTAGCTCCCCCATGGCGGCTATGTACGGTATGGCTGCCGCAGTATTGGGAACAGCATTTGCCCATCATTTATTGGCGGTTGGACACAATAATCTTGCCAACGGCTTATACGGCTTTTCACCAATTTTGGTTGCCTGCGCCTTTGCGGGCGAACGGTTGTGCCACTTTTTTTATATCTTAGTTGGCACTTTGCTTGCGGTGTTAATCCAATTTGGCTTTTCCGTCCTTGGCATCGCGCCTTACACCATTGGTTTTATCCTCGCCAGTTGGCTGATTTTATGGATGAAATCGAAGATTGAAAAGGTTGATATCAATAAAGAAAAATGGTTGAAATGGCTTAATCCTTAACACAAACAACCGTGCAAGCGGTATAATTTTCACAACTTTTTGCAAATCATAATAGAAGGACAACGATATGCACTTAACATCAAGAGAACAAGAGAAACTCATGCTCTTTTTAGCCGGTGAACTGGCAGCAAAACGTAAAGCGAGAGGCGTTAAATTAAATTATCCAGAAACCATTGCTTATATTGCGAGCTATTTACAAGAGGCAGCAAGAGACGGAATGAGCGTGGCTGAAGTGATGCAATATGGCTCAACACTTTTAACCGTTGATGATGTCATGGAAGGCGTTGCAGAAATGGTTCATGAAGTTCAGATTGAAGCCACTTTCCCAGATGGTACAAAACTTGTTACCGTGCATAATCCGATTAGATAAAAAATAGAAGGATTTAAATACTATGATCCCAGGCGAATACCAATTAGCCGAAGGCGATATTCTCGCTAATGTCGGCAGAAAAACCGTAAAAATCGAAGTAACCAATTCAGGCGACCGTCCAATCCAAGTCGGTTCCCATTACCATTTCTTTGAAACCAATAATGCCCTTAAATTTGACCGCACTTTAGCGCGCGGAATGCGCTTAAATGTTCCATCTGGCAACGCAGTACGTTTTGAACCAGGTGAAGTGAAATCAGTAGAATTAGTCGCTTTTGGTGGTTCACAAACCATTTACGGCTTCCATAATCAAATTGATGGCAAATTATAAGGTAGGGCAAGATGGCATTAACAATTTCAAGAGCGCAATATGTAGCAACTTATGGCCCAACCGTTGGCGATAAAGTCCGTTTAGGCGATACCAATTTATGGGCAACCATTGAACAAGATTTATTAACCAAAGGTGATGAGTGTAAATTTGGTGGCGGTAAAAGCGTGCGTGATGGCATGGCACAAAGCGGTACCGCAACTCGCGATAATCCAAATGTATTGGATTTTGTGATCACTAACGTGATGATTATTGATGCGAAATTAGGCATTATCAAAGCTGATATTGGTATTCGCGATGGTCGTATTGCGGGCATCGGACAAGCGGGCAATCCTGACACTATGGATAACGTCTCGCCAAATATGATTATCGGTGCTAGCACGGAAGTACATAATGGCGCACATTTAATTGCGACCGCTGGCGGTATTGATACCCACATTCACTTTATTTGCCCTCAACAAGCACAACATGCGATTGAAAGCGGTGTTACCACATTAATTGGCGGCGGAACTGGCCCTGCTGACGGTACACACGCGACCACTTGTACGCCAGGCGCTTGGTATATGGAGCGTATGTTCCAAGCGGCAGAGGCTTTACCAGTCAATGTGGGCTTTTTTGGTAAAGGAAACTGTTCAACTTTAGACCCGCTACGTGAACAAATTGAAGCGGGTGCATTAGGTTTAAAAATCCATGAAGACTGGGGCGCAACGCCTGCAGTAATTGATTCTGCCTTAAAAGTGGCAGATGAAATGGACATTCAAGTGGCAATTCATACCGACACGTTAAATGAAAGTGGCTTCTTAGAAGATACGATGAAAGCGATTGATGGACGTGTCATTCACACCTTCCACACGGAAGGTGCGGGTGGCGGCCATGCGCCAGATATCATTAAAGCAGCGATGTATCCAAACGTATTACCGGCTTCAACCAACCCGACTCGTCCGTTTACCAAAAATACTATTGATGAGCATTTAGATATGTTAATGGTTTGCCATCACTTAGATAAACGCGTACCAGAAGACGTCGCATTTGCCGATAGCCGTATCCGCCCAGAAACCATTGCAGCGGAAGACATCTTGCACGATATGGGCGTATTCTCCATTATGAGTTCAGACTCTCAAGCAATGGGACGTATTGGTGAAGTCGTTATTCGTACATGGCAAACCGCAGATAAAATGAAAATGCAACGTGGCGAGCTAGGCAATGAAGGAAACGATAACTTCCGCATTAAACGCTACATTGCGAAATACACCATCAATCCAGCAATTGCTCATGGTATTGCGGATCATATTGGTTCATTAGAAGTGGGCAAAATTGCGGACATCGTGTTATGGAAACCGATGTTCTTTGGCGTAAAACCCGAAGTTGTGATTAAAAAAGGCTTTATTAGCTACGCCAAAATGGGTGACCCTAATGCCTCAATTCCAACTCCGCAACCTGTATTCTACCGCCCAATGTACGGCGCACAAGGCTTAGCAACGGCACAAACTGCAGTATTCTTCGTTTCACAAGCCGCTGAAAAAGCCGATATTCGTGCGAAGTTTGGTTTATACAAAGAAACCATTGCCGTGAAAGGCTGCCGCAGCGTGGGTAAAAAAGATCTCGTTCACAACAATGCAACACCTGAAATTAAGGTGGATCCAGAACGCTACGAAGTGCGTGTAGATGGTGAACTCATTACTTGCGAACCTGTGGATACGGTGCCATTGGGACAACGATATTTTATGTTCTAATCAGAAAAGAGCTGTCAAATTTTAAGGAGAATTTACAATGAAACTTTGGTACTCCACCACTAGCCCGTATGTGCGTAAAGTGCTGGTAACGTTGAAATATCAACAACTCTTAGACAAAATAGAACTGATTAAAATTGGTTCATCATTTGATGCAAGCTCTCCGCATAATCAGGCAAATCCTCTGGGTAGAGTGCCAGCATTAGAACGTAATTGTGGTAATTGGCTTTATGGCAGTTTGCTCATTTGCGAATATCTCGACCAAAAAGGCAAGGTAGAGCCTAAACTCATTCCAGAAAGCGGCAAGCCACGTTGGGCCGCGTTAGCGTTGCATAATTTAGCCGATGGCATTATGGAAAACACCGTGCCGATGATGGCTGAAAAAATGCTTCGCCCTGAAAGTGAATGGTGGACAGTTCGCCATCAACAACTAACCGAACGTAATCGTCAAAGTTTTGCAAGACTTGAGCAAGATTTAAAAGCGTTTGGCACGGAATTAAACATTGGTACGTTAACGGCGGTTGCAGTCATTGATTGGTTCTTATTTAGAGCGGAAAGAATTGGATTAGATCTTGCAAAAGAATTTCCAAATTTAACCGCTTGGGCGGCAGAGATGAATGAAAAATATGAGGTTTTAAGCGAGACAACTCCTACTTTGTAACCATTTTTTGCGTCACGAAACTGGTCTAAATAATCTAATTTCTCCGTATTTTCTTCTGCCAAATCTCCCCTCCCCCTCTTTGCTAAAGAGGGGAAAGAACGGGCGAGATTTTATATCATTGTTCTACTTTGATATGGCAAATATAAATTAGTCAGATGACAGCAAATTTATAAGGAAAATCCCCTCTTTAGCAAAGAGGGGAAGGAATGAGCGAGGTTTTATATCATTGTTTTACTTTGATATGGTAAATATAAATTAGTCAGATGACAGCAAATTTATAAGGAAAATCCCCTCTTTAGCAAAGAGGGGAAGGGGAGATTTGGCAGCCTTAATTAGCGAAGAAAATAAGTAATACAAAAATGAAAATCCTCAACCCCATTTTGCCCATTATGGATACCATTTTGGGCGATTTAACTAGCCTTCAAATTGAAGGCAAAATTGCACATCAAACCATTGAACGTGTGGCATTGCAGTGGTATGAAAGTGAACGCAATATTCTGCGTAAAACCACTGATACGGGGCGCGAAGTTGCCTTTCGCTTGCTAAAAGAAGGGCAACGTTTAAAACACGATGATGTGGTGTTTATCAGTGATGAGTTGGCGATTGTGATCGAAATCTTGCCAAGCGAAGTCATTGTGCTTTCGCCGAAAACTTTACCTGAAATGGCTCGAGCCTGTTATGAAATCGGTAATAAACATTCACCGCTCTTTTTAGATGGCGATGAAGTAACATTGCCTTACGATAAGCCAATGTTTGAATGGTTACAAGCGGCGGGATTTCATCCTCAAAAAGCGGAACGCCGTTTAAGCCAAGCATTACGAGCAAATTCTGCACAAGGGCATGGGCATTCACATAGCCATTCGCACGATCATCACGGTTATCATCATCACGGAGACGGCAATTGGCATCAACATTAAACCGCTCTTTAACGGATTTAGGTGCGTTGTTGCACTTGGTCGATCCCACCTTGCCGATTGGTGGATTTAACCACTCTAATGGCTTAGAAACCTTCGTCCAGCAAGGTGTTGTTTCGACTAAAACAACTCTCGAAGAGTATGTGCAAACCCAGCTTTTACAAAACTGGATTTACAACGACGGGGCATATCTTTCCCTTGCCTTCGATGCAATGAATGAGGGTAATTTTGACCGCTTGTGTGAGCTGGATTGGCAACTTTCCGCCACCAAAGTGGCACGCGAAAGTCGTGAAGGGAGTTTCAAACTCGGCGTACGATTGCTGAAAATTTTTATTCGCTATGAAACACATACGCTGCTCACGACTTACCAACAAGCGATTGCCGAAAAACGCGTGCAGGGCTATTTTCCGATTGTGTTTGCTATGGTTGCGCAAGCGATGGGGCTTAGCAAAGCCGATACGCTCTATGCGTTCTACTACAACGCAGCAGTCGGTGCGATCACTAACGGCGTGAAGCTAATTCCTCTCAGCCAAATGGATGGGCAAGATATTCTGTTTGACTTGCGAGGCTCGCTTGTGCAAGCGGTGGAATTAAGCCTGGAGCCGAATCTTGATTGGCTGGGGGCTGCAACACTCGCAAATGACATCCGCTCGATGCAGCACGAAGTGCTTTATACGCGACTTTATATGTCGTAAGAGCGGTCATTTTTTTATTGAATTTTTACATATTGCAGAGGTGATAAGAATGAACCTCTACGATAATCAACCCAAAAGGAACATTATGCGTAACTACATTAAAATTGGCGTTGCAGGCCCTGTTGGCGCAGGCAAAACGGCGTTAATTGAAAAACTCACTCGCGAAATAGCGAGTAAATATAGCGTGGCAGTCATTACTAACGATATTTACACCCAAGAAGATGCGGAATTTTTAACGAAAAATAGCTTACTTCCGCCAGAGCGTATTATGGGGGTAGAAACGGGCGGTTGCCCACATACAGCAATTCGTGAAGATGCGTCTATGAACTTAGAAGCAGTAGATGAAATGGTTGCACGTTTCCCAGACGTGGAAATTGTTTTCATCGAATCGGGCGGCGATAATCTCTCGGCGACGTTCAGCCCAGATTTGGCAGACGTGACGATTTTCGTGATCGACGTGGCTCAAGGCGAAAAAATCCCTCGTAAAGGTGGACCAGGTATCACTCGTTCAGATTTGTTAGTCATTAATAAAACCGATCTTGCTCCGTTTGTGGGGGCCGATTTAAGTATTATGGAACGCGATGCCCGCCGTATGCGCAATGGTCAGCCGTTTATCTTCACTAATTTGATGAAAAAAGAAAATCTTGATGGCGTGATCGGTTGGATTGAAAAATATGCATTGTTGAAGAATGTGGAAGAACCCAAGGCATTAGTGAGATAAGAATAATCCCTCTTTTTAAAGGAGGGAATTCTAAATTGAAAAGACTATGAATAGTATTCTCAAACTTTCCACCAAACTTTCCCAAAGCGGCAAAACCCAGCTAGCTGAATACTTTGTGACGCCACCTTTTAAAGTGATAACGTTGCCAAGTTACGGTGATGCGTGGACGAATGGCTTGAATGCGATGCAGATGTCATCCTCCCCGGGAGTGCTCGCGGGCGATGTGTTAGATATTGAAATTTCATTGGCAAAATCGACCGCTCTTTCGCTCAATACGCAGGCATTTACTCGCGTGCAGGCGATGAATGAAGGCGAGAGTGCGATGCAGACAACCCATATTTCGCTTGCGGAAAACAGTCGTTTATTCTATTTGCCGCATCCGTTGGTGTTGCATAAAGATTCCGCTTTCAAGCAGCAAACCCAGATTGAAATGGGCGAACAAAGCGAGCTGATTTACGGTGAAATCGTAGCAATTGGGCGAGTGTTGAATGGCGAACGTTTTGCCTTTCGTCAGTTTTCCTCTCATTTGAAGATTTATGTTTTGCAAAACGACGGCAAAAAACGACCGCTTGTCAGCGATTGTATTCAATGGTGGCCATCGAAAATGAACCTCACCGCTTTGAGCCAGATGGAAAATTATTCTCATCAAGGTTCGCTCACTTATCTGAATTTGGCGAAAAGCAATGCGGAAATCAAACAACAGGTACAAGCTTTGCAGCATCAATTTGCCGATGAGAAAGATCTTCTGCTTGGCATTTCGCTGCTGAATGAAAGTGGTTTGATGGTGCGCGTGCTAGGACACCGAGCGGAGACGATTCAGCTGTTGTTTAAAAAAATTGGCAAGCAACTGAAAAGTATAGAATTCTTATCGCAAATATGATTATTACAAGCGGTTAAAAATACTAATAGCCTTGCAAATGGAAAATTTGCAGGGCTTTTTTGTAAATTTTTTTTCACGCAAACCTTTGCTTTTCAAACACTTACCGACAAACAAGAAAAGAGCGTGTAGAATACGCATACTTTGAATTTTTACTCAATCAAATAGGACAGAAAATGGATATGATTGAAATTTTGGGCTACGTGGCGTCTATTCTTGTTGCCAGCTCGTTTTTTATGAAAGATGTGGTAATACTACGCACCATCAACACCTTCGGGGCAATTGGTTTTGTGATTTACGGCTTATTGCTCCCAACTTACCCAGTGGCGTTTTTAAATACCCTCGTGGCGGGTGCGAATATTTATTATATTTGGCAGGCGTTAAAGCAAAAGAAAGCTAAATAATTTCATTTTTCTAAAACCACTTTCGGGTGGTTTTGTTTTACAAGTGGTGCATTTTCTCGCTTGAAATACAAAGCTCACTGGTTTACTCTAAGCCAATTTTAGAAAACAACTTAGAAAACAATGACTCCCACCGATTTAAGCCAAGTAAAATGGCAACCAACCGCTCCGATTGAAAACTTGCTCAAACGTGCGAAGATAATGAAAAATATCCGCCAGTTCTTCGCAGATCGAGGCGTGTTAGAAGTCGAAACCCCTGTTTTGAGTGAATTTTCGGTCACCGATGTTCATCTATCGACTTTTCAAACTCAATTCCTTTCGCCTTTTGAACACGAAGCCAAACCGCTCTATTTAATGACCAGTCCCGAATATCATATGAAACGTCTGCTCGCAGCAGGTTCAGGAGCAATTTATCAGCTTTGTAAGGTATTCCGCAATGAAGAAACGGGCAAACGGCACAATCCTGAATTTACGATGCTGGAATGGTATAGACCGTATTTTGATATGTACCGCTTAATCAATGAAGTGGATGATTTATTGCAAGAAATTTTAGACTGTGAACCCGCCGAGTCTTTCAGCTATCAATTCGTGTTCCAGACTTATGTTGGGTTAGATCCTCTTTCTGCCACCAAAGCCCAACTGGTTGAAAAAGCTCGCAAATACGGCTTACAATGCCAAGAAGACGAAAATCGTGATACGTTGCTGCAGTTCCTCTTTAGCGAAGTGGTAGAGGCAAACATCGGTAAAGAGCGTCCAACAGCAGTTTATCACTTCCCATCCACTCAGGCGGCTCTGGCTCAAGTGAGTAGCGAAGATCACCGCGTAGCTGAACGTTTTGAGTTCTATTACAAAGGTCTGGAGCTTGCCAACGGTTTCCACGAGCTAGACGATGCTAAAGAACAAATCCGCCGTTTTAATGCGGATAATGTCGAACGCGAAAAAATAGGTTTGCCACCACAAGCCTTAGATACCCGCTTCCTCGCCTCCCTTGAAGCAGGAATGCCCAATTGCTCTGGCGTGGCACTGGGGGTCGATCGCTTAGTGATGATTGCACTTGACGCGGAGCATATTCGTGATGTGATGGCGTTTAGTGTGGAGAGTGCATAGTGAACAAACAAGCGGTGGTATTTGCAAGTTTTTTACAAAAAACACCGCTTGTACTTTCATTACATGATGACTAACGTATTTAGTTTAATCCCTTCTATATGAGGCTCAAAATGACTAGACATCAACAATATCGCCTCATCATTCATTTGTTCTGATAATACCCCATAATTTCTTAATTTGTCTTTATTTCACTACGGAAATCTCCACTGCCAATTGCTGTTTAAAACTGAGCAACTGATGTAGGCGGGCGGTTTCGACACAGACCATATGTTGGTAATCGTTCGGTTGCATTGCACTTGGTGGAGTGTCCCACGGGTTCCAAAGCACGATGCTGTCGGCGTTTTGGTGGTCGATCTCAATATTCCGCTCCCACAAGCGGTCGGAAATTATTGAGTTTTTACCAATATAAGGATAAATACAATCCACACCTTGTTGAATTTGACGAGTAGTAGGCAATTTAATTTGTTGATCGGTGAGTTTATCGAACGCAGTCATAGGCAAGTTTTGCACTTCTACATTCTCAATTTGACTTAAATTGAAATAGCTATGTAGTGCAATTTGAGCAGGATCTTGCCCATAATGGGTAAATTCAAGTCGGAGTTTTTCGCTGAATGTCATTTGAATGTGAGCTTGGATTATCTGATGCTCATCAAATAGTGAGAAATTTAATATGACTTGTTTATCCTGAATATCGTAATCGCTAAGTGTCCAAAATTGTAAGCGGGCTGTGCCGTGGGCTGGCTGTTTTGCGGTGCCAAACCAAGGATAGCAAATTGGTACGCCCCCACGAATAGCGACACCTCGTTTGAATGGCTCAATAGGGCTAAGCCAAAAAATATCGTGTTCTGCATGGCGAGGTTGCCAACTTAACAATTGCGCACCTTGGAGGGCGATTCTGGCGTTTCCGACGGGATGATCGAGTTCAATCACTGGTATTTCATTTTGTTGAATAAGGTAAAGAGAATTAGCTAAGTTCATTTTTAGATCCTTTTTATTATTTCTTGTAAGGACTAATCATATTAGCCCCTACAACGGTGAGATGATCATATTGTTTTTTTTAACGTATTTTTCTTGCCAGCTCCTGCATATACGGCATGGTTTTTTCAAAAAAATAGCGGTACGAAGGGCAGAGGTAATTGTGTAAATTCGGATCATTTTCTATTGGAATGAACCGATGTTTTGGGCAGCCGCCATTGCAAAGTTTTTTAAATTCACACCGCTTGCAGAGCGTCGTGAGCTTGGTGTTTTTATCTAAGCCAAATTGTTGTTGCTTGGTTGAAGCTACAATCTCAGCCAATGATTGTTGGTTGAGGTTACCGATTTTATATTCGGAGTAAACAAAGTGGTCGCAGGCATACACATCACCGTTGGCTTCTGTGACTAACGATTGGCCACAAGTGGGTTGATGTACGCAGGTAGTGGACGGGTAGCCTAGCCACTGCCCGAGCAAATTATCAAAGGTGGAAACATAAATTTTGCCGACATCGTATGAATGCCACTCTTGAAATACATCAAACAGAAATTGTCCAAATCCTTGCGGTGGTACGGAGAAATCTGTGACTTCTGAAGTGTTCGAGGGGCGTTCTACAATCGGGATAAACTGCATATAACGCGAGCCGATCTGTTTAAGAGCTTGGTAAGTTTCCCGCCCTTTCTGCCAATTTTGATCGTTCACCACCGTCAGTGTGTTAAATTCCACTTCGTTTTTTTTCAGTAATTCTAAGGCTTTCACCACTTTTTCAAAGGTTGGGTTGCCGTTGCCTGAAATACGGTAGCGGTTATGCACCGCGCTTAAGCCGTCGATGGATAAGCCAATCAGAAAGTGGTTTTCACGGAAAAAATCTGCCCATTGCTGATTTAAGGCTATGCCGTTGGTTTGAAAAGCGTTAGTGATCTGCTTGCCGTTGGCAAATTGTTGCTGAAATTCGACCGCTTGCTTGTAGAAATCCAAGCCTAAAAGCGTCGGTTCTCCCCCTTGCCACGCAAATTCCACCCGATTGCCTGCGTGAGAATCAATGTAATTTTGTACGTAATTTTTGAGCGTTTCTTTCGACATAAACGGGGCGTGATGCCCGAATTGTGCCTCTTTCTCCAAGTAGAAGCAGTATTCACACTGAATGTTGCAGTGGAAGCTACTGGGTTTTGCCATTAGGTGGAAATGTGCGGTCATTTTCGCTCCTATTTGGCTTTATGGCGTTTAAACGCCCCTTTTTGTTCCAAGGCTTTGACTATGCGAATGGCGGTTTCGGTTTCACAGCCGGCATATTCAGCGATTTCACGGTAGGTCCAGTTGTAATCTGGGAAGTGTTGGGTGAAAAAATCGAGGCTGTCGATGATGCGATCAAGGGTGCGAAGATAGGCACTTTTTGCTAAGCGTTGCTCTGCTTCGCGTAGTTCATCAGCAAGAATTTGCAGCAAATACAAATTCATTTGTGGGTTATGTTGGAAGAACGTGGAACTGACTTCAGGCGTGATATGAATTAACTCGGCTTCGATAAGCACTTTAGCGTTGCAGTGATAGTGCGGATCTCGTTCGTCAAACAGGGTGCGAAAGCCAAAATAATCGCCGTGGGAATAGAGTCGAACAAGGCTCTCTTTGCCATTTTCAAGAGTGTGAAAAAGCCCGATTAAACCTGAGGAAACATAGTAAAAACCGTGTGCGGTTTCGCCTTGTTCATAAACGGTTGTGCCTTTGGTGAGTAAGCGTAGTGCCGTAAGTTGGCAGTGGTTGAGTTCGGTAGGTTTAATCGGGTCTTTTTCCATAAATACTCCGTGCGTTAAATTTCATTAATAATACGATAAACCCAATTCTCCAATGGATCTTTTAACCGCACCATTTCCGCGTGCATTTCCTCCAACATCTCTTTCTTAACCGCTTTATATTCGGGTTTGTAGAAGAGATTGTGCATTTCCGCAGGGTCGTTTTTCACATCGTAAAGCTCGCCTACGTCGGAAGCGTTGAACACCAATTTGTAATCTTTACGGTGCCACATACGTTGTTCAAAATAGACAAAATGCCCTGCAAGTTGAGCTAACACGCCTTTGCGTTGGTTGTCTTGATGTTCACGCACAATCGGCAAAATGCTTTCGCCTTCAAAGGTGGTTGGGATTGGCTGTTGGGCTAAATCATACACCGTAGAAGTCAAATCGTGCAAATAGACAAGGTTATCATCTTGCTGATTGCTGCGATTGGAATTTGGGTCTTTAATAATCATCGGAATGTTGTAAGTGGTATCGAACATAAATTCGCCTTTTTCAATCATTCGATGTGCCCCCATCGCATCGCCGTGGTCAGCGGTGGCAACAATGAAGCTGCTGTCGTAAATGCCTTTTTCTTCAAGGAAAGCGAATAGTTCGCCAATGGCATCATCAATCAAGGTAATGTAGCCCCAGAATTTGGTAATTACTTCTTTCCAGTGGTCTTCGCTGGCTTCCCACATTCCCCACATTTTAGAAATGGTGCGGTAGTGGTTCGGTTTGCCTTCAAGCGGTTTAAAAAAGCTCTCATCTAGCACCACATCTTCTTTGCGATACATAGAGTAATAAGGCTCTGGCACAATGCACGGTGTGTGCGGGCCCCAGAAGTTGATCCACGCAAAAAACGGTTTGCCTTCCGCTAAAGATTGCCCGATATATTTTTTCGCTTCATCAATAATGAAATACGGAATGGTTTGCTCTTTAGTGCCAGAAAGTAAGCCACAAAGCTCTTGCACGCGTAAGTGTGGGTTGTCGCCAAAATAGGCATTACTCACTTCTGGGATTTCATAGCCTTTTTCTTCCAGCCACTCTTTATAGCGGTTAGAGTGGGTTGGCGGTTGGTTAAACACAAGGTTTTTATACACGCCACTACCAGGGTAGCCGTAGCCGTCAAAATTATGCCCTTGAATGCCATAATCTTCAGGCACAGATTTGGTGCCAACGTGCCATTTTCCCACCACATAGGTGTTGTAGCCTTCTAGTTTGCCGATGTTTGGGGCTGATTGAGAAATCTCACCCGTGCCGCCTTTTTCACCGTTACGAATAATCCCGTGTGTGGAAGGCATTAAGCCCGTAAAAAGTGAAGTACGAGCAGGCCCACAAACCGATGCAGGTGTAAAAGCGTTGTTAAACCGCAAGCCTTCCTTGGCTAGACGGTCGATATTCGGGGTTTTCACAATTTGATGACCATACGCCCCCAGCATATCTTTGCGGATTTGGTCTAAAAGAATGTAAAGAATGTTCATAATATCTCCATTACTCTGTAGAGTGTGTGAATTTGAAAAATTCACGCACGCAAGCGGTTAAAAATGGTGCGTGGATTGCAAACAATCCACACACCCTACGATTATTCCGCTTTCGGTTTAAACACAAACCATACAATCACTTGTAACACCGCATATACGCCTAACACCACGCTTGGGTTGCCTGTTTCGGAAGCTAAGCCAATTGGCGATAAGAAGGCATAAAGTGCGAATAAACCAAGAATTAATGAGATGGAAGTCACTTTGATGTATTTCCAGTTGGTTAAGTCCACATCGCCTTTGTTGACGGTGTTTTCCACATAAGGTTCGCGTTTTAAGAAGATGCCTAACACGAGCATTAACACCACATCGAACACGAACAAGCCACCCATTACATACACGAAGTTAAGTTTAACTTGGAACACCCAAACGATGCAGAAGTATAAAATAACGTGAGCAAGCAAGGCGATTCGTGCGGCTAAGCCAGACACTGTTTTGTTGAATAAACCAACAGCGAATAATGCTACGATTGGAATGTTCACGAAACCTGCGAAACGTTTAGTGATTAAGAAGATACCATCTGTTCCGAACATCAAGAGCGGTGCGAAAATCATGGTAACAATCGCCATAATAGTAGAGACTTTTTTCGCGTAAGCAATTAACTCTTCTTCTGAACGGACTTTTTTGCTGATGGATGGCAATAAGTCTTTACAGTAAATGGTTGCCGCAGAGTTTAAGAATGAGTTGAAGGTACTTAAAATCGCACCGAACAATGCCGCAATGAAGAAGCCCTGCAACCAAGTTGGCAACACTTTATTCACAAGCAACGGATAAGATGCGTCAATTGGATTCACGCTATCGCCCAAAATGTGGAAGCTGAGCAAACCTGGTAAGTTTAAGATCACAGGCAAGGTAAGCAAGAATAATGCCGCAATCAAAATCCCTTTTTGACCAGATTTTAAATCTTTCGCCCCTAAGCAACGTTGCACGATCGCTTGGTTGGTCGTCCAATAGAAGAAGTGCACCACCATAATTCCTGTGAAAATCGTCGGCCACGGCGTTGCATCCGTTTCGCTACCTATCGCATTCCACTTATCGACGTGCGTGGTGGTAATGGTGTGTAAGCCCGCAGAAAAACTGCCATCGCCCAAATACATCAATGCAAAGAATGGCACTAGCAATGCCCCGATAACTAAAATCACCGCATTGATGGTGTCTGACACCGCTACGGCTTTTAAGCCACCGAAGATCGCATAAATTGCCCCGACAACGCCAATCGCAATCACCGTGTAAGTAATTGCCGCCCCGTAGCTCAAGCCGAATGCTGTTTCAAGGTTGAAAATTTTGTTAAACGCAATCGCCCCTGTGTAAAGTGCGGTTGGAATTACGATTAAAAGATAGAAAATCAAGAACAGTGTGGACATAATCAAACGGGTTTGACGGTCGAAACGGCTCTCAAAAAATTCTGGCACAGTGGTGTAACCGTTACGCAAATAGCGTGGCAACATATAAAGTGCCAAGAAGCAGAGCGGAATCACGGTTGGCACTGTCCACGCAATTACCGAGAAGTTACCTTTATAAGAAACCGCATTCACACCGATAAGCTGTTCGGTGGAAAGCGAGGTTAATACCATTGAGCAACCAATTACCAAGCCGCCCAAGCCACGTCCTGCAAGGAAATAGCCTTTTGAAGTAGAAAGGTCATCCCCTTTAGTTTTGAGCCATGAAATATACGCAACTAATGCAGTGACGATGATAAAACTAGAAATCGTTAGCCACATACGCTCCTCCTTTAGGAAACATCTAAAATTATGGTTAGATTACTGCAATGTTTTCGATTAGTTTATGATGCTTGTCATATTCGCAGTGTGAGTCTGATCACAAATTCGAAACAAAACTTCATTTTTATGTATTTTATTGGATGGTTTATGAGCGTGATCATATTTTCCTTTTTTGTTCTCATTATAATCAGCGACAAATTATAAAAGACAAAAGGAGCAGATAATGAGCATCACCTTAATTTTAATTCTGATAGGTTGTGGCATTATCACCAACATTATGTCCGCCATTTTCGGCATTGGCGGCGGCGTATTGATGGTACCTATTCTTTACACCCTCTTTCCCGAATTTCCATTGCAAATGGTCGCCGCTACCTCACTGACCATCGTAATGGGCTCTTCGATGATTAACCTCGTTTATTTTTACCGCCAAAAAGTAGAAATAAACTACAAAGCGATGTTGATTTGGTCGGTAGGAATGATTATTGGCGTACAGCTCGGTTTTGAAGTGAGTTTTTACGTGCCCGACATCGTGATTATCAGCGTTTTTGTCATTACGCTTTCTGCCCTAGCACTTCGCACCTTAATGAGCAAACAAGCGATCGAAAACGACAGTCAAAATGCAAACGAAACCGCAAAAGGCATCGGGCTTTGCACCTTCGGCGGCTTTATTGCAGGAATGACGGGTATTGGCGGAGGTTCGATTATGGCACCGCTTATCGGGCAGCTCAAAAGCGTAAAACCGCATCAAATCGCCCCTTATACCAACTATATGATGGTGATTGGCGGACTCGGCAGTTTGTATGGCTATCTTACCAAAATCCCGTCGTTTCATTTCGGTTGGCAAGTGGGCTACATCAACTTTTCTGTAGTGCTGATTGTTGTGTTCAGTGCCTTTATTACTAGTTTCTTCTCAATGAAAATCCGCGGCAAACTCTCGCCCGCTTTAGTAAAAAAACTGCTCGGCATTATTTTGTTGGTAATTGCGACTTATATGTTGATCGTACATTTGATGAAATAAAAAACAAACAGTGAAATTTGCAATTTCTTTTACAAATTTCACCGCTTGTAAATATTATTTTTGTAATTTTTTGAGTAAATCGATTTCTCTTTCTAGCCCATTTATAATTTTATCTTTTTGTGCTAATAATTCATCTTTATGGCTTAATATTAATTGTAATTGTTGAATAATTTGATCTGTATTTCCATTCCCAACTGCAAAACAAAAATTATTAGAATTACTAAAATCATTATCGGTATTGTTAAAATAAACTTTCTCAGTTTCCCCCATAGAGAGCAACTCACAAATATCCATATCAAATACTTCAGAGATTTGTTCTAAACGAGATAGATTTGAACGCACTTCACCTCGCTCAATTTTCCCATAACCTGTTACCGACATCCCTAATTTATCCGCCATATTTTCTTGCGATAACTGGTATTGTTCGCGTAACTGACGGATTTTTTCATTAATTTTCATACTCTACCCTCTCAAGGTAAATAGTTACCTTAATTCGGTAACCGACTGTAACTGTTGATTTATTGTATATAATTTAGACCAAATTATAATAGTTTTGGTTTTTTTCTCCTACTTTTATTTATCGAGGTCTTTATGAAACTAAAAAATGTAACCCTTGCAGCAGCACTTTTAGCCGTATTAACAGGCTGTGGAAGTAGTGGTGGCGGTTCAAACACACCAAACACTAATCAACCAACCGCTCAAAATGAGCAAGCTCGTCAGCAAGTAACTGATGCTAAGAAAGCAGAAGAAGCTCGTAAAGCAGAAGAAGCTCGTAAAGCTGAAGAAGTACGTAAAGCAGAAGAAGCACGTAAAGCAGAAGAAGCACGCAAAGCTGAAGAGGCTCGTAAAGCAGAAGAAGCACGCAAAGCTGAAGAGGCTCGTAAAGCAGAAGAAGCACGTAAAGCCGAGGAATACCAAGCAGGATTATTAAAAGCACAATCAATAAAAGAAACAAAAATAGGGCAGGCACTTCCTTATCACTTAGGAAATAATGAAATCGGATATATTGATCGTAGCAAACAAAGCATATCTCAAGATGGTAAATTAACTAAATTTTCTGGAGGAACATATATTTATAATCAACCCTACTCTATTGTTATTGCAAATACTGAAAGTGAGAATATTCAAAATGATGTTGATTTAACACCTGAATGGTATGCTTATGATGTGGATGTTGCAGGTTTAGCAACCGAGGAGAAAAATATTCCAACGAATGGAAAAGCCACCTATATTGGGCAAGGATTTTTTAATGGATCTACTGCAACATTTATATATAACGTAAATTTTAATATTAAAAAAGGTCAAGGTAGATTAACTGAAATGGGTGGCTCAGGAAAATTAACCTTACAAGAAGCAGATATTAAGCGTATTAATTTAAAAGGTAATAATATTATTGGCGTAGAAGGAAAAGCAGAATCATCTTATAATCATTTAGTTGATGGTCACTATCAATTAGGATTCTTTGGTCCTAATGCAGAAGAAGTTTCTGGTTTAGCAACTTTCTCTATGGAAAACAAGAGAGAAACTGCTGGAACAACAAAAAATGATCATAATAAATTTGAGTTTGGTTTAGGCGGCACCCGTGGCGAAATTCAAAAATAACCTTTCTGTAGAGGCGAATTACATTCTCCCTAATATTCCACCGATGTTTTAGAGCAAATGCGATTTACCCCCTACAAGAAAATGCCGTTTAAAGTGGATTTAAACGGCATTTATTTTTCATCATACCCCAACAAGGTAACTTATCATAACTGCAAGTATATGGTTCATTTTGAATTGCAAACCTATAATTCATCATTTCTTTTCTCATCTGTAATATCATGAAAAAACTCGCAAACTTTCTTATTTTTCTACCGCTTGCAGTTCAAGCGGAAACCTTTCACGCACCTCAACCTGTTTTCTTTGAGAACAATACTTTGCCTAAACAGACTGAACCACAAATAAAAACGCAACCAAAAACAGAAAATCCGCCTGCCCCTTCGTTTGCCCTTTCTGATGCAGACAGCATCAAAACCAAGCTCGAGAAGTTGATTAACTATGGTGTAGTAAAGCAACAATGGCATTTGTTGAAGCAGCTACTGCCGTTGTATCAACAGCAGGCGGATTATGATGAAACGCTTTATCGTTACGCAATGGGGGCGATGTTGCGGGCGGAAAAAGAATACTCACAGGCAATTTCGCTTTATCAGCAGATTTTAGCTGATAAGCCAGAGTTAGCTTATCCTCGGTTTGATTTGGGTGTGATGCTGTTTGAGAATAAACAATATCGCCAAGCAAAAGCGGAGTTGGAACGTGCTAAGCCCGAACTTTCACCACAAATGCAGCAACTTACCGAACGTTATATTCAGGCGATGGCAGAGCGGCAAAGTTGGCAGCCTGATATGGAGCTGCAATATACTCAAACGGATAACGTAAATAACGCTTCTTCTCAGCAAGATATTGTGTTAGGCGGCTTGCGGTTTAAAAAAGATGCGGACTCCTTGCCACAAAAGGCACACGGCTTCCGTTATGGTGTGGGCGTGAACCGTGAATTGAATGTGGGTGGCAACCATTTTGTTACCGCAAACGGTCGCTTTAGTGGCGTGCATTATTGGGATAAGCAAGATTACAGCGAAAAATCACTTTATGCTTCGCTTGGCTATCGTTACCGTTCGGCATTGCAAGCGGTCGGATTTTCCCCATTTTTTGAACAGAACTGGCTCGGTTCACCACGTTATAGCAAAAATTACGGGGTAGTTGCAGATTTCCGCCGAGAATTGACCGCTTACTGGGCAATTTCAGGATCTTTTTCGCATACGCAAAAACGCTATGCCGATGCTTCTGTCGCTCGGCGTCATAATGGTTATCTGAACGGTGTTTCACTTTCGTTAAGTTATCAAGCCAAGCCGAATTGGTTGCTATTGGGTGGCGTGGAAGGTAGTGTTGATCGTAGCAAAGATAAAGCGGAATCTTCTCTTCGCCGTGGGGTGAATGTTGGTTCGGTGTGGGAGCTTAAAGAGTTTGTCAGCCGTGTTAGCTTACGTTATGTGAAGCGAGATTTTCGTGCGGAGAATTTTTATTTTCCAACCAAAAAACGTCAAGATAAAGAATATAGCTTGAATGTTTCGGTGTGGCATAACCGTTTGCAATGGCAAGGTTTTATGCCGAAGTTGAATTATCGCTACCGCAAAATTGATAGCAATATTCCAGAATTTTATTCTAGAAAAAGTGGCGAGTGGTTTGTGTCAGTAGAGAAAGATTTTTAGCCCCCTTTTGAAACAACAAGCGGTGAAATTTGCAATTTCTTTTACAAATTTCACCGCTTATGATATTCGCTGTTCGCTGATTAGAGCAACAACGCTGATCCCCATTTGATGATATCAAAGAAGAATTTATTTTGGTTGGTGGCAACGCCATCGCTGTTTTTCTTGTCGTCGCTTGCGGTTTTTGTTTCTTCCACCATTCCGCTTTTGTATTGCCCTTTAACGACCGCTAAATCATCGCGGGCTTGTGCTCGCAGTGTTTCGCATTGCTGGGCTGTTAGAGGTTGTAGCTCGGTGGGCTTATCTTTAAATTTTTTGAATTGATATTGTGCATAGCCCATGGATTTTTCATCGGATTGTAGAATTTTGACATATTCTTCGCCAATGACTTTTTCAAGCGGGTAGAAGAAAACATATTGGGCATGGATATAGCTATCTTCTTTTGAAAAATGATCTTGTTGAATACGGGTCAAATTTGGATAAATACATTGACGAGCCTGTTCGCTTTCTGCCACCCATTTTTGTGCATCTTGGTCAGAAAGGACATAATCTGCATCTGCAAATTGACCTGGAAATGCCTCTTCTGGTTGATTGTTGGAAGAGCAAGCGGTTACTATGAATGGTAATGCGAAAATAAACGATTTTTTAAACATAGAATTTCCTTAATTAGAGTTTGATAAACCCATCATAAATATGCGTTGCATCACCTGTCATATAAAGCGGGTGACCAATGCCCTCCCATTCAATCCAAAGTGAGCCACCGGGTAAATCCACCTGCACTTTGCTATCTAATATGCCTTGCATAATGCCGACGGCAACCGCACCACACGCACCGCTGCCACAGGCTTGTGTTTCGCCCGCACCACGTTCGAAAACACGGAGTTTGATATGATTGCGATTGAGCACTTGCATAAAGCCAATGTTAGCTCGTTCTGGGAAGCGTTCGTGGTTTTCAAGTAGTGGGCCGAGTTGTAACACAGGGGCAGTATCAATATTTTCGACTTGCAATACACAGTGTGGATTGCCCATCGACACAACGCCGCAGAGCACAGTTTGTAGATGGGTACGGAGAATGTAGTTTTTCTCGAATTTGTTGGCAGTAAACGGCACTTGGGCGGGTTCCCAAATCGGTTCACCCATATTTACACGCACTTTGCCATCTTCTTTCAGGCTTAAGGCCATTTTGCCTTTAGCAGTACTGACGTGAATATTAGGCTTGTTAGTTAAGCTTTTTAATGTCACGAAACGGGCAAAACAGCGCGCACCGTTGCCACATTGTGAAACTTCGCTGCCATCGGCGTTAAAAATGCGGTAGTGAAAGTCCAATTCAGGATCGTAAGGGGGCTCAACTAATAGAAGTTGATCGAAGCCGATACCACGATGACGGTCGGAAAGTTGGCGGATGATGTCAGGCGTGAGAAACACGTTTTGCGTGACGCCATCGATCACCATAAAGTCGTTACCTAAACCGTGCATTTTTGAAAACTGCATATTTTTTCCTATTTTTTGATTTTAATTAAAATCTAATCATTAAGATTAAATTTTTTTATGCTATATTATTAGCGATTTTTAATCAGTTATAACCTCAAATTATGAGGATTTTTCTCTAAATTACAACGGAGTTTTTCAAATGTCTACAATGTTTCTTGTGCAATTCGCCATTGTGTTGCTCTGTATCTTAGTCGGTGCACGCGTGGGCGGGATTGGTTTGGGTGTGTTTGGTGGCTTGGGGCTTGCCATTCTTTCCTTCGGTTTTGGCTTAAAACCAGCTGGTTTGCCGATTGATGTAATGTTTATGATTATGGCGGTAGTTTCTGCTGCGGCTGCAATGCAAGCTGCAGGCGGTTTGGATTATATGATCAAAATCGCAACCAACATTTTACGGCGTAATCCGAAACATATTACATTTATCGCACCGCTAGTTACGTGGACATTTACTGTATTGGCTGGAACAGGACATGTTGCATATTCGGTTCTTCCTGTGATTGCTGAAGTAAGTCGTCATAGCGGTATTCGCCCAGAACGCCCTCTTTCAATGGCAGTAATTGCTTCTCAATTTGCCATTGTTGCAAGCCCAATTGCAGCAGCAGTTGTTGCGGTTGTTGCATTCCTTGAGCCACAAGGCATTCACTTAGGTGATGTGTTGATGGTGACCATTCCATCTACTCTTGCAGGTATTTTATTGGCGTGCGTATTTGTGAACAAAATGGGCAAAGAGCTCAAAGATGATCCAGAATATCAACGCCGTTTGAAAGATCCAAAATATGCAGATATCTTTAATTCAACCACAAGTTCTACGGAAATTGAAGTGAGCAAAACGGCAAAAGTGTCTGTTTCACTCTTCTTATTCGGTGCATTGCTTGTCGTGTTAATGGGGGCAATGCCTTCACTCCGCCCAGTTTTTGATGGCAAACCAATGGGAATGGCACACACTATCGAAATCATTATGCTTTCAATTGGTGCATTAATTATCTTCACTTGTAAACCAGATGGCACAGAAATCACTAAAGGTTCTGTTTTCCACGCGGGTATGCGTGCGGTAATTGCAATCTTTGGTATTGCGTGGTTAGGTGACACCTTAATGCAAGCACATATGAGTGAAGTAAAAGGTTTAGTAGAAGGTTTAGTACAAACTGCACCTTGGGCATTTGCTTTTGCATTATTTGTACTTTCTGTGTTGGTAAACAGCCAAGGTGCGACAGTAGCGACCTTATTCCCACTTGGTATCGCATTAGGCATTCCTGCGCCTGTTTTAATCGGGGTATTTGTAGCAGTAAATGGCTACTTCTTCGTGCCTAACTATGGTCCGATTATTGCATCAATTGACTTTGATACCACGGGTACAACCAAAATTGGTAAATACATTTTCAATCATAGCTTTATGCTTCCAGGCTTATTAAGTATGGCATTCTGTTTAGTATTTGGTTTAGTATTGTCTAACGTATTACTTTAAGTATGTTTGGGTATGTAAAACATGCCCAATGTTATTTATATGAATAAAACCGCTTTCAAGCGGTTTTATTTTGTTTCATATTTACAAATTACTCTATAAAATCAACCGCTTACCACCATTCTAGTAAGAATAATTCCCATCACAGTCAATAAAATTCCACCGACCAAATGCAATCCTAACGTTAAACTAAATTCCAACCATTTTCCTGTTAAGAGTTTCTCACTTAATTCCGCAGAAAAGCTAGAAAAAGTGGTGAAACTGCCAAGGAATCCCGTGATAATCAGTAATTTCTGCTGATCGTGCAGCGATAATCCCATTACAATCCCAATCAACAAACAGCCCGCCCAGTTGGCAATAAGTGTGCCGAAAGCGAAACTGGTAAAAATCGGGTTAAGCCATAAACTAAGCAGCCAGCGGGCGATAGCACCCGCTACAGCACCGACGGAAATCAGTAATACATTCATCATTGTGTTACACCAAAAACAGATGAGGAACGAGGTTCATTATGCCCACCGTTGCAATTGAAAGTAGCAAGCGAGAAGCCCCGAAAATAAAGCCGCGATGCGTACCATTGTCGAATTTCACCAGCAAATTTGCCATTGCCGTGAGAGCATAAACCTCAATGACGGTGAAAATTACTAAGTAAAGATAAGCAGTGTAAATTGACAAATAATGTAAAGTCAAAAACCACGGAGCGACAATCCCGACCGCTAAAATTGGTGCAACCCAAGCGGTCTGTTTTGGAGTAAGGTTAATTTTACGTGAAAAAGTGCTTTGTAAAAGCACAGTCAATAAACCATTCACAAATAGTGCAATGGGCGAATGTTCGGGCAAGCCGAGTTTGTTGTCGAACAAAAACGGGAAAATCACGAAAAACGAGGTTGCTATCGAAAGCGGGATAAAAAGCATCAAATGCACAAAGAGAAAATCTTTGGTCATAATGTCACGGATTTGCGAAAAGCGAAATTTCACCAATTTTTGCACCGCTTGTATTTGCGAAAACGGCTTAATCATCAGCACAAATAAAATCGCTTCAATCGCAAAGCACGCCCAAATGAGAGCATTGATGTGATCGTACTTAATAAAAGGAATCACCAAAAGCGGGGCACCCATTGAGGACATTGATGTGACTTTGAGATATTTGCCTTGTAGACGTGTTTTCTCAGCATATTCATTGCCCGCAATTGCGAGTAAACAGGCTTTGGCGTTCGTGCCGAATAAGCAACTCCCTAGACCAAAACAGGTGGTAGCGAGCAGCAAGAGAAAGTAGTGATCTGCAGAGAGGAAAAAGATGTAAGCAAGCACATCTAAAAAGCAGCCAAGCAACATCATTTTGGCAAGCCCGAAGCGATCGCCCCAGATACCGGCAAAAATGGCAAGTGCCTGATTGCAGAAAAACAGTAGCGAGAGCGAAAAAGCGATTTCGCTGTTGCTCAGTCCTTTTTTCTGAAGGTAGATAAAAAAGACCGTTTGCATCGAAAAAAACGCTAATGTCGAGAAAAATCGGCGAATCAAGAGAAGTTTTTGTAGGTACAGCATAAAATTGAGATTAGTAGTGCGGCGGTGGCGTTTCCTCTTCACGCGAGGCTACGTTGCTTGCTGAGATGCCTTTGAATTTTTCCGCCAAGTGGCGAACTTGGGTCTGGAGTTTATCGAGGGCGAATTGTTGATCGATCAAAGCTTGATTTAATTCTTCGATCGTTGCCTCTTGAAAGGCAACTTTGGTTTCAAGTTCTTCAATTCTGTTAAATAATTCAAGATCTGAGGGCATTTTTAATAAAAAAGGTTGTCTAAAAAAGAAATACACTTTACTCTATTGAGCTATATCTTACCAATCTTTTATGAGGAATATAGGATGTTAAACAAAAAATTTACTTTAGTTGCAACATTAATGGCAACATTGGTTGCAGGTTCTGTGATGGCAGAGCAAAAAGCGGATAAAAAATTCGTGGATGATTCATCATACGCAGTCGGCGTGTTGATGGGTAAAAATATCGAAGGGATTGTAGAATCTCAAAAAGCGGTTTTCACTTATAACCAAGATAAAATCTTAGCAGGTGTGCAAGATACCTTGAAAAAAACAGGTAAATTAACCGATGAAGATTTGCAAAATCAATTGAAAGCATTAGATAGCTACCTCTCTTCACAAGAGCAAAAAATTCAAGCGGAAAAATCAAAAGCAACGATTGAGGAAGGCGATAAATTCCGTGCAGAATATGCAAAAACAGCAGGCGTGAAAAAAACGGATTCTGGCTTATTATATAAAATTGAAAAAGCAGGCGAAGGGGCAAGCCCAAGCAAAACGGATGTGGTTAAAGTGCACTATAAAGGTACATTACCTGATGGCACGGTATTTGACAGCTCATACGACCGCAATGCCCCTGTAGAATTTCAATTAGATCAGTTAATCCCGGCGTGGGTTGAAGCCATTCCAATGCTCAAAAAAGGTGGAAAAATGGAAATCGTCGTTCCACCTGCATTAGGTTATGGTGATCGTTCGGCAGGTAAAATCCCAGCGAATTCAACCTTAAAATTTGAGGTTGAATTGTTGGATTTTAAACCAGCTAAATAATTAGGTAATGTGTAGGGTGGGCTTTTAGCCCACCATTTTTTATTTGCATATCAACAGTTAATTGGTGGAATAACCCCCACCCTACAATCAAATGAGCACTTTCACTCCCTACACCGACGAAGATCACGCTATTCTTGCCTCTTACTTCCCCGTGATTGACGGCATTGCCGCCCTTTTAGGCGAACATTGCGAAATCGTGTTGCATTCGCTCGAATTTCTCGAACATTCTGCTATTTACGTGGTAAACGGACACAACACAGACCGCAAAATTGGCTCACCATTAACCGATAAAGCTCTACGTTCATTGCACAATATGCAGACCGACAGTGTCTCGAAACCCTACTTTACCCGTGCCAAAGGCGGAGGCGTATTGATGAAATCGGTCACTATCGCGATTCGCAACCGCAAACAGCACGTAATTGGCTTTATCTGCATCAATATAAACTTAGATGTGCCGACCTCGCAGTTCCTAAATGCTTTCTTCCCACCTCACGAAGAGAATGATACTTCAGTCAATTTTGCCAGCTCGGTGGAAGATCTGGTAGCTCAAACTATCGAGCGCACCATTGAAGAGGTGATGAGCGATCGCGCGGTTGCCAACAACAACAAAAACCGCCAAATAGTGGTGTCGTTGTATGAAAAAGGCATTTTCGATATTAAAGAGGCGATCAACCAAGTAGCGGAACGGTTGAATATTTCTCGCCATACGGTTTATCTTTACATCCGCCAAATTAAACAGGGTGCAGAAGAGAAAGGGGACGAATAATGCAGTATGTGTTAGCGGTAAAGGGCGAAGTGTATGGCGCACAAGCGGCGTATTTAGCCTATCAATTTTCAGAAAAATTGCTGGAAGCAGGGCACGAAATTCGCCAGATTTTTTTCTTCCAAAATGGTGTAAGCAATGCGAATGTGTTGGTTAATCCTGCTAGCGATGAAGTGAATTTAGTGGAACATTGGAAAAGATTGGCAGAAAACCACCGCTTGTCATTGCATCTGTGCATCTCTGCTGCACAGCGTCGAGGCATTGTCGAAGAAAACCTTGCCGAACCTTTTATTTTGGCAGGCTTAGGCGAATTTAGCCAAGCTGTGCTCAAAGCCGATAGATTACTGACTTTTTAACATGAAATATAAACTTGCGATTTTATTTACCCAACCACCGTTTGGTTCTAGCATCAGCCGTGAAGGGTTGGATGCCTTGCTTGCCGCTAGTGCTTTTTGTGATGAAGAAGAGCTTGCTATCTGTTTCCTTAACGATGGCGTATTTAATCTGCTCGCCAACCAACAGCCTGAATTGTTACTCCAAAAAGACCATATTGCGACCTTTAAACTAATTGAGCTTTACGACTTAACCGAATGCTTTGTTTGCCAAGAAAGCCTTGCAGAACGCGGATTAGACAATTCAGAGCTTGTGCTAAGAGAGGCTCAAAAAGTGAGTAAAAATAAGTTGTTTGAAGTGTTGCATCAAGCTAAAAAAGTGCTGACGTTTTAGGCAAATATGAGGAGATAAAATGCTTTATACTTTATCTAAAGCCCAATATGACAAGCAAGAACTTACCACCTTGCTTGCACAATTACAGCCCACCGATGCCTTGCTTTTATGGCAAGACGGCGTGTTACAAGCGGTCAAAAATCCGCAACTTTTTACAAACCGTAAAAATGTAGTTGCTCTTGCCCAAGATCTCCAAGCTCGAAATCTAACCACTACCGTTGAAACTATTTCTCTTGAGCAAGCGGTAAAATTAACTGAAACGTTTTATCCGCAAATGAGTTTATAAACGCTATAAAGCACAAAAGGCTAATCGAAAGATTAGCCTTTTGTTTCTGAAAAATCAGAGAATTATTTTTTCAATAAGTCACGAATTTCAACAAGTAATTTCTCTTCAGCTGTTGGCTCTGGTGCTTTTTCTGGCTCTGGTGTAGGGGCTTTCTTAAGTGAATTGATGATTTTCACCATGCCGAATACAGCAATCGCGATGATTAAGAAGTCGAATACGTTTTGAATGAACGCACCGTATTTCAACATTACCGCCTCTGCACCTTCTTTTGCAGGTGCAATTTCGATTGCTAAATCTTTGAAATCCACGCCGCCGATGATCCAACCGATAGGTGGCATAATCACATCACTTACTAATGAAGAAACGATTTTACCAAACGCACCACCGATGATCACACCGACTGCCATATCAACTACATTGCCTTTCACGGCAAATTCACGAAACTCTTTTAAAATGCTCATGTTGTTTTCCTTAAAATAAAAAATCGCCCACTATTGTGAACACGCGGGCGATTATACGCATTATCTTATTTTTAGATAGAAAATTTACATCTCTTTACTTTAGCCCCACATCCAACAACTTCCCAAACTGTTCTACCTGCGCCCAATCAGTAAATTCATACTCTTTGCTAGCATCAGTTTCGCCTTTGGTTAGCTTCATAATGAACTGAATCATCACACGATCGAAAAACTTATAACGCGGGTAAAGTAACGCCCCTGCAATCACTTCCACGTATTTGGGTTGCCACGCAATTTTGGCGAGGAATTTTCGCACGTAAACATTATTTTCAGCCGTTCTGCGGCTCGGTTTGCGAGCGGTTAAATTTACGCTGAAAAATGCAGATTTTTTCTGATTTAATACTGCTTGATGCTCCGCCACAAACTGATACACCAGCGGATTAAAATGCCCATAGCGAATTGATGCCCCAATCACAATTTGGTCGGCATTTGCTAATTTTTCGGCAAAATCGACCGCTTGATCTTGCAGTGAAATCACTTCTACATCGTGACTGATTTGCTCGGCAAGCTTGTCGGCAATCTTCTTGGTTTGACCATCGGTCGTAAAATATAAAATTAGGGTTTTCATTGTTAATCTTTCCAAAAAACAGGGCTTAAAATCACGAGCAAGGTAAATACTTCCAAACGCCCGCATACCATTGCAAAAGTCATTACCCATTTTGCCCCATCAGGCACTTGGGTGAAGTTGGTACTCACACTACCCAATGCAGGTCCAAGGTTATTTAGGCTTGCTAATACCGCATTAAAAGCATCGAATGACTGCATTCCGCACAAAATCGCCATCAACCAACAGAGAATAAAGACGAAAATATAAGCAGAGAAAAACGCCCAAATTCCCTCTTCAATGCGGTCGGAAAGCACAGATTTACCCAGCTTAATCGGCTTAATCGCATTTGGATGCACGAATCGGTGGATTTCACGGTTCATTTGCAAATAGAGCAGTAGCACGCGAATGACCTTCAATCCTCCGCCTGTCGAGCCTGCACAACCTCCAACAAAAGAGGCTAAAATAAGCAAGGTTGGTAAAAATGATGACCATTGGCTGAAATCTGTTACCCCAAAACCTGCAGTGGTGGAAATCGACACCGATTCAAACAACACTTGGTCAATGGTAGTATCAGTGGTGCTGAAATAGTTGTAAAGGCTGAGTACCGTCATGCAAATCGCAAACAACGCAATTTGGATAAACAGAAATGAGCGGAACTCGTAATCTCGCCAATAAAGGCGTTGCAACACCGAGCTTTTGCGTTTCTCTTTGGGATCTTTCAACTGGCTAAACAGGGTGAAATGTAAAGCGAAGTTGCAAGACGAAATCAACAAGAAAAAGACGGTAATGTAGTTAATTGTAGTGCTGTTGAAATAGCCGATGCTGGCATCGTGGGTCGAGAATCCACCAATCGAAATGGTCGCAAAACTGTGCGAAATCGCATCAAAAGGAGTCATTCCCGCTAGCCAATATGCTAGTCCGCACAAAATTGTGAGCGAAAGATAAATTTGCCACAGCATTTTTGCCACTTCCGCGATCCGCGGCTGCATTCGCTCGTCTTTGAGTGGACCTGGCATTTCCGCCCGATAGAGCTTACCCAAACCCATCATCGGGATAATCGCAATCGCCAATACGATGATCCCCATTCCGCCTAACCACTGCAAAAATTGGCGGTAGAATAAAATGGCTTTGGGCAGATCATCCAGCCCTGTAATCACCGTTGCACCTGTGGTTGTCAGTCCTGAAAAGGACTCAAAAATAGACTCACTGAAATTCAAATCTGGGTGTTCAAGCAGAATAAATGGCACAGCACCAAGGCTGCCTAACACAATCCAGAACAGCACCACAATCAGAAAACCCTCGCGGGATCGTAACTGCTCTTTGTAATCACGGCAGAACCACCAAAGGGTCGCCCCAACAGCAAAAGTGAGGGCAAAGGCTTCTAAGAACTCTCGTCCACCGCCATCGCCATAAATCAAGGCGACCGCCGCAGGCAACAGCATCGTGAGAGAAAAGCTCATCACTAACACGCCAACAATGCGAATAATGGTTAGAAATTGCATTTGACCTTCTTTATTCTTCTTTTTCTAATGCCAATCGCCCCGCAAAACGTTGCGTAAGCGTAGCTTGAATTTGTTCAACCTGCACGGGATTTATTGCCCAACGAAGTTCGATTTTCTCGCCAAATTGCTGATCGAGTATCTCAATATCCCAATCCTGCAGTAAGTGACTGAGCGTATTAAATTGCTCATATTCGCACTGCAAGCGGTAGTTTTCTCGCAATACTTTGCGAACCGTCTCAAGGCTTAACAACGCCTGTTGCACTCCGTTACCATAAGCCTTGACCAGTCCGCCCGTGCCAAGTTGAATACCGCCATAATAACGTACCACCACGGCAGTGATTTCGCCCAAGCCAGAACCGAGCAAATAATTCAACATTGGCTTTCCTGCCGTGCCTGAAGGTTCGCCATCGTCCGAAAAACCATATTGTTGCGAATCGTTTGGCGTGCCCGCCACTGTCGCCCAACACCAATGGCGAGCGGACGAATGCAGTGCCTTCATTTCAGCTAAAAACGCCTTGGATTGCTCCATTCCCTCTGTGTGGCGAAGGTAGGTAATAAATCGGCTTTTTTTGATCTCTTCCTCAAAAATAGCCTCCGATTTCGGGATAAAAAATTCCATCCTATTCTCTTATTGCAACAAATTTGGCATATTTTAGCAAAAAAATGAGCGATGAGAAAAAACGAGTTTTCTGCTAAAATTCCCCCCATTATTCATTAACTTTATTCGATTATGTCAAAACTCAATATTATTTTTGCGGGCACGCCTGATTTCGCTGCTCAACACCTACAAGCCTTGCTTGATTCAGAACACAACGTCATCGCCGTTTACACTCAACCCGATAAACCTTCAGGTCGAGGCAAAAAACTGCAAGCTAGCCCTGTCAAACAGCTTGCCGAAGCACACAACATTCCCGTTTATCAGCCAAAATCCTTACGCAAAGAAGAGGTTCAAGTAGAACTTAAAGCCTTGAATGCTGATGTAATGGTGGTAGTGGCTTATGGTTTGATTCTGCCTGAATCTGTGTTGAAAGCACCCAAATATGGCTGCTTAAACGTGCACGGTTCGATTCTGCCACGCTGGCGTGGTGCTGCACCAATTCAGCGTGCGATTTGGGCAGGCGATAGCCAAACTGGCGTGACGATTATGCAGATGGATATTGGCTTGGACACAGGTGATATGTTGTACAAGGTTTATACCGATATTTTACCGACTGAAACCTCTGCTTCTCTTTATCAAAAACTTGCCGAGCTTGCTCCGCCAGCATTATTAGAGGTGTTAAACGGGTTAGAAAATCAGCAATTCAAACCTGAAAAACAAGATGATGATTTAGCCAATTACGCCGAAAAACTCACCAAAGAAGAAGCAAAATTAGACTGGAATTTGCTTGCTTGTCAGTTGGAACGCAATATCCGAGCCTTCAATCCTGCCCCAATTGCCTTCTTAACCGTGAACGTGAATGGCAATGAAGAACGAATAAAAGTTTATCAAGCCAATGTGTTACCACACCAAGAAAAAGTACTTGGCACTGTGATTGCCTTTGATAAAACAGGCTTGAAAATTGCCACTCAAGATGGTGTATTAAACATTACGCAACTTCAACCACAAGGCAAAAAACCGATGTCGGTGCAAGATTTCTTAAACGGACGATCAGATTGGTTTAAGGTGGGAGAAGTATTAAATTAAAGAAAGTGGTCGTTCGATACGACCATTTTTATGGATAGAACAAAACCCTGTAAATTTGCAGGGTTTTATGTTTTTTAGACCGCTTGTAGAATTACAGGCTTAATGTTAAGTACGCTACAACGACCGTGTAAAGTGCAGATAATCCGTAGAAAATCACGCCGCCTGCTGGGAGGTGTACTTTTAAGTCGTGTAAGCCGTGGTGAACACGGTGCATACCTGCCCACATTGGGAAGATGGTTAACACTAAAATTGCTAATTTACCAATCCAAGTGTGTGCGAATGCGACGATGGTTTGTGCATCAACGATACCAAATGGTAACAATAATGCGAAGATTAAAATCACCACAGGGAAGAAGAACGCACTGACTGAGCCGCCTGCACTAAAGAGTAACCATGCGGGCGGTTCGTTTGATTTTACCGCTTTGTTAATAACGTCTTGTTTGCTCATATTTCACTCCTATAACGCAAGGGCTAATACGATGATGCTAATTACCGCGGTGATACCCCACATAATTTTCGCACCCGTTGCCACAGGTAATTTTTCACCTTTTACCATAATGCCCAACACTTGTGGGGTCATAACGAAGAGAGTTGCTGCGTGTAATAACATTGCGGCTAAGCTCACAAGGTTTAAGATGATTACAACTGGATTTTTTAAGAAATCCACGAAGCTAGTATCAAATGTGCCATTACCTAAAGCGATCACACCATAAAGTAAAATTAGGCAGAACCAAACGGTTGGGATCGCTGTTGCTTCACGCACCATATAGAATTTGTAGAAGCCAAGTTTTGTCCACCAATTAGCTTTTACTTCACGCACATAGGCTTTGCGTTTTGTTGCTGTTGTCATAATTCCCCCTAGCCTTTTGGTTTTAACATTGAGATCACGTAGTCTTTCGCACTTTCAAGTTTGCCTTGGTTAATTGCTGAAGCAGGACCGACGTGTTTTGGACATACTTCTGAGCAGTAACCAACAAAAGTACAGCTCCATACGCCATTTTGTGAGCTTAAGAGCTTCATACGTTGTTCACGACCGTTATCACGGTTATCTAAGTTATAACGGTGAGCCAAGGTTAAGGCAGCAGGACCGATAAACTCTGGGTTTAAACCAAATTGAGGACAAGCAGCGTAGCATAAACCACAGTTGATACACATTGAGAATTGACGATATTTCTCAAGCTGTGCTGGAGTTTGTTTAGTACGCTGACCTACTGGTGCTTTGTTGTCAATGATGTATGGCTGAATCGCTTCAATACTGTCGATGAAGTGACTTAAATCTACCACTAAGTCACGTTCAATTGGGAAGTTTTGTAGGGGTTCAATTCGCATATAACCACTGTAGTCACGTAAGAAGGTTTTACACGCCAATTTTGGTTTGCCGTTGACCATCATACCGCAAGAACCACAGATCGCCATACGGCAAGACCAACGGTAAGATAACTCTGGTTGTAACTCATCTTTGATGAAGTTTAACGCATCTAAGAGTGAAGTTTGACCATCATACGGCACTTCATATTTTTCTAAATGTGGTTCACTATCCACTTCTGGATTGTAGCGAAGCACTTCAATCGTCATTTTTTCCATAGCTATCCCCTATTTTTGTTGTGCCGCTTTTTTCGCTGCTTCTTGAGCCGCACCTTCTGCACCGTACACACGTTTTGCAGGTTGAGATTTGGTAATTTTCACATCACTGTATTTGATGGTTGGTTTGCCATCTGCATTGTAGAATGCTTGGGTGTGTTTTAAGTAGTTCACATCATCACGTTCAGTAAAGTCTAAACGTTGGTGTGCACCACGTGATTCTTTACGTTCAACCGCTGAACACGCAATAGATTGTGCTACGTCTAAGATAAAGCCAAGTTCGATTTTGTAGAGTAAGTCAGTATTAAATACGCTTGATTTATCTTTCACGCTGATGCGTTTATAACGTTCTTTAAGCTCTTCGATTTTGTTAACCGCACCTTCCATACCTTCTTGTGTACGATAGATACCACAACCTTCTTCCATTGCATCGCCCATTTGGTTACGAATGTCTGAGTAAGATTCGTTACCTTCTTGGTTCGCAAGATTGGTTAAGCGTGCAACTACATCTTTTGCTTGTGCATCGATTTGTGCTTGGTTTGCAGGACCTGCTTCTAACGCACGGTGTGCCGCATTTTCACCCGCCACTTTACCGAATACCACAAGCTCAGCTAATGAGTTAGAACCTAAGCGGTTTGCACCGTGTAAGCCCGAAGAAGCACACTCACCCACTGCATATAAACCTTTGATTGAGGTTTCAGCATGCATATCCACTTCAATACCACCCATAGTGTAGTGAACCACTGGGCGCACTGGGATTGGTTGAGTTACTGGATCCACACCTTCATAAGCACGAGCTAATTCGCAGATGAACGGTAAACGTTCGGTTAAGTGTTTTTCACCTAAGTGACGTAAGTCTAAGTGAACCACATCCACACCTTTTGCAGTTTTTAAGGTGTTACCTTTTTTCCATTCTTGCCAGAATGCTTGAGAAACACGGTCGCGAGGGCCTAATTCCATATATTTGTTTTCTGGTTTGCCGATTGGGGTTTCTGGTCCTAAGCCGTAATCTTGAAGATAACGGTAGCCATCTTTATTGACCAAGATACCACCTTCACCACGACAACCTTCGGTCATCAAAATACCTGTATTCGGTAAGCCTGTTGGGTGATATTGAACGAATTCCATATCACGCAATGCCACACCGTGACGATACGCCATAGATAATCCATCACCCGTTACGATACCACCGTTGGTATTGAAACGATAAGTGCGGCAACCCCCACCTGTTGCGATAACCACCGCAGATGCGTTGATTTGCACTAATGTGCCTTCCATCATATTCATCGCCACACAACCGCGAGCTTCTCCGTTGTCGGTTAAAATATCTAATACAAAGTGCTCATCGAAACGCACGATGTTAGGGTATTTCATTGAAGTTTGGAAAAGCGTATGCAAAATGTGGAAACCTGTTTTATCGGCTGCGAACCAAGTACGCTCAATTTTCATCCCACCGAAACGACGCACGTTCACTTCACCATCTTCACGACGGCTCCAAGGGCAGCCCCAACGTTCTAATTGGGTCATTTCAATTGGAGAATGCTCTACAAAGTATTCCACAATGTCTTGTTCACATAACCAGTCGCCACCGCCTACGGTATCGTTAAAGTGGTTATCGAATGAGTCGTTATCTTTAATTACCGCTGCTGAACCGCCTTCTGCTGCTACTGTATGGCTACGCATTGGGTAAACTTTTGAAATTAAAGCGATTTTTAAGTTCGGATTTGCTTCTGCTGCTGCAATTGCTGCACGTAAGCCACCGCCACCAGCACCTACAATCGCGACATCAAAATTAACACTTTGCATATTCACTCCAAAATAATAGGTAAAAACATAAAAAGTAAGCTTATTCTGCCACTTTAGAGGTACAAGAGGAAGTCATTTTACAATTTTTTAACAGAAACTAACCTCTTTTATGATCTAACTCAAAAAATGAACAATAGTGAGAATAATACTTAATTATCAATGTATTGATTTACGTTATTTTTTTGAATTCATCTCAAAAGAGGTAAATTTTTGATCTATCCCCCCCAAAAAATTACATAGTTGTTATAAACTGCAACAACTTTTATTTCACTGATTAAATTATTTGCTTTTGGAATATTATTTTATGAAATCAGATATTAAATAGATTCCATTACTGATTATTACCGCAATTAGTATTGGTCTATGGCAACTTGCTCCACCTGAAGGCTTATCTGTTTCTAGGTGGCATACTGTAATTATTTTCGTGCAACCATCGTTGCCATTATTTGCAAAGTGGGCGAAATCGGCTTACTCGGGATTATCACTCTAAAGTGGGGACATTCTTAGTAAGCTGTATCGGGAATATGAACGACATCAAAAAGAAAAAGGTGCGTGGGATACCTTAATACGGTTCGCAGCACTCTTAATGAGGCAATTTAACTCCAAACCTTATGTTTTACTAAATGGTTCGGTGAGTTAATGGGACAACAAATCAGCGTATTCTTAGACAATATCAACTGGATTGTGCTGGTAACGCATAAATCGCAGCACTTTGCAGCGTATCACTCGGCGTAGGCTTAAGCTTAAACGTATCACTGGCACAGCTCGCTCTTTCAATGGCTGCTAGCAGTCGTTTATCTTGCCCACTTACCCAATAGACCCACGCCTGCGGCCCAATCCTTTTCGGTGTTGGTTTAATTTGGTGGAAAATGTTTTTAGATTGGATGCTTGAATAACCGTGGGAATTGACTCCCACGGTTTATTTTTAATTCATTTCTTTCCTTTATAATGTTAATCTTCATCTGCAATATCAAATCTATGACGCAATCCTGCATTGTAAAGAGCCTGATTAGCTTCTTTTAGCAGTTCTAACCTTTCTTTATGGGTAATATGGTAGATTGATTTTTGATGAATAGCACCATGTAGTCTAAATAGCATCACATCTGAGCGATCAGAGCCTTGTTTGATAAGCTCAATAAAAGTGTTCATATAGCCTTTCTGTCTAAATTGCTCCACATTTTTGATATTAATACGCTTTAATATTCGCTCCATTTTTATGTTCATATTAGCTAATGAACGCACTTGCGTTTTACGTTTTTCCTCTTCAAGTCGTTGTTGGTTTGTAAGCTCATCTAAAATAGAGGTCAGCCAAATAGAAAAATTTGGCGTTTCTAAAGCAAATTTATAAGACATTGCATAAAAATTTTTAGTATTTATACCAACATCATGATCTTGAAGTGGATAAGTTCCTTCAAGTTGCTGAATTTCTGCTTTTGAGTTTGTAGATGCACGTAAAAAGACCATATTATTTTTATATAAAGCCAACATAAATCCATTGGCAAAAACGGCATAATAAGAAAAGTAAGTTTTAATTTTAACTTTCCCTACGATAGGTTCAAAAAGAGTAGAAATGGGTTGCTCAACAGCTTGAATAGGTTGCATTTGTTCTCCTGAAAATATCAATAATTTTGTTAAATAAAAAATATTTTTAATAAATACCTGAGTATGTATGATCGTTTCAACTACATTTTTTCAAAAATGTGAACTCGCTCGAAAATTTAAGAAAAATATTTTTAAATAACATAGAAATTTGAGATGTTTCAAAATAGTCTAGTTTGTGATAAGAGATGCTAAAATTTTTTTGCCTAAAAAGTGGTTCAAAAAATTATCAAATTTGCAGAAAAAAGAGTTGCTAAAATAGGTTTTTGCCTGTATTATACAGCCACTTTTCTCGTGCATCTTCGCGAGAAGGTGTATAGTTAAGTCGTTTGATGTAATCATTTATCAAATGGTGTTGCCAATTAGGTAGCACAATAATGTTCCTGATTTTGGAACTATAATTGGTGTAACTGAGCTCCCTTATTCTTTTTAGATAAGTGGTAGTTTGGTTTTTTTATTAGCTAAATTTTAATGGAGCTCTGGTCTAATGCAGAACCAAAGAATCCGTATCCGCTTAAAGGCGTTTGATCATCGTTTAATTGATCAATCAACAGCGGAGATCGTAGAAACAGCTAAACGTACTGGTGCACAAGTTCGTGGTCCAATTCCTTTACCAACTCGTAAAGAACGTTTCACGGTATTGATTTCTCCACACGTTAACAAAGATGCGCGTGACCAATATGAAATCCGTACTCACAAACGTTTAGTTGATATTGTTGAACCAACAGAAAAAACTGTTGATGCATTAATGCGTTTAGATCTAGCTGCTGGCGTTGATGTTCAGATTAGTCTAGGTTAATTGGGAATTTTAAGAGGTTATTACAATGATTGGTTTAATCGGTCGTAAAGTTGGTATGACCCGCGTTTTCACTGAAGACGGCGTGTCTATTCCAGTTACCGTTATCGAAATCGAAGCCAACCGTGTTACTCAAGTTAAAACCCTTGAAAACGATGGCTATTCTGCAATTCAAGTTACTACTGGTACTAAAAAAGCTAGTCGTGTAACTAAGCCAGAAGCAGGCCATTTCGTGAAAGCAGGTGTTGAAGCTGGTCGCGGTTTATGGGAATTTCGTACTGAAGGTGAAGAATTCACTTTAGGTCAAGAAATCAATGTTGACATCTTCACTGATGTTAAGAAAGTCGATGTTACTGGTACATCTAAAGGTAAAGGTTTCCAAGGTGGTGTTAAACGTTGGAACTTCCGTACTCAAGATGCTACACATGGTAACTCTTTATCACACCGTGTACTTGGTTCTATTGGTCAAAACCAAACTCCAGGTCGTGTGTTTAAAGGCAAAAAAATGGCTGGACACTTAGGTGCTGAGCGTGTAACTGTTCAATCACTTGAAGTTGTTCGTGTAGATGCTGAGCGTAAATTATTATTAGTTAAAGGTGCTGTTCCAGGCGCAACTAATAGTGATGTTATTGTTAAACCAGCAGTTAAAGCATAAGTCTAGGAGATAGAGATGGAATTACAAGTTGTTGGTGCAAACGCACTCACTGTTTCTGAAACTACCTTCGGACGTGAGTTTAACGAAGCGTTAATCCACCAAGTAGTTGTTGCTTACGCAGCAGGTGCTCGTCAAGGTTCGCGTGCACAAAAAACTCGTGCTGAAGTGTCTGGTTCAGGCAAAAAACCTTGGCGTCAAAAAGGTACAGGTCGTGCACGTTCTGGTGACATCAAATCACCAATCTGGCGTTCTGGTGGTATCACTTTCGCAGCGAAACCACAAGATCACAGTCAAAAAGTGAACAAAAAAATGTACCGTGGTGCAATCAAAAGCATTCTTTCTGAATTAGTTCGTCAAGATCGTTTAGTGGTTGTTGAGAAATTCGAAATCGATGCACCTAAAACTAAAGTTTTAGCACAAAAATTAAAAGAGATGGCGTTAACTGACGCTTTAATCATTACTGCAAACTTAGATGAAAATCTATTCTTAGCAGCACGCAACTTATATAAAGTAGACGTTCGTGATGTTCAAGCAATCGACCCAGTTAGCTTAATCGCTTTTGATAAAGTGGTTGTAACTGTTGATGCAGTAAAACAAATTGAGGAGATGCTAGCATGATTCAACAAGAACGTTTGCTAAAAGTGCTTAAAGCACCTCATATCTCTGAGAAAGCGACAAGCAACGCTGAAAAAGGTAACACAATTGTATTTAAAGTTGCATTAGATGCTAATAAAGTAGAAATTGCAAATGCGGTTGAAGCACTTTTCGAAGTTAAAGTTGATTCTGTACGTACAGTGGTTGTTAAAGGTAAAACTAAACGTCACGGTGCAAAATCAGGTCGTCGTAGTGACTGGAAAAAAGCTTATGTAACTCTTCAAGAAGGTCAATCACTTGACTTCGTTGAAGGTGCGGCAGAGTAATTCGGAGGAATAGAAAACTATGGCTATCGTTAAATGTAAGCCGACCTCCGCTGGTCGTCGTCATGTAGTTAAAGTTGTTAATGCAGAACTTCACAAAGGGAAACCTTTCGCTGCACTTTTAGATACTAAATCTAAGACTGGTGGTCGTAACAACTTAGGTCGTATCACGACCCGCCACATCGGTGGTGGTCACAAACAACATTATCGTTTAGTTGATTTCAAACGTAACAAGTTAGAAATCCCAGCGGTAGTTGAGCGTTTAGAATACGATCCAAACCGTTCTGCTAACATTGCGTTAGTTCTTTATAAAGATGGTGAACGCCGTTATATCTTAGCACCAAAAGGTTTATCTGCTGGTGATACGATTCAAGCAGGTGCTTCAGCTCCGATTAAAGTAGGTAACGCATTACCTATGCGTAACATCCCAGTTGGTACAACTGTACACAACGTGGAATTAAAACCTGGTAAAGGTGGTCAAATTGCACGTTCTGCGGGTGCTAGCGTACAAATTATCGCACGTGAAGGTAACTATGTAACTTTACGTCTTCGTTCAGGCGAAATGCGTAAAGTATTAGCTGATTGTTTCGCAACAATCGGTGAAGTAGGTAACTCTGAACATATGCTTCGCGTTCTTGGTAAAGCAGGTGCTAACCGCTGGAGAGGCGTTCGCCCAACAGTTCGTGGTACTGCAATGAACCCAGTAGACCACCCACACGGTGGTGGTGAAGGCCGTAACTTTGGTAAACATCCAGTTACACCTTGGGGCGTTCAAACCAAAGGTAAGAAAACTCGTCACAACAAACGTACTGATAAATACATCGTACGTCGTCGTGGCAAATAATTTTATTCATTAAAAAGAGGATAACCCATGCCACGTTCTCTCAAGAAAGGTCCTTTCCTTGACCTACACTTGTTGAAGAAGGTAGAGAAGGCGGTGGAAAGCGGGGATAAAAAACCAATTAAAACTTGGTCCCGTCGTTCAATGATCATTCCATCAATGATTGGTTTGACCATCGCAGTCCATAATGGTCGTCAGCACGTTCCAGTTTATGTATCAGACGAAATGATCGGTCATAAACTTGGTGAATTTGCACCGACTCGTACATACCGCGGTCACGCCGCAGATAAGAAAGCTAAGAAATAAGAGGTAAAAGATGGAAACTATTGCTAAACATCGTTACGCTCGTACTTCTGCCCAAAAAGCTCGCTTAGTTGCTGATTTAATTCGCGGTAAAAAAGTTTCTGCAGCATTAGAAATCTTAACTTTTACTAACAAAAAAGCAGCGGCTTTAGTTAAGAAAGTATTAGAATCAGCTATCGCAAACGCAGAGCACAATGACGGTGCAGATGTAGATGATCTTAAAGTTGCTAAGATTTTCGTTGATGAAGGTCCAAGCATGAAACGTGTTATGCCACGTGCAAAAGGTCGTGCAGATCGTATTTTAAAACGTACTAGCCACATCACTGTGGTTGTATCAGATCGTTAATCAGTAGGAGAATAACAATGGGTCAGAAAGTACATCCTAATGGTATTCGCCTTGGTATTGTTAAACCTTGGAACTCTACTTGGTTCGCGAATACACAAGATTTCGCTGATAACTTAGACGGCGACTTCAAAGTACGTAAATTCTTAAACAAAGAGTTAGCGAACGCTTCAGTATCACGTATCACTATTGAACGTCCTGCGAAAAGCATTCGTGTAACTATCCACACAGCTCGTCCTGGTATCGTTATCGGTAAAAAAGGCGAAGATGTTGAAAAATTACGTAACGCAGTAGCGAAAATCGCAGGCGTTCCAGCACAAATCAACATCGCTGAAGTGAAAAAACCAGAGCTAGATGCGAAATTAGTAGCAGATAGCATCGCTTCTCAACTTGAGCGTCGTGTTATGTTCCGCCGTGCAATGAAACGTGCAGTACAAAACGCAATGAAATTAGGTGCTAAAGGTATCAAAGTTGAAGTTAGCGGTCGTTTAGGTGGTGCAGAAATTGCTCGCTCAGAATGGTATCGTGAAGGTCGTGTACCTCTACATACTCTTCGTGCAGACATCGATTATAACACTGCAGAAGCTCACACAACTTACGGCGTAATCGGCGTTAAAGTTTGGATCTTCAAAGGTGAAATTCTTGGTGGTATGGCGGCAGTGATCGAATCTGAAAAAGAACCAGCGGCACAGCCTAAAAAGGCGCCACGTGGCAAAGGTCGTAAATAAGGAGAATCACTGAATGTTACAACCAAAACGCACAAAATTCCGTAAAGTACACAAAGGCCGTAACCGTGGTATCGCGGGCGGTACTGAAGTGAGCTTCGGTACATTCGGTTTAAAAGCAGTTGGTCGTGGTCGTTTAACAGCACGTCAAATCGAAGCAGCGCGTCGAGCGATGACTCGTGCAGTTAAACGTCAAGGTAAAATCTGGATCCGTGTGTTCCCAGATAAACCAATTACTGAAAAACCATTAGAAGTCCGTATGGGTAAAGGTAAAGGTAACGTTGAGTACTGGGTAGCTTTAATCCAACCGGGTAAAGTATTATATGAAATGGATGGTGTTTCTGAAGAAATCGCGCGTCAAGCATTTGCATTAGCGGCAGCGAAATTACCAATGAAAACCACATTTGTAACTAAGACGGTGATGTAATGAAAGCTCAAGAACTACGTAACAAAAATGTTGAAGAGCTGAATGCTGAGTTAGTAAACCTTTTAGGTGAACAATTCAAATTGCGTATGCAAGCAGCCACCGGTCAGCTTCAACAAACCCACCAGTTAAAACAAGTGCGTCGTAGTATTGCACAAGTTAAAACTGTATTAACCGAGAAGGCGGGTGAGTAATGACTGATAAAATTCGCACAGTACAAGGTAAAGTAGTAAGCGACAAAATGGACAAATCATTTGTTGTTGCAATTGAACGTACGGTAAAACACCCGTTATACGGTAAATTTATCCGTCGTACAACTAAATTACACGTACATGATGAAAACAACGAAGCTAAATTAGGTGATGTAGTTGAAATCAAGGAATGTCGTCCTGTTTCAAAAACAAAAGCACACACTTTAGTTCGTGTTGTTGAGAAAGCAGTAGCTTAATCAGCAAATAAATTAAGCCCTCTAGCAGCAATGCTGGAGGGCTTTTTTATTGCTTTTAATATGTTTGAGATAGCCTATTGACAGGCTAGAGGCTAGAGGCTAGAGGCTAGAGGCTAGAATGGCTAGAAATATATTTTTGAATGTCAAGAAATTTAATCTAAATCATTTAAGTGAGATTATTTATGGCAATTAAAGCAAAAGGATTATGTCCATTTTGTAATGAATTTATTAAAGCAAGCACAATAGAAACTAATTATTTGCGTCGGGATAAATGTAAGTGTCCAGAATGTAAGAATTTTATTTATATTTGTAGAATGCCTGGATGTAATAATTATGCAAAGGGTGGAGAAATTTGGGACGATGAACTTTGCCCAAGCTGCACAAATTCTCTTGATGGCAGAGTTGCCTCAGTGGCTACATTAGGTGTAACTTTGTTCGCTTTATTCGGGAAAGATGAGAAAAAATAGGAGAATGTAAATGGGAATTTTCGATTTTTTCAGTAGCCATCCGCCAGTTAAGGATACTGTAGGGATGGTTGCTTATGGTGGTTCTAAAAAAGATGGTAGTCATGATCATCGAACAAATAAGGGAGCTGATAGAACACCGGCGCAAAAAGCTGGTGATCAAAAACGCACTAAATAAAAATTTAATTTGAGATCATATTAGATGAAATTTTATTATTTAATAGGATAATAAAGTAAGCTAAGTAAAAATAATAGGTGTTATTTATAACACCTATTTTTATATAAGGAATAAAATAATGGCATTTTGTGCATATCGTTCTAAAGCAATTCATACTTCAGAAAATGATACATTTATAAAAATATGTAAACAATTACATGGTATTTATCATAATAAAAAAGATGAAGTCTATGTTCTCGGAGGGGTGGATTTTAGTGCATATAATGCTAAAAAAGGAAGAGATGAGCTTTATAATATTGATATTCTTATTTATATAAATGGAACACTCACTGTCGTTGATGTAAAGGGCTATGGCGGTGCATTGATAAAATGTGGAAAAGATGATGAGTGGGCATTCGCTGATGATAAAGAGCAACGTAAAGGAAAGGGAGGAAGCCAAAAGAATCCATATAAACAAATCCTTAGGAACAAAATTGGGTTGGTGAATCTATTAATGGATAGAAAAATTGGTAATATTAAAAACATAAACTTTGCTTTCACAAAAATATTTGGTTGTGTTTTATTTACACAGCCAATAATGCAATTGGATTATATTAATGAAACTATGCTAGATTTAAGTATTAGAAAAAGTTTTAAAGTTTCTGATATGGTTCATTTTCATGATACTATTGATAGTTTCCATAATAATTCCGATCTTTCAGGTAGAGATATTGAATTATTATCACTTTATTTAAATTTAGAACCGTATGTAATTATCAATAATAATATAAAATTGAAAAATAAAGAATAAAACTCTGAATTAAAAGAAGAGATATATAATTTATTATCAAAGTTAAAGGTTAGACAAAAACAATTGAATGACTATTCTTCCTTAATTAATGATGTTAGGGTTGATTATGAAAAAAACACAGAATTAAAAGAGTCAATTTCTAAATTAAGAAGTTATAATAAAAAGGATATTGAAGAGTATATTTTAGATGATATAAAGGATAATTATAATAGGGTTGTTAAAGATATCATTCCTAACCTTATAGATAGCATTAATTATTCAATTAGAACGATGCAATATAAATTTGATGTAGTGTCTGAATATGGTGGTTATACTGAATATGGTGGTTATACTGAATATGCTAGGGAGCATATAGAGAAATTAATCTTAGAATTTGAAGAAGATATTAGTCTGATTGAAAGTGATAAAAGATTTAAATTTTTAAGATCAATTTATAAGAACCCAAGTTGGTTTAATAGTATTAATGGTGAGTTGAATGAGATTATTAATAATATAGAATGTAAATTAGAAGAGGAAAAGCATTCTCAAAATAAAAAAATTCTATTAGAAAATGAAAGAAAACGATTAGAGCGAGAAAATAAAGAACAGGAAAAGAAAGTAAGGAAAGAGAATGTTTTATCTAAGAAAGATATTTTTAATGATAGATTATGTTTATTAAATAACAAATTTGAAAATAAAGTAATACAAGATGAAAATATTCAAAAAGAGCTTATGTTGTTGTCTAGAGATTTTAATTCTGAGTTTCCTAATTTAATTCAAGAATCCAAAGAATTTGATTCTTTTTATATTGATTTTTTAGAGCAGGAGATATATAAATGGGGGAATGAGTATCTAATAAAACTCAATTCTTTCTCTAATGAAGTTCGTAATATGATTGAAGATAATCAAAAAGAGGTAACAATATCTTTCTTGAGAGAAAGTATTCCTATGTTTTATACTATTCTCGCTATTTTTTTGTTTGTTCCCACGATATATCATCTAGTGAATAATGCTTCTATATTGACTTGGGGTTTGTTGATTGTATGTTGTGTGGTGTTATGTTTAGTTACAAAAATTATTATGCAGAAATTTGAATGGGGAATTCATATATTAAGATTTTCTGGTTTGCTTATATTAAGCCTAGGCATGTCAATATTTGTTTCTATGTGGTTGACTATTCTAATAGATGTTAGTCTAATTTTTCTTGATTTTCATGGAGAGAAATTTGCGTATAAATATATAAGGAGAAATAAGAATATATAAAAATTTTTAAGTAGATTTGTAACTATTTTGTCTACTATTCCTGTGTTTATAGAAACTGGAAACAGGCGAACATTTCTCCACATTAATTTGCAAATCGCATCAGGAAAATGACCGCTTGTTTTATTCTTTCAAATTACTCAACCGTCACCGATTTCGCGAGGTTACGTGGCTGATCCACATCAGTCCCTTTAATTAACGCAACGTGGTATGAGAGTAGTTGCAGTGGTGCGGTGTAGAAAATTGGAACAGTTACTTCATCAACTTTCGGGAACACCAAGCTTTTGTAGCCTAAGCCTGCATCGTGGTCGGCGAAGATAAATAATTGACCGCCGCGTGCTTTCACTTCTTCAATGTTAGATTTCACTTTTCCCGATTGCCTATGCAATTTCGTTGTTGTCGTTTGGCTTAACGGGCTTGTTGCTGCTTTCCGAACTCATGGCGGCATTGTTAATCGACTATTTCTATTAAGATAAGCAGATTGATTTATGGCAATGGTGCGGGGTAGGCTTAACACTATTGGTGATTTATTTAGGGTCAAGGAAGTAAAAAATAAGGCGAACACGATGTTCGCCTTTATTTATGAATTATGGAGAAATTAAATAATATCCAACAATTCTACTTCAAATACTAATGTTGCAAATGGAGGAATTGATGCACCCGCACCGCGTTCGCCGTAAGCTAATTCGTGCGGGATGGTTAAACGCCATTTTGAGCCAACTGGCATCATTTGTAATGCTTCAGTCCAACCTTTGATAACGCCATTTACTGGGAATTCAGCTGGTGTGCCACGTTTTACTGAACTGTCGAAAACCGTACCATCAATTAAAGAACCTGTGTAGTGAACACGAACGGTGCTGTCTGCTTTTGGTGTTTCGCCAGTGCCTTCGCTTAATACTTCGTATTGTAAACCGCTTTCAGTTGTTTTCACGCTTGCTGCTTTTTTGTTTTCTTCTAAGAATGCTTTGTTCTCTTCATCTAACGCTTTGAATGCTGCCATTTGGGCTTCTTCTGCACGTTGGCTTAATGTTTGAAGTGCTTGTGTCACTTCGTTTAAATCTAATGCTGGTGGGTTTTGGTTTAACACATCATAGATACCTCGTGCGACCGTTTCTGCATCCACATCCATTCCGCTACCTAAAAGTTGCTGACCAATTTGTAAACCAATACCGTAGCCACCTTTTGCTTCTACGCTGTCGAATTTCACTGAGTTGAAATCTAATGCCATTTTTTGTTCCTTCTATTTAATTTAAGATTTGTCAGTTATGGGGCTGAATTTGGTGAATACAAGGCAAAGCAAGAAAAAAGCGGTTTAATTTCAAAATAAATTTACAAATTTTACTAAATGTGTAAAGTGTTACTCTTTACTTTTATTTTAAAGAGATTAAAATAGCAGCCAATTTAATCAATACGATTTTATGAAAAGGAGTTTTTATGCTCAAAATGAATGATTTGGTGAAGTTCAGCCAAACGCCGAAATCCACCATTCTTTATTATGTTAAAGAGGGGTTGTTGCCTGAACCTGTAAAAGATAAGCCGAACTTTCATCTTTATGATGAACGATGTGTGTCATTGTTGGCATTTATCAAATATCTGCAAACTAACTTTAATGCTTCTATTTCACAAATCAAAGATTTGTTTGCCCATTCTGAATTTGATTGGCAAAACCCTTATGAGAGCTTGATTTCATTGATTGGCATTATTATGGGTGCAGAAAACGAAACCTTCTCGCCTGAATCACTTTGCCAAGAGTTTGAGATTTCTGAACAGGCTTTAAACCAAATGGTAGATGAAGGCTTGTTAAACCCTCGTAATGGTATTTTTACGGGCAAAGAGCGAGAAATTTTAGCGATTATTTGCCGTTGTAATGAAGCGGAACGTGCGATGTTAAATAGCTACCTGCAAGCAGCAAAAACATTAGCTCTGCAAGAAGTTGATCTCACACTTTCTGCCATTAAAGAAAATGAGCAAAAAGATGAAAGATTAAAACACCTTTTTGATTTATTGCTGGTGGTAAAACCTTACCTTCTTAATATGAAAACCTTAGCGGTTTATCAACAGGAGATTCAATTATGAAACTCTTAAAACACGCCGGCTTTTTGCCCTATTTAGCCATTGCCTTTTTAAATGCAAGTGTTGATCTTGCCCATAAAATCACTATCCAAAATGTGCTACTCAAAAGTTTTGAGGGTAACACTTTGGTGGTGTTAACCGCACTAATCAACGCAATGATTTTATTGCCGTTTATCTTCCTTTTCTCTCCATCTGCCTTTATTAACGATAAATTCTGCCGAACTAAAGTGATTCGTTGGAGTAGCCTTGCAGCCGTTGGTATTAGCGGGGCTATTTTAGTGAGTTATCTTATCGGGCAGTTTTATCTTGCTTTTGCGTTAACCCTTGTGCTTGCAGCACAAAGTGCGGTTTATTCGCCTGCAAAATACAGCATTATTAAATCGATTGTAGGCACGGAAAACATTGGTTTTGCAAATGGGGTTATTCAAGCGTTGACCATTGTGGCAATTTTGTTTAGCTCTTTTGCATTCTCGATTTTATTTGAAAGCCATTATGTTGCTTCAAGTGAGCCGAATACTGTGCTGCAAAGTGTGTGGTGGATTGGTGTTGCTTTAGTTGCATTTAGTGCATTAGAAGCATTCTTTGCTTTCAAAATTCCTTTCTTCAGCCAACAAGCGGTCGAAAATGAAGAAAAATTTGCAATGTCGAAATACCTTTCGCTAGGCTACTTACGCGATAATATCCGCACCTTGCGTTCAGATAAAAATATCTGGTTAAGTGTGATTGGGTTAAGCCTGTTCTGGGGCGTATCGCAAGTAATTGTGGCGGCTTTCCCGGCACACTATAAAGCGCAGTTTAACGCAGATAATGCGGTTATCATCCAAGCCATCCTTGCGGTAAGCGGTTTAGGTTTAATCGTGGGATCATACCTTGCGGGCAAAGCATCAAAATTACACATTGAACTTGGGATTGTACCCGTTGGAGCATTAGGGATTTTCATTTCGCTTTTTTGCTTAACGCTTGTGCAAAACAACGCAATGTTAATGCTTTGCTCTTTTGGATTTGGTTTCTTCGGTGGATTATTTATCGTGCCGTTAAATGCAACCATCCAATATTTTGCCCCTGAAAAAATCAGCGGCAAAATTATGGCGGGCAACAACTTTGTGCAAAATGTCTTTATGGTTGGCTTCTTGCTGCTTAGCATTCTATTTGTAAAGTTTAGCGTTTCAACCACAGGTTTATTCTTAACCGTATCAGTGGTTTGCTTGCTAGGCAGTTTTTATGCAATGTGGCAACTTCCGCACTTATTCACCCGCTTGTTGTTATTACCATTGTTGAAAACAAACTACCGTTTCCACGTGGAAGGGTTGAAAAACTTACCGCAAAGTGGTGGCGTGTTGTTGCTAGGAAACCATATCAGCTGGATCGACTGGCTCGTGTTACAAGCCGCAAGCCCACGTGCAATTAAATTTGTGATGTTCCGTCCGATTTACAACAAATGGTATCTCACTTGGTTCTTACGCATTTTTAAAGTCATTCCAATTGGGGCTGGCTCAAGCCGTGAGTCAATTGAAACTATTCGTAAATATCTTCAAAACGGTGAAGTAGTAGCGTTGTTCCCTGAAGGTCATATTAGCTATAACGGTCAAATCAATGAGTTCAAAAAAGGTTTTGAGCACGTGTTAAAAAATTTAGAAAATGTGACCACCGTGCCATTTTATTTACGTGGCTTATGGGGCAGTAGTTTCTCACGTGCGAATAGCTTCTATAAAAACTTAACCAAACGCCAAGGCAAACGTGAAATCTTGGTGGCATTCGGTAAGCCAATTCACGGCTTTATTGATGCAACTGCGATGAAACAAAAAGTGCTGGAGCTCTCTTATTCTGTGTGGGAAAAAGTGATGCAGAAACGCAAACCGCTTACGCATCACTGGCTTAATAACGCAAAAGCGAATTTGTTTAAAGAGTGCGTGGTGGATAGTCAAGGTATTAAACTCAACAACTTGAAATTCATTACCGCAGTGTTATTGATGAGTAAGGCGTTGAAAACACAACTTGGTGATGCGAAAAACGTGGGCGTGTTGTTACCAAGCTCCGCGATTGGAGCAATTGTGAATATGGCATTGATGATTATCGGCAAGGTGTCTGTAAACCTAAACTATACGCTAAGCCCTGAAGTGATGGCAAAAGCACTTGCCAAAGCTGAAATTGAGCATGTGATTTCAGCCGAGAAATTCCTCAACAAACTAAATGCAAAAGGCTCCTGTTTCGATGAAGTGTTGGCAGGCAAGTTATTACAAGCGGACGAAATTGCAAAACAATTTACCAAAGGTGAAAAAATGAAAGCGATGCTCACGGCATTACTTGCGCCAGCGTGGTGGATTAAATTGATGTACTTTGCAGAAATTCGATTAAGTGATACCGCAGTAATCTTATTTAGTAGTGGCAGTGAAGGCGACCCGAAAGGCATTGAAATTAGCCATAAAAATTTACTCACCAACATCAAACAAGTAAGTGAATTGCTCAATTTCCACAAAGAGGATGTGATTTTAAATTCATTGCCAATTTTCCACTCTTTCGGCTTAACGGTTACAACCTTATTGCCACTTTGCGAAGGGATTAAAATGGTAAGCGTTGCTGACCCGACCGATGGGGCAGAAGTGGGTAAAATGTGTGCAAGACATAACGTCAGCATCCTGTTTGGCACATCAACTTTCTTCCGCTTATATACGCGTAACAAAAAACTTCATCCGTTGATGTTGCAAAGTGTGCGAATGGTGATTGCAGGAGCGGAAAAACTCAAACCAGATGTGAAAGAAGCATTCCGCTTGAAATTTGGTTTAGAGATCTACGAAGGGTATGGTGCAACCGAAACCACCCCAGTGGCAAGCGTGAATATGCCAAATATTCTTGACCCAGATACGTTAAAAGAGTTTAGCTTCAATAAGGTGGGCTCTGTGGGTATGCCATTACCAGGTACGATCATAAAAATTGTCGATCTAAATACGCTGGAAGAATTGCCTGTGGGTGAAGATGGCTTAATTCTGATTGGTGGCGGTCAGGTAATGAAAGGTTACTTGAATGATCCAGAAAAAACGACAGAAGTGATTGCCGAGCTGGATGGCGTGCGTTACTACAAAACGGGCGATAAAGGGCATATTGATGAAAATGGCTTTGTGACCATTGTCGACCGCTATTCCCGCTTTGCCAAAATAGGTGGTGAAATGATTAGCCTTGGCTCGGTTGAAGAAAATATCGCTCAAGTGCTAAATGATGAAAATCAATTTGTCGCAGTTGAGGTGGAAGATGATAAAAAAGGCGAGAACATTGTCTTGTTGGTGAAATCGGCACTAAGTTTAGAGGAAATCAATGCGCGAATTAAATCACTCAACGTGCTACCAATTATGTTGCCAAGCCGAGTTCTGTTGGTTGATGAAATTCCATTGTTGGGATCTGGTAAAGTTGATTTCAAAGGGGCAAAAGCGTTGGCAGTAATGCTTACTAGATAATCAACCTATGAAAAAAGCGGTATAAATTTTGCAAAGCTTTGCAAAAAATGTACCGCTTGTGAGGTCTTTATCGTATTTGGAATAAGGTTAGAACGTTAAATATGGGCTGATTTTCTCAATGGTTGAATCACCAATGCCTGAGATTTTGCTTAATTCCGCAGCATTTTTGATTTTGCCTACTTTGTTACGATATTCAACAATTGCTTTGGCTTTTGCTTCACCAATACCGCTTAATTTTTGTAACGTTGCGGCATCTGCTTTGTTGATATTAATTTTTGCTGCTTTTTCTGCTTTTGCTACGGCATTTTTCGTTGCAGATTTAGCAGCATCTACTTTTTCTGTTGCTTCCGTTTTTACTGAATTTAACGTTTCACGTGCTGTTTTTGCATCATTTTTGACCGCTTTTACTTCCGATTTTGCTTTTTCTACAACCGCATTTTTCATTTTGCTCATATCGGTTGCTGCTGAAGTTTCAGTTTGGGTAACCGCTTTTTTCTCTGAAGAAAGTTCGTTGTTAATCGCTGTTTTTGCCTCTTGTTTAAAGGTGGCTAGTGGGTTTGCTGTTTCAGCAAAAGAAGAGGTTGCAGTCATTGCAACGGCAAAGGCTAATAGTGCTTTTAATGGTTTCATTTTTTGTCCTTAAATGGGGAAATGAGGGTTAATCATAATGAAAAAAACTGTACAATAAGACCTGTTTAGCTAAATGAAGTTCATTTAAAATTTTTAGTTGTGTGTTTTATAAGCAAGAGAAAACGATGAGAACCTTTGACCAGACCATTGAACAAAATATTTTACGCATTGTACAAGAAGAAGTTGTACCCGCATTGGGTTGTACTGAACCCATTTCTTTAGCGCTTGCCTCTGCAACCGCTTGCCATTATTTAGGCAAATTGCCTGAACGTATTGAGGCGAAAGTGTCCCCTAACTTAATGAAAAACGGAATGGGCGTTATGGTGCCCAATACGGGTATGGTGGGGCTCCCAATGGCGGCAGCAATAGGCGCCATTGGAGGCGATCATCAGGCAGGTTTAGAGGTATTAAAAGCGATCTCAGCAGAACAAGTTGCGCTGGCAAAAGCGATGCTCAACCAAAATCTGGTTAACGTTACTATTTCTAATACTGAACATATTTTATATTCTGAAGCAACGCTATTTGCAGCCAATGATAGCGTAACGGTTCGTATCGCCGCTCATCACACCAACGTTATTTATATTGAGAAAAACGGAGAAGTTCTGTTTTCCGTGCCTTGCTTAGTCGATAACGGTAATGCGCCTTCTGTGTTTTCAGAACTCACAGCCAAAGATATGTATGATTTCTCACTGTGGGTTGATTTAGAGAAAATTCGTTTTATCCAACGTGCTGCAGAACTGAATTCTGCCCTTTCGCAAGAAGGCTTGCGAGTCGATTACGGCTTACATATTGGACGAACCTTGCAAAAGCAAATTGGGAGAGGGTTGATTAGTGATGATTTGCTTAACCGCATTGTGATTGAAACCACTGCAGCGAGCGATGCTAGAATGGGCGGGGCAAATTTACCAGCGATGAGTAACTCAGGCTCAGGCAACCAAGGCATTACCGCCACGATGCCAGTGGTAGTGGTCGCTCGCCATATGAACGCCAGTGAAGAACAGCTCATTCGCGCCTTATTCCTTTCGCATTTAATGGCGATTTATATTCACAGTAAACTACCTAAACTCTCTGCATTGTGTGCGGTAACCACTGCAGCTATGGGCAGTTGTGCAGGTGTTGCATGGTTGCTGACCGAGAGTTTCGATGCGATTAGTATGGCTATCAGCAGTATGATCGGCGATATCAGCGGCATCATTTGCGATGGTGCAGCTAACAGCTGTGCGATGAAGGTTTCTACCAGTGTAACTTCTAGCTATAAATCGATTTTAATGGCATTAGATAATACGCAAGTCACAGGCAATGAAGGGATTGTCGAACACCAAATCGACCGTTCAATCAACAACCTCTGTGCGATTGCCAGCCGAAGTATGCAGTATACGGATAGACAAGTGATTGAAATAATGGTGAGTAAGCCGAAAAGCTAAAAATACAAGCGGTCAAATCGGTGCTCTTGCTGCCAAGAAGCACAACTGAATTGGTAAAGATTATCAAGAAATTGACCGTACTTATTTAGACAAAAATACCTAACGACATGAATTGTCGCTTCATCTTTTATCATTAAGCCATCAACAGAGAGGGCATTAAAATGAAGAAAATTGTTTATATTGATATGGATAATGTGATGGTTGATTTTCTGTCTGGTATTGCAAAATTAGATGAGAAAACGAAACTAGAGTATGAGGGGCGATATGATGAAGTCGAGGGCATTTTTAGCTTAATGGAACCCATGTCAAACGCGATTTCTGCTGTCCATAAATTGATGAAGAAATATCATATTTATGCACTTTCTACCGCTCCTTGGCATAATCCATCCGCTTGGAGCGATAAAGTAAAATGGATTCAACATTATTTCGGTGAAGAAAAAGGTTCAGCCTTATACAAACGATTGATTTTATCCCATCATAAAAATCTCAACCAAGGTGATTATTTAATTGATGATCGCACTAAAAATGGTGCTGACAAATTTCAAGGCGAACATGTTCATTTTGGTACAGAACAGTTTGCTAATTGGAATTGTGTATTATCTTACTTAGGCTGCGGACCTTTTACGCCAAGTGATATTTTGCAAGATTGCTTGAAAAAGCCAGCCGCTCTTGTGCAAGTTGAAAGTGAGGAGCAAAGCCGAGTCATTGGTGCTTTTGCAGATCGATATAAATGGCAAGTGTTTAATTTGGCATGTGTTTATGCGGATGAAACAGCAACCGAACAGAAAACGGTCTATTTAATTATCAGCCCTTATCTCAGTGATGAGTTTAAAATGCGTATTGAAGCTATGTGTGCTCATATTCAAGCAGAATATGACGTGTTATTACGCTCAAAATCACAGCTAAAACAATATTTCCAATGCCTTTCAGATAAGCCATTTTTGCACATTGAAAGCTATAGTTATCAACCCCTTTATAAAGCGGGGAATATATTTGGCATGATGGCGAGAGATAGACAGATTGATGAAATTTTAGAAGAAAAAAGAGCGTGAAAAATGACGGCGAAAAAGAAACCAATTTGCGTGGTATTAACGGGTGCTGGCATAAGTGCCGAAAGTGGTATTCCAACTTTTAGAGCGGAAGATGGCTTGTGGGCAGGGCATAAAGTAGAAGAAGTCTGCACGCCTGAAGCCTTAAAGAAAAACCGAGCAAAAGTATTGGCGTTTTATAATGAACGACGTCGTAATGCTCAAGCTGCAGAGCCTAATGCAGCACACTTGGCTTTAGTTGAATTGGAAACGTTTTATGAAGTTCATATAATCACTCAAAATGTGGATGATTTACATGAGCGAGCGGGAAGTACTAACGTACTCCATTTACATGGTGAACTGAACAAAGCTCGCAGTAGTTTTAATACCGATTACATTGTTCCATGTTTGGGTGATCAACTGTTAGAGGATAAGGATAATCACGGTCATCCAATGCGCCCACATATAGTCTTTTTTGGGGAAAATGTACCCATGTTTCCTAAAGCAGAAAAGTTAGTGAAAAAGGCAGATATTGTGATTGTTATTGGCACGTCATTACAGGTTTATCCAGCTAATGGATTGGTAAATCTTGCTCCATATGGTTCACTTCTCTATTTGATCGATCCTAATCCTAATACAGGATTTGTTCGCAAGAAAGTGATTGCAATAAAAGAAAAAGCGGGTGAGGGTGTTCCGAAAGTAGTAGCTGAGTTATTGGAGAAAATTAAAAAACCATAGAAAAACAACCGCACTTTTTAAACAAATAGCGACTTTGGTCGCTATTTATCATTACTTATCTTACTTATGTTTAAGCATATGCATAATAAGCCTAATAAGCGTTTCTTTTTGTTTCGGATCAGATTCTGCAACTAATAAAGTGAGTGCTGCAAGCCCAGTATCATTGATAACCGGATGCCCATTATGATCAAACAAACGTCCATTTCTATGTAAGAAATCCACAAATAAAAATGCACCGCTACGTTTATTACCATCTGAAAAAGGATGATTCTTGACGACAAAATAAAGTAAATGCGCTGCTTTTGCTTCAATGCTTGGATAAGCAGGTTCACCAAATACACTTTGATCTAAATTGCCTAAAATCGCAGATAAGCCGTTATCTCGTTCACGTCCAAATAGATCACTTGCTTCACCTTTTGCCATCAGCTGTGATTTTAACTCTGCTAGTGCAGAACAAGCCTCAGTATAAGTCGGTAATGTACCGCCTTGCTGTGTTTGTGGTTCGGCAAGTAAACCTTCATCATATTGTTGTAGCCATAAAAACGTATGCGTATAACGGCTGACAATATCCACTAATCCACGACCACTTTCTAGTGTTAATTCCGCTGAATTTGCCGTTTTTTGAATAAGCGCAAGTGCTTGTTCTAATCCGTGAGCATTTTGCTGTAAACGTTTTTGGTTAATGGCATAGCCTTGAGTCAGATATTTTTTTAAACGTGCAGTTGCCCAAATTCTAAATTTAGTACCTAAAATAGAATTAACTCTATAACCGACAGATATAATTACATCAAGATTATAGTATTCGATTGTTCGATTAATTTGTCTTTTGCCTTCAATTTGAACTGTTGCATTTTTTGCAACAGTTGCTTCTCTATTTAACTCACCATCAGTATAGATATTGCGTAAGTGACGTGAAATAACTGACTTATCTCGCCCAAATAAATCAGCCATTTGCTGTAAACTTAGCCAAACGGTGTCATTTTCAAATCTTACTTCTACTTGCGTTGTGCCATCTTGAGCTTGGTAAATTTCAATCGGGTTTTGGTTATTCATATTATTTTCCTTAATAAGTTATATATAAACAGATAAATATGAATATTGCAATACAGATAACCTTATTTGCAAAAAATCTTCTAAAAATAACCGCTTTCAACATTCGCAAACGACACAAGTTGTCGCTTCCTTTCATATAATCTCTCCATAAAGAGAAATTCTTTACTTCTTACATATTTATAAAGCCTTTAATTAAGAAAAAGGAGCAAATAATGGCAATGAAAGTAATTATGGCAAGAGATCCACTTTTTGAGGATGTAAAAAAATTTGTGCAACAACAAAAAGTTGCATCTTGCTCGATGATTCAACGTAGATTTATGTTAGGTTTTAATCGAGCTGGGCAAATTTTAGAACAGTTGGAACAAGCGGGTATTATTTCATCAATGAAAAATGGACAGAGAAAAGTATTATGAAAAATGATTTGAATTATGCAGTGGAGCTTATCCGCAAAGCGGATGGCATTTTAATTACAGCTGGTGCGGGTATGAGCGTAGATTCTGGGCTTCCCGATTTCCGCAGTGTTGGCGGATTTTGGAATGCTTATCCTATGTTTAAAGAACATAATATATCTTTTGAAGACATCGCGACACCACTAGCTTATAAGCATAATCAGGAACTTGCCTATTGGTTTTATGGACATCGATTAGTTCAATACCGAAATACTATTCCTCACGAAGGGTATCAGATTTTAAAACGCTGGGCAGGAGATAAATCTCATGGATATTTTGTTTTTACCAGTAATGTTGATGGGCATTTTCAAAAGGCTGGTTTTGATGATAGCCATGTTTATGAAGTACACGGTACTTTGGAGCGTCTTCAGTGTATCAATAATTGTCGAGGATTAAGTTGGTCTGCATCAAGTTTTCAACCTGTAGTGGATAATGAAAACTTATGTTTAACCAGTGAAAAACCACATTGTCCTTATTGTGGGGGCTTTGCTCGTCAAAATGTATTAATGTTTAATGATTGGAGTTATGCAAGCCAATATCAGGATTTTAAAAAAGTGCGGTTAGAATCGTGGTTAAAAGAAGTGCAAAATCTCGTCGTCATCGAACTGGGAGCCGGGAAAGCCATTCCAACTGTGCGTCGATTTTCTGAACGTACGGCGAAAGCAAAAAAAGGTGGATTTATTCGTATTAACCCACAAGATGCAGGCGTGCCGAAAATGCACTTTTTAAGTCTCGAAATGAAAGCGTTAGATGCGTTAAAAGCGATTGATAGCCTTCTAAATACTTCTCAACAAGCGGTTGAATAATGGAAAATTTTTGCGAAATTACCTTCTGCCAACAAATTGGCAGCAACAAGCGACACAACCAAGATGCCCTTTTTAATGGCGAGGCGGTGTTTCAATATAAACTCAAAACGGCTGAAAAACGCCTTGAAAACCGACCTCACTTTATTGTGGGCGTGGCAGACGGTATTTCCAATAGCAATCGTTCGGAAAAAGCGAGCAAATTGGCAATGCAATTATTAAGCAAAATGGAAAGCATAAATCGTCAAACGATCTACGATTTACAATCCAGTTTATCAGCAGAATTGGCAGAGGATTATTTTGGTTCGGCGACCACGTTTGTGGCTGCTGAGATTGACCAAATAACCTGTAAAGCCAAAATTCTCAGCGTAGGGGATAGCCGAGCTTATTTAATTGATGCCCAAGGTAAATGGCAGCAAATTACCCAAGATCATTCTATTCTTTCTGAATTATTGGCTGATTTCCCCGATAAAAAAGAAGAAGATTTTGCCACGATTTATGGTGGTGTTTCTTCTTGTTTAGTCGCCGATTATTCCGAATTTCAAGATAAAATTTTTTATCAAGAAATTGAAATTCAACAAGGGGAAAGTTTATTACTGTGTTCTGATGGATTAACAGATGGACTTTCTGCTGAAGTAAGAGAAAAAATTTGGAAACAATATGATAATGATAAATCAAGATTGACGGTGTGTCGTAAATTAGTTGCAAAAAAAGAGGTTTATGATGATTTGTCGGTGATGATTTGTAGAGTATAATTATTAATCAAAATAAGTTAATTAATGGAGTATGTTATGGAATATCTTATTGATGTTTATCTTACTGATGCAGAAAATAATTATCGTTATGCGTTAGGTTCTCAGTCAGAAAAAACACTTTTTGTAATTGGGTTAAATCCAAGTACTGCATGTGATAAAACACCTGATAATACAATTAGAAAGGTAATGGGATTAGCTGAGTATAACGGCTACACTAGCTTTATTATGCTAAATTTATATCCTAAACGAGATACGTATCCAGATGATTTACCTGATGAGGCTGATAAAAAAATACTGGAGGAAAATCTTTCTATTATTTATGAGTTAATAAAAAAAGAAAAGAAGGCTAATATCTTATTGGCATGGGGAAATAATATTTTTTCTCGTGCTTATTTACTAGACAGTATTAAAATGATTTATAAAAAACTGGAGAGTTGTAATCCTAATTGGTTTCAAGTGGGGACATTAACTAAAAGAGGTCAGCCTAGACATCCATTATATGTCTCATATCAAGCATTTACACCAATAGATATGGATGATTATCTAAAAACGTTATAGATGTCTTCTTTGATTATTATTGAAGAATAAGACAATGAAGGCAAAGTTAAAACGTTACATTTAATCTAGACGACACAATCTGTCGCTCTACTTCTTAAACTATGCTCAAGCCTATTAGGTTTGAGCATTTTTTATTGGAGTGATGATTATATCTAAATTCAAACTTAACCCCCCATCAGTTTCCCCGTATACCGAAAAAATTAATGTTGCAACTTTTATTGGAATATCGAGGATTTTCAGAGGTTTTTCGTGAGAATAATTGGCGATATGACAATATTGCGGAAGCCTTAGGTTTACCGAGTGAAATGGAGAATAGCGATGATTTTTGTGCGAAAGTAAAAAATTATTACAAGCGCGAAATAAAACGTTGCCCAAATTGACCGCTCTCTGCGTAAACGAGAATCCAATTATTCAACAAAATATTGATACGCTGACCCAATTATTATCATTGAATGCTGCTGAGCAGACGATTTTCCGTTTATCGGTTCAGCTGCGTTTAGATGAGCCGTTGAAAAAATTAAGTGGAGTATTATCAAATTTATTTAACGGACATTTGCTTTAAAAGATAACCATCTCGTTTTCTATTCTTTTTAAACGCTTCAGGTGAAAAATCTGTGGTTTCTGGGATTTTAATGCCTTTCTTTTTCATCTTTGGCTTCACTATTTTCGGGATTAGGCTAATTAAAAATAATTTCATATGAATTTCCAAAAAAGAAAAGCCACTATGGGCTTTATAACCCATAGTGGCTTTCCCTATATTATTAGAGAATAAACCGACTCAAATCCTCATTTTCCACCACGTCATTCAACGCTTCGGAAACATAATTTTCATCAATCACAATTTTCTCACCTGAGCGTTCATTTGCATCAAATGAAATACCGTCCATTAAGCGTTCTAATACCGTGTGTAAACGGCGGGCACCGATATTTTCGGTTTTTTCATTCACACGGAAAGCGGATTCAGCAATTTTGCTAATGCCATCTTGGGTAAATTCCACTTCTACCCCTTCGGTTTTCATTAGCTCGCGATATTGGAGAGTCAGTGAAGCATTTGGCTCAGTTAAAATGCGCTCAAAGTCATCTTTAGTAAGCGATTTGAGTTCTACACGAATTGGTAGACGACCTTGTAATTCTGGCAATAAATCTGATGGGCGAGCCACTTGGAATGCGCCTGAGCAGATAAAGAGAATATGGTCGGTTTTCACCATGCCGTGCTTGGTATTTACTGTTGAGCCTTCGATAATTGGCAGTAAATCGCGTTGAACCCCTTCACGAGAGACATCACCACCTGAATGTTCGCCTTTTTTACAGATTTTATCGATCTCATCAATAAATACGATACCATGTTGCTCAACTGCTTCAATCGCTTGTTGTTTCAACTCTTCAGGATTAACTAATTTTGCCGCTTCTTCATCTAACATCACTTTTAACGCATCTTTAATTTTCATTTTGCGTTTTTTTGTTTTGTTTGGCGACATCCCTTCAAATAGAGATTGCAGCTGAGAAGTCATATCTTCCATGCCCGGCGGCGTCATGATTTCTACGCTCACTTGGGCCGCTACATCAATTTCGATCTCTTTATCATCAAGCTGACCTTCACGTAATTTTTTACGGAAAATTTGGCGAGTTGAAGTGTTATCAGATTCTTGCACGTTACCCCACTGATCTTTCGCTGGCGGTAACAGCACGTCTAAAATGCGATCTTCTGCCGCATCTTGCGCACGCATACGGTTTTTCTCTACTGCTTGCGATTTCACTAATTTGACCGCCACATCAGTTAAGTCTTTAATAATCGACTCCACTTCTTTACCCACATAGCCAACTTCTGTGAATTTTGTGGCTTCAACTTTGATAAATGGGGCATTGGCTAATTTTGCTAAACGGCGAGCAATTTCGGTTTTACCCACGCCAGTTGGGCCAATCATTAAAATATTTTTGGGGGTCACTTCTTGGCGAAGCTCTTCTGGCAACTGCATACGGCGCCAGCGATTACGCAATGCGATTGCCACTGCACGTTTAGCTTCTGTTTGTCCGATGATATGTGCGTCTAATTCAGAGACGATTTCACGAGGGGTCATTGACATAATTTATTCCTTGAAAAACGCCCCTATTTACTTATGAGGGGCTGGGGAAGATTTGTTACAAGCGGTGATTTTTTCGCTAATATTTGTAAAGGGAAGATCGTTTCAAATCTCCTCTAACCCCTCTTTTCTAAAGAGGGGGACTTTTTTACACTTCTTCGATAACGTGATTGTGATTTGAGTAAATATCAATATCGCCCGCAATTTTCAGTGCTTCTGCCACAATTTCTTTCGCAGTCAGATTATTTTCTGTTCTTAATAAGGCTAATGCTGCCGATTTGGCATAGTTACCGCCAGAACCGATAGCTAATACATCAAATTCTGGCTCAATCACATCACCAGAGCCTGACACGAGCAAAAATTCACTTTCATTTGCCACAATCATCATCGCTTCTAATTTGCGAAGAGAACGTTCAGTGCGCCACTCTTTTGCCAATTCAACGGCAGATTTCACTAAATGCCCTTGGTGCAGTTCTAATTTTTTCTCAAACAAATCACGCAAAATAAATGCATCAGCGGTTGAACCTGCAAAGCCCGTGACGACTTTATCTTTGTATAAACGGCGAACTTTACGTACAGTGCCTTTTTCTACACAGTTGCCTAATGTTGCCTGACCATCACCACCGATCGCCACTTTGCCATCTTTACGAACACATACAATCGTTGTCATTGTTGATCCTTTATTTTTAGTAAAAAACTGCCAATTAGATTGGGGAGGATTGCTCGCTTTTCAATAGCAAGCGGTGAGATTTTCATGGCGTTTTGCGGAAAACTTGCGACTTAGTCAATTTCTTCTATCTCATAAAACTCCAACGGCAATCCATCGGGATCTCTGAAAAACGTAAAGCGTTTGCCTGTAAGCTCATCGACTCGAATTGGTTCACATTCAGTTGCAAAACTTGCCAAGAATGCAACCGCTTGTTCTACGTTTTTTACCCGAAATGCCAAGTGGCGTAAGCCACAGGCTTCAGGCGTGGTAGGGCGAGCGGGTGGATTGGGAAAGCTGAACAGCTCAATCTGCGACCCATCGGCAAATTTTAAATCGAGTTTGTAGCTTTGGCGTTCAGCTCGGTAGGTTTCTTCAATGATTTCTGCTCCTAAAATTTCCGTGTAAAAATGTTTAGATTTTGCGTAATCGCTGGCAATGATGGCAACATGGTGGAAGCCTAAAATCGGTGTTGTCATTTGTAAACCTTTTGAGAAATTTAACCGCTTGCAGTATCATCTTTCCCTTTCTATTTTTCAAGTTCCTATTTTCATGAATAATTCATCAAATTCCGCTTTTACTGCTCAATCGAACCCTAATGCTCCTTTTGCCCGCAAGGTGTTAGCGTGGTTTGCGGTGTATGGGCGAAAACATCTGCCGTGGCAGCAAAATAAGACACTTTATAAGGTTTGGCTGTCGGAAGTGATGTTGCAACAAACTCAGGTAGCAACCGTCATTCCTTATTTTGAGCGGTTTGTTGAGCGTTTCCCTACGGTGGTGGATTTGGCTAATGCCCATATTGATGAGGTGTTACATCTCTGGACAGGTTTGGGCTATTACGCTCGGGCACGTAATTTACACAAGGCAGCACAAACGATTCGCGATCAATTCGGGGGTGAATTTCCTACCCAATTTGAAGATGTATTGGCGTTGTCTGGCGTAGGCAGAAGCACGGCGGGGGCAGTGCTTTCTTCAGTATTAAATGCACCTTATCCGATTTTGGATGGCAATGTGAAACGGGTATTATCGCGTTATTTCGCAGTTGAAGGCTGGAGCGGTGAAAAGACAGTGGAAAATCAGCTTTGGCATTTAACTGCTCAAGTTACACCGACCGAGCAAGTGACAGATTTTAATCAGGCAATGATGGATTTAGGGGCGATGATTTGCACCCGAACCAAACCAAAATGTTCACTTTGTCCGTTGGCAGAGGCTTGCCAAGCGAATCAGTTGGCGGCGTGGGATAAATTTCCTGCGAAAAAACCGAAGAAAATTTTGCCCGAACGACAGGCGTATTTTCTGGTCTTAAAGCAAAGCACTCGTATTTTGTTGGAACAGAGGGAGGCGAAAGGTTTGTGGGGCGGGTTGTATGTTTTCCCGCAGTTTGAGGATGAGGCAAGTTTCAAGCGGTTTATTTCTGATAAAAATCTGCAAATTAGCCGCCATTTACACGCGTTTCGCCACACGTTTAGTCATTTTCACTTAGATATCACTCCTGTTTTAGTAGAACTAGATGTGCCAAAAAATAGAGAAAATCAGCCGCTTGGTGTTGCAGAAAATGAGGGAAATTCCCGCTATTTTGTATCTTCAAAGGCGAATTATTGGTATGATCTGGTTCAACCGAATGAAATAGGCTTAGCAACGCCCGTGAAGCGGATTTTAGATGAATTATCTCAAGAGAATAAGGATTGATTATGGCACGCACAGTATTTTGTGAATATTTAAAACAAGAAGCAGAAGGATTAGATTTTCAACTTTACCCTGGCGAGTTAGGTAAACGTATTTTTGATTCAATTAGCAAGCAAGCGTGGAGCGAGTGGATCAAAAAACAGACGATGTTAGTGAATGAAAAAAAATTGAGTATGATGAATCCTGAGCATCGTAAATTGCTTGAAACCGAGATGGTAAACTTCTTGTTTGAAGGCAAAGAAGTGGTCATCGACGGTTACAAACCAGTTGAATAAGGCAATTGAGATGAAAAAATATACGAAATATTTGCCGTTGCTGGCGTTGATTCCATTTTTGATTTCGTGTGGAAGTAGCCCGAAAAAACAGACGAAACGACATGGTAGCAAATATCATAACTATGATTTTAAAGATACCAATGGTTTGGATATTTTAACGGGACAGTTTTCTCATAATATCGACGATATTTGGGGCAGCCAAGAATTGTTGGTGGCGACCAAAAAAGATTACGTAAAATATACGGACCAATATTACACCCGTAGCCATATTTCGTTTGAAGACGGGATAATTACGATTGAGACGTTGGCGGATCAGGCTCACTTGAAAAATGCGATTGTGCACACGCTATTGATGGGCGGAGACCCGAAAGGGATTGACCTTTTTGCCTCTGGTGATACGCCAATTAGTGCGAATCCGTTCCTTGCAGGTCAGGTAAAAGACCAATATGGGCGTTTTGTGACTAATGCGGTGATTGCTAATGATTTTGCTAATTATTTGGTGCAAAATGCTACAACACGTCGTTTGAAAAATGGGCGAAATGTGGCGGTAGTGCAAATTAAGATGGTGGAAGGGCATATTGAAATTCGTGCTCGTCAATATTTACCGCTTGTTCGCAAGATGGCAAAACGCTACGGTATTGAGCCAAGTTTGATTTTGGGGATTATGGAAGTGGAATCAGCATTTAACCCATATGCGGTGAGTTATGCGAATGCAATTGGTTTGATGCAGGTTGTGCCAAAAACGGCTGGGCGTGATATTTTTGCTCGCAAAGGATTTGATGGGCAGCCAGATCGTGCTTATTTATATAACCCAGAGCAAAATATTGATGCGGGCACGATGTACCTTACCATTTTGCATGATGAGTATTTGGACGGGATTACGAACTCGCTTTCAATGAGTTATGCGATGATTTCTGCCTATAACAGCGGAGCGGGCGCGGTATTAAAAGTGTTTGATTATGATAAATATGCAGCGATTGATCGCATTAACGAGCTTTCGCCAGATGCTGTTTATCGTATTTTAACCACTGCTCACCCATCAGCACAGGCAAGAAATTACTTGAAGAAAGTATCTAAAGCCCGTGAAAAATATCGTTCTGTTCGTTAATTTGATGCTAAAAAATACAATTAGCACAAAAAAAGATCGAATAAACGGAATTTTTAATTTTTTGTAAAAAAACGTTTGACGGTGTCTGAAAAAAACTGCATAATGCACCCCGTAAACGACGAGATGCCTCGATAGCTCAGTCGGTAGAGCAGGGGATTGAAAATCCCCGTGTCGGTGGTTCGATTCCGCCTCGAGGCACCATCTTTTCCTCCTTAGTTCAGTCGGTAGAACGGTGGACTGTTAATCCATATGTCGCAGGTTCGAGTCCCGCAGGAGGAGCCATATTAAGAAGCCCTGATGAGAAATCATCAGGGCTTTCACTTTTCTAGTATCCTACCATTTATATTTAACGTGAAATTCCCCAAGTGAGGGGATTTTTTGTATAATGCACCAATCTATTTTTTTCGTTTAATTCATATTTTGCAAAGAATTGACTCCCCTCTTTAGCAAAGAGGGGCAGGGGGAGATTTTGGCAGAAGATAAAACGAAGCTCATACGAGAAATCAACATCGTAATCAAATCTCCTCTAACCCCTCTTTTCTAAAAAGGGGATTAGTTTGCAAACAAAAAATAAAAGAGAACAAAAATGTTTGAAAACCTGTCTGATAGACTTTCCAAAACGCTCAAAAACATTACTGGCAAAGGGCGTTTAACCGAAGATAACATCAAAGATACCCTCCGCGAAGTGCGTATGGCATTGCTTGAAGCCGATGTTGCTTTGCCTGTTGTACGTGAATTCATCAATAAAGTAAAAGAGCGTGCAATCGGTGAGGAAGTAAACAAAAGCCTCACGCCAGGGCAAGAGTTCCTTAAAATCGTGCGTGCTGAGCTTGAGCAAGCAATGGGCGAAGCAAATGAAGGGCTGAATCTTGCCACTCAACCGCCAGCGGTCATCTTAATGGCAGGTTTGCAAGGTGCGGGTAAAACCACCTCGGTAGGCAAATTAGCAAAATTCCTTAAAGAGCGTGAGAAGAAAAAAGTGCTCGTGGTTTCTGCCGACGTTTACCGCCCTGCGGCGATCAAACAGCTTCAAACTTTGGCGGAAGCGTTAAAAGTAGATTTCTTCCCAACTGAAACCACGCAAAAGCCTGTTGAAATTGCAGAAGCGGCATTAAAATACGCAAAACTGAATTTCTTTGATGTGTTGATTGTCGATACCGCAGGTCGCTTACACGTTGATGGCGAGATGATGGAAGAGATTAAGCAAATTCATGCAGCTCTCAACCCAATTGAAACGCTCTTCACTGTGGATGCGATGACAGGTCAAGATGCCGCAAATACCGCAAAAGCGTTCAACGAAGCATTGCCATTAACAGGCGTTATTTTAACCAAAGTGGATGGTGATGCTCGTGGTGGTGCGGCGTTATCGATTCGCCAAATTACAGGTAAACCGATCAAATTCTTAGGTGTGGGTGAGAAAACCGATGCCCTTGAGCCATTCCATCCAGATCGCGTAGCATCACGTATCTTAGGGATGGGTGATGTTCTCTCGTTAATCGAAGATTTACAACGCAGCGTAGACCAAGAAAAAGCGGAAAAAATCGCCCAAAAATTCAAAAAAGGCGATGAATTTACCCTTGATGACTTCCGCGATCAGCTTGTTGAAATGAAAAAAATGGGTGGAATGATGTCGATGCTGGAAAAATTACCTGGGGCGAAAAATTTGCCTGATCACGTAAAAAATCAAGTAGACGACAAAATGTTCATCAAAATGGAAGCGATCATCAATTCAATGACGCTGAAAGAGCGTGCAAATCCAGACATCATCAAAGGCTCTCGCCGTCGCCGTATTGCATTAGGTTCAGGTACGCAGGTGCAAGATGTGAACAAATTGCTCAAGCAGTTCGATGAAATGCAACGTATGATGAAAAAAATGCGTAAAGGCGGCATGGCGAAAATGATGCGTGGTATGAAAGGAATGATGGGCGGCGGCTTAGGCGGTCTAGGTGCACTTGGTGGAATGTTTAAGCGTTAATTTTTAGGGCATATTTATGAAAAAATTTCTTCTTCTTGCAATGTTAGCAAGTTTTTTAACCGCTTGCGGGGTAAAAGGTCCGCTTTATTTCCCTGAAAATGCACCTGCACAACAAGGCCAAAATCAATAACAAGCGGTCAATTTTCAACATTTTTTTACAAACACAACGGAATTCCAATGAACCATTTTGAATATAAAAACCAACAACTTTTCGCAGAAGATGTTGCTATTGCCGACATCATTAGCGAACATGGCACACCTGCTTATATCTATTCTCGTGCAACACTTGAACGCCACTGGCACGCTTTTGATAACGCTTTCGGCACACACCCGCACTTAATCTGCTTTGCAGTGAAATCGAACTCGAATATCGCTCTGTTAAACGTAATGGCAAAACTCGGTTCGGGCTTTGATATCGTGTCGCAAGGTGAATTAGAGCGCGTGTTGGCTGCGGGTGGCGAAGCCTCAAAAGTGGTTTTTTCGGGGGTGGCAAAATCGCACAGTGAAATTGAACGTGCATTGGAGGTGGGTATTCGTTGCTTCAACGTGGAGTCGATTCCTGAATTGCACCGCATTAATGAAGTGGCAGGCAAAATGGGCAGAATAGCACCGATTTCTCTGCGTGTTAATCCAGACGTGGACGCCAAAACCCACCCTTATATTTCCACAGGATTGAAAAAAAATAAATTCGGCGTGAGCGTTCAACAAGCACATGAAGTGTATCGTTTGGCGAAAACGTTGCCGAATGTGAAAATTACGGGAATGGACTGCCACATTGGCTCACAACTGACCGAATTACAGCCGTTCTTAGATGCGACCGACCGTTTAATCGTGTTGATCGAGCAGCTCAAAGAAGATGGCATCGAACTGCACCACTTAGACTTAGGCGGTGGCTTGGGCGTGCCTTACAACGGCGAAGAACCGCCGCATCCAACGGAATACACGGAGGCTTTGTTGGCGAAATTGAAAAATTACCCGAACTTGGAAATCATTTTAGAACCAGGGCGTGCGATCAGTGCGAACGCGGGGATTTTAGTGACCAAAGTGGAATATCTGAAATCAAATGAAGACCGTAATTTTGCGATTGTGGATACGGGTATGAACGATATGATCCGCCCAGCCCTTTACGAAGCCTATATGCAAATTACCGAAGTAAATCAATCGCTTGATCGCGAAAAAGCAACTTATGATGTGGTGGGACCTATCTGTGAAACGTCAGATTTCTTAGGCAAAGGCAGAGAATTAGCGATTGCCGAAGGCGATCTCATCGCTATGCGTTCGGCAGGTGCATATGGGGCAACCATGTCTTCCACCTACAATTCTCGCCCACAAGCGGTCGAAATTTTGGTGGACGGTGCAAAAGCCTATTTGATTAAAGCCAGAGCCGACTTTGCGGACTTGTGGCGATTGGAGAAACTCATCTAACTACCCTATCAAGCTCCGAGGGTAACAAGTTACCCTCGGTGACGCATAATTCAGCCCCTTTGGGGCTGTTTCTTTGTTAAGCTATAATGAAACAACTTTCCTCTGCTTTTCCTCCATTTCTCCGCACAAAATCTTTTTATTACTAAAATTTTGGATATTTTCTTTAAACAAGGCTTGAAAAAGCCTGCATTTTCTGCGATGGTACAGCCGTTTTTATCTTTATCTTCAAGGAAAACATTATGCATAATGATAATTTAAAAGAGCTGACCCTACGGGGGATGGTGTTGGGGGCGTTGATAACGGTGCTGTTTACCGCATCAAACGTCTATTTGGGGCTGAAAGTGGGGATGACCTTTGCGTCTTCCATTCCTGCTGCGGTGATTTCTATGGCGGTGCTGAAATTCTTTAAAGATTCCAGCATTTTGGAAAACAATATGGTGCAAACGCAGGCTTCGTCTGCGGGAACGCTTTCGTCCGTGATTTTTGTATTGCCAGGTTTGTTGATGATGGGCTATTGGCAAGATTTTCCATTCTGGCAAACGATGTTGATTTGTGCTGCGGGTGGTACATTGGGCGTGTTGTTTACCATTCCGCTTCGTCGTGCGATGGTAGTGAATAGCGACTTGCCTTACCCTGAAGGCGTGGCTGCGGCGGAAATTCTTAAAGCGGGCAACCACGAAGAGGGTGATAGTGGCGTGAAAGATATTGCTTACGGCGGGATTTTTGCAGCAACGGTTGCCTTTTTTACTAATGGTTTACGCGTGGTCGCTGATGGCGCAAGTGCGTGGGTAAGCAGTGGTAAAGCCATGTTCCAACTGCCGATGGGTTTCTCGTTGGCGTTGGTCGGTGCGGGTTACTTAATCGGTATCGTAGGCGGTTTGGCAATGTTGCTCGGTGTGATCCTCACTTGGGGCGTTGCCGTACCATATTTTACCGCACACGCAGATGTGGCAGCTGATGCGAATATGGTGGATGTGGCAATGACCGCATGGAAAACCAAAGTGCGCTTTATCGGCGTGGGAACTATCGGGATTGCAGCAATTTGGACTTTATTAATTTTGATGAAACCAATGATTGAAGGGATGATGCATTCGTTCCGTATGCTAAAAGGTAATGCGGGCGAAGCGGTGGAACGCATCGATATCGACCTTTCACCAAAAACGATGATTTATATCTTAATCGCCACTGTTGCCTTGATTGTGATTTCACTCTATCACTTCATCGCTGCTGCACCGATTTCACCAGAGTTAGCGGTGTTATTAGTGGTGGTTTGTACTTTCTTAGCAGTCTTTATTGGCTTCTTCGTAGCGGCTGCTTCAGGTTATATGGCAGGCTTAGTGGGCTCATCTTCAAGCCCAATTTCAGGTATCGGGATTATTTCGGTGATCGTGATTTCGTTAGTGTTAGTGACCATCGGAAACTCTGCAGGCTTATTTGAAACGGCAGACGGTCAGAAATTTTTGACCGCTTTAACGCTTTTTACGGCATCTATCGTTTTAACCACTGCGACCATTTCAAACGATAACTTGCAAGATTTGAAAACAGGCTTGCTTGTTCACGCGACACCGTGGAGACAACAAGTTGCCTTGATTATCGGCTGCTTCGTCGGTGCGTTGGTAATTGCGCCAGTGTTAGAGATTCTCTACCATGCTTACGGCTTCAGCGGTGCATTGCCTCGTCCAGATATGGATCCATCACAAGCGTTATCTGCGCCACAAGCAACTATTATGACCACCATTTCACAAGGGATTTTCTCGAATAAATTGGAATGGACTTATATTTTAAGCGGTGTGGGTTTAGGCGCAGTGTTGATTGTGATTGATGCTTTCTTGAAAAAAATCAGCGATAAGAAAATCGGTTTGCCAGTGATCGCTGTGGGTATCGGTATCTACTTACCACCATCAATCAATATGCCTGTAATTATTGGGGCATTTTTAGCTTGGTTTATTACCCGCCATATCGCAAACTATGCAAAACGCACGGGTAGGAAAGAAGTGGCTGTTAAAGCAGAACGTTTTGGTACACTTTTCTCTGCAGGCTTAATTGTAGGCGAAAGTTTGATGGGGGTGGTGTTAGCGTTTGTGATCGCTGCTTCCGTTACTTCAGGTGGCTCTGAAGCACCACTTGCCTTAAACCTTGAAAACTGGGAAGGCATGGCAGAAGTGCTCGGATTAGCGATCTTCCTCTTCGGTTTATTCTTATTTGCTAGCCGCGTGTTGCGTGCGAAGAGAGCGAAGTAAGTTAGGATTGAAATTGAATGGGGTAAGGCATTCAATATTGGGAGGCCGGGATTAGCTACCAACTAACCCCTTCCCGATTGTATTAAGACAATCAGGCAATGTGCTACTGTCAAGCAACAACATTGCTCAGGTCGCCGATAGCACGAGATTTAACATAGAACCGCCTTTACTGGCGGTTTTTTATTATGCCGCGGGTGTTGCCTTCTATCACTCGTCAAAAATGTGATCTACATCATAAAACCAACACAAAACCATAGCCCAATCCGCACGAAATCGGTACTATATAACCCAAATTTATTATTTAATCCTTTTCACAACTCACGGAGTATTTTATGGAATTTCGTATTGAAAAAGACACTATGGGCGAAGTGCAAGTACCAGCAGAAAAATACTGGGCGGCGCAAACCGAACGTTCACGCAATAACTTCAAAATCGGGCCGGAAGCCTCAATGCCACACGAAATCATTGAAGCCTTTGGTTATTTGAAAAAAGCGGCGGCATTCGCTAACCACGATTTAGGCGTGTTGTCTGCGGAAAAGCGCGATTTAATCGCACAAGCCTGTGATGAAATTCTAGCAAATAAACTCGACGACCAATTCCCGCTCGTTATCTGGCAAACAGGTTCAGGTACGCAATCGAATATGAACGTGAACGAAGTGGTAGCAAACCGTGCACACGTTTTACACGGTGGTAAATTGGGCGAAAAATCAATCATTCACCCAAATGACGATGTGAACAAATCACAATCTTCAAACGATACCTTCCCAACGGCAATGCATATTGCAGCATACAAAAAAGTGGTAGAAACCACCATTCCTGCAGTAGAACGCTTACAAAAAACATTAGCAGCAAAATCTGAAGCATTCAAAGATGTAGTGAAAATTGGTCGTACTCACTTAATGGATGCAACCCCATTAACATTAGGTCAAGAGTTCTCGGCTTATGCCGCACAATTACACTTCGGTTTAATCGCACTGAAAAACACCCTGCCACATTTACGCCAATTAGCATTAGGTGGCACAGCGGTAGGCACAGGTTTGAACACACCAAAAGGTTATGATGTGTTAGTTGCAGATTACATCGCAAAATTCACCGCTTTACCATTCGAAACGGCAGAAAATAAATTCGAAGCGTTAGCGGCACACGATGCAATCGTGGAAACTCATGGTGCATTAAAACAGTTAGCCGTGAGTTTATTCAAAATCGCTAACGACATTCGCTTGTTAGCATCAGGTCCGCGTTCTGGTATCGGTGAAATTTTAATTCCAGAAAACGAACCAGGCTCATCTATTATGCCGGGTAAAGTAAACCCAACCCAATGCGAAGCGATGACCATGGTATGCGCACAAGTGTTAGGAAATGATACCACCATTTCATTCGTGGGTTCACAAGGGCACTTCCAATTGAACGTGTACAACCCAGTGATGATTGCAAACTTCTTACAATCTGCACAATTATTAGCAGATGCGTGCGTATCATTTGACGAACACTGTGCAGCGGGCATTGAGCCGAACTATCCACGCATCAAACAACAATTAGAGCAATCTTTAATGTTGGTGACTGCGTTAAATACCCACATCGGTTACGAAAATGCGGCGAAAATCGCAAAAACGGCGCATAAAAACGGCACAACATTGAAAGAAGAAGCGATTAACTTAGGCTTATTAACCGCTGAACAATTTGATGCTTGGGTTCGTCCAGAGGATATGGTGGGCAGCTTAAAATAACCCGCCTTGTTTAGATAAATGAAACCACCCAAATGGGTGGTTTTTTTGTAAAAGAGTGGTTAAAAATGACTGCTTACCCTCATTTCACTCTTCTCTCCTTGTGGGAGAGAGATAGCTTGACGTCGCGTTCAGCGACGGCGAGTAGAGAGAGGAGAAAACGGAGAGAGAGGTAAAACCTGTGGATAACTATTTAATAATTATTGTATGGCTATGTATAGGCTGAAACTATAAATCAGAGAAAATTAACAAAAAATCTAATCAGATCTATTTTTTGATCCGTTTTCGGAGAGAGATAAAGATCTTTACAAATCTATTTTGGAGGGTAAATAGGTTCATTATTTTTTGAGTAGAATTCACTCCATTTTTGAGGTAAAAACAGCCAATGTAAATGGGAAAATTGAGAGAATTTACAAAACAATAAGCGGTCGAATTTCGCTTTTAAAATGTAAAAAAGTGTAAGATAACCTTGCTTTGGGATTATTTTATAGACTGAAATAATGGATTAAATTTTTATTATAATCATAAAACTCCTCCATTTTTTGTAAAGATTTTGTAAAGTTTTTAACGTGAAATGTATTTTTTGTTTATTTTTTATATAATTTCACAAAGTTTTATGTATTTTTTGCATATTTTTAATATGTATCTTCATTGAACACAGTTTTACTTAAAATAAGGATTTTCTTATGAATAAGATTTATAACGTCGTTTGGAGTCATGCGACTCAATCTTGGGTGGTGGTTTCTGAATTAGCGAAAGCACACAAAAAGAAATCAAGCCATTCTTCTACTCAATCCTTTGTGGATGCAATTAGTCAAACCTTTAAACTCTCCCTTGTTGCAGCCTTATTAGGCTCATCTCTTTCTGCGAATGCAGCAACCACTCTTAATGGCGGTCAAACTACTGGTGGTGGTACAACAGCAGTTGGTGCTGGTTCTGAGGCTAACGTTGAGGGGGCAACTGCAATTGGTGAAAATACTTACGCAAATGGTGTAGCAGCATTAGCCATCGGTGGTGCGAGTCGTCGTGAGTGGGCTGCTCAAGCAACAGCAAGATACACCGTTGCAGTAGGTGAGAAATCACGTGCGACTCATGAATTTGCCGTTGCTATGGGTAATAATGCTAAATCAGAGAATAATAATGCTATTTCTGTTGGTGTGAATGCTCATTCCAAAGGCCTAAGCAGTACTGCTATGGGGGCAAATGCCAAAGCGGGGGTGGTTTCAACTGATGTTTATGATGAAGCTACGAAAACAACTAAAACAGTTAATTTAACTGCTGAACAATCTGCGGTAGCGATTGGTAATGATTCAAGTGCGGAAACAGCAGCAGCAGTTGCGGTGGGTACGAAAGCGATTACGTTTGGTTCATTTGCGGTTGCAATTGGTACGGATGCTCATGCAGGTAAAAAAGGATTAGATGCAAATGCGGGTCAAATTGCAGTGGGTGTGGCAACAAGAGCTTATGGTGCTTATGCCACTGCAATTGGTCATGCGACAGAAGTGAATGCTGATTTTGGTTCGGCATTTGGTAAACGTGCAAATGCGAAAGGTGTAGCTTCAACTGCATTAGGTGTTTATGCGGAAGCAGAAGGTCATGGCTCTGTTGCCATTGGCGGCCCATCTTATGATAATACTATTGATAATAATGCGTCTGTAGATGATGCGGGTAAGGCAAAAAAAGCAGCTCGCACGACAGGCGAAGGTGCGGTTGCGGTGGGGGCATCGTCTTTAGCACATACGCGTGCAGTAGCGGTTGGTATTCAATCTAACGCAAATGGCGAGCGCTCAATTGCGGTGGGTCATAAATCTGAAGCAGCAACAGAATCTGTTTCAATGGGCTTTAACGCCAAAACCCAAGGCTCAGGCAACATCGCGATTGGTAAAAACGCGGGCGTTGATGCTTCTAAGGGCACGGGCGATGCAGATGCGGTTGAATCTAACTTAGTAACCAACTCTGTGGCGATTGGTACAGGTGCGACTGCAACATCGAAAAATTCTATTGTGATTGGTAATGGTGCGAAAAGTATTCGTGCGGATAAGAGTTATAAAACAGGCGCAAATGCGATCGCAATTGGTGAAGGTGCAGACGCAAGCTATACCGACAGTATTGCGATGGGTACGAGTGCTGCTGTTGGTATGACAGAATCTGTTGCAATCGGTAATGGTGCAAAAGGTAATGTGAAAGCAAACGGTAATGGTAAAGCATCAACCGCAGTGGGTGCGAGAACCGAAGCAGAAGGCGATAATGCAACTGCTGTGGGTGTGCTCACTTATGCAACCGCAACTAATGCATCTGCCTTTGGTGTGAGTGCGAAAGCCCAAGGGGGAAACTCTGTTGCAATCGGTCATAATGCACAAGCATTATCTGGTGGCGATCAATACGATCTAAATGGGACAAAATATAGTAATAACGCATTAAGTTCAGTGGTGATTGGTGATAGTGCATTAACTCGTCAAAATCGTACCGTAACATTAGGTTATAAGTCCCAAACTCTCTTTACCAGTGCGGTGGCTATTGGTGATGCGGCATATGCAGATGCGGCACGTAGTATTTCTATTGGTCGTTCAAGTCGTAGCACGGGCGAAAATGCGGTGGCATTAGGTTCTGGAGACCAAAATGGTAATAGTCCAACCACAGCAAGTGGTGCACACTCTATTGCAGTGGGTTCTAATGCAAGAGCGGAACAAAGCAGCACCATTGCAATGGGTAAAGATGCTCAAGCAACGATTGAACAGGGTGTTGCTTTAGGTTCATCTTCTGTAACAACAGGACTAAGAAATGCACAAGCGTTCGATCCTGCAAACGGTCGTCGCAATTATTTTGAAGAAGCGAGAAACACTGGTCGTGCGGCACGTTCAACCATGGCTGGCGTTTCCGTAGGCAGTTCAACACAATCTCGTCAAATTAATAACGTGGCTGGCGGTACGGTTGATACCGATGCAGTGAACGTTGCTCAATTAAAAGCCGTTAACTTAAAAGTTGAAGGTAATACGACTGATTCTGCAGGTGCGGATGTTCGTTTAGTGTCAAATACCTTAAAAGTACAAGGTACGAATAATTCATTTATTACAACAAATGCAGTTGACAATCAAATTAACATTTCGACCACGCAAGCGAGAACAACCGTAGATGGCAATGGCGTTGCGAGTGTTAACAGCTCGAATAATAATCCAACCAACGGCTTAGTTACCGCAGCGGACATCATCAACACCATCAACAAAGCAGGTTGGAACATTCAAACTTCAGGCTCAAACCTTGGCACAGGTAACCAAACTGGCAAGGCGAAGGTGTCTGCGGGAACGGATGTTTCTTTCCAAGCGGCAAATAACTTAACCGCAAAACGCACAGGCACAACCATTGAATATGGCTTGGCGAGCGATTTAACCAATATCAATTCTATTCAAGGGGCGGGCAATAAAGTGAGTTTGACTGCTCAGGGGGTTGATGTTGGCGGTCAAAATATTACCAATTTAAAATCAGGCGGTACAACAGTTAATAATGCTGCCAATATTGGTGATGTGCAAAATATTTCAAAAACGAATGAGCTTCATATCAAACCTAACACCTATGCTGTTGACACAGATGGTTCGGTAAGCTTGGCTTATGAGAATGGTAATAATCAACCTGTTGCAAATAAAACCACCAAAATTACGGGCATTGCACGTGCAGATGATTTGTGGTCGTTACAAGTGGATAAAAACGGCACGAAAACCGATGTGAATGCACAAAACAAAAAGGTTGCTCTTAAACAAGGTAAGAACGTTACGCTTGATGCCGCACCAGGTCAAATTACTATCAATGCGGATGACCAAGTTGAGAAAGTTGAAAAAGACGGTGGCGATAGTAACACAGACAACTTGATTACAGTAACATCAACTAATACTGGCAAGGCAAATGCAACTTATAAATTAAATGTATCGAAAAGTGCGGTGAGATCTGCGGCTGCTTGGAACTTGAAAGATGGTAAAGACACTGACGATGGCCATGCGATTGCGGGTGGCGAGTCTGCGGTGTTTAAAAATGCAGATAACGATAACAACATTTTGGTTTCTCGTCACTTAAATGCGATTACTGTTGGCTTATCAAAAGCTTTAACAGATATGACATCGATTGGTGGCAATGGCTCAACGATTACCTTTACCAATGCAGGTTTAGATGTGGGTAGTAAGAATATTACTAACTTGGCATCGGGTGGAAATGTTGTTACTAATGCTGCCAATATTGGCGATGTAAACCGTATTGTGGGAGCTAACCAATGGGGCTTGCAAATTGATAATGGTTCGAGAACGGATGTTCCACCGGTTAACGGTAAAGTTGCGTTAAGACAAGGTAATGATATTAGTCTTGTAAAAACCCAAGACGGCGAGATTACCATCAATTCTACCGCAAAACTTCATACCAAAGGTAACTCAGCTGGTGTTGGACTTGTTTCATTATCAGATCAATCATTAACCGTAAAAGGTGCGGAGAATAGCTTTATTCGCACGTCTGCAGGTAATCAAGAAATTACGATTGAGACTACACAAGGCTCAATTATTCCAGATTCTGCTGAATATTCAGGAATACCAAGTTTAGGTGTCGATGGCTTAGTGACTGCAAGCACGGTGGTTAATGCAATTCAAAAATCTGGTTGGGTTGCAATTGGTGCGGGAAATGTAAACCTTAATAATGACGGTACGCCAGGGCTTGCCTATAGAAACCTTATCAAGCCAGGAAATACTGTTACTTTCGAGGCGGGTAAAAACTTAACTGTAGTTCAGCCTAGCACGGGTCCTGCTAAATTTACCTTTGCGTTAAACAGCAAGCTAGAAGGCATTACCCAAGTGGGTGGTAACGGCACAACCATTACATTTAATCAGAACGGCATCGGTTTAGGTGGCGATAATGCACCGAAGAAAATCACTGGCGTAGCGAATGGTACGGATGAGCATGATGCGGTGAACTTTGGGCAGTTGAAAAATATAATTGCGGCAAATGGTTCAACTGAAACAGTGAAGAAAGATGCTAACGTTGCGAATAACTTAGCTGCTGTTCGTGTTTCAAAAGGCTCAGAAGGCGCATCAAATGCAGAATATAGCGTTTCTGTGAAAACAGAAGACGTGAAGGATGTGGCACGTCAAGCGGTCACATTAACCCAAAATTCTACAGGCCCGATTAAGGTAACGGCGACACAGAACGATACCACACATAACACAAACTATAGTGTGACATTTGATGGTGCAGAAGCGGCAAAATCTATTCCATTGAGCTATGCAGCGAATAATGAAACGGCGAAAACGGTAACATTAGAGCAAGGGTTGAAATTCACGAACGGTACACGCACGGTGGCAAGTGTTGAAAATGGTGGCGTGGTGAAATTCGATTTGAATCAAGCAACGGCAGATAAAATTGATAATGCTATCACTGACAACACAATTGCGTTAGGCGATGGCACCCATTTTACGAAAGCTCAAAACTTAACTGAAGAAAAAGGTATTCGTTTTAATGTTGTGGGCGCGAATAATAGCGAAAATATTGTCACTACAGCGAGCCAAGATGGTAATAACATCAGCGTTGATTTATCAAATGCGATGAAAAAAACCATTAACAACAAAGCGAATAACACCTTAAATAACATTACTCCAGAAGGCGAGAAAGTGATCACAGGTTTAGGTACTGAGATCACCGCAGGCGATCGTATTAGTTTAGATGGTTCAACCACAGATGCAAATGGCAAACGCCACTATCGCATCAGCGCTGACAAACAAGTTGAAGCAGTTGAAGCAGCAGAACATAAAGCAAATGATGAAAACCTTGTAGAAGTCACAGTAAAATCAGGTAAGAAAGGTGAAGCTAATGCGACTTATGCGGTTGGCGTATCGAAACAAGCGGTGCAAAATGCTGCAGCGTGGATCTTAAAAGATGGTAATGACACAGCAAGCGCAGGCAAAACGATTTCTGGTGGTCAAGCGGTCGTAATTAAGAACGCAGATGCAAATGTGGCAGTAAAACGTACAGATAATGAGATTAGTGTAGGTTTAGCAAACACCTTAACCAACATCAACTCAATTGGTGGCAATAGTCAAACCATTAAGTTTGAAAATGAAGGCATCAATGTAGGCGGTGCACAGATAACTAATGTGAAATCAGGTGGTGATGTTCCAAATAATGCGGCAAATATCAGTGATGTAACGCGTATTTCTCAAGCGAACGATACTTTTATCAAGAAAGGCACTTACGCAGTGAATGGCGACAATGAAGTGGTATTGAAATACGCGAACGCAGCGGGTGATGTTGCAGGCGAAGCGAAAATCACAGGCGTTGCGAAAGCGAGCGATATTTGGTCATTACAAGCAAATGGCGCAGATGTTACACCGAATAATAAGAAAGTGAATCTTGTTCAAGGGGATAACATTTCGATTACATCAAAAGATGGCACAGTGACCATTTCAAGCAAGTTCAATGCAGCTGATGCGGCGAAAAATGACTTACGTTTGGTACAAAATCAAGCGGAAGGCTCAAATGGTAAATACGCAGTAAGCGACACAGGCGAAGTGACCTTAACGGTTCAAGATGGCAAGGGTGGCAATAAATCTAACGTTGTGATCGGTGGTATTGCGAAAAATGATTTGAGCAATATTACGACCACAGGCGAAAGCAAAGTTAAGAATCTTGCTGCGTGGAAAATCCAAGCCAATGATGCGGCAGAACAAACAGTTGCTGGTGGCGATACGGTTAAATTCAAAAATGGTCAAAACATTGAAATTACCAATGAGAACAAAGTCTTCACGGTAAAAACGGCTGATAATTTAACCGCATCTAGCTTAGAGACAGGCGATACGAGAGTGGAGACAGGTGGCATCACGATTAAGAATGGTGCGAACGGTAATGCGACAGTATCGTTAACCAAAGCGGGCTTAAACAACGGTGGTAACAAAATTACTAACGTTGAGAGAGGTACAGAAAGCAGTGATGCGGTCAATAAAGGTCAGTTAGATGAGATTGGCAACAATGTTATCTCATTGGGTGCGGATAGAAATACTGCAACGCAAACGCAAACATTACGTCAAGCAGGTGGCATTAAGTTTAATGTATTAGGTAGTTCGAACATTACGACAGCGGGTGCGGGTAATAACGTAACCGTGACTTTAGCGAACGCGTTAACAGGCATTACCTCGATTGCGGGTAATGGCACAACGGTAAGTTGGACATCAGAAGGCTTGAACCTTGGCGATGGCAATAAACAAATTAAAGGTATCGCGAAAGGTACGCAAGACAATGATGCGGTAAACGTAGCGCAATTGAATGCGGTATCGACGCAACTGAACAACACGGTGAAATTGGGCGGTAACACTGGTGTGACAAAAGAACAAACCTTGTCACAAGCGGGTGGAATCCAATTTAATGTTGTAGGTGCAGAGAACGGTAAGAACATCGTAACGAAAGCAACGGGTACAGACGGCAATGTGACGGTTGATTTATCGGATGAGATGAAAACAACGATTAATAACAAAGCGAATACAAACTTAGCCAATATTACAACTGACGGTAAGAAAGTGATTACTGCCTTGGGTACGGTGTTAGAAGCAGGCGATCGCATTACGTTGGATGATTCAAAATCGGATAAAGAGACAGGCAAGAAAGTCTATAAAGTCAGCGCGGCAGAGCAAGTTGAGAAAGTGGTGAAGAAAGCTGGGGATGACAATATCCTTGAGTATGAAGCACCGAATGCAGGTCAAGCGAATGCGACTTATACGTTAGGCGTATCGAAAGCGACAGTGGCTGATATTGCGAAAAAGGCTTCAGCTTGGAATCTTCAAGTGAATGCAGGTAATGCAGAGAAAGTGGAAGGTGGTGATACAGTTAAATTCGTGAACGGCACAAACATTGCGGTCACGAATACAGGTAAAGAAATCACTATTGGCACTAACCCGAACTTAACGGCGACCAGCTTAGAGACAGGCGATACGAGAGTGGAGACAGGTGGCATCACGATTAAGAATGGTGCGAACGGTAATGCGACAGTATCGTTAACCAAAGCGGGCTTAAATAACGGTGGTAATCAAATTACCAATGTTGCAGAAGGTACAGAGACTAATCATGCAGTGAATGTCGGTCAGTTAAATAAAGCCGCAGCGAAAGCAACTACTACAGTTTCGGTAAATGATGGTAATACTGATGGAAATCTTGTTCTTACAACAAATAACAAGTTTGCAGACGGTCACACTAACTATGATGTGAAACTTGCGAATAAAGTGACGTTAGGTACTGAAAATAATAAGAAAGTTATTATTGATGGTACAGTTGGTAGTGTTCTTGTGGGTGCGGGCGATACTGGTAGTCCGATTAATATTGATGGCGTAGCACATCAAATTACGGGCTTAACCAATACGACTCTAGATGTAGCTGGTTTTGGTAAATCAATGCGTGCTGCAACAGAAGAGCAACTAGCGTTAGTTCGTAGTGAGTCTGTAAGCAAAGAAAAACACATCAGAGCGGGTGAATATGAAGTGGGTTCAAAAACAATTAAAGCAGATGCTAAATCTGATGAAGTTGTGATGAACTATGCGGATGGCACAGGCAAAGTGATTGAGAATGAATTTGCTGTGATTAAAGGTGTGGCGAATACAGACTTGTCAAATATCACAGAGGTAGCAAAAACTACGATTCAGAGCTTAACGAATGTGGTAGGAGATGGTAAAAACATTTCTGTTTCCTCTGAAGAGAAAGACGGCGTGAAGACTTACACGGTGAAAGGTGCAGACCAAGTGGAATCAGTGACAACCTCAACCGCGGCACAAGATGATGAAAACATCGCGACAGTGACGATGGTAGAGGGCGCAGATAAATCGGCGAATGCACGTTATGGCGTGGGCGTATCGAAAGCGAAAGTGGCTGATATTGCGAAGGAAGTTGTTACTGCGAAGGACTTACGCTTAGTGCAAAACCAAGCGAAAGATTCTGATGGAAAATACTCTGTCAATGATGCTGGTGAAGTCAGCTTAACTGTTCAAGATGGTGAAGGCAAAAATGCAACTAGCGTAGTGATCAATGGTATTGCGAAGTCTGATCTGAAAAATATTACGGATGATGGTAAAACGGTAGTTCATAATATTGCGAAAGATGCAGTGAAAGTGATTGAAGGTAAAAATACAACGGTAACTTCAGGCATAGATAAAGATGGTAAAACCAGAACTTATGCTGTGAATGTAAAAGGCGCGTTGGATGAAATTACATCAATTACTAATACGCAAGGTTCAGGCAAATTAACCATTGCAGATGCAGGTAAGGTGCTTATCGATGGAGATAAAGCGATTACATTGGATGGAAAACAAGGCTATGTAACAGGCTTACAAAATAAAGAGTGGACGGTTGGTCAAACGACTTATGAAAGTGGTCGTGCAGCAACGGAAGACCAGTTGAAGTCTGTTAGCGATAAAGTCAATGTTGTGTCAACAAATACTATCAAATTGACGGGTAATGAAGGTGCAACAGCAGAGCAACGCCTTGATAAAGAGGGTGGAATTGAGTTTGCAGTGAAAGGTGGAGATAGTATCAAAACAATCGCAAATGGTTCAGCAGTAACCATTGATTTATCAGATAAAGCGAAAGCGACATTAGCGCACAAATATAGTGTAGAAGGCGAGGGTAACAACGTACACGTTGATACAGATACTACGGATAAAGCGAATACGAAGTTCAAAGTATCGGTGGATAAAACGAAACTAGAAGCGGGAGTGAATACAACAGTAACTGGTGATGGCATTACTAATGCATTCCATGTAAATGTTGCAGGTGACTTAAGTGGTATTACTTCTATTACAAACAACACAGGTTCAGGCAAAGTGAGCTTTGCAGAGAACGGAGTGGTGAATGTAGAAGGCGATAAGTCAATTTCACTTGATGGTAAAACAGGGGTAATTACGGGCTTAACCAACACGACCCTAGATGTAGCTGGCTTTGGTGCATCAAACCGTGCGGCGACAGAAGAGCAATTAAAAGCACTTTCTGATAAAGCGAAAACAACTGTTTCTGTGAACAATGAGGGTAAAGATGAGAATAAAAATCTCGCTTTAACTGAAACAACGAGAGAAGATGGTCACACAAACTACGATATTAAACTTGCTGATAAGGTAACTTTAGGCAAGGATAATAATAAAGTGGTTGTGAATGGTGAAAATGGTTCTATTGTTGTGGGTGGTAATGCTGAAAAAGCTGTGACCATCAATGGTACAGAAGGCACTGTAACTAACTTGTCTAACCGTACTTGGGAAATTGGTAAAACAGAAGCTGTGAAAGGCCGTGCTGCAACAGAAGATCAGTTAAAAGCGCTTGATACTGTGATTAACGGTGGATTGAATTTTGCGACACAAACTGCGAATGTGGTTATCAACAGAAAACTAGGTGAGACCTTAGAGATTGTTGGTGGCGATGCAGAAGCAGAGGCAAAAGCTGAAGATTACACTGGTGCGAACATTAGAACCTTTAGTGAAAATAACAAAGTTGTTATTCGTATGGCTAAAAATGTGAACTTAACCGATAAAGGTTCTGTGAATGTGGGCAATACGGTTGTGAATAACAATGGTGTTGAAATTAAACGTCCTGCAGGCGATAAAGCTGAAGCAACAGTTGTAACCTTAACAGGCAATGGTTTGAACAATGGTGGTAATACGATTACCAATGTGAAAGCGGGCGAGAAAGACACTGATGTGGTAAACGTATCGCAATTAAATGCGAAAGCTACAGCTGCGAAAACAACCGTTTCTGTGAATGGTGAAGATAAAGATGCGAACAAAAATCTTGTCTTAGCCGAAAGCAAGGCTACGGATGGTCACACTAACTATGATGTGAAACTTGCGAATAAAGTGACATTAGGCACTGATACAACAAAACAAGTGATTCTGGATGGTACAGCAGGCACGATTACTGCAGGTTCTGGTAATAATGTTGTGATTGTTGATGGATCTAAAGCATTAATTCGTGTAGGTAATGGCACAAATCACGTTTCAATTGATGGTGCAAGCGGTCATATTACTGGCCTAGCTAACCGTGAATGGGTTGTTGGTAAAACGGAAGCGGTAAGCGGACGTGCGGCAACTGAAGATCAATTGAAATCGGTAAGCGATAAAGTGAATGTTGTTGCAAGCAACACAATCAAATTAAGTGGTGATAAAGGCTCTACAGACGAGCAACGTCTTGATCAAAAAAATGGTATTAACTTCAGCGTAGTTGGCGATAATAAATATATCGAAACGAAAGCAGAAGGTAACAAAGTTGCCGTTGGTTTAACCAAAGATATTAAAGATAAGATCGATAATGCCGCAAATAATAACCTAACCAATATTACTAACGAAGGTAAGAAAGAGATTACTAAGTTAGGTACTATTGTGGAAGGCAGTGATAGTGTAAGCGTAAGTGTATCTAAAGAAGACAAAGATACAGGACAAAAAACTTACAAAGTTGATCTTAAACCTGTAGTGACTATTGGAGATAGTAATAAAGTGACTATCAACGGTACTACGGGTAATGTCGGTGGATTAACCAATAAAACTTGGAATCCTAATCAGATCACAAGTGGTCAAGCAGCGACGGAAGATCAGTTGAAAGTCGTTCACAATGAAGTGAAAGATGTGACGAACAAAGGCTTAACTTTCAAAGCTCAAGACAATTCATCAGTAACCAAAAAATTAGGCGATACGCTTGATGTTGTGGGCGAAAATGGCATTACTACTGTGGTTTCAACTGATAACAAGTTAGTGGTTAAATTAGGCAATAACTTGAACATTGGTGAGAAAGCGAAAGACGGTAAAGAGGGTGTCGATGGCTCTATCGGTGTAAATGGTAAAGACGGCAGTGCAGTTGTGATTAACGGCAAAGACGGCTCTATCGGCTTGAATGGTAAAGATGGTAAAAATGGCGTTACCATTAAAGGTGCTGATGGTAAAGTGGGTGTGGATGGTAAAGATGGTACAACACGTATCGTTTATACTGAAAACAATAAAACTCACGAAGTAGCGACTACAGAAGATGGTATGAAGTTCGGTGGTGACAAAGGTACAACTGTTTCACGTAAATTGAATTCTCAATTGAATGTGAAAGGTGGTGCGAAAGGTGAGCTAACCGAACATAACATCGCTGTTGTTGCAGATGGCAATGATACGCTCAACGTGAAATTGGCGAAAGACGTTGATCTTGGTGATAAAGGTTCTGTGAAAACAGGCAAAACTGTGATTAACGAGAATGGCGTAACTATTGGTTTAGACAAAAAAACCGTAGTTAAATTAACCGAAGAAGGTCTAAATAATGGTGGTCGACGCGTAACTAATATTGCAGAAGGTAAAGAGAATACAGATGCAGTAAGCGTAAGCCAATTACGTAGAACGAACCAAGCGGTTATCAATAATGCTCACAATATTGCACGCTTAGATAATAAGATCGATAACGTAGATCGTAACTTACGTGCAGGTATTGCAGGTGCTTTAGCAACAGGTGGCTTATATCAAGCAGCTCAACCAGGTAAATCAATGATTTCAGCGGGGGCTGGTACTTATAAAGGCCAAAATGCTGTCGCGGTAGGTTATTCTCGAATTTCTGACAACGGTAAAATCGGTGTTAAATTCAGTGTGAATAGTAATACTCGCGGTGATAAAGGTGCTGCTGCAAGCGTGGGTTACCAATGGTAATTGTGAATTTGTAGCGAATAGAAAAGTCGGCAGAAATGCCGACTTTTTCTTTTTTATTTGGCAATCAAAAAGGGCGTATTGAATACGCCCTAGATGAGATTTATTAGAGATTAGAAACTCGCAGCAATGCGATCTAACTCTGCTTTTGCAGATTGTTGTGCTTTTTCGACCGCTTCAGGACCGTAACCAATCCCTTCCGCATAGACAAATTCTACCTCAGTAATGCCGATAAAATTTAACACCGTTTGCATATAAAGTTTTGCTAAATCTGCATGGCTATCTTTGTAAATGCCGCCATGAGCTAAAATAACAATCGCTTTTTTGCCTGTGATTAAACCTTCGGGACCATTTGCCGTATAACGGAAAGTTACACCCGTACGGTTGAGATAATCAATATAGGTTTTAAGTTGAGCAGGGATGCCTAAGTTATACATCGGCACACCAAAAACTAACACATCGCTATTGTTTACTTCGCCAATAAGCTGGTTTGAAAGTTCAAGCATTTTTTGTTGTGCTTCGGTTGTCGGTTCACCACGTGTGCCTGTTGCGGCATCTAAGTTGTAGTAAGGGAGTGGGTTTGCACCGAAATCGTGTTCAGTGATGTTCGCGGTAATTTTAGATTTTAAGTAGTCGACAAGTTGGCTTGATTGTGAGTTATTTGCCAAGATGCTTGATTTGATGACTAAAACATTTTTCATTGGAAGCTCCAAATAAATCATTGAAAAAACGTTGTTAGTGTAAGTAAAATCAAGGCAGGAATAAAGAGGATAAAAGTAAAGAGACTCTTTATTCTGGCTAAAGAATTTTTGAGTGATTTCTTTCGTTGATTGAACTAAATACAACAAGCGGTTAAAATTGCCACAGAATTTCCTAAATTGTGCGGCATTTTTTATGCCTAAGGATGAAAAATGAAAGTCGCTGTGTATAGCACCTAGAAGGTTTGACGGGCTTTAATATGCACGGTAAAACAGCGGGTGTGATTGGCACGGGCAAAATCGGGATTGCGACGATGCGAATTTTGAAAGGTTTTGGGATGAACATTCTGGCTTACGACCCATTCCATAATCCTATCGTGGACAAGTTAGGCGGCAAATATGTATCGTTGGACGAGCTTTATGCCCATTCCGATGTGATTACTTTGCATTGTCCTGCGACCGCAGAAAATCACTATATGCTGAATGAGACGGCATTTAATAAAATGAAAGATGGTATGATGATTATCAACACAAGTCGTGGTGGTTTGATTGATAGCCAAGCCGCAATTGAAGCTTTAAAACGCCAAAAAATTGGGGCGTTGGGTATGGATGTTTACGAAAACGAACGCGAGTTGTTCTTCGAAGATAAATCCAATGATGTGATTACCGATGATGTGTTCCGTCGTCTCTCTTCTTGCCATAATGTGTTGTTTACAGGACATCAAGCGTTTTTAACCGAAGAGGCATTAGTGAATATTTCGGAAGTGACACTGTCGAATATTCTAGACATTGCCAATAACGGCGAATGTGTGAATGCGGTGAAAGCCTGATTTTAGCTATACAAGCGATAGTATTTTCAAGATGATTTGCAACAAGCTATTTGTTGCAAATCATTTTTATTTATAGATAATAGTGCCTATTTTTAACGCATTATTAACTTTTTCTATGAAGATTCTTTACGCACTTTTGGGTTTTATTTTTCTCGGCATCGGCATTGCTGGCATTATTTTGCCAGGCCTTCCTGGTACGGTGTTCTTGCTGAGTGCTTTGTTCTGCTTTACGCGTAGTTCCGAGCGTTTGCATAGTTGGTTTATCAGCACCAAAATTTATCAGAATCATTTGAAAGAGTTTAATGAGCAGCGTGCGCTGACTAAAAAGGCGAAGATGCGGATTCTGATGATCGGCACGACGGTGATGGGTGTGACGTTTTTTATTAGCTCATCGTGGGTCATTAAGGCCATTATTCTATGTGCGTTGGTGGTGAAATATCTGGTGTTCTTTTTCTATATTAAGACGTTGGATGAAGATATGCCTAATTTGCAAGAAAGTATAGAAAATTGAGCGCTTGAAAAATAAATAAAAGAACGCCCGTCTATGTGTGAACATAAACGGGCGTTTCGTTATACAAGCGGTTGATTTTGCTCGTCGTTTGGTAAAGAATTAAGCGTAGTACATCTCAAATTCCACTGGGTGTGGGGTCATATTTAAACGCTCAACTTCTTTACGACGGATGCCGATGTAGGCTTCGATAAATTCTTTGGTGAATACGCCACCTTGGGTTAAGAATTCAAAATCGGCCGCTAAAGAATCTAACGCTTCGCCTAATGAGCTTGCCACTGCTGGAATTTCTTTTAACTCTTCTGGCGGTAAGTCGTAGAGGTTTTTATCCATTGCATCGCCTGGGTGGATTTTGTTGATCACACCGTCAAGACCTGCCATTAATAATGCCGCGAAACATAAGTATGGGTTTGCTAATGGATCTGGGAAACGTGCTTCTACGCGAGTCGCTTTCGGGCTAGTTACCGCAGGAATACGGATAGATGCCGAGCGGTTACTTGCCGAGTAAGCTAATAACACAGGAGCTTCAAAGCCTGGCACTAAGCGTTTGTATGAGTTGGTCGATGGGTTGGTAAACGCATTCAACGCTTTGGCGTGCTTGATGATACCACCGATGTAGTAAAGGGCAGTTTCCGATAAGCCTGCGTATTTGTCGCCCATAAACACGTTTTTGCCATCTTTGCTTAATGACATATTACAGTGCATACCTGAGCCATTGTCGCCTGCGAATGGTTTTGGCATAAAGCACGCAGTTTTGCCGTGTTCAAGTGCTACGTTTTGTACCACATATTTATAGATTTGGGTTTCGTCTGCTTTTAAGGTTAAGCTATTGAATTTAGTTGCGATTTCGTTTTGACCTGCGGTTGCCACTTCGTGGTGGTGCGCTTCAATCACTAAGCCCATCTCTTCCATAATTAAGCACATTTCAGAACGAATATCATGTGCAGTGTCGAGTGGTGCAACGGCACAGTAGCCGCCTTTTTTCAATGGACGATAAGCGTTGTTGCCGTTTTCATATTTGCGGTTGGTGTTCCACATCGCTTCTACATCATCAATATGATAAGAAACGTTTTGCGGATCGGTTGAGAAACGTACATCATCAAATAAGAAGAACTCTGGCTCTGGACCGAACATTACATTATCTGCAATACCTGTTGATTTTAAGAAGTTTTCTGCACGAATTGCGATAGAACGCGGGTCGCGGTCGTAACTTTGCATTGTGTTAGGGTCGTAGATGCTACAGCGGAGAGAGAGGGTTGGGATTTGAGCGAATGGGTCAACAACAGCGGTTTCAGGGATTGGCATTAACAGCATATCTGCTTTGTTAATGGCTTTCCAGCCTTCAACCGATGAGCCGTCGAACATCTTTCCTTCTTCAAAAAGATCTTCAAGGTCGTCAGCAACAAGGCTTACAGGTAAAGAAACACCGTGTTCCTTGCCCTTAATATCGGTAAATCGTAATAAAACGAACTTGATTTCGTTTTCACGAATTATTTTTGCAACGTTTGCGATTGCATTAGTGTTTGACATTTGGCTTCCTCATTAAATACACAACGTGAAATAAAGCAGAATAATAACATTTCTCTTCACTAAATAGTGAGATTTTCATTAAGAAAAGCAGAAAATTTCCTTTAATGAGATGAGTAATGTTAGAATTTATGCAAAAAAAAGATGATTATCACGCAATTTGTATGAAATAAAAACAAATGAATGAAAATGTTAAAATTTTTTCAAAAAGTGCTAGACAAGGGAAGGCGAAATCTATAATATACCCTTCCGTTGCGGCGCACTAATCAAAACAACGCGTTCGTAGCTCAGTTGGATAGAGCGTTGGCCTCCGGAGCCAAAGGTCGCAAGTTCGAATCTTGTCGAGCGCGCCAGGTCAAATGCTAAAACCAATGAAGTTATGGTGGCTATAGCTCAGTTGGTAGAGCCCTGGATTGTGATTCCAGTTGTCGTGGGTTCGAATCCCATTAGCCACCCCATTAAATATCTCGAAAGAGAATCAGACGGCGAGTAGCGCAGCTTGGTAGCGCAACTGGTTTGGGACCAGTGGGTCGTAGGTTCAAATCCTATCTCGCCGACCAATTTTATTTGTTCTTTAACAACTTATCAGACAATCTGTGTGGGCACTTGTTGATTGACTTAGTTAAAATATTTTAATTTTGAAGTCTTGATAAAAGTGCTAACTAGAAATTCATTTTTACCTTTAAATTAAAT
>NZ_QEQF01000005.1:0-128401 GCF_003253115.1 Pseudohaemophilus paraphrohaemolyticus | reverse complement strand
AATCTTTTAATAAGACCCCATCATCTTTCTTAAAATCATCTCTTCTATTTTTTACTACCGGAAAGTTCCAGTTAGAACATATGCCTAAAATTTTTTTACGTTCTTTCCTTGGTAAAGGCAATCTTTCATAGGCAAAGAAATGACCGTCATTCCAACCACGATTAAATAAAAACCTTACATTATGATTATATAAAATCCAAGAATCTCCCCCTTCCATAATTGGATATTTTCTATGAATATAACATTTCCCATTATCACAATGTAAATTTATACGGCTAAGAATAATACAATCTGTTTTTCTTATTGGAAGTCGACAAAGCGATTCTAATGCCTCAATATTCCATATATGATCACCATCAATTTTTATTATCCATTCATCTTTAGGCAATTTATCCCAGATGAAATTATAATATGAGTCAAGTCTAGAATTAATATCAAAGTCATTATTCATGTAACGCTTATCACCAGAAGGAATGACATCATAAGGATATTCTACCGGAATAAATTGTGGGTATTTTTTACAAAATTCTAGAATATATTCTTTTGTACCGTCTGAACAAGAATGAAACCCTATAACTCCACCTTTTAATGCTGGCAATACGCTTTTCAAAGCAATATCTACCGTTTTAATTTCATTATGTAACCTAATAAAAGCATAGGGTTTTATTGGTTCCCTTTTAGAATATAATTTCTGCATTTCTTCTGTAACTCTTAATTTAAAGGGAATTCCTAAATGTGAGAAAGTATAAAAAAATGCTATTTTCAAATAATCAAATATTTTCAAAATGATATTCCTCTTAAATTTTAATTTTTCTCTTACTATTTATAAATCGTAAAACTTTTTCGCTTCATCTTTAGCTTCATTAGCTAAAAATGCTTTAATCAGCCCATAAGCCTTTTCCGCTGAATTATCTTGATAATATGGATTTGCCATTGTAGGTAAGCGTTTTTGGAAATCATCAGATAATAAATGCTGAATCCCTTGTTCAATAGATTGTCGGTTACTTTCTACATCAATAACTGATTCGCCACGAACGCGTCCTTCTTGTCGTTTTCCAATATTTACAGTCCCAACTTGTAAAGAAGGCACTTCTAACAAACTTGATGAACTATTACCTATTAACCCTTTTGAATACTTAATTAAAGCTAAATATTCCTCCGGTTTTACCAATGTGAAAAATGCAAATCGATTTTCATCTGTATAACTTTTTACTTTGGTAAATATGACATTGGAATGCGTGTCAGAATTTGAACCAATAAATACAAACTGATAATCTGACTTAAAGGAATCTAATGCTAAAAGAAGCTGCTCAACTTGCTCTTCTACAGATTGCCCAGTAATAGTTTCAGGATGAAATGCAACCATAAAATACGGTTTATTTCGCAAATTTAATTTAGAAAACAACCGCTCTTTTGATGGCAATTCTAAACTTAGTCCATTTTCAGCACCAAGAGAGCCAATGTTATGCACACTTTCAGGTGGTTCTCCAAGCTGAATCACTCGTTTACGATATACTTCTGTCGCTGTAAGATGCAGTTTTGCCATTTTTGTAATGCAATGGCGAATAAACTCATCATAATTGCCTAATGTTTGCTCACCACCATGCAAATGAATTAATGGAATATTATGCATTGCAGCAGCCGTTGCAACAGAAAGTATCTCGTAACAATCACCAAGTACCATTACTGCATCATAACGGTTCTGCTGGAAGTGCTTGCCGAATAAATCTAGTGTTTCTGCCATAGAAGTCAGAATAGTTTGATTATTTTGGCTATCAAGTTTTACTGCTATTCTCTCAGCAATATTAAACCCATCCTGCTCAATCACATCTACGGTATTTCCATATTGAGGAGCAAGGTGCATAGCGGTTACAATCAATGAAAAATCCAACTCATTGTCTTCTTGTAATCGTCTTAGTAGGCGCTTAACAATACCGTATTCAGCACGTGAGCCTGTTACATAGGTAGTTATAGCTCTGATTTCATGATCTCTTCCAATAACTGATAGCCTTGTTCATTCAAATGTAAGCCATCATTAGTGTAATCTAAGTTTAATTTGCCATAGTGATCACTAAATTTACTATCTAGAGCAATCCATCTTGCAGATTTAAGATTTTCTTTTAGAAATGCGTTAAGCTCTCTAATTACTGCATTATTACGATCAATCCTTAAGGCCACAGGGGTAATTTCTAAGAAATAAAGCTGAATGTTATTATTGATTGCTTTTAGTTTTTCAATAACTTGCTGAATGTCTGAAAAAATTTGTTCTTTTGTCCAACCAGCATACACGATATCATTAGTGCCAAACATCAAAATAACTTTATCACCTAAGGACTGAATCAAGCCTTGCCCTAGGATCAAATCAATATATTGTTTAGTTGTAATCCCCGCAATAGCTAAATTATTAACGGCTTGGTCATTAACTTCTTCAATATTCCAATAATCTAAAATTGAGTGACCAATTAAACTGATTTCTTTTGTTTTATTGAAATTTTCTTTCTTAGCAGAAATTGTTTTTTTGATGGTTTCTAATAGGATTTTTTCTTTATTACGTTGTTGGAGAATAAAATAGAAATATTCAAAATCAAGACGATCATCAATATCAACTGAAACTTCTTTATCCATAAAATAAGCAATACATTTCTCTCCATAGAAGTGTTTTTGCTCTAAATAAGCCTGGGGTTTTGCAGAAAAAATTGCTCCATTTGGTGAATATTCTGGATGATATTGCTGACGAGCATAATTAGAGTAATCCAGTTTAAAGTTTTTTAAACTCTCATCTTCATCAATTTGCCGCGTTAATGTGGTTGGCTTATGAGCGTCAGATACCGAAACCAAGAAGTCAAATTTCTCAAAATTTGCTTCAAATTTAGCGTTAGCTTCTTGAATATGCTGTGCCGTTCTTAATGGTGAAGTCGGCTGCAGTAATACAAAATAATCATAATCAACATGACTATATCGATTCAGTACATCTTCAATTACGACAAAAGAACTTGCTTTATCCGAAGCCAATTCTGCTGAACGTTTCACAAATTCAATAGGGTAATGCGAGAGTAGATCGATATATTCCTGCGAATCCGTACTAACAATTACTTTTTCAAATTCACCACTCTCTAACGCTGCTTCAATGCTATACGCCATTAAAGGCTTGCCATTAGCGAATAATACATTTTTATTCGGTAAACCTTTTGAGCCAGATCTTGCTGTGATAATTGCAATTTTTTTCATAAATTTGACCGCTCTTTATTCTTGATTTTGGAAGCGACTATCTTGAATAAGTTGATCTTCTTCAAAATCTATTTCTGCTTCTTTACCTAAAAGCTCATACCAAAACATTGGGCTAATACCATTGCCAGGGCGTTTAGTAGTTAAATTCTCTGTCGTATAAATCTCGCCTTTTTTAATTGGGCAAGCTGCAATAATTGATTTACGAGCCACAATTTTGTTTTTAGCTTCTGATGCAGTAGCCATTTTATCAGAAGAACCTAATGATTTCTTTCTTTAAATTCATCAATCGTTTTTACAAGAAGATAACCTAAATGCGTTGTTCCTTCTGGCTTAAAGTTGTCAATAAATCCACAAAATTCATATTTTGATAAATCTAACGAATCAAGCTCAGATTTAGCATAACCACCTGCTCCGATAAAAATAACCTTTTTCTTCATTACTATTTTTTGTTAGTTTGTATAACCGAACCTAATAAAATAACGAAAGTAGATAACACCATACCAATAATAAACCCAATAGCAAGAATCAATGCTTTCTTAGGCTTATCTTTAACCACAGGATAATCTGGTGAACTTAAATAATAATACGCTTTTACATTTTCGACCGAATCTAATTGAGAGGCTAATTTAGTTAGCTTACTCAACTGTCTCTCCGTACTATAATAATTTGTTGGATAAACAACAGGGTTATTTTTAGCAATATCTAATTGAGCTTGCAGGTATTTTTCACCAAGCATAAATAAATATGTACCGTCTGCTAGTTTAGAATCAGAGATATTTAAACGAGCATCTCCTAACATATATTCTGGTACAGAAATGTTATTATTTCCTCTTGAGAAATCTTTAATTCCTGCTTTTTTTGCAATATCTAACGCATTTGTTAAGTTTTCTACTTGAACCGTTTTAGTTTCGGTTAAACTTTCTTCCATTTGCTCTTTAGCAAATTTTAAAGCATCTAAACGCAAGTTGAAGCCGAGTTTAAATTCTTGGTTAGTTTGGTTTAATAAATATTGGTTTATAAACTCAACGTATTGCCCTAATACAAGTTGTGCATCTTTTGGAGTTTCTGCTGAGAAGGTGAGCTTTAAACCAATTTTATCTAATTCAGTTAAATCTTTTTTCTTAGGGTCTACTTCGTGAACAATAAGATATTTTGAAACAGTTTCTTCAATATATTTTCTTTTTTGTTCTTCCGTCATATCTTTAGTGTAGTTTTTAACCCACTCAGATTGCTCTAAGAATTGACGTTTTAAATCGTTAGAAAGTAAGAAATGTTTAAATTTTTCGTAAAGAGAATCAGATAATTTCCCAGTAGAAAAATCACCATCGCCAATGATACGAGCATATTCTGCGCGTGTAGGTAATAAATGGCCTAAATCAGTTGAACGTGGTGCAACAATAATTGCAGTAGAAGTCCATTGTTCTTTTGCAGTGAATGCATAGACACCAGCAATAGCTGTGAATACAAATGCGGACAGCACAATCCAAACTTTTTTCACCCACAATACTCGTAGAAGCTCAATTAAATCAATATCATCTTGTTTTTGAGAAGAAACATCAGTCATACATTAACCTTAATGAAGAAATAACCTAATAATAATTTTTTGAATTATACCAGGCTTTGTTCTATTTTTGAAAAACTTTACTAAAACTTACACTCTAGTATGATCTTGCTCAAACCATCAGATTGGTAGATAATAAACCACTATTTGTTTTGTTATAGGTTTGATATGAGCGATATCCAAATTCCTCTCATCTTTACGGATGCTGCGGCGAGAAAGGTGAAGAGTTTAATTGAAGGGGAAGATAATCCAAATCTCCGTTTGCGTGTGTATATCACAGGTGGGGGCTGCAGCGGGTTCCAATATGGTTTTACCTTTGACGATCAAGTTAATGAAGGGGATTTGACCATTGAAAACCAAAATGTCGGTTTAGTGGTGGATCCAATGAGTTTGCAATATTTGATTGGTGGTACGGTGGATTACACCGAAGGGCTAGATGGCTCGCGTTTTGTGGTGCAAAATCCAAATGCGAGTTCAACCTGTGGTTGTGGTTCTTCTTTCAGCATTTAATTTGCATTTTATTCGTAAAAATTGACCGCTTGTATGAGCTAATCTCACAAGCGGTCTTTTTGTATTAATGCTCTCGAGTCTTGAAGAACTCCACATCAGGATAACGCTCTTGCGCCAAGTTCAAATTTACCATCGTTGGTGCGATATACGTTAAGTTATCGCCGCCATCTAAGGCTAAGTTTTGCTCGTTTTTACGTTTGAACTCTTCAAATTTTTTCGCATCCGAACATTCCACCCAGCGGGCGGTTGCCACGTTCACGTTTTCGTAGATCGCTTCTACGTTGTATTCCGTTTTTAAACGCGAAACCACCACATCAAACTGAAGTACCCCCACCGCACCCACGATTAAATCATTGTTCATCAACGGACGGAACACTTGCACCGCACCTTCTTCCGAAAGTTGAACCAAGCCTTTTAACAATTGTTTTTGTTTGAGCGGATCTTTCAAACGAATGCGACGGAACAATTCAGGCGCGAAGTTTGGAATGCCGGTAAATTTCAAGGTTTCGCCTTGAGTGAAAGTATCGCCGATTTGGATCGTACCGTGGTTATGCAAGCCGATAATATCGCCCGCATAGGCTTCTTCAGCGTGAGAGCGGTCGCCAGCCATAAAGGTTAAGGCATCAGAAATTACCACATCTTTGCCGATACGAACGTGTTTGAGCTTCATTCCTTTCTCATATTTGCCTGAAACCACACGCATAAATGCCACACGGTCGCGGTGTTTCGGGTCCATATTCGCTTGAATTTTAAACACAAAGCCGCTGAATTTTTCTTCTGAACTTTCCACCGTGCGAGTGTCTGCTTGGCGCGGTTGTGGTTTTGGTGCCCATTCAGTTAAGCCATCAAGGAAATGATCCACACCGAAGTTACCCAATGCGGTTCCGAAGAATACAGGGGTCAGTTCGCCATTGATAAAGGCTTTGTGGTCGAATTTGTTACTTGCACCTTGCACCAGTTCCAATTCATCGCGCAGTTGTTGAGCTAAATCATCGCCCACTGCAGCGTCTAATTCTGGGTTATCCAAACCTTTAACGATACGCACTTCTTGAATAGTTGAGCCTTGCCCTGATTGGTACAAATAGGTTTCATCCTTCTCGATGTGATACACCCCCTTGAACAATTTTCCGCAGCCGATTGGCCAAGTAATTGGTGCGCAGCGGATTTTCAACACGCTTTCCACTTCGTCCAATAATTCCATTGGATCACGAATATCGCGGTCGAGCTTGTTCATGAAGGTGATGATTGGCGTGTCGCGCAAGCGGGTGACTTCCATCAATTTAATGGTACGTTCCTCAACCCCTTTTGCCGAGTCGATTACCATCAAGCAACTATCCACCGCGGTTAAAGTGCGGTAAGTATCTTCCGAGAAGTCTTCGTGCCCTGGTGTGTCGAGAAGATTGACCAAACAGTTGTTATAAGGGAATTGCATCACAGAGGTGGTGATCGAAATACCACGTTGTTTTTCCATTTCCATCCAGTCGGATTTAGCGTGATCGGCTGAGCCTTTGCCCTTCACCGAACCTGCGGTTTGAATCGCATTTCCGTATAAAAGCACTTTTTCGGTAATGGTAGTTTTACCCGCATCGGGGTGAGAAATAATCGCAAAGGTTCTGCGTTTATTCACTTCTTGAGGATAAGTCATAATCTTCTCTTATTCGTTCAAATTGTGTTAAAAAATGGGCGTATTATCCTTGAAAATGGGGAGTTTTGCAAAAAATGCGGATATAACAAATTTTCGGAAGAAAATGACCGCTTGCGATCTCTTCAAGCGGTTATTTTTGCTAAGATTCTTACTAAGGCTATTTGCGGCTATCGTGATACAACCACTCCGCTACCTGTTTGGCGAAGTAGGTTAAAATGCCATCTGCACCTGCACGTTTAAAGCATAGTAAGCCTTCCATAATGCATTCGCGTTCTTTCAACCAGCCGTTTTGAATTGCAGCCATATGCATCGCATATTCGCCCGAAACTTGGTAGGCAAAAGTTGGTATGCCGAAAGTTTCTTTCACACGCCATACCATATCCAAGTATGGCATGCCTGGTTTTACCATCACCATATCTGCTCCTTCTTGGATGTCCATTGCCACTTCATGTAAGCCTTCGTTGGCATTGGCAGGATCAACTTGATAGGTGTATTTATTACCGCCTTTAAGATTGCCCGCAGAACCGACCGCATCGCGGAAAGGTCCGTAGTAGTTTGAGGCATATTTTGCGGAGTACGCCATAATTTGGGTATTGATAAAGCCATTCGCCTCTAATGCTTCACGAATAGCACCAATACGGCCGTCCATCATATCGCTTGGTGCAACCACATCGGCACCTGCTTCGGCGTGTGAAAGTGCTTGCTTAACGAGAATTTCAGTGGTGATGTCGTTTAATACATAGCCTTCTTCATCGATAATGCCGTCTTGCCCGTGTGTGGTAAATGGATCGAGTGCCACATCGGTCATCACGCCTAATTCTGGATATGCTGCTTTTAATGCACGTACCGCACGTTGTGCCAAGCCTTCTGGGTTATAGGCTTCTTCTGCCATTAGCGATTTTTTCGCTTCGCCTACTACAGGGAAAAGTGCGATCATCGGCACACCATATTTCACAAGTAAGCCTGCTTCAATTAAAAGTTGGTCGATGGTTAAACGTTCTACACCTGGCATTGAGGGAACTGCTTCTCGATGATTCTCGCCTTCAATGACGAAAACAGGGTAGATTAAATCATTCGCGGTAAGTTGGCTTTCTGCCACTAAACGGCGGCTGAAATCGTGTTTACGTAAGCGACGCATACGGCGTTGCGGGAATGAGGTGTTGAGGTATTGAGTCATTTTTTGTCCTTTTATGATTTTTCCCCTCCCTCCACAAGTGTAGGGAGCGAAGAGATAGTTTGTCGTAAAAATTAACCCGCTTTCGCGGGCTAAGATTAAGTGTTTTATTCGCTCGTGGTTTCTTCTTCTCTTGGTTTGTAGAAGCGAGCACAAACTACGCCAACTTCAAATAACAAACACATTGGAATTGCCAAGAGTGTTTGCGAGAAAATGTCGGGTGGAGTAAGTAACATCCCGATGATGAAAGCTGCCACGATGATATATGGGCGTTTTTCACGCAAGTCTTCTGGAGTGGTGATGCCTGCCCAACAGAGCAAAATAATCGCCACAGGGACTTCAAAGCAGATACCAAATGCCAAGAAAATCGTGAGAACGAAGTCTAAGTAGCTACTGATGTCGGTTGCCATCTGCACCCCTTCAGGTGTAGTGCTAGTTAAGAAACCGAACACGATTGGGAACACCACATAGTAAGCAAATGTCACACCACAGTAGAACAGCAAGGTGCTTGAAACTAACAGTGGGTAGATCAAACGTTTTTCGTGCTTATATAATGCAGGGGCGACGAATGCCCAAATTTGGTACAAAATATAAGGCACTGAAAGAAAAATCGCGGTGACAATCGTGAGTTTAATCGGGGTAAAAAACGGCGTTGCCACGTTGGTCGCGATCATCGTTGCCCCTGCTGGCAAGTTGCTAGTCAACGGGGTTGCCAAAAGGGTATAGATGTCATTTGCCCAATACACTAACGCACAGAAAACCACTAACACAAACATCAAGCTACGCAGTAACCGGTTTCGCAGTTCAATCAGATGAGCGATAAGCGGTTGAGATTGATCAGCTTCTTGCATTCGCTTTCTCCTCCTCTTTATGAACAGCTTGCGGGGCTGGTTCGTCATCATCTGGCGGATAATAAATCGAGAGTTTCTCAGCAAGTAGGGCTTCGTCTAACTCTGCCTGTTCTGCGTCTTCCGCTGTTGTCACCGTTTTTTCTTCGGTGGCAAGCGGTGAGTTTTCTTCAGCAGTTTGCGATTTTGCATTCTGTTGATCATTTTCGACCGCTTGTTCTGCTTCTTTATGTTGGCTTTCGGTTTCGATTTTTGCCTGAATTTCCGCTACTTGTTCATCGGTTAATTTGGTTATTTCACCTTTGGCGGTGTTCAGATCCTGCTGCATTTTATTGGCAGATTGTTTAAGTTCTTCAACGGTTTTGCTTAATTCTGGTGAAAGCGAACTTAAATTTAATTCCTCTGCTTTTTTAATGCTGTCTTTGAGTTCTTGTAGCTTAAGTTCTTGAGTCAGTTCGTTTTGTACGTTTGCTGCTAAGCCACGAATGGTACGAACCCACCCCATGACGGTGCGGATTGCAATGGGCAAACGTTGGGGGCCTAGCACGACTAAGCCCACAATTAAAACGAGTACTAACTCTGAAAAACCAATATCAAACACGGGTTATGCCTGCTCTTTGTCTTTTGCTTTTTGTTCTGTGCTTTCTTGCGTTTTTGCTTCGACTTTATCGAAAGCTGCATCTTGCGGTTTTTCCTCTGCCATTGCTTTTTTAAAGCCTTTAACAGATTCACCTAAATCTTGACCAAGTGTACGTAATTTTTTTGTACCGAAAAGTAACACGATAATTGCGACCACGATCAGTAATTGCCAAATGCTAATTCCACCCATATTAAAATCCTCTTTTGTGAATAAAGTGTTGAAATGGTAAGTGCTCATTATACGCTGAAATCACAAAAAAGAAATCTCCCCCAAAATGAATAAACGTGAAGTATGACGTTCCTCAAATTTTGCTGAATAAAACGCCACAAAACTTGACTCTTTCAGACAAGAACGGTAGTATTCGCACCGCTATTTTTACTTGAGGATTACATTTTGGACAGTCATAGTCGATACTTTTCAGATTTTTCTTGATTACCCGCCTTGTCCAGCCTCAGGTTGCCGACATGGTCGGTAACTTTCGTCTAGTATCTTTCCCCTTGTTCATTTTGTTCATCACCTCCTAACTCGGAGAAATGAAAAATGATTCGTGCTTTTGCATTAGACCACGCGCGTCTCGTCGGACTTGACGAAACCTCTCGCGACCAATTAAACGATGCGATTTGGATTGACTTAATCGACCCAAGCGATGATGAACGTAGCGTATTAAAACTCGGCTTAGACCAAACCCTTGCGGAAGAGCACGAGTTAGAAGACTTAGAAGCTTCTGCTCGCTTTTTCGAAGATGAAGACGGTTTACACCTTCACTCCTTCTTTTACTGCTTAGATGACGACGATTACGCTGATATTTCAACAGTCGCATTTACCATTCGTGATGGGCGTTTGTTCACGCTTCGCGAACGCGATTTGCCTGCATTCCGCTTATATCGTATGCGTTCGCGCCGAATGAAATTGCTTGATAGTAACGCTTATGAATTGTTGCTTGACCTGTTCGAAACCAAAATAGAACAGCTGGCGGATGTTATCGAAACGGTTTACGCTGATTTAGAAAATATGAGCCACGTGATTTTGGACGGCAAACAAGAGGGCGATAGCCTCAATGAAGCCCTTTCAGATCTTACGGAGTTGGAAGATGTGAGCTCAAAAGTACGTTTATGTTTGATGGATACGCAACGTGCGTTGAGTTTCTTACTACGCAAAACCCGTTTGCCAAACAACCAGCTCGAACAAGCCCGCGATATTATGCGAGATATTGAATCTTTGCAACCGCACAATGAATCGCTGTTCCAAAAAGTGAACTTCTTAATGCAGGCGGCAATGGGTTTCATCAACATTGAACAGAACCGCATTATGAAATTCTTCTCGGTAGTTTCTGTGATGTTTCTCCCAGCAACGCTCGTGGCATCTACCTACGGAATGAACTTTGAGTTTATGCCAGAGCTGCATTTCAAATATGGCTACCCAATGGCGATTTGTTTGATGATTGTTGCCGCTGCTTCGCCGTATTTATATTTCAAACGGAAAGGGTGGTTGTAGGAATAAAAATGCTTAAAGCTTTTGTTTAAGGCTTTAAGCATTTTTTATATATTCTTAATCTTATCAGTCGATTACAAGGCTGATTTTTGTCGTACAATCTCAAACAAGCACACGCCTGTGGCAACAGAAACGTTCAGTGAGGAGACCGAGCCTGCCATTGGAATGCTGATGAGTTGGTCGCAATGCTCACGGGTGAGGCGGCGCATTCCATCGCCCTCTGCCCCCATTACAAGTGCAATTGCGCCTGTGAGTTTAGCTTCATAAATACCCGAAGTAGCTTCGCCTGCGGTGCCGACAATCCAGATGTTGTGGTTTTCTTGCAGTTCACGCATGGTGCGGGCAAGGTTGGTGACACGAATCAGCGGCACAGTTTCGGCAGCACCACACGCCACTTTGCGGGCGGTTGAAGTGAGTTGTGCGGATTTATCTTTAGGGACGATCACGGCATCAACGCCTGCAGCATCCGCAGTACGCAAACACGCCCCCAGGTTATGTGGGTCGGTTATGCCGTCTAAAATGAGTAAGAATGGTGCCGATTTATGGGCAAGAATCGCATCTAAATCGTGTTCGTTTAGCTCTTTCTGTGGTACAACTCGGGCGATAATGCCTTGATGTACTTCTCCTTGCGCTTTGTTATCCAGCGTTTGGCGGTTCACTTGTTGTACAGATACGCCAAGATTTTTCAATTCGGCAAGTAGTGGGTTTAAACGTTTGTCTTCGCGACCTTTTAGCACCAGCACTTCGATTAGGCGTTCTGGTGCATTATCTAAAAACGCTTTGACGGCGTGAATGCCGTAGATTTGTTCACTCATAGTGATTCCTTGATATGGATTTCAGGTATGTTAAGAAGGCGTAGGGCGTGTTATACATGCCCCCTGCTTTCTAGTATATTTATTTGTTCTTACAACAACATTTTGACGACTTTATCGAGCTTCACTCGGCCGAATTTTTTCAGCAATTTGCGTACAGCTTCTGGGTAGTCTTTGAGTTGTTCTAAATCGCTATAGTGGGTTAACACTTTGGTATGTTGACGAATATGGGTTAGTTCAGTTTGTGCTTTTTCACTTAATTCCGCTTTAGGATCATGAATCAATACCGCATTTTCCGCATCTAGCGCCCAAGCTCGTGGGTTGAGATTGTTACCAGTGAGTAAGATATAGCAGTTATCGATCCAGACACCTTTTAGATGGTAGCTATTTTCGCCATCTTTCCAAAGGCGAATGGTCAGTTGTTTATTTTGAATAAAATGGTCAAAACGTCTAGCAAACGCACGTAAGTTTTTCTCATAGAGATAAGGCAGCGCTGATGCCATCGTGAATTTTTCTTCTGGTTTAGTGTAGAAATCGTTTGCAGTTTTGTCACCTACGATAATTTCTACTGATTTACCGCTTTCTAACAGCCATTTAATGCGCTGTTGGAGTGAGCGCGGGAAGTTAAAGTAAGGTGTGCAAATCGTGAGTTTGTCTTGCACTTGGTAAAAGAGTGCTTCAATCACTTTATTCAGTTTATTACCTTTACGTAAACCGATAATTGGTGAAAGGCTTAAGTTTTCATCTTGTGCTTTGCCGACAAACTGATATTGCTGTTGGCTTAAATATTTGCGAAACGCTTTAATTTGCGGGCGAAGTCCAAAGGTTTTCGGACGATTGACATCATCCAATCGGCAAACTGCAGGTTGGCTAATAATATGTTTTTCTAGCAATTCAACCATGCTGTCGGTTAATGTTGTATTTTCAATCACATGGTAACGATCGTAGCGATAACGCTCAAACTGTTGCAAATAAACGTTATTGATACTTGCACCACTATAAACTAGCGTGTTGTCAAAGATAAAACCTTTGAGATGTAACACGCCGAAAACTTCACGTTTGTTAATTGGCACTCCCCAAAATTCAATGGCTTGTTCAAGGTGATATTGTGCTTTTTGTTCTGCATACCAATCCGCATTAGAGCTTACTGTCCCTTCACCAATTCGTCCGCGTTGTGCACGGTGCCAATCGACTAGAATTTTAATTTCAAGAGAGGGGTTAGCTTGTTTAGCTTGATAGAGGGCTGCTAAGATTTCTTGCCCCGCTTCATCTTTTTCAAAATATAAAGCGGTCAAATAAATGCGGGATTTTGCAGAATGGATAAGCTGTAAAATGCGAGTTTTGAACGCACGGCTATCCGCAAGAAATTCTACTTTTTCCGCACTCTGTGGGATAAAAGCCAGTTTTTCCAGTTGTTTTCTGGCGTGATTGGGTTTATTTAAAATTAGCATTTTACGAATCCTATAAATGAGGATAGTGATGAATTTAAAGGGCATTTAGTTTATCAGAAAATAAGTGATCGTTTTGCAAATTTAATTGCTTACATATTTAAGATTTATTTATCTGATGATATTTCTGCAACATATAAAAACTGGAATGGCAAAAGCAGAACATCTCCTATTAAAGTTGCAGGGGTTTGCAATATTTTTCTGATAACATTACCCCCTTTTACTACAGAAGTTCTAGTTTTACTTTCAGCTTTTATTTCTATTGGTAATTTTTGTTTTAATTGATCTTTTGGTGTTAATTTAACTTCATTATTTTTATAGATTTCACCATAAATGCTTCCAAATATTTTTTGGCAATAATTTGGTAAACATTGAAAACCAATGTTTTTTACCTTTTCTTTTTCAGTTTCATTGATTGGTGAATAATATAAGGTAACGAAAGCATCAAATTCATTCTTCTTGTAATTTGATAATGTTATTTTTATAGTTTCATTAGTTTTTACTGGTGCGGAAAGCTTTGCTGAAATAATTGGTCTGATTTTTTCACTGCTTTTTTGTGTTAATACAAACCAATACTTTTCTCCTATAATGACTAATTGTCCTGTTTTTGAATTTTCTCCTAATGCAATGAGGCTATCTCCATCAATTGGAGAATATACTATTTCTGTTTCATCTTCTTTCCATAAATTTGTTGTTAAGCAAGCTGACAACAAAATGCTTATTAGAAAAATAAAACCATGTTGTAACCATCGGAATTTCATATATCCTCCTGAGAGAAAATATTGGAAAGATAGCTATTTTCTTTGTTAATCAATAGCACTCCATTTTTCCCTCTTTCTCTTTACTAAAGAGGATTTTATTTTTACAAAATGGGGGGCTTTATTCTTCATTAAAGCATCCCCTCTTTGAGCCTCGAGGGGTAGGGGAGATTTGACAAAAGAAAAAAACGAAGAAATTAGTCTAATAAAATATGGGAAGTGTATTCCCACATTTTATTTGTTTTACGCAAAATGACGAACTTCGCCACGGCCTGCTACATTTTCAACGCAGCGTCCACACACTGAAGCGTGTTCTGCGTGTGTGCCGATGTCGGTTGAGTAGTGCCAGCAACGTGGGCATTTTTCGCCTTCAGCACGTTCTACTTTCACAGCTAAGCCAGCAAGTTCGCCTTCAGCCACATCCGCTTCGCTTAATGGTTTGATGACCGCTTGTGAAGTGATGAGAACGAAGCGTAATTCGTTGCCAAGTTGTTCTAACAATGGACGAATTTCGTCGTTCGCATATACCGTCACTTTTGCTTCTAAGCCTGCGCCGATGACTTTGTCTTTACGTGCTTGTTCTAATACACGGTTCACTTCAGCACGGACTGCAAGCAGTTTTTGCCAGTAGATATCGTCTAATTTTTCGTTCTCGCCTAAGCCGAATAAGCCTTCGTAGAATTCTTCGGTAAAGACGAATTCTGAACGACCTTCGACTTGCGGTAAGTAACCCCAAACTTCGTCTGCCGTGAACGAAAGAATTGGTGCAATCCAACGAACCAAGGCTTCAGCAATGTGCCATAAGGCAGTTTGGCAGCTACGGCGTGCAAGGCTGTCCGCTTTGGTGGTGTATTGGCGGTCTTTGATGATGTCTAAATAGAACGAGCCCATTTCGATTGAGCAGAAACGCATTAAACGTTGTACTACCGTATGGAATTGATAGTTATCGTATGCTTCTTTGATTTCGTTTTGTGCTTCTAAGGCACAGCTTACCGCCCAGCGATCGAGAGCGATCATCTCTTCTGGTTGAACAAGATCACGTTTCGGATCGAATCCGTTTAAGTTCGCCAGCAAGAAACGCGCTGTGTTACGAATACGACGATACGCTTCTCCTGCGCTGTTTAAAATGTTGTGTGAAACGGTAATTTCGCCTGTGTAGTCGGTTGAAGCGACCCATAAACGTAAAATATCTGCCCCGTTTTTATTCCAAACTTCGCTTGGCACAATCACGTTACCTAATGATTTAGACATTTTTCTGCCTTTTTCATCAACGGTAAAGCCGTGAGTTAATACTTGTTTGTAAGGAGCTTTACCATTCGTTGCGGTTGAAAGCATCAGTGATGACATAAACCAGCCACGATGTTGGTCTGAACCTTCTAAATACATATCTGCGCTGTTGCCGTTGAACTCTGGGCGTGCTTCCACCACTGAAGCGTAGGTCGATCCTGAATCGAACCATACATCTAAAGTATCTGGCACTTTGTGGTAGATTTTCGCATCGGCTTCGCCTAACACTTCAACAGGGTCTAAATCCCACCACGCTTGAATACCTTTCGCTTCTACACGTTTTGCCACTTCTTCTAAAATCTCAAGTGTGCGAGGGTGCAGATCTTCGGTTTCGTTATGCACGAACATCGTCATCGGCACGCCCCAAGTACGTTGGCGTGAGATACACCAGTCTGGACGATTTGCCACCATGGTGTCGATGCGTGCTTCCCCCCAGCTTGGGATCCAGCGCACTGATTTAATTTCGCCTAATGCTTGGCGGCGTAAGCCTTGGGTTTCCATCCCAATAAACCATTGTGGTGTCGCACGGAAAATAATCGGGGTTTTGTGACGCCAGCAGTGTGGGTAGCTGTGTTTAATGCGTTCTAATTTGAACAATGCGCCTACTTCTTTGAGTTTGTCTAACACTAATTCATTCGATTCAAACACTCCTTTGCCCGCAAAGAATGGCACATCAGATTTGAATTTGCCATCGTTGCCAATTAAGCCTGCCATTTCGATGCCGTTTTTGCGTGAAACGATATAGTCGTCTTGACCGTGGTCTGGTGCGGTGTGAACTAAACCTGTACCGCCGTCCGTGGTAACGTGGTCGCCTAAAATAAATGGCACGCTAAAATCATAGAATGGGTGTTGGAAGCGAAGTAAATTCAATTCGCTGCCTTTAGTCTCGCCCAATGCTTCAACCTGTTCAATCTCTCCCGCTTTAGCAACAGCCTCAACTAATTCTTTGGCTAAAATCAAGCGTTCTTCGCCCATTTGGACTAATTGATAATCAAAATTTTCGTTTAATGAAATCGCACGGTTAGATGGTAATGTCCAAGGCGTGGTTGTCCAAATTAACGCAGAAATTTGACCGCTTCCTTTGCCTTCCGCACCGAATTTTTGCTCTATTTCTTGTGCATTGACTGCAGGGAAACGTACATAGATAGAAGGGGAAACTTTGTCTTCATATTCGACTTCCGCTTCTGCCAAAGAAGAACCGCAATCTAAACACCAGTGAACCGGTTTTGAACCTTTGTATAAATGACCGTTAGCAATAACTTTACCCAACGTGCGGATAATATTGGCTTCAGTTTCAAAGTTCATGGTTAAGTATGGATTATCCCAGTCACCGAGAATCCCCATACGGATAAAGTCTGCTTTTTGTCCTTCTACTTGTTCTTTTGCATATTCGCGGCATGCTTGACGGAATTCCGCTGCAGAAATTTTCTCGTTTGGTTTACCCACCAAACCTTCTACTTTTAACTCAATCGGCAAACCGTGGCAGTCCCAACCTGGTACATAAGGCGTATCGAAACCTAATGCGGTTTTCGATTTCATAATTATATCTTTTAAAATTTTATTAACCGCATGACCTAAGTGAATATTACCGTTCGCATACGGAGGACCATCGTGCAAAATAAAGGATTTTTTGCCTTTAGAGGCTTCACGCACTTTTTGGTATAAGTTTTTGCTATACCAGTTTTCTAACATCGCAGGTTCGCGTTTTGCTAAATCCCCACGCATCGGAAAGCCTGTTTCAGGCAGATTTAAGGTGTTTTTGTAATCAGTCATTTTTTTTGTTTCCAGTTAATAAAATTGTTTTTGAATTTGGTTTTCTAACTTCCAGCTTCAACGGGGCTGAATTATGTGTAACCTAGGGTGAAGCCCTAGGCATCGGCAAATCCCTCAAAAAATTCAACCGCTTGTGTTTTGTCTCTTTGAATTTGTTGCTTTAAGGCTTCAAAATTGGAGAATTTCACCTCATCTCGGAGCTTTTTCACGAAACTTACTTCAATGGCTTCGCCGTAAATAGAGCGGTTGAAATCAAAAATATGCACTTCTAGTAGCGGCTTTGTGCCGTTAATCGTTGGGCGGTTGCCGATATTGGCGATGCCTTGATGTATTCCCGTTTTTGTTTCAACCTTAACTGCATACACACCATGAATGGGTACAACTAGACGGTTCAACATAATGTTTGCCGTGGGAAAGCCTATCGTTCTGCCGAGTTTGTTACCGTGGGCAACGCGACCTGCGACGGAATACGGTTTGCCAAGCAGTTTTTTCACCAGCGATAATTCATCTTTTTGTAGTAGTTCACGAATAAGCGAGCTGCTAATACGATTTTGTTCAAAACTGTGCGTGTGGCTCTCTTCTACCGTGAAATTGAAGGACTTTCCTGCTTCTTGCAGCGTGTGGTAATCGCCAGCACGTTTTGCGCCGAAACGGAAATCATCCCCCACGCTTAAATAGCGAACCTTGAGCTGTTTTACTAATAAATCTTGGATAAACTCTTCTGCGGTAAGCTTGGCGAACCTTTCAGAAAAACGGACACAAAGTACGAAATCTACACCTGATTTTTCCAGATATTTTAATTTATCGCGTAATCGCATTAAGCGAGCAGGCACATTGCAAGCGGTTAAATCGCCCGCTTTTTTTGCAAAAAACTCACGGGGTTGCGGTTCAAACAGCATAACGACCGAAGGTAAACCCAATTCAGCCGATTTGTTAATCAAGCGAGCGAGAATTTGTTGATGCCCTAAGTGTACGCCATCGAAATTACCGATAGAAAGGATACAACCGTTCGCTAAAACAGAATGATTGGCTAAATTGTAGAAACCTCGAATTAATTGCATTATTTTGGGACTTTTCACTAAATTTAAAATAGAAAATTCTTGTGATTATAGCCTTTTCTGGGCAAAGAAGAAATAAAAGCGGTCAGATTATCCAAATTTTTTACATCGAAAAGATTAAACGGATAAAATTTGGTGTTTTTGCCTAGTGAATAGTGCATTTAATTAAATTTTTCGAAAGAAATATTATTCAAATGCTACATTTTGATTTATCATAGCATCATTGATTTCTCATCTCATTTCCAATCATGACGGACTTTAGTTATCTTCAATCAAAACGCAAACAGCTCAAACTCAAAGTGAATGATGTTTGTATGCAAGCGAATGTTACACGTGCTTATTTTAATCAGTTAGTTAGCGGTAAAATTAAAAATCCAAGTGCTGGTAAGCTGAAAGCATTGCATAGAGTATTGAATATTGTTGAAACTCAAGATCAACGCGTGGGCGTCATTTTCGGCAAGTTCTACCCGATTCACACGGGGCACATCAATATGGTGTATGAGGCATTCAGTAAAGTGGATATTCTGCACGTGATTGTCTGCACCGATACCGAGCGTGATTTGCAACTCTTTAAAGAGAGTAAAATGAAACAGATGCCGACTAATGAAGATCGTTTGCGTTGGGTACAGCAGATCTTTAAATATCAGCAAAAGCAGATTTTTATTCATCATTTAAATGAAGATGGCATTCCAAGCTATCCGAACGGTTGGGAAAGTTGGGCAGCTCGTGTTAAAGAACTTTTCGCGGAGAAAAATATCCATCCAAGTATTGTATTTAGTAGCGAGATTCAAGATAAAGCCCCTTATGAAAAATACCTTAATTTAGAGGTTAATTTGGTCGATCCTGAACGCGAACGTTTTAATGTATCTGCGACCAAAATTCGCAACAACCCGTTCCAATATTGGCGTTTTATTCCAAAAGAAGTGCGTCCATTTTTCGTAAAAACGATTGCAATTTTAGGTGGCGAAAGTAGCGGTAAATCGGTGCTTGTGAGCAAATTAGCGAATGTATTTAACACTACTTCTGCGTGGGAATATGGGCGTGAATTTGTGTTTGAACAGCTCGGTGGTGATGAGCAAGCGATGCAATATTCGGATTATCCACAAATGGCACTTGGGCATAAACGCTATGTTGATTATGCAATGAAACACGCCCACAAAGTAGCATTTATTGACACCGATTACATTACCACGCAAGCCTTTTGTATTCAGTATGAAGGTAGAGCTCATCCGTTCTTGGATTCAATGATTAAAGAATATCCATTTGATGTGACAATTTTGCTCAATAATAATACGAAATGGGTGGATGATGGTTTGCGTAGTTTAGGCTCACTCAAGCAACGCCAGCGCTTTCAAGCACTACTCAAGAAATTGCTTGAAAAACACCATATTCCGTATATTGAAATTGAATCTCCAAGCTATTTAGATCGCTATAATCAAACCAAAGAAGTCGTTGAAGCAATTTTAAATGATGAGCTGATTCCGCTTCAATTTAAGCAATACAACGTCGATCACGAAACGGAAGGCGAGGTATGATTCTTTTTGCAGGCGATCCACATGGGAGCTATGAACACCTCTACCCTTTTGTGAAAGAACAGAAAAATGTGGCGTTGGTTATTTTAGGCGATTTGCAACTAACCAATCCGCACGAATTAGATGAACTTGCCAAGTATTGCGATATCTGGTTTATTCACGGCAATCATGACAGCAAAACAGTTGCCGCCTTTGATGCTATTTGGGGTAGTGAATGGAAAGATCGCAATATTCACGGTAAAGTGGTGGATATTCAAGGGGTAAGAATTGCGGGCTTAGGTGGCGTGTTCCGTGGGCATATTTGGATGCCACCTAATCGGCCGATGTTTTTTGACCCCATTCACTATTGCCAATATACGCCTCAAGAGAAAATCTGGCGTGGTGGTTTACCATTAAGACATCGTACCTCGATTTTCCCTTCTGATATGGAAGCATTAGAAAGCGAAAAAGCGGATATTTTAATTACGCACGAAGCGCCACGCCCACATCCGCAAGGCTTTGCGGTGATAAATCAATTGGCAAGAAAAATGGGAGTGAGCAAAATTTTCCACGGACATCATCACGATAATTTTGATTACACGCTAATCAATCGAAATAAATATTGTGATATTTTCAATATTGGCTTTCGAAGTCTTGCCGATATTGAGGGAAATTATTTGTTAAAAGGTGTTGATGATCGCGACAAAAAATAACCCTAAAAAATTTGATTCAGCATAAGGAAAGTGCGAATAATCCTTTTGAGGTAACAATTGATCAGTTACAATCGCAACAAATTACAAACAAGCGGTTACATAATTTTAAAAATTAGGAAAACCTAGTATGCATCAAAATAATCCACAAATTTTAATTGTTGAAGATGAAGCGGTAACCCGAAATATGTTAAAAAACATCTTCGAAGCAGAAGGCTATCAAGTATATGAAGCAACGGACGGCTCTCAAATGCACGAAGTGCTTGAACAGCAAACAATTAACCTTGTTATTATGGACATTAATTTACCTGGTAAAAATGGGTTAATGCTTGCCAGAGAATTGCGTGAAGACACTGAAGTTGCGTTGATGTTCTTAACAGGGCGAGATAACGAAATTGATAAAATTTTGGGCTTGGAAATCGGGGCGGATGATTACATCACCAAACCATTTAACCCCCGAGAGCTGACTATCCGAGCAAGAAATTTACTTAACCGCACGATGGTGGAAGAGAAAGAGACAATCTCAACATCACAAAATATTGATCAATATCGCTTTAATGGCTGGACACTTGATATCAACAGCCGTAGCCTAATTACTCCAGAGGGCGAAGAGAATAAACTTCCACGTAGCGAATTTAGGGCACTACTGCATTTCTGTGAGAATCCTGGCAAAATTCAAACCCGTGAAGATTTATTGCTCAAAATGACTGGGCGTAAACTTAAGCCACACGATAGAACCGTGGATGTGACGATTCGTCGTATTCGCAAACATTTTGAAGATCATCCAAACACACCTGAAATTATCGTGACGATCCACGGTGAAGGCTACCGTTTTTGTGGTGAATTGGAATAGTGAGAAGCTTATCTTAAAATAGTTGAAAATTTATAAGGGTGTGTTCAACACGCCCCTACACTTGAGCAACAAAGTTGCTACATTAATTGTTAATCCATTGTGAACCCTACTTAAAGAGGATAAAGAATGAAAAAATTACTCGTATTAGCTATCGCTGGTGCATTTTCTGCATCAGCATTCTCAGCACCTGTTGGCGAAACCTTTACAGGTATAGGCGTAAGCTCAGATTTAACCACTGCAAAATATAAAGCAAACGGTGTTACTGGTAAACAATCGACAGGTCCTGTACTGGTTGTTGATTACGGTATGGACTACGGCAACAATCTAGTAGGTGTTGCTCAAGCAAAATCTAAAATTGGCAGCACAAAAGTCACTGGTGATGTGAAACAAAAAAACAAATACACCATCGGTTATCAACAGGGCTACCGCGTAGGTTCTGACTTGCTTCCATACGTAAAAGTTGATACAAGCTCAAGCAAAATCGGAGATGAAACCTATCGTGGTTTTGGCTACGGAGCGGGTGCTAAATATGCTGTTTCAAGCAATATTGAAGTGGGTGCAGAATATACTCGCAATAACCTGAAACGTAGTGGCACTAAACTCAAAGGTAACGATTTTAGTGCAAATGTTGGGTACCGTTTCTAATACTGAGATATACCTAAAAATAGACGGGGGATTCTGATCATTCATCCCCCTTATTTTCTAATAAAACGACTACATTTTCTCTTTCTTCATCATTTTCGCTTGTTTCATTTTTTTATCCGCCTTCATTTTTTTCTCTGATTTCATCATCTTATCTGATGGCATTTTCATCTGATCCATTTTCATCGCATCAGATTTCATCATTGGTTCTGACTTCATTGGCTCTGCCATCATGGGTTCTGATTTCATTGGCATGGCGTCAGATTTCATTTCTTCTGCATAAACGGTTGTTGCACCAAATAACATAGTCATACCTAAGATTGCGCTTTTCAATGTAATATTTTTCATTTTAAATTTCCTTTTTTGAGTGGTAAAAATAGTATTGAAAGAAATTGTTTCTTTCATGTTATTAGACGAAAAACTCTTTCATTTCTTACAAAAAAAATTTTAAAGGAATTAAAATGACCGTTATTTCAGAAAGGGAACTTGAGCAAATTCGTGTGCAAATGCTGAAATTTGCCGAATTACAGCTGCACCATACCGATCTTGCTGAGGATTTAGTACAAGAAGCATTTTTAAGTGCATTTAACAATCTCGCGAATTTTAAACATCAAGCCGCTTTTAAAACTTGGGTTTTTGCTATTCTAAAAAATAAAATTATTGATTACTTTCGCCAGAAAGGTCGCTTTGTATTAGAAAGCGAGATTGAAGATGAACAGTCAACTAATACATTTTTTGATGATACAGGGCATTGGAAAATAGAATATTATCCGAGCGAATTACAGGGCGAAGAGGAAACGGTGTATTCTGATGAGTTTTGGTTGATTTTCGAAACCTGCCTGACTTGTTTACCCGCTAAACATGCCAAAATTTTTATGATGAGAGAGTTTTTAGAATTGTCATCGGATGAAATTTGTCAAGAAGCTCAGCTTACCACATCCAACTTGCATACCACACTTTATCGGGCCCGTTTGCAGTTGCAAAATTGTCTATCAAAAAAACTTTAGGAGAAAATTATGCGTTGTCGCCAAGCCACTCGAATGATTTCCGAATCGCACGAACGTTCATTAGATATACAAGAAAAAGTTGGGTTAAAAGTTCATTTAGTTACCTGTCCACATTGCCGCCGTTTTCAAAGAAATTGCGAAACCTTAAGCGAGATGATGAAGCAATTTAGGGATGCTGAAAACCATCTATAGAATAAACTGATGGGTAGCAAAAAATAAGCGGTTGAATTTGCAAAATATTTTACAACTTCAACCGCTTATTGTTAAAAATACTTTATTTTACTTTTTCTAATAATGAAATCATTTTTCTAAGCATTTCTAATTCTTTTTCTTTCTGCTCTAATAATTCATCTTTATGAATAAGTTGTAATTTTAATTTTTCAATTTCAATTATTAAAGAGTCGTTATTTCCATAATAGTTAGTTGATGTATTATTTCCATTTTCATTTAATAAAAATATAATACCTCTATTCTCATCCACTAATTCAGACAAATTCATATTAAATATCTGAGCAATTTGCACTAATTTATCGTATTGTAGGCGAGTTTCACCTCGTTCAATCTTGGCATAACCACTTGGCGACATATTCATTTTCTCAGCCATATCTTCTTGCGATAATTGACGAAACTCTCTCATCATACGAATTTTATCATGCATTCCCATCTAAATTTAATCCTTTCCAAATTGAGCAATTTTTGCCGAAATTAGGTGCTATTTTGTCCTTTTTGTTGCTGTTTTTAATGGTTAAACTTCCATAAAATTTATCCGCATTTACTTATGCAACTGATGTATTTTCACACATTTAGAGGTCTTAATCTATGAAAAAATTACTTATTGTAACTATGTTATCTACTTTAGCGCTATCAGCTCAAGCTCAATGGTATGTTCAAGGCGATTTAGGTGCTTCAAAAATTGACATTACTGATGCAAATAGTTCAAGCAGTTCATCTTTTACTCAACGAATTAGTGTTGGATATGCTTTTGATAAGAACTTTCGTTTAGCCGTAGATTATACAAACTACGGGAAAGTAACTGCAAATTATGCTGATGTTGCAGATGTATCTCTTAAAGTTAAATCATTAGGCTTCACTGGTTTTTATGATTTTGACTTAGCCGATTTCAAACCTTATGTTGGTGTCCGTGTATCTACCAATAAAGCGGATGTAACTGCAAATGCACGTTCAAGATATTATAGCGTAGAAGCTTCTGCAACCGAAACGAGAACAGGCATTGGTGCATTAGCTGGTGTTCAATATAAATTAGCTGATAACGTGGCACTTAATACTAATATTGAATATAACCGTTTAGCCTCAGATGTTTCTGATGTGGGTGTTAAGGCTGGTTTACGTTTTAGTTTCTAATGGGTGTTTTATGAAACAGTTATTTGCAAGAGCATCAATTATAGGGTTAGCTTTATTACTTTCAGCTTGTGCAACCGTTCCTATGGCTTCTGTTGAAGAAAGTAATACCGCCAAACAATTCAGATCTCCCGAAAAAGGCAATTCAGGATTATATATCTACCGTGATTCTTTTATAGGAAAAGCTTTAAAGAAAGATCTTTATATTGATGATAAATTTATAGGTGAGTCTGCTCCTGATGTCTTTTTTTATAAAACAGTTAAAGCTGGAGATCATAAAATTTCAACTGAATCCGAATTCAGCAATAATGATTTAAACATTAAAACTGAAAGTGGTAAAAACTATTTTATTCGTCAATATATTAAATTTGGTGTATTTGTAGGCGGTGCAAATTTAGAACAAGTTTCTGAAGAAGAAGGTAAGAAGGATATTTCTAAACTAAATATGGCAGTAAGCCATTAGAATTCTGCTCTAACAATATTATTTTATTTAAACAAGACTAAGTCTATATCTAATTTAGACTTAGTCTTTTCTATTTAAAATTCCCCTCTTATTCCAACCACAATTCAAACTTAAGTAAAAAAATCTGTAAGAAATCTGATTCTTCGCCGTCTAACCTTATGTAACGTTAATTTTCACATCATAAGGAAAAACAATGAAACTATCAAAAACATTTCTATTCATTACCGCACTTTGCTGTGCAACACCAACTTTAGCAATACAAAATTCAATATCATCATCTGGAGAACAAAAAATGGCAATGGAAAATACGCAAAACATTCGAGAAATTTATCTTGCTGGTGGCTGTTTCTGGGGTATGGAAGCATATATGGAGCGTATTCACGGTGTGAAAGATGCGATTTCTGGCTATGCCAATGGTAATACGGAGAAAACCAGTTATCAGATGATTGGGGTAACCGATCACGCAGAAACGGTAAAAGTCACTTACGATGCAAATCAAATTTCGCTCGATAAATTATTGCAATATTATTTTAAAGTGATTGATCCAACGAGTGTAAATAAACAAGGAAACGATCGTGGCAGACAATATCGCACAGGGATTTATTATCAAGATGGGGCAGATAAAGCGGTGATCGAACAAGCTCTCGCCCAGCTTCAAACCAAATATAAAAAACCAGTGCAAATTGAGGTGCAACCGCTTAAAAATTACATTGTAGCGGAAGAATATCATCAAGATTATTTGAAGAAAAATCCAAATGGTTATTGCCATATTGATATTACCAAAGCAGATGAACCTGTGATTGATGAGAAAGATTATCCGAAACCGAGTGATGCAGAACTCAAAGTGAAATTAACACCATTGCAATATTCCGTTACTCAAAATAAACATACTGAACGCTCTTTCAGTAACGAATATTGGGATAATTTCCAACCGGGTATTTATGTTGATGTCACCACAGGCGAGCCTGTTTTTTCTTCAAATGATAAATTTGAATCGGGTTGTGGCTGGCCGAGTTTTACGAAACCAATAGCAAAAGAGGTAGTGCATTATCAAACGGATAATAGTTTTAATATGCAACGTACCGAGGTGTTAAGCCGTGCGGGCAATGCCCATTTGGGTCACGTTTTTGACGACGGTCCGAAAGATAAAGGTGGTTTGCGTTATTGCATTAACAGCGCATCAATTAAATTTATTCCGTTAGCCGAAATGGAAAAGGCAGGATACGGATATTTGATTCAATCAATTAAAAAATAAGGAGGTGTAGGATGTTAGATCAACAACTCCTTATTGGAACGGTATTTTTAGCGGGACTTGCTTCTTTTCTTTCGCCTTGTATTTTCCCGATTATTCCAATTTATTTTGGTATTTTGAGTAAAGGTGGTAAAAAAGTCCTAAATACTTTTTTATTTATTTTAGGGCTTTCCCTTACGTTTGTAAGTTTAGGCTTTAGTTTTGGTTTTTTAGGGAATATTTTATTTAGTAACACCACCCGCATTATCGCTGGCGTTATCGTGATTATTTTGGGTATTCATCAACTTGGCATTTTCAAAATTGGCTTGTTGGAACGCACGAAATTGGTGGAAATCAAAACATCAGGAAAATCGACCGCCCTTGAGGCATTTGTGCTTGGTTTAACGTTTAGTCTTGGTTGGACACCTTGTATTGGCCCGATTCTGGCTTCCGTGTTAGCTTTATCAGGCGATGAAGGCTCTGCACTTTACGGTGCATCGATGATGTTTGTTTATGTTTTAGGCTTGGCAACGCCTTTTGTACTGTTTTCGTTCTTCTCTGACAGCTTACTAAAACGTGCTAAAGGGTTAAATAAACACTTAGACAAATTTAAAATCGGTGGCGGAATTTTAATTATCGTGATGGGCATTTTATTGATTACGAATAATTTTTCGTAAAACATAACCTCAACAAAATAAATCTATAAAAGGAAAAAACAATGAAAAAACTACTATCAATATTTCTAATGGCATTCAGCTTAAACGCTTTTGCACAAACTAATTTAGCGGATGTGCAACTCAAAGATTTAAACAATCAGCCAGTTACTTTAAGCCAATATAAAGGCAAACCTGTGTATGTAAAAATGTGGGCATCTTGGTGTCCGATCTGTTTGGCAGGATTAGCTGAAATTGATGATTTAAGTGCGGAAAAAGATCGCAATTTTGAAGTGATTACCATTGTTTCGCCCGATCACAAAGGCGAAAAAGGCACTGCTGATTTTATTGAGTGGTACAAAGGATTGGAATATAAAAATATCACAGTGCTTTTAGATGAAAAAGGCGAAATCATTGATAAAGCAAGAGTGCGAGGCTATCCGTTCAATCTCTTTTTAGATAGTGATTTAAACCTGAAAAAAACCGTACCAGGGCATTTAGGAGCTGAACAAATCCGAGTGTTTGCTGAAAAATAACGATGATAAGCGGCTTATTTCTAAGCCGCTTTTACAATGGAAGAACATTTGTGCAGCTCGAGCGTAGTTGAAGAGTGAGATTTGGTAAAAAGCAAATAATAGTTTAACTTCTTGCTCGGTTATTTACTTTACTGGAATAATCAGGTATTTTATTGTAGCCTTCTCACAGAGAAGGTGTGATTTTAATTCCATTCAATGATAATCAGACCAACGGAGTTTAACTATGGCTGAACAAATCGTCCCTTCTAATGATGTTATTCTTAAAGCAGTGCAAGACACTTTAGTGATTTCAACTACTGATTTACAAGGCGTGATCACTTACGCAAACGATCTTTTCTGCAAATTAACAGGCTATTCTCGTGAAGAATTAATCGGTCAACCACACAATCTTGTGCGTCACCCTTCTGTGCCAAAAGAAGTGTACAAAGATATGTGGGATACTATCCAAGCAGGTAAAATTTGGACAGGTATCGTGCCAAACGTAGGTAAAGGTGGTGTGGTTTATGTGGTAGATACCACCGTTCAGCCAATTTTTGACGAAGCGGGCAACATCACCAGCTACATCAGCGTGCGTCGTGTAATCAACGATTTAATGCAAAACTTCGATGCTGTAGAATTATCAAAAGAAGTATTCGACGACTACTACGATAAATAATCAACGATTCTCTTTTCGGGCGTGCTTTGGCACGCCTTTTCTTTCTTGATATATGAAAGGAACTGCTATGTCTCAACCCATTTCTCATATTCATATCGCCTACGGTTCTGAATCGGGCAATACCGAAGCACTTGCCAAGCAACTCCATCAGCTTGATTGGCTACAAGGCCACCAACCTAGCCTTTGCACCCTGGATGAACTAGATTTTTCTTGCCTACAAGCGGACGATTTATTGCTGATTTTAACCAGCTCGTTCGGTGATGGCGAACCACCAGCCAATGCCGATGAATTTGCAAATTCTTTGGAAAATTTGACCGCTTTCCCGTGCCGTTATGCCCTATTCGGTTTGGGCGATACCAGTTATGATAAATTCTGCGGTTTCAGCCAACAAATCGAAGCCTTGCTTAATCAAAAACAAGCGAAAGCTCTGATTGCTCGTGTAGATGCGGATCTCAACTATCAATCTATATTCAAACAATGGCTGCCACTCTTGCAACAAGTTCTACAAACACCTGCAAACGAAACGTTAGCCCACGATCTTTCCGTTAAAGTTTATAACGAAAAAACCGTGTATGAAGCAGAAGTGTTGGAAATCAAACATTTGGCACAATCTGAACCTGCCGTTTACCACTTACGTCTATCACTACAAAACAGCGGAATTTTCTACCAAGCAGGCGATTTAGTTTATGTGCAAGTCAGACAACCTGATGAGGCATTAGCTCTTTATGAAAACTGGTTTGAGCAATCAGCAGAAGGCTTACGCAACAAGGAATTACGCCTATTAAGCAAAAATGTATTGCGTGATTTAAATAAAATTTTAGATAATGCTGAGCTGAAAAACTTGCTCAAAATTTCCAATAAAAAAGCGTTGGAAACCTATTTATATGGACGTGATTTGCTTGATGTTTTGCGTGATTTTGATGTAGAAAAACGCATTTCTCTACAAGATCTTGCAGAATGCTTACCAAATTTAACCGCTCGTGCCTATTCCATCAGCTCTTGTGGTAAAACGCACCCTGAATATGTCGATCTCTGCGTACGTCACGTTCATTATCAGCTCAATGAACGTAGTTACCAAGGCACAGCAAGCGATCAGCTTGCACACCTCAAAGAAGGGCAAAGATTACCGATTTTCATCAAATCGAACGCAACATTCCACTTACCTGAAAATCTCAACGCACCAGTAGTGATGATTGGATCGGGTGCAGGCATTGCACCGCATATTGGTTTCTTGGATTATTTAGCACAACAACCAAATAAAGTAGAGAGCTACCTCTTCTTTGGTGAACGCCATCAAGCCAAAGATTTTCTTTATGAAGAACAGCTCAACGCCTATCAAACACAAGGCGTACTCACCACACTTTTCACTGCCTTTTCACGCGATCAAGCAGTCAAATTTTATGTGCAAGATGCAATGTGTGAGCAAGGCGAATTGCTTTGGAAATTGATTCAGCAAGGGGCATATTTCTACATCTGCGGCAGCAAATCAATGAGTAAAGCAGTAGATGAAGTACTATTGGAGATCGCAGATAAAATTGGTGGGCAGCCTTTCGTGGACGACTTCAATAACATCATTGCCACGCTCATTGCTGAAGGACGATTGATGAGAGATGTGTATTAATTTCAAAAATTGAACAAAGAAATGGCTGAAGAAATTTTCAGCCATTTTTCTATGTAAAATTCGATTACTACACCCAACGTCTTACCGCTTTTTTATACGCTAAATATTCCTCGCCAAATTTTTGTTCTAACATCTGTTCTTCTGGATGAATTTGTAAATAATTGATGCTCCAGATAAATAACGGAATTACCAATAAAGCGGTGGCATTTTCAAGATAAATTGCAAATGCGACAAGAAAAATGGCGATGCTGAGATACATCGGATTACGGCTAAAGCGATAGATGCCCGTTTGAACAATATGGCTAGTTTGATTTGGATGAAGTGGGCTGATAGTCGTTTTAGCAAGGCGGAATAAGATAACGCTTGCTATGCCAATGATGCCACTTAATCCAACCAACATCACAACCAACCACGTTGCCTTTGGAAAGGCAAGGATGCTCGGCAAGCAATACATTATCGTCATGCAAATTAGGCAGATAACAGGCGGTGGAATTTTGGTTTTCATTTACAAATCTCTCCTTGTTGAATTTCAAATAGTTGGTCTTGCGAATTTTTCTGCCACTGCATCTGGCTTAATTGCTCTTGGGTAATGGCGGTAACGAATACTTGCGACTGGCTTTCGCGCAGGCGTTGTGAGAGCAATTCACGTTTGACGGGATCAAGCTCTGAAGCAAAATCGTCAATCAAGAAAATACAAGGTTTCTCTTTTTGGGCGGTTAAATATTCGCCTTGGGCTAATCGTAAGGCGCACATTAAGAGCTTTAACTGCCCACGAGAAAGCACATCTTCCACAGGCAAGCCGTTGGCTCGGAAACGGAAATCCGCTTTTTGTGCTCCTAACATTGTGTAGCCTAATGAGCAGTCTCGCTCGAAGCCTTGTTGTAAGATCTCCGCATAATCTGTCCCTTTTTCCCAACCTTGATAAAAGCTGACCGAAATCTCTAATTCAGGCAAGAAAAAGGCACAATGGCGAGCAATTTCAGGCGTGATGGCGGCAGCATATTCGGCTCGCATAGCGGTCACATTTTGGGTGGTTTTTACCAATTCAATATCCCAATGTTTCAACTCATTGTAACTTCGAACTTGATGTAATGCGGCATTGCGCTGTTTAAGTAGGCGTTTGAGATTTACCCATTGTGGATAAAAATCACTCTGTTGGTGGAATAAGCCCCAATCCAAAAAAGCACGGCGGTAGATCGGTCCACCATTGAGCAAGGTTAAACCTTCGGGGGTAATGACTTGCATAGGTAGCAGATGAGCAAGATCGGCAATTTTATTGCCATCTTCACTGTTGATTTTAAGTGTAGTATTGCCCGAACGCTGTTTTTGCAATCCGACCGTCCAGCTATGTTTTTCCTCATCAATTTTACCGTGCAAAACAAAATTTTCTGCCTCGTAATTGATTACACGGTTGCTGATATGACTTTTAAACGAACGACCGTGTCCGAGGTAAAAAACCGCTTCAAGCAAGCTGGTTTTGCCGCTTCCATTGTGTCCGATGATAAAGTTAAAATTCGGGCTGAGATCAAGCTCAGCTGAGGAAATGTTGCGGAAATTTTGAATGATAAGGCGAGATAGGGGCATAGAAAGTTCTGATGATTAAAAGGATGATTAACATCACTTTCGTAGGAAAGGGGTTATTCCCTCCCAATTAAAGAATATTGGGCGGGGATAAATCCCGCCACTACGCAAAGAGCAATGTTGTTGCTAGGATAAACAACTATAACCTCATCGGCATAATTACATATTCTGCCGTATTGTTATCGCAATCTTCGATTAAACAACTTGAGCTTGCATCCACTAGGCTAAAACGCACGCGTTCGCATTTGAGTGTATTTAATACATCTAACACATAGCTTACGTTGAAACCAACTTCCATTGCAGGGCTTCGATAGTTCACATCAATGATCTCTTCCGCTTCTTCTTGCTCTGGGTTGTTTGCATTGATTTTGAGTACATCATTATCGAGCGATAAACGCACACCACGGAATTTTTCGTTTGATAAAATCGCGGCACGCATTAACGCTCGGCGAAGCACTTCGGTATCAGCTTCTAAAATACGATCAGCATTGCGCGGCAATACACGGCGATAGTCTGGGAAGCGTCCATCAATCAATTTTGAGGTAAAGACTATGCCATTCATTGTCATGCGGATATTGCTTGAGCCAATCTCTAAACGCACGATTTCGTTACTTACGCTTAACAAGCGGGAGAGTTCTAACACCGCTTTACGAGGAACGATCACAGAGTGCGAAACCAGTTCTTGCGTGAGTGGCATTGTGCAGACTGCAAGACGATGACCATCGGTTGCAACTGTACGCAATAAATTGCCTTCGGTTTCGAATTTCATCCCATTTAAGAAGTAACGAGCATCTTGGTTCGCCATTGAGAATTGGGTTGCATCAATTAAGCGGGCAAAAGTCGCTTGTTCAATGCTGAAATCCACTTCTGGCGTCCAATCCATTAAGTTTGGGTAGTCGTTTGCGGGTAAAGTCGCTAAGCTAAATTTACTGCGACCTGCTTTAACTATAGCTTTATCTTCTTCGAACTGTACCGAAATGAGACTATCTTCAGGTAAACTCTTTGAAATATCTAAGAATTTTTTTGCTGGAATAGTAAATTTTCCTGAAAAATCGACCGCTTGAGCCAGTTGAGCTTCGGTGCTTAATTCCACCTCTAAGTCGGTTCCCGTAAGAGAAAGACGATCGCCTTCTACTTTAAGTAAAATGTTGTTAATAATAGGCAACGTTGGACGGCTTGCAAGTACACCGCACACTTGTTGCAAGGGTTTAAGTAAATGTTCTCTGGTAATCGAAAATAACATAACCGTTCCTAATCGTCGTTTTTATGATGATAATTTGCGTGTTAAAAGTGTGTAATCTTCTTGGATGCTGGTATCAGAATCACGTAATTCTGCAATGGTTTTGCAAGCGTGCATCACGGTAGTGTGATCGCGTCCGCCGAACTCTCGTCCAATTTCAGGCAAGCTATGATTGGTCAGCTCTTTTGCCAATGCCATCGCGATTTGGCGTGGACGTGCAATGGTTCGTGTGCGACTTTTCGATTTAATATCCGCCAATTTAATGTTGTAATGATCTGCAACAATACGTTGAATATTTTCGATCGTAATCAGCTGCTCATAAGCCGCAAAACGATCGCGTAATACTTCGCGAGCCATATCAATGGTAATTGGGCGATGAGTAACGGTTTGCCACGCAATAACCGAGTTTAGTGCTCCTTCTAGCTCACGCACGTGTGTGCGTAATTTTTGTCCGATTAAATACGCCACATCTTCTAATAATTCTACGCCTCGTTCTTCCGCTTTTTTACGCAAAATTGCCACGCGTGTTTCTAATTCTGGCGGTTCGATCGTGGAGCTAATGCCACAGCTTAAACGCGACTTGATCAGCGGATCAATGCCTTCAATATTTTTCGGATAAACATTTGAGGTTAAGATCACTTGTTTACCTTGATCGAACAGAGCATTTAATAAGTGCAAAAACTCTTCTTGTACTTTCGGCTTATCTGCTAAAAACTGGATATCGTCAATCATCAACACATCCAATGAGCGGTAGAATTTTTTGAGTTTATCTGCCTCTTGGCTGTTGGTGTTGATCGCTTTCAAAATATCGCGATAAAAACGTTCCGAATGAATATAAAGAATGCGTAAATTTGGCATTTTTTTCAGCAATGCATTGCCGATCGCGTGTAATAAGTGGGTTTTGCCTAAACCCGTATTGGCATAAAGCGAAAGCGGGTTGCAGTGGCTTTGCCCCAGCTCGTTTACCACTTGCTGTGCTACCGCTTTAGCGAGCTGGTTTGAACGACCTTGTACAAAGTTATCAAAGTGCTGACCAGGGTTAATTCCCGTTTTAAAGGTGCTAGTTGTCGGATCTTGCTGAGCATTTTGCGTTGCTTCCGCACGTTTTTCATTCGGGCGGATCCCCACTCGAGTGGTGACGATCAAGGCCTCATTTTTGGACAAAAAACGGGTAAGATCAATGATCTCGCTCAAGAAGTTGTCTTTTACCCATTTCTCAACAAACTGATTTTGAGCATAAAGTGTTAATTCTCCATCGCTAAAACTCGCCTGTAACGGGCGTAGCCAAGTGCTATAGTCCGTAGGCGATACTTTTGATTGTAAATGATTAAGGCAATCCGCCCAAAGAGAAGACACGATTTACTCCAAAAACTTGTGAAAAAGGTTATCTATAATACCTTAAAATCTTGTGGAAATCTTGCAAATTTTTCAGAAAAAATCACCGCTTGTTTTTCTTCAAGCAATTTGCGGAAATTTCCGCTATAATTCGCTTCATTTACATCCATTACATTAAAAGAGAACAATGAAAGAATCGATCATTAGCAAGTTAGAAAGTTTAAGTGAACGCCACGAAGAGTTGCAGGCATTGTTAGGCGATGCTTCTGTGATTTCAGATCAAGACAAATTCCGTGCTTATTCTAAAGAATATTCTCAATTAGAAGAGGTGGTTAGCACCTTCAATCGCTGGAAAAAGCTCAACAACGATATTGAAGATGCACAAATCCTCTTAGACGATCCTGATATGAAAGAAATTGCCGAAGAAGAGATCGCCGAAAATAAAACAGAGATCGAGCAGCTTGAGCAACACTTGCAAATTCTCTTACTGCCAAAAGATCCGAACGATGAATACAACGCCTTCTTAGAAATCCGTGCAGGAACGGGCGGTGATGAGGCGGGTATTTTCGCAGGTGATTTATATCGTATGTATAGCCGTTATTGTGAAAGCAAACGCTGGCGTATCGAAGAGCTTTCTGCTAATGAAAGCGAGCAGGGCGGATACAAAGAGATCATCGTGAAAATTTCAGGCGAAGGCGTGTATGGTCAGCTTAAATTTGAATCAGGTGGTCACCGCGTACAACGCGTACCAAAAACCGAATCGCAAGGACGTATTCATACCTCAGCTTGTACTGTGGCGGTGATGCCAGAATTACCAGAATCGGAAATGCCAGAAATCAATCCTGCAGATTTGCGTATTGATACTTACCGCTCATCAGGTGCGGGTGGTCAGCACGTTAATACCACCGATTCTGCAGTGCGTATTACCCACCTTCCAACAGGGATTGTAGTGGAATGTCAAGATGAACGCTCACAACACAAAAATAAAGCAAAAGCATTGGCGGTATTGGCTTCACGCATTGTACAAGTAGAACAAGAACGCCAAGCGGCAGAGCAAGCGGACACCCGACGTAACTTACTTGGTTCGGGCGACCGTTCAGATAAAATCCGTACTTATAACTACCCGCAAGGTCGTGTAACGGATCACCGGATCAACCTTACTGTTTACCGCTTAGATGAAGTGATGAACGGCAAAATTGATGAGTTGATTCAACCAATCATTACCGAATATCAAGCTGACCAATTAGCTGCGTTATCTGAAAATGCATAATGAAATTTGCCCTCATTTAGAGGGCATAAAATTTTAAGGAAATCAAAATGCTAAAACGTTTATCGGTAATTTTTTCACTTTTTTTAACCGCTTGCACTAACAATATTTTTACCGCAGGAGGTAAATCGGCGCCATCAGAAAACTCTTCTGTTTCACGCCACTATTTTGTCGGGAAATGGGCGTGTGAAATGAATGGTGGCAATATTGGTTCGTCAAATACGGTAAAACTAGCGAAAGATGGTTATGCGGACTATGTCGGAACATTCACTATTCCAAAAGAGGATCCTCTATTTCAATATCAATTAGAACGTATTGGCACTTGGGCTTTTGCAAATGATATTCTGACTTATCAATTCAGCAAAAGTAATTTCACACGAGCGCATACTTTTGATATGTTGAAGAAAATTAAAACAGATAAGAATCTGAATGCAGAAGAGAATGCAACTTTTGATGGGCTTTCTGCTCAAATGAACAAATCAAATGCAAAATCTGTTTCACTTGTGGTGAGTGATTTTACTGATCAAAGTTTTGTAATTACGCAAAAATTACCTGAAATGACAAGAACTGGAATTTGTAAAAAGATACTTTAATAGAAATGAATATATAACAACGGCATATTAAATTTTGGGATGCAGAGCAAATTTTATAATATGCCGTTTTTTATTAAAGCTAATTAATCCACCAACTTCGTTCCATATAAGTACGTGTAACCAAATGGACTTTGTTTGTAACCTTGCACACGTTTGCTAGTTGGGGCAAAGTTAATCGAGTGAGCCACGTTAATCCACGGCGCTTGCTCATTTAAAAGTACCTGTGCTTGTTCGTAAAGTTTGGTACGCTCGCCTTTGTCCGATAAACCAATCGCTTTATCTAATAAAGCATCTAACTCTGGGCTATTAAAACGTGCGTAGTTGCTGTTGCCTATGTTTGATGAACCAAATAACGGCGATAAGAAGTTATCAGGATCGCCATTATCGCCAGACCAGCCGTAAGTCCCTGCCGTTAATTCACCTGCTTTAGTACGTTTAATGTAGTCCCCTCATTCGTAGGTCACTAATTTCGCTTTCATATACTTTTTCATTTACTTCTGCCCAGATACAATTAACAAAAAAGAACTATTCTCATTTTCTAAAATTTCCGTATAATACAAACGTTTTCGTTAAACAGGAGTATGTATGAAAAAAACCACTAAAGCCATTTTAGCTTCCCTTTGTTTATTCGGTGCATCTGTTGCACAGGCGGTCACGGTAATGGATGAGAAAGGGGAATTTACAATTAATAAAACCCCAACGCGTGTGGTTGCATTGGAGTATTCGTTTGTGGATGCCTTAGCACAAGTAGGCGTAAGCCCTGTAGGTGTAGCGGATGACAATGATATGAACCGCATTTTAAAAGAAGTGCGTGAAAAAATTCAGCCGTGGCAATCAGTCGGTAGCCGTTCACAGCCGAGCCTTGAAGTGATTGCATCTCTTAAACCTGATTTAATTATTGCGGATCCTTCTCGCCACACCGCCGTGTATGAAGAATTGAAAAAAATCGCACCAACGATGATGTTTGATTCTCGCCACGAGAGCTATCAAGACAACCTACAAACCGCTCAGAAAATCGGTGATGTGGTTGGCAAAAGTGCAGAAATGAAAGCAAAAATTGCGGAACATAACGCTTTTATCGCAAAAGTAAAAGCCAACATTAAAGTAAACAGCGATAGCGTGATTTACGGCACGTCTCGCGAAGATAAATTCACCTTCCAAAATAATACTGCTTATGTGCCAACTTTCTTGGCAGAGCTTGGTTTTAAACCTGCGGCATTGCCAAACAATGATAAAGCCTTGGTGGAAATCAACCTTGAGCAACTCGTAACTTTACAGCCGAAATGGTTGTTTATTTCTCACTATCGTGATGAAAGTATCGCCCGCAAATGGGAAGCAGAGTCGCTTTGGAAAGCCATTCCTGCGGTGAAAGCGAACCACGTTTACCCTGTGGATCAATACGTTTGGGCACGCGGTCGCGGTATTGAAGCAAGTAAAATTATGGCACAACAAGTTGAACAATTTGTGAATCAAAAATAATGTGGTGCACAACTTTCCGTTGGGCGTTGCCCCTTCTATTATTGGCTTCCCTACTGTGGGGAAGCCTGTTTTTGTATTATCCTATCGAAATTCAACCGCTTGCAGCCCTACAGGCCTTCCTGCCTGATGGCGATGAGCTGGCGAAAATCACGGTGGTAGATTTACGCTTCCCGCGAGCCTTGGTTGGAATAGCGTTGGGGGCAACCCTTGCTGTGGCGGGTGCGTTGTTGCAAACCATCACTCGCAATCCATTGGCTTCGCCTTCTTTACTGAGTGTGAACTCAGGGGCAGCGTTGGCGATGGTGTTGGTCACAACCATCAGCCCTGCCTTGGCGAAAGGTTATAGCATTGCCTTTGTTGCGGCACTTGGCGGTGGCTTAAGCTGGCTGACAGTGATGTTAATCAGTAACGGTTGGCGAGACAACCAAGGCGACCGCAGCCGCATGATTTTAGCAGGGATTGCAGTTTCGCTATTATGTGCCGCATTGACCAAACTCACGCTAATTGTGGCGGAAGATCACGCCTTCGGCATTATGAGCTGGCTGGCCGGGGGCATTTCCCACGCTCGTTGGGGGGAATGGCAAATTCTCTATCCATTCTTGATTTTGACCGCACTTTTCAGCCTTGTGTTTGCTGGGCAGCTCAATCTGTTAAGTTTAAGCGATGAATCCGCCCGCTCTTTAGGAGTGAATCTACTCCGCCTGCGTTGGTATGCCAACATTATGGCGTTGCTGATTGTCGGTGCAGCCGTGAGTGTAGCGGGTCCGATTGCCTTTATCGGCTTGCTCGTGCCACATTTGGCACGTTATTGGGTGGGTTACGACTTACGCAAAGCCTTGCCGATGGCGATGTTACTTGGGGCGATTTTGATGCTCGCTGCGGATCTGATTGCAAGAGCGGTCAATTTTCCGAGTGAAGTCCCTGCGGGGGCAGTGCTTGCCCTAGTGGGTGCACCTGTGTTTGTATTATTTGCAAGAGGGAGAAAATAATGCACCGCTTATCGAATGGAAAAATTCTCCTGTTTTATGGCATCGCGTTGTTGATGGTGGCGGGTCTGTTTGTGTTCAGCCTTCAAGCAGGGGCTTATACGCTCTCTTTTGCGGAAATTCAAGCCGCCTTCCACCCGAACGATAAAAACTATTTCACCCTGATGGAATACCGTCTGCCACGTGCCTTGCTCGCGATTGTGATTGGCGGCGCCCTGGCAATGTCAGGCGTATTAGTGCAAAGTGTGGTACGTAACCCGCTGGCTTCACCTGATATTTTGGGAATTAACAACGCAGCAGGCTTGGTTGCCGTGTCGGCTCTGATTTTCTTGCCAAACCTTGCCTTTTATTGGGTTCCCGTATTCGCCTTTGTAGGCGGAGCCTTGTCTTTTGTGTTGTTATGGGTTGTCTGCGGTTTTCGATTTCGCCCGATTAAAATGGCAATTATCGGCGTGGCGATCTCTGCCCTGTGGGCGGCAATCAGCCATTATTTAATGCTCACCAATCCTGTGGAAATCAACACTGCGATGTTATGGCTCACCGGCAGCCTGTGGGGCAGAAGCTGGGCGTATGCTAATGTAGTGTTGCCGTGGTTGCTGGTGCTATTGCCGATGGCGTTTTTCTTATGTCGTGATTTAGACACCCTCGGCTTAGGCGAAAATAAAGCCTCCACCTTGGGCGTGGGCGTGAATAAAGTGCAAATTATCGTGCTGGTTCTCGCCGTTGCCCTTTCCACCACTGCCGTGGCAATTTGCGGTTCGATTGCCTTTTTAGGCTTAGTCGCCCCGCACTTGGCACGCCGTTTAGTAGGCGGTCGTCACCGTAATTTATTGCCCGCTGCACTCTTTATTGGAGCAATTTTATTGCAAGTTTCGGATATTTTGGCACGCGTAATCACGCCACCTACCGAACTACCTGCGGGCGTTCTCACCGCCATTATCGGTGCACCGTATTTCTTCTATTTATTGATGAGAACCAAATAATGACAATTGAGATTAAAAATTTACAACTTGCCTATGGAGACTGCCCGATTGTGCATAATTTGTCGCTCAGCTTCCCGAAAAATAAAGTGATTGGGCTTCTCGGTCCAAACGGCTGCGGTAAATCAACCACACTAAAAGCGGTAGCACGTTTGCTCAAACCAAAACAAGGCATCATTACTTATCAAGGCTATGATATTTGGCAAAAAACTCCGAAAGAATATGCAAAATCGCTTGCTTTTCTACCGCAGCAGCATTTGGTGCCTGAAGGCATTAGCGTACGCGAATTGGTGGCTTACGGGCGTTCGCCTTATCTTAATTTGTGGGGCAAACTCAGCCAAAAAGATGAAGATTTAGTAAATTGGGCGATGCAACAAACCCGCACCACTGAGCTTGCCGACAAATTGGTTTCCGACCTTTCAGGAGGGCAACAGCAACGGGTGTTCTTGGCAATGACCTTGGCACAAGATGCGGAAATTGTGTTGCTGGATGAACCGACAACCTATCTCGACCTCAACCGCCAAGCGGATTTGATGGCGATGATGCGTCAAATGCAACAAAACGGCAAAACCGTGATCACCGTGTTGCACGATCTCAACCAAGCCTGCCGCTATTGCGATCACCTCATAATTTTCAAGGACGGTAACCTGATGGCACAAGGTTCCCCTGATGAAGTGATGAGCGTAGAACTCCTCAAACAGGTGTTTGACTTAGACGTAGAAATTCACCGCGATCCGGTGAGTAGTACGCCGATGTTTATGTTGAAGTAATAATAGATATGATATTTAATTTATCAATTCGAATTAAAATGTGATTTTATTAGCTGATGTCATAGACGAAATGAAGGCATATTCACTTTGATGAATATGCCCAATCTTCAAATTAATCCACCAATTTGGTTCCATATAAGTAAGTGTAACCAAATGGGCTTTGTTTGTAACCTTGCACGCGTTTGCTGGTTGGGGCAAAGTTAATCGAGTGAGCCACGTTAATCCACGGTGCTTGCTCGTTTAAAAGCACCTGAGCTTGTTCGTAAAGTTTGGTACGCTCGCCTTTGTCCGATAAACCTATCGCTTTATCTAATAAAGCATCTAACTCTGGGCTATTAAAACGTGCGTAGTTGCTGTTGCCTATGTTTGATGAACCAAATAAAGGCGATAAGAAGTTATCAGGATCGCCATTATCGCCAGACCAGCCGTAAGTCCCTGCCGTTAATTCGCCTGCTTTAGTACGTTTAATGTAGTCCCCCCATTCGTAGGTCACTAATTTCGCTTTTACGCCAATTTTTTCCCAGTCTGCTTGAATAATTTCTGACATACGGCGTGGATTTGGGTTAGATGCACGCACTACAGGCTGTACCCAAAGCTCGGTTTCAAAACCGTTTGGATAACCCGCTTCGGCTAAAAGCTGTTTCGCTTTTTCGATATTTTGCTCAGACTCAGGTAAACTTGCATTATAGCCCCAAATTGTTGGCGGTAATGGACTTTTCGCAGCCACGCCCGCACCTTGATAAACCACATCAATAATCGCTTTTTTATCGACTGCAAGGTTCAAGGCTTGACGCACTTTTACATTATCAAATGGGGCTTTTTCCGTGTTGAAAGCAACATAAGCGATATTTAAACCTGGGTTTGAAAGCAAGTTCACTTTCGGATCGGTTTTCATTTTTTCGATGTCGGTTGCATTCGGGAAATCGATAAAATCGCACTGTCCTGCTTGCAATTTCGCATAACGCGTGGTCGCATCTGGCACGATTTCAAAGATCAAGCGGTCGAAATCTGCCTTGCCATTCCAATAATCTTTAAATGCGATATAGCGACTTGCTTGATCTAACACATAACCTGTAAACGCAAATGGTCCTGTGCCGATTGGCGTGGTATCTACGGTTTCAGGTTTGCCCGCTTTCAACATAGCATCGGCATATTCAGCTGAATAGATGGAGGTAAAATCCATCCCTAAGCTTGAAAGGAAGGTTGAATCTGGCTTGTTTAGTGTAAATTTCACCGTGTTGTCGTCTACTTTTTCAACTGCTTTTAACAGCGTTGGGAATTTCATCGCTTTGAAGTACGGATAAGTTGCTTTCGATACATTGTGATATGGGTGGTTGGGATCAAGCTGGCGGTTAAATGAGAACACTACATCGTCCGCATTCAACTCACGACTAGGGGTAAATTCTTTGTTTGAGTGGAATTTCACGCCTTTACGTAAATGGAAAGTATAAGTTAAGCCATCATCTGAAATTTCCCAATTTTCTGCTAAAGCAGGCTCAATTTCGGTTGAACCGCGTTTAAACTCAACTAAGCGGTTGTAAACCTGTTGTGAGCTGGCATTGTAAGAGATGCCATCCATCGCTAATGCTGGGCTGAAATATTGTGGCGAACGGCTCACGCAGTTCACAAATGTTTTTTCTGCAGCAGGCTTCATGGTGGTTTTATTTTCGTTTTTATCATCACAAGCCGCAAGTGCAAAGGCAGCAACTAAAGCGGTAGAGATGGCGGTTAATTTGGTAAATTTCATAAAGACCTCAAATTTAATGAGTGAAAAATTGAGGAGAGAGTATCTGTAATCTTAAGGTGTGTAAAGAATGATTTGATTGTCTTTATAACGAAATGATATGAAAAACAAAGATATTTTGTGATCAACTTCACATTTTCTAAATAACTCCCCTTAATTGGGAACGCTCCGATCTACTTCAAGCCATAAAAGCGTATAATTCGCCACAGCCTATTTTTTATACTAAGCAGAAGGTTTTTCTTATGGCAAATCTCGGCATCGTGATGGGAATCTTACCAAGCGTTGATTAAACTTCGCAAGGAATTGCCGATTTGAACCGAGGGCAACTACACTGATTTACTCCCATCACACGAAAGCGTTTGGGTATATCGACGACAAGCGAACGGGCAAACTTTAACCGTGTTAGCGAATTTGAGCAACCAAGCGCAAAAAATTGAATTGAGCGTGAAAGGCGAAGTGTTGATGAATAATAATGATGAATTGAAAATGCGGGAAAATACAGTGGTATTGAAACTGTATTAAGCGGTGTATTTGTTGGCATAATTTGCGATTTATATTTGGCGGATAGTATCCGCCAATTTTTTAAATCACCTCTAGGGCTTCCAACGCATATAAAATCCCATCTTCACGAATATCTTTGGTCACAAAATCCGCAAAAGGTTTGAGCTCTGGTTCGGCATTGCCCATTACCACGCCAAAGCCAACCGTTTCCAACATTTCCACATCATTTAGCCCATCACCAAATGCCATTGCATTTTCAATGCTAAAACCGAAATGGTTGATGATATCTTGAATACCACGAGCTTTGGAGTTGTCTTTAAGCAAAATATCTACTGCATTTTCATTCCAGCGCACTGCTTTTAAATCCGAGCCCAATACGCCTGCATCTATCACTTCTTGTGCTCGCTCTTCAGAGTAATAAGCCAACATTTGCACGGTGGTGTCTTTAAGATAGAACTTCGGATCCACAATGTAATCTTTGGTAATTGGCGAGGTAGTATTCCAAACGATTTCATTATTTTCCGACACGGCAATTGTGTTACGGCTAACAAAAGCGTAAGTAATTCCCAATTTTTCCAGCTTTTCGACCGCTTGTTGAATACGTTCCACGCTTAAGCGATAGTCTGAAACCTGCCTGCCTTGGTAAAGATTATCTTGCCCGTTGATGGTTACAAAAAGCTCAAAGCCATCTTTGTTCATCAGAGGTTTCAGTGCTTCGGGAAAGCCCTCATAATTTCGCCCTGTGGCAATGGCGGGAATAATGCCCTTCGCTTTGAGGCGTGGAAGTACCTGTTCCGTAATTGAGGTAGGAATACGAGTTTCGTCTTTGATGTAAAGGGTATAGTCGATGTCGAAAAAGACAATTTTAATGGGGGCTGTTGGTTTTTTCATAAGATTAGCCGAATGATAAAAGCGGTAGAATCTTGTTGAGCATTTGCAAACTGCTTATCAAAATCTACCGCTTGTTGCGAGGAGAAATTATTTGGTTAATTGAACCAAAATACGACGTACTGGCTCTGCGGCACCCCATAATAATTGATCGCCTACGGTGAAGGCTGCCAAGTATTCAGGACCCATCGCCAATTTGCGAAGTCGTCCCACTGGTACGCTTAATGTACCTGTTACTTTCGCAGGCGTTAATTCGCGTAATGTGGTTTCTTTGTCGTTTGGAATCACTTTTACCCATTCGTTATGTGAAGCGATGATTTGCTCAATTTCCGCTAATGGTAAATCTTTTTTAAGCTTAATGGTGAACGCTTGGCTATGGCAACGTAATGCACCGATACGCACGCATAAACCATCCACAGGAATTGGATTGTCGCTTAAACCAAGAATTTTGTTGGTTTCTGCATAACCTTTCCATTCTTCTTTAGTTTGTCCTGTTTCTGGAAGAAGTTTGTCAATCCAAGGGATTAAGCTGCCGCCTAATGCTGCACCAAAGTTTTCGGTTGGGAAACTATCAGAACGCATTTCTGCCGTCACTTTACGTTCAATATCTAAAATAGATGAAGCAGGGTCTTTTAATTCACTTGAAACCGCCTGTTCTAATAAGCCCATTTGTGAGAGCAATTCACGCATATTTTTCGCACCCGCACCTGAAGCGGCTTGGTAGGTTGCCACCGAAATCCATTCCACTAAATCTTTTTCGAATAAACCACCGATTGCCATTAACATCAAGCTCACTGTGCAGTTACCACCCACAAAGGTTTTCACGCCGTTTTTCAAGCCTTCAGAAATCACGTGTTGGTTCACTGGGTCTAATACGATGATGGCATCTTTTTCCATACGAAGGGCAGAGGCCGCATCAATCCAATAGCCATTCCAGCCTGCTGCACGTAATTTTGGATAAACTTCATTGGTGTAATCGCCACCTTGGCAGGTTACGATAATGTCTAATTTGGCTAAGTCTTCAATATCGAAAGCGTTTTTTAACTCGCCTGCATCTTTACCTGCAAACACAGGAGCTTTTTGCCCCGCTTGTGAAGTAGTGAAGAAAACGGGGTTGATGTTTGCAAAGTCATTTTCTTGAACCATACGATCCATTAACACAGACCCTACCATTCCACGCCAACCGATAAAACCGACATTTTGCATTGTGTTGCTCCTGAATAATTAAATAATGTTGTTTTGAGTGATAGCTTGCATAAATACAAGATTTTTGATGAAAATGCAATGCAAAAATGCAATGTTTTTGCCGATTACTTTATTCTAGATAAAATAAAATAAAAGTGGTTAGAATATAACCACCGATAACGGTGCTTTTTTAAGAGGAAATTAGGATGAAAATCAAAACAGCATTAGCGGTCATTTTAGGCGGATTATTTGCAACTTCTGTGGCAAACGCAAATGAGCCTGCAAAATTAGTGGTGAAAGTGCAACAATTGGATGTACAACACGGCAACAAAGATGTGGGTACGGTTGAAATTACCGAGTCTCCTTACGGTTTAGTGTTCACTCCAAATCTAACTGGTTTAGCAGAAGGTTTACATGGTTTCCATATTCACGAAAACCCAAGCTGTGAGCCAAAAGAGAAAGACGGCAAACTTACCGCTGGTTTAGCAGCAGGCGGTCACTGGAACCCAACCAATGCGAAAGGTCACGGTTTCCCGTGGTCTGACGATGCACACTTAGGCGACCTTCCAGCCTTAACTGTGTTACATGATGGCACAGCAACACAACCTGTACTTGCCCCACGCTTGAAAAAATTAGATGAAGTGAAAAATCACGCGATTATGATTCACGCAGGCGGCGATAACCATTCCGATCACCCTGCAGCTCTTGGCGGTGGCGGTGCGCGTATGGCGTGTGGTGTGATTAGATAATCTTACCGATAAGCATAAAAATGGGCGGAAATGATCCGCCCTATTTTTGTTTTATAGCCCTAATTGGTTTAATTTATCCGCTTCCGCTTTAAACTCTTCAATCGCTTTTTTATCGAAGAAATATTGTGTGCCACAACATTCGCATTGCATATCAATCACGCCATTCTTTTCGGCTAACATTTCTTCAATTTCTTCCGTTGGCAATAATAAAATGGCATTACCAGAGCGTTCGCGTGAACAACCACATTTGAACTCGGTATTTTTCGGTTCATAAACTTGCACGTGCTCTTCGTGGTATAAGCGATAGAGTAGTTCTTCTGCGGTTAAGCCGAATAGCTCTTCATCTTTCACGGTTTCAGTTAAAGTGGCTAAATGCTCAAAATCTTCAGGCGTTCCTGTGCCGTCTGGCATAATTTGGAGCAACATTCCGCCAGCCACCGCTTTGCCTTCATATTCGCCAGTGCGAATCACTAAATGCGTTTGCAACTGCTCGGAACGCACGAAATAATCTTCTAAACATTTGCGAATTGTCGGTTTATCTAAGCCGATCACGCCTTGATAGCGTTCGCCATCGGTTGGAATGATAGAAATCACTAACACACCATTGCCGATCATTTCGTGTAAAGTGGCGGTTTCTGCTACTTCACCTTCTACGCGCGCTAATGCACGTAATTGCTGTTGCTCATTGCCATTTACCACCGCTAATTTTAACGGACCATCGCCCTGAATTTGTACGGTAATGGTGCCTTCAAATTTCATTGTTGCGGTTAAAAGGCTGGTTGCGACCAACATTTCGCCCAATAAATTTTGCACTACGATTGGGTAGTGATGGGTATTTAATGTTTCGGTAAAAGTATCATTTAAGCGTACCCATTCGCCACGCACAGCACGGTTTTGGAATAAGTAGCGATAGAGTTTATCGTTGTCTTGTTTGTACATAATGTTCCTTAAAATAAAAAAGCCCCTTACATAAAGGGGAATGTATGTTGCACACAATATGGAGGTACTTTTGCAAATTACAAGATGTGCTCTTTAAATTTGACTAACTCTCGACGCTCTTTCTTATTCGGGCGACGCTCAGGATGCGGCATTGAGAGGGCATTTGCCTTGCGAGCAAACGTAATCGCTTCACGCTGTTTCACGCTTTTTTCAGTTTCTTGATAAAGCAGTTGTGTTTCTGGTGCACCTCGGCGTTGAGTGCTTAAGGCGGTAACAATAATCTCTTTTTCTTCATTACCTTGACGTAGTTTGATTGTCGCACCGATTTCAACCGCTTTGCTGACTTTGGCTCGTTGACCGTTGTAGTGCACCTTTCCGCCCTCAATCATTGCTTTGGCAATCGAACGCGTTTTGTAAAAACGTGCTGCCCAAAGCCATTTATCAAGGCGCACTTCGTTATCTGATTGATTTTCGGTATTTTTCTTCATTGTTTGATTTTGCTTAATTTTTCTAAGGTTTTCAGTATATCAGCCTCTATCTTTTATGGACACTTTTTGTTACGCTTTTATCGGTATAAAGGTATAAAACATTAAAAAGGAGAAAAATATGGCATTGACTACACAATCTCTCGCCAAGTTTGGCTTAACTGCATTATCGGCATTTATTTTAACCGCTTGTGGAAGTAGTGGTGGCGGAAATAATAGTTCAGCACCTGCTGAAAATCTAGCACCACAAGTACAACAGCCTTCTAAACAGCAACAATCAAATCAACCTGCTCAAACAGTAAAACCTCAGCAAAGTAGTGGTGGCGGAAATAATAGTTCAGCACCTGCTGAAAATCCAGCACCACAAGTACAACAGCCTTCTAAACAGCAACAATCAAATCAACCTGCTCAAACAGTAAAATCTCAGCAATCTACAGAAACTCAAAAACCAGTTCAGCCTAAAATTGAACCAAAACCAGAGAAACCCAAAGTAAATACAAGTGGCACAGGAGCTTATAGTTTCATTAATGAAATAGAAGGCAATGTTTCAGGTTTTGAAAAAGACATTCCTATCTATTCTTTAACCAGTTTCAATATGAATACGATTGATATTGATGGCATAAAAATTGAAATTCCGTCTGATGAATACCTAAACAATACTTGGGCAAGTTTTTCTAAAAAAGGGGAAACAAAAGATAAAGATAGAGAAGTAAACGTCTGTTGTGAAAAAAACTCAGATGTCCGTTTTGGTATTATTAGTTCTGTTGATTCGGAGGATATCCCAACCTATATGTTCTATAACGGTAATCCAACTCAAGTAATGCCAACAAGAAAAGCAATATATTCGGGGGATGTGATCTTTATGGGCGATTTTGATGGTAAGGATGATAATAAAATTGGATACCCAGTAGGAAAATCAGAATTTACTGTCAATTTCGGAGAGAAAAAACTCTCAGGCTCGTTAACAACACCGAACCAAAAAGTGATTAATATCAATGCTGATATTATCAACAATGCATTCGTTGGATCAGCAACATCAAACCACTTTAAAGCTGATGCAAAAGTTGAAGTGCAAGGTAAATTCTTTGGTGAAAACGCTAAAGAGTTAGGCGGTATTGCTGAATCTCACGATAACCATTTTGGCGCAGCATTTGGTGCTAAAAAACAAGGGTCTGTACTAGATAACGACTAAAAATCCCATTTAGGTTAGAATAAACCAATGAGAAAAAGTCGCTTAAGTCAGCATAAACAAAATAAACTCATTGAACTGTTTGTCGTAGGTGTCACAGCAAGAACAGCCAGTGAATTGGTTAATGTAAACAAAAATACAGCCGCTTATTACTTTTATCGATTACGCTTACTCATCTATCAAACAAGCCCACGTTTTGGAAAATTTTGCTGAAAATCATAACTACATAAACGGAATTGAGCATTTTGGGAATCAAGTAAAACGTCATTTACGTAAGCTTAATGGCATTTCTAAGGAGCATTTTGAGCTGTATTTAAAGGAATGTGAATGACGTTTTAACAACAGTGAAATAAAATCTCAAATTTCAATTTTAAAACAATTAGTTAAGGGGGCTGGTTATCTAGTACAGCTCCCCAAATTTTTTTACTAACTCTTTACATTGAGTATAAGAGTTATTATCATTTCCTATATCTCCTACTTTCTTATTCGGATATTTTAGTTTTTATAATCTAACATTCCTTCACACGAAAACAATCACACTTATGAAACACATAGCATCTAAACTCGCCCTTGTACGGTGATCATAAAATTCAACTGAACGTTTTAATTAGCATAATAGCTTACAAGCGGTCAGCTTTTCTCAAATTTTGACCAAATTGGTTAAGGATAATGTATGAAATCTATAAAAATGAAACTTTCACCTTTACGCCTTGCTATGCTTACAGCATTAGTAAGCAATGCAATGGCAGAAGAGCAATCACTCGAACTTGCCCCGATTGTAGTAACCGCTTCAGGAGCTGTACAAGAATTGCGTGATGCACCTGCAAGCATTAGTGTAATCAGCCAAGCCCAGCTAAAAAAACACCCTTCCAATCGTTTAGAAAATGCACTCCAAGATATTCCAGGGGTAAATGTAAGTGGCAGTAATGCGAATAAATCAGACATTTCTATTCGTGGTCTACCTGCCGATTACACTTTAATTATGGTGGATGGACACCGCCAAAATACGCGTGAATCTCGTCCAAATGGTAATGGTGGATTTGAAGGGGCATTCATTCCGCCTGTGAGTGCAATTGAACGTATTGAGGTCGTGCGTGGACCAATGTCTTCACTTTATGGTTCTGATGCAATGGGTGGTGTCGTCAATATCATTACTAAAAATGCGACAAAAGAATGGACTGGCTCATTTTCTAGCGGTTTTACCGTTCACGATAAATCTGAATTTGGTGATGGCTATCACGGCGATTTCTTTGTTTCAGGTCCGCTAATTAGCAATGTATTGGGGTTGCAAGTTTATGGTGGCGGTAACTATCGTCAAGAAGATCGCCTGATTGGAGCATCAAACAAAAACAAAGATGGCAACCTTAACGCCAAATTAACCTTTACCCCTGTGGATAAACAAACCTTTATCTTTGAAGCAGGTCGTCATCGCCTATCTAAAGATGAAACCCCAGGAAAAACCATTGATTTAACCACAACACGTGGGGCTTCAGTAACAAAAAACAGCCCAAGCACTACCCGTGCAACCCGCAACCATTGGTCTTTCACTCACCAAGCAGATTGGGATTTTATGACCTCGGAACTTAGCTTCTCGCAAGAAGTGGCTAAACGTGAGGTGATGGTGAATGATGTGATGAACAGCCGTAAGCCAGAAATCAAAAACAATGTATTTGATGCGAAATTTATGTTGCCACTTTCTAACCATTTCTTCGTCTTTGGTGGACAAGCACAACAAGCAAAATTACAAGATGATTCTGTGACAAAAGTGCAAACTAGAACATTATCAAATGGCAAAAAGGCATCACAAGCGATGTTTGAAAACAGCAAAAATAGCATCAAGCAATCGGCATTCTTCTTAGAAGATCGCATTGATATTGGTGAACATCTGTTGCTTACTCTCGGCTCTCGCTTTGAAAACCACGAAAAATATGGCACACATTGGACGCCTAGAGCTTATGCGATCTACCACTTCAATGATAACTTTACCTTTAAAGCTGGGGTAGCTAAAGCCTTTAAAGCACCAAGCATTCGTGAAATCAGCGAAAGCTATGTAACCTCTACCGAAGCCGGTGCAGGTGTCATTTATGGGAATAAAAATCTCAAACCTGAAACGAGTGTAAACCAAGAGGTTACTTTCGCTTACAGCAATAATAACGGCTATAGTTCAAGCATTACCTTGTTTAATACTGATTTCAGAAATAAATTAACTAGCCACTACACAGGTAAGGCTGATCCTGTAACAGGAGCTAAATTGTATGAATATGCCAATGTAGGACGTGCGAATGTGAAAGGGGTGGAAATGGCTGCTCATATTCCTTTCAACGAACATTGGAATGCGGATTTAAGCTACACTTACCAACACTCTAAACGCCAATCTGATGAAGATGTCTCTGCCTCTAAAGTCAGTTTGCGCGGTTTACCGTTGGATAACACACCAAAACATTCTGCTAGTGCGAAGCTAAATTGGGATATGAGCGATGCCTTCACAGCCTATACTCGTGTGGCATATAAAGGCAAACAAATTTGGGCAAATCCACGTAATGGCGATAATAAAAATCCATTCCGTACCCGCAAGGCTTATACTACTGTTGATTTAGGTGCAACTTACCAATTTAACCCGAATGTTGCTCTTACTATGGCAGTGTTAAATATCGGCAATCACATTGGAGAGCGTGTGAACACCAATGGGGGCAGCTGGACAGTAGAAGATGGACGCCGTTTATGGACTAACCTTAACGTTACCTTTTAATCAGTTGGGAATTAGCAACATTTAGGCTTTCTAAATGTTGCTGAGCATTTTATGTCACGATATTTTCTTTACTTTTGGTTGGGCTTGTTATTAATAGCAAAAAGTTATGCCGAGCCTGATTTCACCATTGCAAAACTTAGCTCTAAAATGACCGCTTATTATCATATCCACCAACAAGATATGCACTTTGAAAATAAGGCTTATCGCTTATTTATTGCCAAGCCGAAGCAGCAACCTAAGCCTTTACCCGTGCTTTACCTGCTTGATGGCAATGCACATTTTCCATTGGCGGTAAATGCGGTAAATCCTGATTTACCGCTTCCGCTGATTGTAGGCATCGGCTATGTTTCCGATAATGCTTATTCGATTAATGAACGTCGCAGAGATTACACTTTCTCGGTTCAAGACGAAACCTTCAAAAATGGCGGAGGTGCTGCCGATTTTTTACGTTTTATTCAAACCGAAGTAAAGCCTTATATTGAACAACATTATCGTATTCATAACAAAAAACAGCACTTCTTTGGGCACTCTTTTGGCGGACTTTTTGGGCTTTATATTCTATTCCATCAACCTAATTTATTTCAGTATTACACTCTTGCCAGCCCATCGCTTTGGTGGGGAAAGGGTGAATTTTTACCTAAAAAGAGTGATTGGATTGCACATAAACCGGAGCATATTTTAATTACTCTTGGTGAGTATGAAGAGTTTCCAGAAAAAGATCCGCAAATAACATCTGAACAGAAACAACGCATTCAGCAGCGCCAACAAATACGCCCATTTAATGCAGAGCAGTTGAGCGAAAAATTAAAATCGCAGGGCAATAATGTTCACTTTCTTTGGATTTTAAATAAAAATCACGGGAACTCGATACCCGAAGCAATAAAATATAGTGTAGAGCTCATCCAGAAATGAAAAAGGCTAGAACCTTATATATTGAGGTTTTAGCCTATATTCAGAGGAATCTTGCTTATTGTATGGCGAATTTCTATCCTAAGAAAATCCCCAAACTAAATAGCAAATTGGTGATTAACGCTAAGCCTGCCATCTGCCCTAAAATTGGGCGAAGCTCAATCGGATCTTGATGGCGATAAACAAATAAGCCATGTTTGACTAAAAGTGGTACGGCAAGCAAGAATAGGTAGTTATACCAATGCTCGAAATTGAGAATCGCAAAAATCAGGTAAGAAACGACCGCTAGTGCTAATAGAATCGTGTGGTAAATGCGTCCGTTTTTCGAGCCAATGCGTACGATAAGGGTGTTTTTCCCCGCTTTACGATCTTGGTTAATATCACGGAGATTATTGATGTTAAGCACGGCAACCGAGAGCAAACCGCAGCCAAATGCCGGGATAAAAATTATTAGTGGCAAGCTGTGGGCTTGCAAATAGAACACACCAATTACCGCCACAAAACCAAAGAAAATCAGCACGAATAAATCGCCTAAACCTAAATAGCCATAAGCTTTCTTGCCAACCGTGTAGGTAATTGCGGCAACAATCGAAATCACGCCTAAGCCTAGAAATACCAGCAGATCCTCAATTCCTTCATACGCATAGAAACTTAATGCTGCTCCCGAAATAAAGGAGAGTGCACTCAGCACAATGACCGCTATTTTGAGCTGTTCGCCCGTAATTGCTCCGTGCTGAATCGCACGCAGTGGACCAATTCGCTCAGCGGTATCAGAGCCTTTTACATGGTCGCCGTAGTCGTTTGCAAAATTAGAGAGTACTTGCAATAAAATGGTCGTGATAAAGGCAAGTAGGGTGGTGATTAAATCAAATTTGCCTGCCCAATAGGCAAGCGCTGAGCCGATAATAATAGAAGCTAACGCAAGTGGTAACGTTTTCGGACGAGCCGTGCTAAACCAGATGGCAAAGGTGGAATTTTTGTTCATTTTGGTGGTTTCGTTTAGAATAGATAAAAGAAAAACGTAGTTTAGCAAAAAAGAGAAATGATGTGTAATCCAATCAGTTTAAGCCCTGTAGCGGTGGTTGAAAGCCCGTATGACGAGAAATTTTCCGTGCCTCGCCAGCCTAATTTAGTGCAAGAAGGTAAGGGCATTTTACGCCTACTTCCGCCTTACAACACGCCCGATGCAGTGCGAGGAATTGAGCAATTTAGCCATTTATGGCTGATTTTTCAATTTCACCAGATCCCCGAACGTGAATGGCACGCGACTGTTCGCCCACCGCGTTTAGGCGGTAATGAACGTGTGGGTGTGTTTGCGTCTCGTGCCACGCATCGCCCTAATCCTCTTGGGTTGTCTAAAGTAAAATTAGAACGGGTTGAATGCAAAGATGGCGAAGTGTTGTTACATCTGGGCAGCGTTGATTTGGTAAATGGCACGCCTATCTTCGACATCAAGCCCTATATTCACTACGCCGACAGCGAACCTGAAGCCATTTCTGGCTTTGCCCAAGAAAAACCGCAAGCAAAATTAAGCGTTACATTTCTGCCTGAAGCGGAACAAGCGGTCAAAAAAGCTAAAAATTTTGCAAAGTTTGGTATAAATCAACCGCTTGCGTTTATTCACGAGGTAATTGCGCAAGACCCACGCCCTGCTTATCAACAAGGGAAAAAATCAGATCGGATTTATGGGATGAATTTGGCGGGCTATAACGTGCGATGGGAAATTGATGAGCAAGATTTCACGAAAGCTGTAGTAATTGGCATGGATGAAGGGAACTTTTGAGAACGATGATTTTCTAACTTGGACTTTAAATATAAGCAGGATTTAAAAATGAATTTGAAAAAACTCTTTATTATTTTACCGCTTGTAGGTGCAAGCTTTAGCGTTTCAGCAGAAGGATTAAGTGAAATCAAGCAAGCAACGACTTTCCAATTCACAACGGAAGTGAGCCGCACGGTGCAAAAAGATTTAATGGAAGTCAGCCTTTACAGTCGTAAGCTAGGTAATTCGCTGAATAGCCTTAAAAATGAAGTATCAGCGAATTTAAACAAAGTATTAGACGTTGCAAAACAATATCCTGACATTGAGGTGCAAGCAGATGGTATTTTAAACCGAGTGAACTACAACGATAAAGGTAAAGTGGATGGCTGGGTGGCAGAAGGTTACATCAACCTTAAAAGCAAAAATTTTGCTTCTATCGAAAAAGTGTTGGAAAACTTAGGTAACAATGTGGCGATTAACAATATCGGCTTTAGCGTTTCACCAGAAACGATGAAAGCGTTAGAAGATGAGATGACATTAGCGGTCATTAAACAATTTCAACACAAAGCGGAAGTGGTACAAAAAGGCTTGAATGCCAAAAGCTATCAGCTTGTAGATGTGCAATTGAATACGCCAAATGGAGTGGGTAACCGCGATGATATTCACCCAATGATGGCAATGGCAAAATCAGCAAGTTATGCGACAGAAGAGATGCCATTGGAAGCAGGCAAAGAGACTATTTCAGCAACGGCTTCTGGGCGTGTGGAATTTAAGTAAGGTAAAATCAGGACGTGAATTTAAGTTCACGTCCTTCGTTTTATTTAGTCAATAAATCCAACGCTTCTTGATATTTTGCCACGGTTTTTTCAATCACTTCTTGTGGAATTTTCGGTGCAGGAGCTTGTTTGTTCCAACCGCTGTTTTCTAGCCAGTCACGCACAAATTGCTTATCGAAAGATGGCGGGTTTGTGCCCTCTTTGTAGTTTTTTACTGCCCAGAAACGACTTGAATCTGGCGTGAGCACTTCGTCCATCAAAGTGAGTACGCCATTCTCATCTAATCCAAATTCAAATTTTGTGTCGCAGATAATAATGCCTTTTGTTAACGCATATTCAGCCGCTTTAGTGTAAAGTGCAAGTGCTGCCTCTTTCACTTGTTTAGCTAATGCTTTTCCGATTTGATGTTCGCATTCTTCATAGCTGATATTGATGTCGTGATCGCCCACTTCCGCTTTGCTTGATGGTGTGAAAATCGGTTCTGGTAATTTGCTTGCTTCCACCAAGCCTTCAGGCAAGGCTAAACCGCAAATCGTCCCCGTTTTTTTATAATCTTTTAAGCCAGAACCGGTTAAATAACCACGCACGATAGACTCAATTTTCACAGGAGTTAAGCGCTTACACACTACCGCACGATGTTGGATTGCTTCCGCTTCTTCTTTTGGTAACACATCAAATACAGAATCGCCCGTGAAGTGATTTGGCATAATATCGGCTAATTTATTAAACCAGAAATTCGAAATTTGGGTCAAGATTTCGCCTTTGTGCGGAATCGGCTCATCTAAGATAACATCAAAGGCAGACAGACGATCCGTTGCCACCATAAGCATACGTTTGTCGTCAATCTCGTATAAATCACGCACTTTGCCAGAGTAGATTTTTTTTAAGCTGATTTGCATTTTGAGGTCCTATTTGAAGTGAATGTAAAAAATTGAGCAAATTATACCGCTTTACGCAAACGATTGCGATGGATTTTGATAATACTAAAAGTTGATGCATAACAAAAAAGTCTAGCAAACGCTAGACTTTTTCTTTTGGTTTAATTACACCTCAATCCCAAACTTCTCTTTCACTAACGCTTGGAAATCGGTGCAACCGCCAACATGAATGTTATCTAAGAAAATTTGTGGCACAGTTTCAACTGGCTTGCCAACACGTGGCACTAAATCTTCTTTGGTAATCCCTTCTTCAGGCATATTCACAAATTTAAAATCGAAATCGGCTAATTCTGATTTCATTTTTTCTGCTAATGCTTTTGCACGAATGCAATATGGACAAGTTAAACGCCCATAAATTTCAACAAACATCGTTACCTCTCTGTTTTTCCTTGTTGTAAGTAACAGCATCTTACTCTTTGTAAGCGGTTAAATCTATCTCTTGATCTGCAAATTTTTCTAATTCGGCTTGGTGACTAATATAAACCACTGACGATTGCGGTAAATGTTGCTTAATCAAGCCAAACATCGCTTGAGCCGATTCGCTGTCAAGGCTAGAAGTCGCTTCGTCTAGATAAATCACTTCAGGCTTATTGAGTAAAATACGAGCAAAAGCAATACGTTGTTGCTCGCCGCCTGAGAAAACGTGATGCCAAGCCTGCTGCTCTTGCAAACGATTTTGCCACTGCTTCAATCCTACATCTGCTAACACCTGATTCATCTCGTCATCAGAATAAATTTGATGCTCTGGATAACTCAATACATCTGCAAGCGTGCCTTCATTTAAGTAACTACGTTGTGGCACAAGTAAACTCTTACCTTGTGGCACTTTATATCCGCCATCAAAATAGTCCCAAATACCACTGAGTAAACGTAGGAAAGTCGATTTACCCAAACCGCTTTTTCCTTTCAAGCGAACCCATTTTTGTCCATCAATAGCAAGCGATAAATGGCTAAACAAGCGGTTATTTTCTGGGGTATAAATTGCAAGTTCTTGCATATCCAGCAATTTATCTGAGCTTTCTACTTCTGATTTGATCAGCTGTTCAAGCTCATTCATTTCACGTTGCAATTGGCTCAAACGGCTAATCGAAGCCGACCATTTTGGCAAGCTAGAATAGGCAAAAATAAACCAGCTAAAAGCGTCAATCACCACGCTAAATGCGGTGCGAATTTGCATAATGCCCCCAAAGGTAATCGCCTTAGTGGCTAAAAGCGGGATTGAAAAAATCACGGGCAACAAAAGTGAAAAGCGGTCGTAGCCTACGGTAAAGAAACCTAGCTGTTTTTCTTTATCCATCAAAGCACGCCAGTTGGTTACAATTGCTTTAAATTCAGCAAAAAGAGAGGCTTTTTCGACCGCTTCCCCTTTATACAACGCAATCTGCTCGGCATTTTCCTGCTTACGTACAAGGCTAGCACGGAAGTTCGCCTCGAATTGTTGTTGATGGTAATTCAAATTGTGTAATTTTCGCCCGATTAAATGGGTAATAATCGTGCCTAATACGGCATAAATCATTGCTACCCAAACTAAGTAACCTTCTACAACAAAACTCTTGCCAAATAGGGTAAATTCAGGCGATTTTGCTAAATTCCACAACACCATAAAGAACGCCCAAAGCTGGATAATATTGAAAATCAACGAAAGTGTCAGTTCAATGGTGTACTCAATAAAAATGCTAATGTCTTCCGCAATACGTTGGTCGGGGTTGTCCATTTTCTTGCGATGTGCCAAGCGGTAATAGATCTGTTTAGAAAACCATTTTTCCAAGAACTGCTTGGTCATAAATTCACGCCAGCGAATAATCAACAACTTCCGCAACCAAGTGCGGTAAACGTTAATCACGATAAAAATTGAGATGTAAATAAAATACTCGTTCAAAAGCGTGTAGGATTTCTCGATTTCAAAGTTAGAAAGGGCATCATAAAAGCCTTTCGACCAGTCGGAAATTTGTACGTTGAGGTAAGTAATCACTGAGCCGATGCCGATCACGACACCTACAATCAACCACGCCAACCAGTTCGATTTTCTGCCCCAATAGGGTTTGCTAAGGGAATAAAAGTTTTTGAGGAATTGTTTCATATTAAAATTTTAGGGTTTGTATTCCGAATTCCTCCGTTTTTTATTCTGTCAAATCTTCCCTATCCCTCTTTGCTAAAGAGGGGGGCTTTAAAAATCAAATTGTAATTATCTAACTTCACATTGAGAGCAAAATATCCAATGTGCGTGTTTACAGAAAGGAAATTCCCTCTCTTTAGCAAAGAGGGGTGGGGGAGATTTGGCAGTAGTAATTAACGAAGAAATTAGTTTTTTCTACACTAATCTGAGTTATCTCTTCGGCGTTGTAATAAACACCTTCTCATTATTGGTGTTATATATCTCTTTTGCCATCGCTTTCACATTATCAAGTGTGATGCCATCAGCAAGGCTTTGCATCTCTGTGAGATATTGCGGATTGCCTGTGTGGTTTTCGCTTAAAATTAAACGTGCCAACCACGTTCTTGGTTCTTGCAAGTGGTCTTTTTCTGCCGTGACAAACTGTGCCTTCGCAATTTTTACATCTTCTTCAGTGATCTGCTCTGGCAAAGCATAAAACACCGCACGGGCTTGCCCAATGAGCTTATCCGCATTATCAGGATTCGCGACAAAAGAGAGCTCACTTTCGATACGATCAGTTTCAGGATTGAGCGAGCTTTCAAAGTGCAAGCTGTAAATACCCAACTCCTTATCTCTTAACGCCATTTTGAGCTTATTTGTCGCAATATTGCGTAAGATTGAGACTAAAACTGCGTCTTTTCCTTGCCATTGATGCGAGCTAAACGCCCACATTTTTACGTCTGATTTCGGCTCAGGATTCATCGCAAAGCTGGCAATTGCCTTGCCTTCCGTTGGTAAAACTTGGACAGAATCGAACCGCTTGCTGCGTGGGAAATCGCTTAAAAATTGCGTTACTAAGCCTTTCATTTCGTCTTCATTCATATCATTCATGAAATAATAAGTGGTTGGAGCTTGAAGCATTTTTGCCCACTCTTCATTAAGAGATTTGTCGGTTAATTGTTCCAGCGAATCTTTGTTTGGCAGAATATCATCCACTTTCTCTTGGTTGTAACGCAATATTGAAATTGCTTTTAAGCGTTCATTTTCGCTGTTTTTACCATTTTGTGTTGCTATCATTTTTCCAAGCGTTTCTTTGGTTTCATCCAAACCGTCTTTCACTTTGGTTTCCGCTTGATAAGCGTAGAACAGGCGCAAGAAATCCGCCAATTTCGCATTTTCGACCGAACCATCAAAGATCAATTTAGTCGCCGTCTGCTTGAGAGAAATACTGACTTTGTTCAGTTCTTTCCAATGTTTCAACTGTTCAGGTTCCCAATCAAGCGGTGCATTTTGTGCAATTAATTGCAATGCTACTTGGCTCTGCCATTCGCCCAGCCCCTTCGCTTTAAAGCCTGCTGAACTTTGAGCTTGGAAGTAAGTTTTATCTTTCGCAAGCGGAGATTTTAACCAAACCACTTTATCACCGTTTGAGAGCGTCCACTGCTGCACGTTTTGAGCGTCAAATTTCTCTACCGAAGTGATTGAGCCTTTGGCTTGCACGTGTTCAAGCGACATCGGCACAATCTCTTTCTCTTGTTGTGGTGCAGAAATTTCCGCTTTTTGTGCCTCTGCTTGCAACTGAACCACTTGAGTTTCGCTGATTTCTAGCTTGGTATCACGCGGTGGCTGATATTGCACAATGCGATCTTTCGCCTCAAGCCATTGCTGAATACGAGCGTTTACTTCCGCTGCTGTGATTTTTTTCAGTATCGGTTCAGATAAATTAGCAATTTCAGGCTGAGTCAGGAAAGGTTTATCGAGCAATGTAGTGTCTATCATCGCTTGCACCCAGCGGGAAAACTCACGGTCACCATCGTGTTTTTTGGCATTCTCAATTTGAGCTTGAATCGGTGCTTTCTGTTTTGCTAATTCCTCTTCTGTAATAGGGAAGCGTTTTAGGCGTTCGATTTCTTCGAAAATCTGTTTCAACCCTTGCGGATGCCCAGTCGGTTCAACGGTTGCAAATAAACCAAGAGCCGTAGTTTGCGTACCGATGTCAGATTTTCTTGGTACTACCGCTGAAACGCCTTTCGGTAATATTTCCGATTGGTTGCGTAAACGTTGCACAATGCTAGCAAGTGCCAAACGATCTAACAAGCGTTGATAACGTCCATCATCCGTTTGAGCACGGCTTGCACCATCGTCAAAACGCAAAATATAAGCTACTTGGCTTACGCTACTACGAGGGTCTTGCAGTTTGTTGATCTGTAAACGATCCGCTAAGGTTGGGTTTAAATAATCCCTCACAGGCGTGTTTTTCTTCTCTACTTTGCCAAAATAGAGGTCGATTTCTTCCTTTGCTTTGCTAGGATCCACATCGCCTACCACCAACAAATTCATATTGTTCGGTGTGTACCACGTTTGGTAGAACTGCTGTAACTGGGTGGCAGGCATTGAGTTGATGCTCTGCTCTGTGCCAATCACGCGATGGCGGGCATAACGCGAATTCGCACGTACGGAGGCGGTACGTTGTTCGTTCATCGTTGCCCCAACGCTTAAACCTTGACGCCACTCTTCTAAGATAATTTTGCGTTCATCATCTAAATCTGTTTGGGTTAATTTTGCCCCAAACAGCATTTGAGACAAAGCATCAAAACTTTTCGACAACCCCGCCGTGTTCGGTGGAGTCATCATATAAGTGGTGCTATCGGAAGTAGTTATCGCATTATAGTTTTTACCACGCACCCATTTTTGTTCGTGTAAATAGGGAATTAAGCCATTCGGGTGAGCGTTTGTACCACGGAAAACAAGGCGCTCAACCATATGTGCCACACCCGCCTGATCGTTATTTTCATCGACTGATCCTGCATTCACCCGCATTCTGATTTCGATATGCCCTTTTTCATCGTGCAGAGGAAGAATGGTGTATTTCAAACCATTATCTAATTGACCTTGAACGGGAGCAGATTTTTCCGCTACCGCAAAATTTGAAGCGATTAACAACGCTAAAGTTGTGAGAGCAAAACGCATGATTTTTCCTTATGTTTTTGCCTAAAAAGAAAAGCCTCTTGCCTGAATTTATTAACCAAACGAGAGGAGAAATATAAGCGGTGAAATTTTAGCAGATATTTGCAAATGCTTTGAGAAATTTCACCGCTTGTTGAGGATTATCAGTTATAGGTTGCCCCTAACCAGAAGTTGCACCCCATTTTACGTGTATATCTTAAGTTCTCACCAATTCCTTCACGTAATTTGTTTACTAGAATACTTGCTGCACATACTCAGGGAGAATGGCATTCAACAAAGTATGTCAAGGAAGGGGAATGGTTTAGATAATAGTAAGATGGAAAGCTTCTTTGGACGATTAAAAATGGAATGTTATTACGGCAAACGATTTGAAACGTTCGAACAACTGGAAAAAAACGATCCACGAGTACATTCATTATTACAACCATGAGCGAATTCAAGAGAAACTAAAAGGACTGAGCCCCGTGAATGACAGAACTCAGTCCTTGAACTAAATTAGTCTAACTTTTGGGGGCTGATCAAATTTATGCGGCATCTTTTCTTCCCAAAGAGCGATCAAATTTTTAAGTATTTTTATTAATCTATCTTCTTTATTTTACAAGTTGCATTCGCTTTTCAATCCTTCTATTGCTTTACATTCTTCTTCATTATGTTCACTTTCGGTAACAATTGACTGTAAAAAATCTTTAATTTCTAATAATTGAAATATTTTATTTTCCACTTGAATAAGTTGATTCAATACTAATTGATCCGCTTAATAATGATCTTCCATACTGAATTTAATACGATTGAGTGCCTTAATATTATCTAAAGAGAAACCCAACGTTCTACATTTTTTGATGAATTTTAATTGTTCTACACTTTCTTCATCATAATATCTATAACCATTAGCCAATAGCGTAGGTGGCTGCAATACTCCTTGCTTTTCATAGTAGCGGATAGTTTCAATATTAGTATGCGTAGATTTACTTAATTCGTTAATTTTCATTATTTCCTCAAGCAATTTTTTACTTTAATGAGAATGATCATCTAATAAGAAATGTGTATTACTATCATACAAGGATTTAACAGCTTGAAAAACTGTGGAAATGTCGCTGTATAAGACAAAAAGACTTAAAAATAACCAAATCTATGCTAATGCTTCGCAATAAACCATCGAAATAGTCACCATATTGTAACTGACGTAAATCTGGTGTATTTGGTGATGAAATATTCACCGTAATGTAACCAGCGTAGTTATAGGCTTTGTTCAAACTCTCTCAGGATAGTTGACTGTAAGAAAAGTGCAGTCAATTTTCACCGCACTTTAAAGGTAAGATTGCTCGTATTCTACGAGGAACAGGAATAATGTGCAAATAATAAAAAATGTGATGATCACAACGCAATCATCACATTTTAATATCAACCTTTCATTCGAAAGTTAAAGGAAAATCAGGTTATTACCAGAAATATGCTACACCAGCACCAGCACCAACATTACCTTGTGTATTAGCACCTAATGAGAGTTTAACCCCATATTTTCCATTATCAGAAAGGCGGCTATAACCAACAGCAACCGCAGATTGGCCACGATATTCACCTACTGCAGCAGTAGCAGCTGACAAACCAGGCCGATAAGATTGGAGCAAGTTTGCTGTAGCAATTGCACTTGCCGTACCAGCATCTGCACGTCTGCCCACTTTATCGATGCGATGGTTTAATTTATCCATATTGCCACTCAAACGGCGTTCAACAGCATGTAACTGACTACCATTCACAGCATCTTTACTGTCTTTAGCAACACGCCCATTAGCCACATTACGGATTACACCTTCCTCATTTAAGCTAATTGACTTATCTGCATTTTTAGTAAACGGTAAGTCGGCAGAAACAGTATATTCATTGCCACTAGATGTGACTTTAATGCCACTACCAGCAACTACTTTAGTTTTCGCAGCCTTAATCGCTTCCGCTACTTCGCCAGCTTTCGCCAGTTTATTCGCATCAGCTGTAGCAACAGATGGAGTCTCTCCAGCTGTGATCGTACCCGTTACCGCGGCGACTTTGCCTGCATCATCCACCTTGATCGTTGCGTTATCAGTATCGATAGAAAGACCTTCGCTTTTCGCGCTAATACCACCGTTTGGTTTGGTTTTTGCTGCAATCGTTAATGTATCATTTACACTATCTACTGTAGCAGTAATACCGTTACCCTCAATTACTCGACGGCCAGTATCACCTTTTTCACCTTTGTCGCCTTTAAGACCTTTGTCGCCTTGAAGACCTTTATCGCCTTGAAGACCTTTATCGCCTTGAATACCTTTGTCGCCTTGAATACCTTTGTCGCCTTGAAGACCTTTGTCGCCTTGAAGACCTTTATCGCCTTGAAGACCTTTATCGCCTTGAAGACCTTTATCGCCTTGAAGACCTTTGTCGCCTTGAAGACCTTTGTCGCCTTGAAGACCCTTGTCGCCTTGAAGACCTTTGTCACCTTGAGGGCCTTTGTCGCCCGCACCACCACCAGCAGTATCACCACCTACCCAGGTAATTTTGGTTATACCATCTTTAGATTCCACTCCTATTTTATCTGGAGTACCGGATATGATCTCAGATTTAATAATTGTATGACCTGCTTTTTCACCTTCCACAGGCTGTTCTATTGATATCGCATTGCTACCCTGTGCAGCCTCAACTGGCGCATCAAAGGTGATTTTATGAGCCGTATATTCATCGTTCTTTCTTGTAAGTCTAATCCCTTTATTCCCTTCTAAAACCAATCTGGAATTATCGCTATTCTCTTCTGTTATAGAATCAGCTTTAGTTGTATCTACTGTGCCTATATTCATCTCTGTATTTGGGCCGCAGCATCTGCATTTCCATTGCGGCATCCATTATAATGCTCAAGATCCTCTGGCTCACCAGTGTTAGTAGTCGTAACACGAAAATAGTAGTCTGTATTCAAATTATCAGGGCCTACATTCTCACGCTCATTTTTTCCACTCGACGCACCAACAGACGCCTGCGCGAAGGGAGAAAGCAGACCAGCAACAAGAGCAGCTGCAACGGCGGTTACAGAAGCACGTTTTTTGTGTTTTTTAGTCAGTTCAGATACTGCGCCCCAGGCTTGAGCTGCTTCGTTCCATACAATTCTAAAAATTTTATTCATAATTTTCCTCTTTAGATAGTTACATTAAAAAATTGAACGCGGATTATACACAACAACATAATTATAACAATCATCTATTTTATGTTTCACCATAAATATAAAGGACTGAAATGGTAAAATACAACCTCAGTCCTTAAGTTACAGTTAAGTAATAAACTTAAAATTTACGCTAATTCCGCACGTAATTTTTTGGTTACATCCACCATCACTTTTAATTGATCGATAGTTTCTGTCCAGCCGCGTGTTTTTAAGCCACAGTCTGGGTTTACCCATAAGCGTTCTTTTGGAATGACATTTAACGCTTTGCGTAATAAGTGTTCAATTTCACCTGCGGTTGGTACACGAGGGCTGTGGATATCATACACACCTGGACCGATGTCATTCGGGTAGTTGAATTTTACGAAGGCATCTAATAATTCCATATCTGAACGAGAGGTTTCGATGGTAATCACGTCCGCATCTAATGCCGCAATGGCAGGTAAGATGTCGTTAAACTCGGAATAACACATGTGAGTGTGAATTTGTGTATCATCTTGCACGCCCATTGAGCTTAAACGGAATGCTTCGCCTGCCCATTGTAAGTACGCATCCCAATCTGCACGTTTAAGTGGTAAACCTTCACGAATGGCTGGCTCATCAATTTGGATAACTTTAATGCCTGCCGCTTCTAAATCTAACACTTCATCAGATAATGCCACGCCGATTTGTTTACATACGGTTGAACGTGGAATATCGTTACGCACGAATGACCATTGTAAAATAGTCACAGGGCCTGTGAGCATTCCTTTCATTACACGGTTTGTGAGGCTTTGTGCATATTGAGACCAACGTACTGTCATTGGCTCTGGGCGGGTCACATCACCGTAAATCACTGGTGGTTTAACACAACGTGAACCGTAACTTTGTACCCAACCAAATTTAGTGAAGGCGAAACCGTCTAATAATTCCCCAAAATATTCCACCATGTCGTTGCGTTCTGCTTCGCCGTGAACTAATACATCTAAATCTAATTCTTCTTGGCGACGCACGACGTATTCAATTTCTTTTTTCATTGCTGCTTCGTAATCTGCAAGAGATAACTCGCCTTTTTTGAAACTTGCACGAGCATGACGAATTTCAGTCGTTTGTGGGAATGAACCAATGTTTGTAGTTGGCAGAAGCGGTAAATTTAACCAAGCATTTTGCTTAACAATACGTTCTGCAAATGGCGATTTACGTTGATCCGCACCTTTTGGTAAGTTTGCTAAACGTTCTGCTACTTCTGGGCGATGAATTTCTTTTGAGGTTGAGCGTGCATCTGCTGCCGCTTGGCTTGCATCTAATGCTGCTTGTACAGGCGCTCTACCATGATTTAAGGCTTGTTTTAATACATTTAATTCTTCTACTTTTTGTAGCGTGAAAGATAACCAGCTATAAAGTGCAGGATTTTTCTCTTTTAATTGCACTTCCACTTCTAAGTCAAATGGGGTGTGCAATAATGAACAGCTTGGTGCAATCCATAAACGCTCGCCTAATTTTGCTTTTAATGGCTCTAATACATCTAACACTTTGTTTAAGTTTGCACGCCAGATATTACGGCCTTCAATCACGCCAGCTGAAAGCACTTTGCTGTAATCTTCAAATGCTGTAAGTTGTTCTGGTGCACGCACTAAATCTAAATGCAAGCCCGCAACAGGTAAGGCTTTTAATAACTCAGCGTGTTGTGCAACGGAACCAAAATAAGTGGCTAATAATAATTTTGCGTTCACTTTGCTTAATTCAGCATACACAGATTTATAGGCTTCGACCCATTCTGCAGGTAAATCTAATGCTAATGCCGGTTCATCAATTTGAATCCACTCTGCACCTTCAGCCACTAATGCGTTTAAGATTTCAACATAAACAGGCACTAATTGATTTAATAAATCGAAACGGTTAAATGCTTCGCCTTTTTCTTTACCTAACCATAAGAATGTTAATGGGCCAACAATCACCGGTTTGAAGTTTAAGCCTAAATCTTTTGCTTCACGAATTTGATTCACGTAATGAGCTGGATTTGCTTTGAAAGCGGTCGATTTTTGGAACTCAGGCACAAGATAGTGATAGTTCGTATCAAACCATTTGGTCATTTCAATCGCAAATTGATCTTTGTTACCACGTGCAAGTTGGAAATATTGATCAAGGGTTAAGTTTTGGCTATCAAAACCAAAACGAGCAGGAATTGCCCCTGTTGCCACTTGTAAATCTAAAATATGATCGTAGAACGTGAAATCGCCCACTGCAACGAAATCTGCATTCGCCGCAGCTTGATGTTTCCAGTTTTTTTCACGCAACGCTTTCGCTAAATCTAATAAATCTTGCTCTGCTAATTCTTTACGCCAATAACGTTCTTGTGCAAATTTTAATTCACGTTTTGCCCCTACACGAGGAAAGCCTAAGATATGTGCTGTTGTCATAATGTACTCCTGCTATTTTAAATTGAGTTTATTTAGACGTTTAGCCGTCTAAACTGCTTGGTACACATCTTCTAACTTTTTTATACATTATGCAACTTCATAATTTTCTAATTCATTATGAATATTTTTAATGTTGTTTAATTGATTGTTTTATGGATTATTTTGCGATTTTGGTTGGCGTTGCTTATGTGATGAGGATGATGGCGATGTTGGTGAAACGTTATGAGTGATAGTGCGAATCGGAAATTGTTTTTCCTTTAAAAGAATAGGTAAAAATAGTTTTCTTGAATTGATTTGATAGCTTTCAATCGTTAAAACCTTTTTGTAAGATGTTTACGAAATTTATTTCAACCTAACGATTACCTATTTATTTTACAAGGAGTTTCCTATGAGTTCTTCAAAATGCCCTTTTGCGCATACCAATCTTACCATGGGCAATGGTGCACCTGTTGCAGATAACCAAAATAGCTTAACCGCTGGTTCGCGTGGTCCATTACTTGCACAAGATTTGTGGCTTAATGAAAAATTAGCCGATTTCGTGCGTGAAGTGATTCCTGAGCGTCGTATGCACGCGAAAGGTTCTGGTGCATTTGGTACCTTTACCGTTACACACGATATTACGAAATATACGCGTGCAAAAATCTTCAGTGAAGTGGGTAAAAAAACAGAAATGTTCGCACGCTTTACCACTGTTGCGGGTGAACGTGGTGCGGCTGATGCAGAGCGTGATATTCGCGGTTTCGCATTAAAATTCTATACCGAAGAAGGTAACTGGGACTTAGTGGGTAACAATACCCCTGTGTTCTTCTTACGTGATCCACGTAAATTCCCAGATTTAAACAAAGCGGTAAAACGTGATCCTCGCACTAATATGCGTTCAGCAACCAATAACTGGGATTTCTGGACATTATTACCTGAGGCATTACACCAAGTAACCGTTGTAATGAGTGATCGTGGTATTCCTGCAAGCTATCGTCATATGCATGGTTACGGTTCACACACTTACAGCTTCTGGAACGAAGCAGGCGAACGTTTCTGGGTAAAATTCCACTTCCATACACAACAAGGCATCAAAAACTTAACCGATGCGGAAGCGGCAGCTGTGATTGCAAACGACCGCGAAAGTCACCAACGTGATTTATATGAAGCAATTGAACGTGGCGACTTCCCGAAATGGACGCTATTCGTACAAATTATGCCAGAAGCAGATGCGGAAAAAGTAGCTTATCATCCATTCGACTTGACAAAAGTATGGCCGAAAAAAGATTATCCGTTAATTGAAGTGGGTGAGTTTGAACTTAACCGTAACCCAGAAAACTTCTTTGCTGATGTAGAACAATCTGCATTTGCACCAAGCAATTTAGTTCCAGGTATCGGCGCAAGCCCAGATAAAATGTTACAAGCTCGTTTATTCAACTATGCGGATGCACAACGTTACCGTTTAGGCGTGAACTATCGTCAAATCCCTGTAAACCGCCCACGTTGTCCAGTGCATAGCAACCAACGTGATGGTCAAGGCCGTGTAGATGGCAACTACGGTAGCCTACCGCACTACGAGCCAAACAGCTTCAGCCAATGGCAACAACAACCAGATTTTGCTGAGCCACCACTTCGTATCAATGGCGATGCGGCACATTGGGATTATCGCAACGACGATAACGATTACTTCAGCCAACCGCGTGCATTATTTAACTTAATGAGCGCAGAGCAAAAACAAGCGTTATTCAACAACACTGCAGCTGCAATGGGCGACGCACCTGATTTTATCAAATATCGCCACATCCGTAACTGCCACTGGTGCGATCCAGCATACGGTGCAGGTATCGCAAAAGCATTAGGTTTAACGGTGGAAGATGCGTTAAAAGCTCGTGATACTGATCCTGCTTTAGGACAAGGTGGATTGTTGTAATCTTTGCTTTTAGCTAACAATTAGATAGAAAAAACGGCAGTTTTTCATTAGAGAAACTGCCTTTTTATTTATTATGCTTTGTCTGCTGTGGAGTTTTATTGCAATGGAAACAACACTGGCACCAACAACACTGTGGCGAACATTACGATAATTGTAAATGGCACGCCAATTTTCACAAAATCGCCGAATCGGTAGCCCGCGGGACCAATCACCATCGTATTCACAGGTGAGGAAATCGGGGTCATAAATGCAGCAGAAGAAGCAATTGCCACCACCATCACTAAAGCAGTTGGTGAATAGCTGAGCTGTTTAGCAATTTCAATTGCAATTGGTGCCATTAAAATCGCAGTGGCGGTGTTGGAGATAAAGAGCCCAACTACTGTGGTTAAGGCGAATAAGCCAAGCAAAATAAAGAATGAGCTGGTGCTCTCGCCCCCAGTCATTCGGATAAACTCTTCCACCATCAAACTTACCCCTCCCGTTTTTTGCATTGCAATCGAAAATGGCATCATTCCGACAATTAGGATCAGGCTTGGGATATGAATCGAAGCATACGCCGATTTCATATCAATACAGCGGAATTTACCGAGCAATAGACAGCCAATTAGGGCTGCAATTACGTTTGGCACAATACCCGTTACCATTAGCAGAACCATTACGAATACAGAAAAAATCGCATGCGGTGCTTGACTGGCTGCTGGTACGGCTTGTTTGCTCTCTTTGGGCAGTGTGAGCAAGAAGAAATCTTTGCGGTTTTGCATCAGTATTTCAATTTTCGACCAAATGCCGATCACGAGCAGAATATCGCCAGGTTTAATTGTTTCGGTCAGCAGGTTATCTTGCAAAATGGCTTTATCGCGTTTAATCCCGATAATACTTACGCCATAACGTGAGCGAAAACCAAGCTCGTTAATACTCCGTCCCACACTTTCGGTTTCAGGTTTAATTGCCAACTCTGCCATGCCAACCGATTTTGCATGAGTAGAAAAATAGCTACCTTTTAACTCAATATGTTGCAGTTTTAACTTTTCGCATAATGCTTCAAATTCCTCCTCACTGATGCCAATATCCATTAGTAGAATATCTTTTTTCTGCAACTGCGTATTACCGAAGGCGGCAAGTGTAAGGTGGCTAAAATTCTTAAAACGTTGCACCGCAATCACATTCATTTGATAGAGCGAACGCAGTTTAAGTTCATCAATTGTTTTACCGATGAAAGGCGAATCTGCCGCTAAAATCACCATCTTGGCACGCCCGTTAAGCTGATATTCCTCAATCAGTTTTGCCATAGAATCATCGCTATGATTGGGAGAGCTAGGGGCGATTTTGTCATCATTTAACCAATGACGAGTCACGAGCATATAAGCAATCGCCAAAATCAGCACCATAATCCCAATCGGCGTAAAACTGAAAAAGTGAAAACCTTTGTAGCCCTCTTTGATTAGCTCGGAATGGGTAACAAGATTCGGTGCAGTGGCAATTAAGGTCATCATACCGCTAATCAAACCTGCCATACTGAGTGGCATCATCAGGCGACGCGGAGAAATGTTCATGCTTGCACAAATTGCCAATACCACAGGAATAAATATCGCCACAATACCCGTTGAGCTCATAAATGATCCAAGCAAGCCAATTGAAAGCATTAACAGCACCAATAGTTTGGTCTCGCTTGCACCTGCCACCCTCATCAGCCAATCGCTGATCATATTTGCCACACCTGTCCGAGCTAGCCCCTCGCCAATAATATAGAGCAAGGCAAGCAAGACGATATTTGGATCGCCCAAGCCTGCAAAAATTTCTTCGGTGGTCAAAATACCGCTTAAACCAAAGCCGAGCATTACAAGGAGTGCTACGGTGTCCATCCGCAATTTATTCTGAATAAACAAGGCAATCGCCATGCCAAGCAGGGCTAACACGAAGTAAAGAGGTGGAAAATGGTTGGAAATGTTTTCGATAAAGGCGGTCATAGCGGTCTCAAATTTAGCAATCTTTGCTGAAAATTATACCGCTTGTTGTGGAAATTGACGGCAAGATTGCTCAAAAAAATTAAGATTTTTTTCGATGTGCTCGCGGATGGGCTTGGTCATACACATGAGCCAGATGTTGGAAATCCAAATGGGTATAAATTTGGGTCGTTGAAAGGCTACTGTGTCCGAGTAGTTCTTGTACTGCACGTAAATCGCCTGAGCCTTCCAACATATGCGTTGCAAATGAGTGGCGGAGTTTATGCGGATTAAGATGGGCTTCTAGCCCCTGTTTTTTGCCCCATTTTTCCATAATCAGCTGAATGGAACGGTGCGATAACCGCCCGCCGCGTTGGTTCAGAAAAATGGCATTATCTTTAGGTGAAAATCCACCACGTACAGCAAGCCAAGCTTCTAACGCTTGTTTTGCTTTCGAACCCACAGGCACGATTCGCTCTTTGTTTCCTTTTCCCAACAAACGTACCTCGCCCGCTTGTAAATCTAACTTATCTAAATCTAAGCCTTGCAATTCAGACAAACGCAAACCGGAGCTATACATCAGTTCCATCATCGCTAAATCGCGTTTTTCAAGCGGTGAATTTGCCTCGACATTTAGCAATTGGGAAAGCTGTTCCGCTTCCACATTTTTCGGCAAATGCTTTGGCTGCTTTGGTGCTTTTATACCTACCGCAGGGTTCACGCTAATTTCGCCCATCTTCAAAAGATAAGCAAACCATTGCCGCAATACGACCAATCGCAAACCAATACTTTTTGCACTTAAGCCCTGTTTATGGCTTTGGCTTAACACCCAACGCACAGTTGAACTATCGACATCCAACCAAGATTGCACTTGTTGATAATCAAGAAACTCACAAACAGCGAATAATTGGCGTTGGTAATTTTTAAGCGTATGCGGACTGACCTGTTTTTCAAGGCGGAGATAGTCCCAGTAAGGGGAGGTTTGTTGGAAGAGAGGATTATCAGAATGGAGCATACAAGCGGTTTATTTTTTAGAAATTTTACCAACTTGTAGGATCTGTGAAATGCAATTCTACCCACGTTTTGCAAAGGTTTAGAAAAAATAGACCGCTTGCGTGCGTGGAATTTCATTCACACACCCTACATGAAATTAGGCAAGATTTAACTGCCCAATCTTCACGCCCACATTACCCAAGGCAATAGGGCTTAAATATTGACCTAAGAACTCAAACAGCTCATCTAAATCAGTGAATTGGCGTTGTACTTTCACATCATCTTCCACTTTACGCACGAATTCATAAGTTGCTTTGCCGTTCTCCATTTTGGCTTCAAGCGTAAGATAAACAGTTTCAAAAAAGTGGTTTACATTGCCTTCCTCACCTGGATCACTCACGCGAACATTCCAGTTATTGCTAAATAAAATTTCAGTTTTTGACATTGTGCTTTCCTTCTTATTTTGGGGTAAATGAAAGGGCAATTTTCATTGCCCTTTATGTTTTTATTGTAAAACAGAAATATCCGCCACTTGTAAGAATAACCCTTGTAACGTATTTAAAATCGCTAAGCGATTTTGGCGTAATGCTGGATCTTCAGCATTTACCATCACATTATCAAAGAAACTGTCTACCGGTGCGCGTAAGTTCGCTAATTTATCTAATACTGCCGTGTAATCGCCTTGTGCGATAAGCGGTTGTACTTCAGTACGTAATGCTAGTACAGCTTCAGCAAGGGCTTTTTCTGCTGGCTCTACGCAAGCGGTCAAATTGATCTCGCCGATTGCAGCATCCGCTTTCGCTAAGATATTGCTTACACGTTTGTTTGCTGCCGCTAACGCTTCCGCTGAATCTAAAGTACGGAAGTGTGAAACCGCACGCACACGCGCATCAAAATCAGCTGGGCGAGTTGGACGACGCGCCAATACCGATTGAATCACATCCACCGCAATGCCTTCATCTTGATACCATGCACGGAAACGGCCAAGCATGAAGTCCACCACATCAGTAACTACGTTTTGATTCGTGAGTTTATCACCGAAAAGTGCGGCTGATTTTTTCACTAAATCTTCTAAATCAAGTGGTAAGTTTTTCTCTACGATAATACGTAATGCACCTAATGCCGCACGACGCAATGCAAATGGGTCGGCGCTGCCTTTCGGTGCTTGGCCAATGCCGAAGATCCCCGTTAAGGTATCAAATTTATCGGCTAAAGCGACCGCACTTGCCACGAGTGATTTTGGTAATTCATCCCCCGCAAAGCGTGGCATATATTGTTCGTTTAACGCCACTGCGACTTCTTCGTCTTCACCGTCGTGACGAGCATAGTGCATACCCATTACGCCTTGCGTATCAGTAAATTCGAATACCATGTTGGTCATTAAGTCACATTTTGACAGTAACCCCGCACGTTTTGCTTTCGCTTCGTCTGCACCGATTTGTTTTGCAATTTCGCCTGCAAGTTGTTCAATGCGGTCAGTTTTGTCTTTCAATGTACCCAGTTGTTGTTGGAACAACACAGTTTCTAAACGTGGTAAACGATCAACCAGTTTTTGTTTTAAGTCGGTTTTGAAGAAGAATTCCGCATCGGTTAAACGTGGGCGAACCACTTTTTCGTTCCCTTCGATAATCGCGGTTGGATCTTCAGGGTTGATGTTCGAGACGAAAATAAAGTGCGGTAATAATTTGCCATCTTTGTCATAAATCGGGAAATATTTTTGGTCACCTTTCATGGTGTAAACCAAGGCTTCCGGAGGCACGGCTAAGAAACGTTCTTCGAATTTTGCCGCTAATACGTTTGGATATTCCACCAATGAAGTGACTTCCTCAAGCAAGCTTTCTTCAATATCAGCCACACCGCCAAGTGCGGTCGCTTTTGCTTGAGATTTTGCAAGAATTTCTGCTTTACGCTCATTGAAGTCCGCCACTACAGAACCTTTTTCACGTAATAATTGTGGATATTGGTCTGCATGTTGAATTTCAAATTCTTTCTTGCCTAAGAAACGGTGACCGCGAATGGTGCGTGCGCTTGCCACACCTAAAATTTCACCTTCGATTAACTCATCGCCCAATAACAAAGTTACCGTGTGAACCGGACGGATAAATTGCACGGTTTTGTCTGCCCAACGCATTGGTTTTGGAATTGGCAATTTCGCTAATGCATTTGCCACTATGCCGCTAAGCAAGTTTTTAGTCGGCTGACCTTCAATTTTCGCACGGTGAACGAGCCATTCACCTTTATCAGTCGCAATGCGTTCTGCTTGCTCAACGGTAATGCCACAACCGCGCGCCCAGCCTTCAGCCGCTTTTGTTGGTTTACCTTCCGCATCAAACGCCGCAGACACTGCCGGCCCACGTTTTTCGATTTCTTTGCTTGGCTGTTGTGTGGCTAAGTTCAACACTTTCAGCGCCAAACGACGTGGTGCTGCAAACCATTCGATTTTATCGAAGGTTAAACCTGCTTGGTTTAATTCCGCTTCAACGTTATCCGCAAAAGAGGTCGCTAATGTTTTGAGAGCTTTTGGTGGCAGCTCTTCCGTACCGATTTCTACTAGGAAGTTTTCTTTCATTTTGGGTTCTCTATAATGTATTTTTATTCATAATATCAATATCATTAATTACAATTTGTAATTGTTTTTGACTAATTACTAACTCTTTAATAGTTTCACATCTCTCTATAAGAATATTAAAGTCAGTATTTTCTATGTGGTTTCTAAAATCGTCTTCTAATAAGTTGGAGATTTCATCAATAATATCTCCTTTCTTTGATGAAACTTTAAAATCACTTTTTTCTATTATTCCCAAGAAAAAATGTATTAAGGATTTATTTTTATCCTTGAGTTCATCATACGATTTTTTCAAATTGGTATGTTTTTCTTTCCAGTGTGAAACTCGGTCAACCTTATCTGAGAAAATATAAACAACGAGATCACTAGCTACTAGAATAGCTATGTTAATAATTAGATACTTTATTATTAAAAGCCATTCATTGCTGACTTTATCTTTAAAATAGTCATTTACGCTAGAATCAAAAGGTGTATAACCGAATAAAATTGAGATAATTAAGCATAAAAGAATTTTCCCAAAATATTTTTGAAGCATATAATCTTACCCTTCATCATTGCTTTTCTTATGCTCAATCATAAAAAGGGCAATCCGTGCTCTACATAGTAATAAAAACTCAAGCATTGGATAAATTATATCTTTAGAGTCTCTAATCTCTGAAGTATATGTAACTTGATTCGTTAATTCGAAAAATATATCGTTATTTTTATTTAAATATTCATACTTAACCTGTATTGTTGGAATATCTCTTAGGTCATTATTTACTAGGTTAGAAAGTGATTTCTTAAAAGAATCTAATTTCTTATTTTTAATATCAATTTTAAATGAAAATTTAAGAATATTTGTAAAAACACTAGGATTATCATTAGTAGGTGTTATATCAATAAAACCAAAAGTTAAATCCTTGAACATATATCTACCTGCAATGGTAGATCTATTTTCCTGTTCATCATTGACTAGAATTTCAAACTTTGAAACACCTTCAATTTTATTTATACCATGGTAAAAAAAACTATTTTTTTCTTTCATAAAATAACCTTGTAGTAAATTACTTGAATCTTTCTCTTGCTCTTTCCACAGCCAAATGCAACCGCTGTTCCAACACTTCTTTACTTGGCAACACCGTCATATATTCCGCGATATGAATATCAGAATTATCTACTTCCCGATAGCTTGCTGTTTCCAACACTCTCACTCAACACCTGTTGAAAACGCTCGTAATCACAAAAGCCATTTTCATCTTTTTCACAGCCTTTGAGGGTTAATGCTGTTTGGTTTGGTGGTGTCGCTAAACTTAGTGGAGTGATGTTAATCAGCTGTTCGGTGGTTTGATACACATAATCCAACTTAAATTTGAGCTTCCCACTGGGTTTGTGCTTCCACACTTCAAATAGTAACTTGCCGCCGATTGGGATATTTTCTAATGAATCATTCAACTCATAAGGCTCAACACCTAGTGCTGCAAGCAGAGCGACGATATTAGAATCGTGTCCAACCAATAAGTTAATTTTGTTTTCACTATTTAGCTGTTGCTGGATAAATGCTAACAACGGATATGAGGCATTTTGTGCTAATGCTTCGTTGTTTTTAAATAACGTGCGGTAATATTCGTTTTTAATTTCGTTAATTGCACGCCATTTTTCTTGGCTATCCACGCGACCATTTGCGATTTCTGAATCAGGCTTGCCCACATAATGTGCAAGCAATAATGCACTGACAATTTTTTTTCCTGTGCTGATAGAACCAGTAATCTTGACCGACTTGCCGTCTTTAACACTGTATTCACCGATTTTTCCACCTAAATCACATTCGCCTTTTTGCAAGCAATTTGGTGAGTTTTTATAATCGATGATTTCACTTAATAGTGCATAATTCGGCGCTAATTTTTGCTGTAAAGCGGTTAAATCAACGTTATTTTTTGCAGATTCAATCAAGTCTTGGCTTGGATTATGCGCCTGCGTGTTAAAAATTGGATCTTTTTCAGAACCGATTTTACCGTGATGTTGCAGTCGAACATTACAGCCCGCAAATGCACCAGAAACAATCGCTTGCCCTGTTGCAATGGTGCGTTGCACACCATTTGCATAAGCAAAAATGCCTTCGCCCGATGCACAACGTTCTGTTGTTAATAATCCTTTATCTGAAAGCCATTGACCTAAATACTGTCCGAAATAGGTTTCTAGCACCGTCCCTTTTGCAGTGAGATAGCCAGATGGTACATTCCATTTTGCCCATTCATAAGGGGAATATTTCGCCATTTCTTGCGGATCTTTTTCCACTGGTGAACGCAATCCGTGTCGGCTGAAAATCAATACTTTCTCTAATTCATAATCAGAACTTGAGGAAGTTTGACCATTTTCTGTTGCAAACGCACTACTTGCTAAAGCTGAGCCAAGCAAAAGTGCGGTGAATTTTAGGGTTATTTTTTTCATATTCGAGACCTAATCATTTAATGTTGAAATTGAGCTATAAAAATTCAAGGCATATTTGGTGCCGTAAGCTAACACCATAAATACTGCAACAATATTGACTACCGCAAAAAAGATTAGTTGTTTACTGTTGCTCTCCACCCAAAGCATTTTAAATAATGAGAGCGTACCAATATTTTCATCAAGTTCGCTCTCTCCGCTTAGTGTTCTTAAGGTTTTCAGCATCTCGCGTACAAAAGCGACAGTATTTATTACCATGACGCTGAGTGCAATAAATCCTGAAGCCAAACTTAAAAACAGCACTAGCACATTACTCCACGCCCAATGTGTCCAATTTAGCTCAGAATACATAAATAACGCCAGTGATAAAAACAACACAGCGGGTGTTAAATTTCGCAAAAACATTAAATAGTCATCACCAATTCTAAATAAAAATTGCAAAAAACTGACTTTCTTCATTACTTACGAATTTTCCAACTTTTCTTGGTTTTCATTAAACGCACTTTGCCATCTTTGGAGACATATCCGCCTTTTACCACATCTAAAATCGTATTTTCAGGCAAATCAGAAGCAAACACTTCAACCTGTTGCTTATCTTCCGAAAGAATGCCATAAACCGCTTGGGTTTTATTCGCAGGATCGTCTAACTTAATATCCGCCACATCAAACACTTGTACACAGGCTTTTTTCAAATAAGAATAAGACTGTCCCGCACTTGGTAAGCAACTGTGAGCATCTGTTTCACCGCCCACAGTTGGCATTTCAGCTTGTGGTTGCGCATTGCTACAAGCGGTCAAAATCATCGCTGAAGTTGCAAGAGCTAACGTTTTTTTTATCACTTTAGAAAATCTCTTTTAATTTGGATTCATCTAAAACAACATCGCCATTTGGTAATAACAACGCTGGAATACCCAAATAGCCATTTGCTTTCGAGTTATCAAATTCTGCTCTGCTATCGCGTAAACGAATAAATTGCTTGAGATTAGGTAATGAAGTCATAATTTCTACTTCATCGTAATCCACGCCTAAGCGATCCAACTCCGCGACAAATGGTGCGGTATCTGGGCATGTTTCTGCATAAAAAAGAATTGGTTTGCTCATTTTGCTCTCCTGAAGTGCGGTCAAATTTCACCGCACTTTTGTGAATTTGTTTAAGCCTTATTTTTTACAACCAGGGAAACCTAAGGCTTCACGGCTTGCATAATAGGCTTCCGCCACACCTTTAGTTAATGCACGAATGCGTAAAATATAGCGTTGGCGTTCTGTTACCGAAATTGCTTTACGTGCATCTAACAAGTTAAAGCTGTGTGCTGCTTTCAAAATGCGCTCATAAGCTGGCAATGGTAACGGTTTTTCTAAGGCTAATAACTCTTGTGCCTCTTTTTCGTATTGATCGAAGCAGTAGAATAAGAAATCTGTGTTTGCGTGTTCAAAGTTATAGGTTGATTGCTCAACTTCATTTTGATGGAAAACATCGCCATAAGTGGTTTTGCCTAATGGGCCGTCAGACCAAACTAGGTCATACACAGAATCTACGCCTTGAATGTACATGGCTAAACGCTCTAAACCGTAAGTCACCTCGCCCGTTACAGGTTTACATTCTAAGCCACCCACTTGTTGGAAATAGGTAAATTGGGTCACTTCCATCCCGTTTAGCCACACTTCCCAACCCAAGCCCCATGCACCTAAGGTTGGGTTTTCCCAATTATCTTCTACGAAACGAATGTCGTTTTTGGTCGGATCGAAACCAAGCATTTCAAGGGAACCTAAATAAAGTTCTTGAATATTGTCCGGAGAGGGTTTGATCACCACTTGGAATTGATAGTAATGTTGTAAACGGTTTGGATTTTCGCCATAACGACCATCGGTCGGACGACGTGAAGGTTGCACATAAGCAAATGCCATCGGCTCTGGGCCTAATGCGCGTAATGCGGTCATTGGGTGAGAGGTACCTGCGCCTACTTCCATATCAAAAGGTTGCACAATAGTGCAGCCTTGGTTTGCCCAATATTCTTGCAGGGCTAAAATCATACCCTGGAATGTTTTTACGTTAAATTTTGTGCTCATAATCGTTGATCTAATGTGATTAAAAATGCCCGCATTATACTTGAAAGCGCAAGGCTGATAAAGGTGAAAAAGTGCGGTCAAAAAACGAATTTTTTTATAAAATGAACAGAATTTTTAAAGTAAATGAAAATTCTCAACTAGGAAATGAATGTCTATTGTGCCAAAATAGCGCACTTTTTAAAAAGAGGAACCAACTTAATGAAAACTAACTTAATTACTACCGCACTTTTATTGAGTGCATCGGTTTTTGTACAAGCTGAAACCAAAACCGAGCTTGAACCGATCAATGTGTATTCGGCTTACGCAACACCTGTAAACCAAGATCAAACTGCATCATCAGTCACAGTATTAACAGAAAAAGATTTTGCACAGCGTAATGCGACTTATGTAAGTGATGTGTTGAAGACTGTGCCGGGTGTGGCGATGGGTGCTAATGGAGGGCGTGGTGCTGTAACTAGTTTATTCTTACGTGGTGCAAATTCAAAACATACTGCGGTCATTATTGACGGCATTCGCGTTAATCCGGCTGATACTAACTTTGATTTTGGCGGTTTAGCATTAAGTAATATTGAACAAATTGAAGTATTGCGTGGCGAACAATCTGCACTTTGGGGCAGTGATGCTATGGGCGGCGTAGTTTATATCACCACCAAAAGCGGGTTATATAAAGACAAGGAATTTAACGTCGATTTTGATTTAGGCGCAGGTTCTCATCGCACCCGTGATGGTTCTGTCACCCTTTCTGGTCAACATCACGGTCTTTACTATGCCCTTCATGGTGATAGCCATCGTACGCAAGGGATTTCTGCGCGTAGTGAACGCGTATTTAATTATACGAGCGTATCCGGTGCGAAAAGTACAAATGTACCGGCAACTGAAAAGGATGGCTTCCACCGTGATAACGTGTCTATGCGTTTAGGTTTTGATGATAGTAAAAAAGGAGTGGATTTCCTTGCTTCTCACTCTTCTCAAACCTTGCATTTGGATAATAGTGCAGCAGATGAATTAAAATTTGATGATAATACCCGTACACGCGAAACTCGCTATAAATTAAGCGGTTATTTTGGTAATGCAGAAGATTTATTCGTGCATAAAGCGGCGGTAAGTCACGTTAAAATGGATGCTGATACTGCACAATATCAAAGTTGGGCTTCCGCTATTGGTAAAACAGAATACGACAGCAAAAAGTTGAATACGAACTATCAACTTGATATTAACTTCGACCGTGAAGGTGAAGTCAAACAAGCCGTCAGCGTATTAGCAGATTACCAAAATACGAAATATATTGCTTCCGCTTACAATTTTGCTGAGAAAAAATTAACCGAGAAAAGTGTTGCCACAGAGTACCGTTTATTTACTGAATCTGACCATAGTCTCTCTGTAAGCGGTCGTTATACAGATAACAGCTTATTTGAAAATGCATTCACGGCTCGCCTTGCTGGAGCTTATCGTTTATCACAAAATTTAAAAGCACACGCAAGTATTGGTAAAGCAATCCACAATCCAACATTTATTGATGTTTATGGATGGGGTAATTCTACCAGTTGGGCTGCAAACCCAAATTTAAAACCAGAAAAAAGCTTAGGTGGTGAATTAGGTTTATTAGTTGAAAGCAATGACAAACGTCATAGCTTAGATACCACACTCTTTGCCCGTAATGTAGATAATTTCCTTTCTGCAGTCCCAGTTAGAGGTTCTACAGCTTATCGCACAATCAATCGTGACGGTAAAACCAAAATCAAAGGCGTAGAAGTGGCGTATAACGGTAAATTTACCGAGCAGTTGTCAGGTTACGCGAACTATACTTACACTTATATTAAATCTGAAAATGATCAATACGGTTCAAACTATGTTCGTCGTCCGAAACACACAGGAAACCTTGGTTTAGCTTATCAAATCACGGAAAAATTAGGTTCTGACGTGAATGTTTCTTATGTGGGTAAACGTCTTGATTCCGGCGATTTCAAAATGCCATCTTACACTTTGGCAAACTTTGGCGTGAACTATAAAGTAGCAGATAGCTTGACAATTTATGCGAACCTTAACAACGTATTCAATAAAAAATACGAAAACATTGTAGGCTATGGCCAAGACGGACGTAATGTTTACGTTGGGTTAAAAGGATCGTTCTAATTATTACCCACATATAAGGGCGTGCTTAGCACGCCTTTTTACATTCTTGATGGCGTAGCGTATCATTATCTATATGCAAAAAACTCGTTTGATTTTAACTGCACTTTTCTTGCCCTTGACTTCGCATGCGTCGGAGCAATTTGTCTCGCTCACGCTTTGTAGCGATCGTCTTTTGTCGGAAATTGCGCGTCCTGAGCAAATTGCTGCGCAGTCACCTTATTCTAAAAATCCCTTGATGATGTTGGATAAACTCAATGTGGATAAGCCAACACTTGAGCCTCAACTCACCGCATTATTGCCCTATCTCGATAAAACGTTTCTTATCAATGAAACCTTTTATCCACAACTTGTAGAAGATTTGAAAAAACTCGGGGCAAAAATTGAACCAATTAATGACACGCCACAAACGGCAGAAGAATTATTTGGGCTAATATTGCACTTGGGTAAACTCACAGGTAATGAAATGCAGGCAGAATCTTTGGTTGAAAAACTTAAATTACAAGATTCTCGCCTCAATCTATCACTCACTGACACATTAATACTTTCAGATACCGGCATTGTAGAAACTTATACGCCACAATACCCCACTTTACTTAATTTGCTAGGCTTAACCCCGCTAAAAACACCACTTACGGCACAAAATTTTTCTCTTGAAAAAGTGCTACTAGCTGAACCAAACGTGTTGATTGAAATCAGCGACCAACAAAGTTATAACGAACAAGCGGAATTGCTTAAACATCCGCTTTTGCAAAATCTTTTTAAAAATCGACCGCACTTTCGTATTCCAATGAAATATACTTATTGCTTTGATCACGGCGTGTGGCAAGGGGCAGACATGATTTATAAGCAAAGTCATGGAAATTAATCTACTAGAAATAGCAACCTTAGCCTTCAATCGGCAATTCTTTCTTCACAATTTTCTTCATTACCAAAGTCGAATTCAATCGCAAAACGTGCGGCAAGGCAGTAAGTCGTTTGTTGTAGAGTTCACGGAAGGTATTGAGATTTTCTGTGATGATGTACAGCATATCATCAGGATCGCCAAATAAGCGTTGCGCCTGTACTATTGCACCAGTGATTTTATCCGGCAACTTGGCGGTGATGGCAACTTTCTTTGCTATGATGCGATTTTCCTTTTTCCTACTGTGCTCATTTCCATTGCGGAGGTGGAGATTCTGCGGGCGGTTGTATAAATAAAAATGCGATCATTTCTGATCGCATTTTTTGTTTTCAATTCGCAAATTATTCCGCTTTTTCTACCGCTTTCACCGCAATAGCTAATTCTTCCAACGCTTGTGGATTTGCATAGCTTGGGGCTTCTGTCATTAAACATGCTGCTGCAGTGGTTTTCGGGAAGGCAATCACATCGCGGATGTTTTCTGTGCCAGTGATAAGCATTGTCAAGCGGTCTAAACCGAATGCTAAACCTGCGTGTGGTGGTGTGCCGAATTTTAATGCATCGAGCAAGAAGCCGAATTTTTCTTGTTGTTCTTGCTCGTTAATTCCAAGAATGTTGAACACGGTTTGTTGCATTTTCGGATCGAAAATACGAACAGAACCGCCACCCACTTCGTAGCCGTTGATAACCATATCGTAAGCGTTCGCCACTGCATTCACAGGGTTTACCGCCAACTCTTCAGGGGTTAAGCCTTTTGGTGAGGTGAATGGGTGGTGCATGGCTGAAAGATTGCCTTCACCATCGCGTTCAAACATTGGGAAATCGATCACCCACAACGGTTTCCATGCATTTAAATCAGTTAAGTTTAAGTCACGACCCACTTTTAAGCGTAATGCACCCATTGAGTCGGTTACTACCTGCCATTTGTCTGCACCAAAGAATAAAATATCGCCCGTTTGAGCGTTGGTACGGGCAATTAACGCTTTGATGACTTCTTCGTTTAAGAATTTTGCCACAGGGCTTTGTACGCCTTCTAAGCCTGCGTTTACATCATTAATTTTCGCCCACGCTAAACCTTTTGCACCATAAATGCCGACAAATTGCGTGTATTCATCAATTTGTTTACGGGTTAAAGTTGCACCGTTTGGCACGCGTAATACTGTTACACGACCATCTGGTGAGTTCGCTGGCTCGTGGAATACTTTAAATTCAACGTCTTTTAAAATATCCGCGACATCAACTAATTCTAACGGGTTGCGAAGGTCTGGTTTATCAGAACCAAAACGGTTCATCGCTTCGTGCCATGTCATCATTGGGAATTTGCCTAAATCCACGTTTAAGCGATCTAACCATAAACCGTGGATCATCTCTTCCATAATCGCACGAACTTCTTCAGCGGTTAAGAATGAAGTTTCCACATCGATTTGGGTAAATTCAGGTTGGCGGTCTGCACGCAAATCTTCATCGCGGAAGCATTTCACGATTTGATAGTAGCGGTCGAAACCAGACATCATCAACAACTGTTTGAAAAGCTGTGGAGATTGTGGCAACGCATAGAATTTGCCTTTGTGTACACGGCTCGGCACGAGGTAGTCGCGCGCACCTTCTGGGGTTGCTTTGGTCAGCATTGGGGTTTCAATGTCTAAGAAACCGTGTTCGTCCATGAAGCGACGCACGAAGCTGGTGATTTTTGCACGGGTTTTGAGTTTTTCCGCCATTTCAGGACGGCGTAAATCTAAGTAGCGATATTTTAAGCGTTGCTCTTCGGTATTGTTTTGGTTGAAGTCGAGTGGCAGCACATCAGCGTTGTTATATACCAACACATTTTTTACTAACACCTCGATTTCACCCGTTGCCATATCTTTATTGATTTGCGATTCATCACGTGCAATCACTTCACCTTGAATTTGCACGCAGGCTTCCGCACGCAGGCTGGATGCCACTTTAAACAACGCTTCATCTTTCTCATCGAAGAACACTTGCACCACGCCTTCGCGGTCGCGGATTTGCATAAAGATAAAACGACCAAGGTTACGCACACGGTGTACCCAGCCACTTAAAGTCACATTCTGTCCAACGTGGCTACGGTTTAATTCGCCACAATAGTTTGTACGCATCATAATTATGTCCTTTTGAAAATTAGCTCCCGATAAAGGGAAGATAGCGGGAAAATTGTGAGAATTATAGCGGAATAGGCGAAAGATGGGTAGATAAAGGCAGGCAAGCGATGAAATTTCTTTTCATTCTTAAGTATTAGAAATTTTCATTGTTATATATTAGCTATTGCTTCTATCATTCTTTGAACAAACCCCTCCGTATTTTCCGCATGGCTATTGTGCCCTGCGTTGGCAATAAATCTATGTGGAAGCTGGTTTTCCTCCGCGATTTGGCGGAATTTTTGATCCTTTTCTCCAATAAAGAATGTGATATTTTTTTTACGCATTTTGAGTAAGTTTGCGTAATCTTGCTGTTTGGCAAGGCTTGTACTTTCCAACATTTGGGCGATATTCTTGCCTGAATTATGTTGCCGTTTTTCGATTAAAATTGACCGCTTGCAAGCGTCCAGATGAGCGAAAATAGGCTGTTGATACCAATCGTCTAATACTTGCATGATCGGCTCTGTGCGGAAACGATTGGCCCAGCATTGATCATTTTGCCAGCGAGCTTGGCGTTCTGCTTCGGTTTTTAAACCAATGTTTGTGCCTTCTAAAATTATGCCGAGTAAATGTGGATTTTGGGCGTGAAAGGTGTAATCCAACGCAACGCGTCCGCCTAATGAGTAGCCCACAAGAAAGAAAGGCGTATTGCCTAATAACGTGGTGAGCGTTTGGTGGAGTTGAGTTCTGAGATCAGCAAAATCTTGGCAAGCGATGTTTTCGCTTTTGCCGTGAAAAGGCAAGTCAATGGTAAGTGGTCGAAATTGCGGGAAGTTTTGCAAAAGGGTAATCACGCTTTGCCAATCCTCTTGTGAACCGAGTAAGCCGTGTAAAAAAACAACGGGCGTTGCCTGCCCGTTGTTTCTGTTTGAATGCCAAGATGACGCTAACATTAGGCAATTTCCGCTTGTGAAATTTGTTTGATGAGCGACTTGTATAAATTGCTTCCGTCTTGGTCGTTTACTTTGATTTCCACCAAAGTTACGGCACGACGGTTGTAAGCTAATTTGAGTTTGGCTTTCAAATCTGCCCAAGTGAATGGACGAATATACTCAATGCCGAACATCGTTGCGATTTGTCCGAATTCAAGGTTGTGCGACAAGCGGTAGAATTGTGCTTTTGCTTTGCTATCTACAGGTAGCATATCGAAAATCGCACCGCCGCTGTTGTTGATGACAAACAACAAAGTCGGTTGGTTAATTTGCGAAAGCAAGGCAATCGAGTTCAAATCGTGCAAGGCGGAAATATCGCCAATTACGCCAACTGTCGGTTGCTCACTGCCTTTCGCAATACCTGCAAAAGTAGCAATTAAGCCATCAATGCCACTAGCTCCACGGTTGGTATAAACTGGATAGCCTTCGGGGAGCTTACATAATGCATCGACTAAACGCACAAATAAACTATTACCTAAGAAAAGGTTGCCTTTTGGCACTAACACATCTTGTAAATTATGTGCTAATGATGCTTCATTTAAGCCACCGCCGATCTGTTTTTCAATAAAATTTGTACAGAATTGTGATAACGCAAGTGGTTCCAATCGCCACGGTTTTTGGCGAAGTGGTGGATGCACACGCAAGAAGTGATGAGCTTTCGCCACAAAACGGGTTTGATGATGTGAGAACGGATTGATATTGTCTTGGTGCTCATCGACTTGCCAGAACTCACCTTTGAACGCTTCAAGGAATTGGTTTACGCGTTTGCTCACAATACGAGAACCGAATTGGATCACGATGTCCGCTTGCAATAAAAGGTCGTGTACGGTTTTGTTGGAGAGCCAAATATCTGCGTAAGGCAGGCTGGCATCTACGCAAGATTGAATATCGGTAATCAAGCACCAGCCCAGCGTTTCCGCCCATGCTTTAATTCCAATGCCTTGTTCAACGGGCAATTGTCCTACCACGATCACCCCGCGTTTGGTTCGCCAGTAATCCCAGTTTGCATGCATGGACACTTCTGCTTGAATTTGCTGATGATCGAGCCATTTCGCTTGTGGATTATTCAACCAACTTTGAATTGGGCTAAGCCATGGATTATTCGCTATCGCCGCTTCATCTGCCTCATACAATGGCTCGGAAAACGGAGCATTGATATGAATAACGCCACCTTCTTGTTGCTGTTTATTGCAAGCTTGCTCAATTGTTGAAACCAACCAGGTTGGAGAGTAACTGTCAGCCGCTTTTGGCAGATTGATACTTGCAATCGGGTAATTTACAAAAATACCTTGCTGTTCAATTGCTTGATTCACCCCACAGCCAATAAACTCGGTTGGGCGATCTGCAGTTAACACGATCATTTTGTGGTGCGTTAAGCTCGCCTCAATGATGGCAGGATAAAGATTAGCAACTGCTGTGCCAGAGGTGACGATCACAGCAACAGGAGCATTGGTGGCTTTCGCAATCCCTAACGCAAAAAAGCCCAAGCCGCGTTCGTCAAAATGACTGTGGCATTGTGCGAGTTTTTCTTGTTGTAGTTGTAATGCTTCCAATGTAAGCGGGGTGGAGCGTGAGCCTGGAGCAATACAAAAATGTTTCACGCCGTAGCGGTTCACGGCATTTAAAATCACTTTTGCCCAAGAACGGTTAAACGTACTGGTGTTCATTCTTTTTCTCTATTTTCAAATTTATGGCTATAAATGTGCACAATTGTAACAAAAAATCAACGACTTTGGGGGTAAATTCTTTATTTTCGTTACAAGCGGTTAAAAACGATTGGCGTTTTACAAAAATGATGGGAAAAGTTAAGATAACAGCGTTTTTAACTTCATATTAAAGAGAATAAAAAATGAGCAAACCTATTGTATTTAGTGGAATTCAGCCATCAGGTGAATTAACCATCGGTAACTACCTCGGTGCATTACGTAATTTTGTGAAAATGCAAGACGATCACGAATGCTTTTTCTGTATTGTGGATTTACACGCCATCACTGTACGTCAAGATCCAGAAACCTTACGCAAAGCTTCTTTAGATGTACTTGCACTCTATTTAGCCAGCGGCATTGATCCGAACAAAAGCACTATTTTTATTCAATCCCATGTGCCTGAACATACGCAATTGGCGTGGATTTTAAACTGCTACACCTACTTTGGCGAAATGAGCCGAATGACTCAATTTAAAGACAAGTCAGCTCGTTATGAAGAGAACGTGAACGTCGGCTTATTCACTTACCCCGTGTTAATGGCTGCGGATATTTTGCTTTACCAAGCCAACCAAGTACCAGTGGGCGATGACCAAAAGCAACACCTTGAAATCACTCGAGATATTGCCAACCGCTTCAATGCGTTATATGGCAAAAAAGATGCAGAAGGCAACGTGATTGAACCTGTATTTGCTGTGCCTGAAGTGTTTATTCCGAAAGCGGGTGCACGCGTGATGTCTCTATTAGAGCCAACTAAAAAAATGTCAAAATCAGATGACAACCGCAACAACGTGATTACGCTGTTAGAAGATCCGAAATCGGTGGAGAAAAAAATCAAACGTGCAATGACCGATGGTGATGAACCACCTGTGGTGAAATACGATCAGAAAAATAAAGCGGGTGTGTCTAACTTATTGGATATTTTATCTGCAGTAACAGGCAAAACAATTGCCGAATTAGAAGCAGAATTTGAAGGCAAAATGTACGGACACTTAAAAACAGAAGTTGCAACGCAAGTGTCTGAATTGCTTAAAGGTTTGCAAGAACGCTATAACTATTTCCGTCAAGATGAAGCATTGCTTGAAAAAATCTATCGTGAAGGGGCAGAAAAAGCTCGTGCAAAAGCGAAAGTGACACTTGATGAAGTGTATAAATTGGTGGGGTTTGTAAAGTAAATTCGTTTATTTATATTTTTAAAAAATAGTGGTCAAATTTGACCGCTATTTTGTGAAAGGTAAACATAAAGTTTCGTAAGTTTTTATTATTCTATGACCACACATAACCTCGCTACCCATCTTTCAGGTGTAATGCCAAAACTGCTTAAAACCATTTTAATTGGCTTTGTACTTAGCTTAACCGTTGTATTGATTATTGCTTTAGCCAAAATCAGTTATAGCTTGTTTTTGATGATACTTAGTCCAGATGCGATTGTGACCAACGCTTTAGCTGAGCAAATTTTGAACTTTTTCCTCTATTTTGGTTTTTTAGGATTGATTTCTCAATATTTCCGTAGTGGCTACCATTTTCCGTTACGTTATTTTATTTATACGGGAATTACCGCAATGGTACGCTTAATTATTGTGGATCACGAAAGTGCAACCAGTACGATTCTCTTTGCAGGGGCAATTTTGCTGATGGTGATAGCACTTTGTTTAATTTTATATTCGGATAAGTTAAAAAATATTTAATGGATTTTTACTTGAAAATCACAACAAAAATCCAATATAACTGCCCTATTTTGACAAAACAGCTCAAAAAAATGGTATAATCCACCACTATTTTTGCCTGCTCTAAAAACGGAAATCATTATGGAACAACACGTAGATCAACAATTAGAACAACAATCTCGAATCGAACTTCTGATTGCTCAAGGTCGTGAACAGGGGTATTTAATCCTGTCTGAGGTGCATGACCATCTGCCTGAAGAATTGGTTGATGCAGAGCAAATCGAAGATATTATTCAAATGATCACCGATATGGGGATTCAAGTTTTAGAAACGGCACCTGATACTGATGAGTTAATGCTTGCCGAAAATATTACCGATGAAGATGTGGTGGAGGAAGCGACCAAAGTGCTTTCTACCGTAGAATCTGAACTCGGTAGAACCACTGACCCTGTGCGTATGTATATGCGTGAAATGGGTACGGTTGAACTTCTAACCCGCGAAGATGAAATTCAAATTTCAAAACGCATTGAAGAAGGTATTAATGAAGTTCAATGTGCGGTAGCAGAGTATCCAGAAGCACTTGAAGGCGTATTAAGTTGCTATGCAGAAGTAGAAGCAGGCAATATGCGTCTGGTAGATTTGATTACGGCTTTCGTTGATCCAAATGCACAAGAAGAAAACCCTGTTGCCGATGATGATTCTATTCACCTTGATGACAATGAACACGCTGATGTGGACGATGTTGAAGATGAGGAAGAAGAGGAAGAGGGTGACAGCGGTAATACAGATTCTGGTGATGATAATTCAATCGATCCAGAGCTTGCCCGTGAAAAATTTACTGCGCTTAAAGAACAGCACGAAAAAGCGTTATTAGCCATTCGTAAACACGGTCGTACACACGAAAAAGCACGTGAGCAAATTAATACGTTATCCGATATTTTCCGTGAATTCCGTTTAGTGCCGAAACAATTTGACCTACTTGTAGAAACAATGCAAAAATTGATGAAACAAGTGCGTGCGGAAGAACGGCAAATCCAACGCTATGCGGTGGAATATGCGGGAATGAAGAAAGCGGACTTTCTTAAAAACTTCCAAGGTAATGAAACCAGCGAAGCGTGGATGGAAAAAGCCATCAATGCAAAACGCGGTGGCGTACCGAAATTAGCGAATTATGTTGAGAAGATCCGTGTAAATATCACAAATTTGCAGAATTTAGAACAAAACTCTGGCTTAACTATTGCCCAAATTCGCGAAATTGGTGGTCGTATTGCCAACGGGGAATTAAAAGCTCGCCGTGCGAAAAAAGAGATGGTTGAAGCAAACTTACGTTTGGTGATCTCAATTGCGAAAAAATACACCAACCGCGGTTTACAATTCTTAGATTTAATCCAAGAAGGGAATATTGGTTTGATGAAAGCGGTAGATAAATTTGAATATCGCCGTGGTTATAAGTTCTCAACCTATGCAACTTGGTGGATTCGTCAGGCGATTACTCGCTCAATCGCAGACCAAGCACGCACGATTCGTATCCCAGTGCATATGATTGAGACAATTAACAAACTCAACCGTATTTCTCGTCAATGTTTACAAGAAATGGGACGTGAAGCGACACCAGAAGAACTTGCTGAGCGCATGAATATGCCTGAGGATAAAATCCGCAAGGTACTCAAAATCGCTAAAGAGCCAATCTCAATGGAAACGCCAATCGGTGATGACGACGATTCACATTTAGGTGATTTCATTCAAGATGAAAGCCTTGAATTACCATTAGATTCTGCAACAGCGGAGAGCTTACGAATTGCAACCAATGAAGTGTTGGAAGGCTTAACCCCACGTGAAGCGAAAGTGTTGCGTATGCGTTTTGGTATTGATATGAATACCGACCACACGCTGGAAGAGGTGGGTAAACAATTTGATGTCACCCGTGAGCGTATTCGTCAGATCGAAGCGAAAGCGTTGCGTAAACTACGCCATCCAAGCCGTTCAGAAACGCTACGTAGTTTCTTAGACGATTAATCTTTTTTCAAGCGGTCAATTTTTTGCAAAATTTTGCGAAGAATTGACCGCTTATTTTTTATTTCATCGCTGCTATGAATAAATTTGCTTTTTCCCTTCTTTTTACTCTTTTTTCATCAAATGTTTGGTCTGATGATATCACCCAATCGCTCCAACAATCTAAACAGCAATTTGCTGCTCTACAGAGCCAAAATCAACAACGTTGGTTAGAACAACATCAATTCCAATCTACTTCTCAAGCGATTGAAAATGGCGATTTCTCGCAAATTTGTTTAGATTATCAAGGTGTGAAATTTAAAGGAATAACGCTTATTGATCCAATGCCTTTTGCGCCTAAATCGGGCGAATGTTTGAATGAAGCTCGTCTTAATCAGCTGAGCCAACAACTTACTCAAACCTATGTGAGAAAAGGCTACATTCACAACCCTTTTCAGTTTGAAGACGATCAATCAGGCGTTTTAACCCTGCATGTATTTGAGGGCAAAATTGCTGCTATAGAAAGCGATAATAAGCGGTTTAATTTAAGCCAAATTTTGCCAAATGCGATAGGTAAACCGCTAAAAGTGCAAGATCTTGACCAAGCACTTGACCAAGCGAATCGCATCACGGGAAACAGCGTTTCTGTTGATGTTTTGCCAGCTAAAAATGGCGAAGTTAAACTGAAATTTACGAACGAACCAATTTCTCGTTTCAATGGTTCAATTGGATTGGATAATTACGCGTCAAGAACCTACGATCGTTGGCAGGTACGTTCCTCTGTTAGCATTAGCACCCCTTTTGGCTTATCAGATACGCTTTATCTAAGCGGTTCGCATACACTAAAATCTCGTCATCAATTTAGCCGCTCGGCATTGCTCTATTATTCCTTACCTTATGGTTATTGGACATTCAGTGGCTTTGCTTCTATTTCCCAATTTAAAACGCCGCTCTCACTTCAGACATTAAGCCTGCAACAAAAAGGGCAAACTCTCCAAACGGGATTAACCGCAGATTATGTTTTCCATCGTGGTTCTAACCATATTTCAACATTTTCAACGCAGATGGAGAAAATTAACAGCAAAAACCGACTGGATGATGTGGTTTTAGATCTTCAAAGTCCTAAATTAACGAGCATTTCTATTGGGCTAAATCATTTGCAGCTGTTTGAAAATGCTACCTTTGCTACAGATTTCCGCTATGAACAAGGGCGAAACAAAGGCAAAAATCAGCCAGAAGATCTTTTTAGCCGTTGGAATTTTGAGCTGAAATTTAACCGCTATCAATCAATTGGAGAGCAACTTTTTCGCCATTCGCACCAGCTTACAGCACAATATAGCCACGATTATTTGCCTTCGATTAAACAGGAAGATTTGACGGGGCGTTATCGCGTACGTGGCTTGAATGATTTAAGTTTGTCGGCAGAGAAAAATATTGTTTTACACAACGATATTGCGTGGGTAAAAGCAACCGAACTTGGTACATTTTTGCCTTACGTTGGCATTGATTTGGGCGTACAAAAATCAACACAAGCGAATGCTCAGCGAGAACAAGCCTTTGCTTATGCCGTTGGGTTGAATTGGGAGCAGAAAACCTTTCAAGCTAACCTTGAATGGGCAATGGGGCGATTGTTTTCGAAAACTGATGGTGTCAAACAAGAGCGATTAGTGTTGGGAAGCATCAGCTATAAATTCTAAGCTTATTACACTAATTCACACTTGATTTTTTACTCAATAAATTATTTTTTTGTGAAGCAGATCACATTTTTACTCCATAAATGACTGGTCTAACCTATCCATTTTTGTTTTAATACGAGCATTTCTTATTTAGTTATGTTCCATTTTACGAGGTACAAAATGTCTAAAACTTACTCTTTAAGCAAAATTTCGCTCGCCATTGCATTCAGCATTGCGGGGCAATCTGCTTTTGCAGAAATCAGTGCGGCAGATGCCAACACACAAATTAGCAAAAAACAAGGCATTGAAATTATCAATATCGCCAATCCAAGTGCCGCAGGGTTATCGCATAACCGATATGATAAGTTTAACGTAGATAAATCTGGTGCTGTGCTAAACAATGCTCGTCAAAATGGTAAATCTCAACTTGCAGGCGATCTCAACGCTAACCCAAATCTCAAAACCCAATCCGCAAAAGTGATTCTTAATGAAGTAGTGAGTCGCAACCCATCTAAAATTGCAGGTCAGCAAGAAATCTTTGGTGATAAAGCCGATTATGTATTAGCAAACCCAAACGGCATTAGCGTGCAAGGTGGTGGCTTTATTAACACGACTCGTGCTTCGCTTGTGGTAGGTAAGCCACAAGTCGTAGAAGGTAAACTTAAAGGCTATGATGCAACAGGCGATAAAGCGTTAAGCACCAGCGGCAAAATTACCAGTTCTGGCGACATTGATTTAATCGCCCCGCAAGTGACTGTTGGCGGTCAAATTACCACCAGCGAAGGGGTGAATGTGATTACGGGCAAAAATAAAATTGCACGTGAAGATAATGGCACGCTTAAAATCACGACTACAGAGCGTAAAGGTCAAGTGCTAGATGGCAAAGTCGTGGGTAGTATTCAAGCAGGCAGAATTCGTATTCATTCAACCGATGATCGTGCGACTATCACCGCTCAAGCTGCTGATTTACAAGCAAAAGAAGTGGATATTACCGCAGGCAATGCAAACTTAAACGGTAGAATTAGTCGTCATACAGATCGTGGTAAAGCAAAAATTACGCATCAAAATGGCGTACAGTCTCGCGATCATCAAAGTGGCTCAAGCGAAACCTACCAAGCAACCAGTGTGCAAACTGATCAATTTAACGTGAATGTCGGTGGTAAATTGAACATTTCAGGAGCAGATATTCAAGCCAAAAATAGCAATATTCTAGGTGGCAATGTACACTTAGGGGCAGAAAAAACCGTAAATTTACGTGAACACAGCAAAAACCAAAGCAAAGGCAGTTGGTATCGCAATGAACAAGAGAGCAATCGTGTTGAAACCACACACCGCACTACGATTGCAGGCGATAGTGTAAACATTGAAGCAACCAAAGGTAAAGTGACCACAGAAGGTGCAAAAGTTTCCGCAAAAACGACCGCTATTTATGGCGAACAAGGCGTGAATTTACGTGGTGCAAAAGCCACTACCACTCAAACGGCTCGTGCTGAATTTAAAAATGAAACTGCACGTTTAAAAACAGGTTTAAGTAGCCAAGATAGTAGCGTGCAGCACTACACTGCAACAGAATTAACGACCAAACAAGATCTTATTTTAGGCGGTAAAGGCGACCTGTATTTAAACGGCGTCGTGGCAAATGTAGATGGTACATTGCTCGCGAAAAATAGCGGTTCGCTTTCATTCGGCTCAGAAAGATCTAGCGAAAGTTATAACCTCAGCGATGATATGCGTTTCTGGGGTGGTTTAGCAGGCTCTAAAACCGTTGGTACAGGTAGAAGTGCAGAAACTGTTCACGGGGCAGATATTACCGTGAAAGGCGATACGACTTTAGATGCAAGCCGTGGCGTGCATATTTCAGGCAGCCGTGTCGTAACGGGTGGTAATGGCGTGGTAAAAGGCAATGCAGGTGCATTAGTTATTGATAGCACTCAAGCGAAAACCACTGCAGTTGATTACGCTCGTCAAGGTACAATTTTTGATATTACCAAGGCTCGCCAAAGTAGCTATACACATACCTCTACTGCAAAAGGTTCAACCTTAAAATCAGAATCAAATCTCCAACTTTCTACCAACAAAAACGTGAGCATTGTGGGCTCAACCGTGCAATCTGCAGGGTTGCTCGATATTGCAGCAAAAAGTGGTATTGAAGTGAAAGGTGCAACTAACCATGTTCGTACGGAATCAAGCAAGGCTGGTTTTAGTTTCGCGGGCGGTTTCGACAGCCTCAAAACATCATTCCAACACGGGCATTTAACCGCAAATCTCAACCTTGATAATAACAAAGGTAAGCCAAGCGTGGATGCGGATGTTGAAATTAGCAAAGAGAAAAAAGCAGATGCTGTAAATGCAGAAGGTAAATTCCACTTGGGCTTGAACGTTTACAATAACAGCCAAAATAGTCACACAACAACGCATACAGGTTCAAGCGTAAAAGGTAACGATGTAACATTGAATGCAAAAACTGTGACTGTTTCAGGTAGTGAAGTGGCGGCAACTCACGGCAATTTAGTCATTAACGCGGATAAAATCACGACACAAGCGGCTCAAAATCAAAGTATTAACAACAGTGTGAAAAACGAGGTAAATGTTGGTTTAAGCGGCACCGTAACCGAGAACAAATTAAGTGCCACTTTAGGTGTTGGTGTAGCTCATTCCTTGAATTCAAGCGTGGAAAACAAAGCCCAAGTAAGCAAACTTTCAGCGGCAAATGATGTAAAACTTAATGCAAATCGCATTGAGCATCAAGGCAGCCAAGTGCAAGCAGGCGGAAATATTCAAGAAAATGCGAAAGAGGTACTTCACACTACTGCGAAAAACAGTACAAATAGCTTTGGCAATAATGTGAATGTTGATCTCACCGTGTCTGCGAGCATTGATAAATCCAAAGCTTTCAGCGTGGAAGCAGAACTTGCTGCAAAAGGTGGACGTGAAACCGTATCAAGCATAACGCATACCGCAACGCAGTTACAAGCAGGCAAAAATATCAGCGTGAATGCAAACCACATTCAAGATAATGCGACCCAATACAGCGCAGGAGAAACGGCACAATTTAATTCAAACAGCCATCAACTTGTAGCAGTTGCAAATCGTGTTGAGAAAAACAGCCTTTCAGCTGGGGCGAGTTTAGGCGTTTCAGCAAATACCTCTGATTTCCAACGCTTTAACGTTGCAGCAAAAGTAGGAGCAAATTACAATCAATCTGCTAGCCAAGAAAGCAATGCTGTGCAAGGCTCAATTAATGCGAAAAACGTGAACATTCATACAGGCAAATTAAATAGCCAAGCAAATATTAACGCAAGTGAAAATGTGAATATTCAAGCTCAAAGTGCTCAATTCAGCCAAGCAACAAGCAGTAAAATCCAATCAGGTGGTGGTTTTGAAACGAAAGTAGGTGTTGGTGCAATGGTTGTGCCATCAGCAGGTGCAGCAGTTCCATCTATTGATTTAAGCCTTTCTGCAAATGGTAAAAACGGCAACCAAAGCCAAGCGGTGACGAACACCATTGCGGGTAAAAACGTAAATGTGCAAACACAAGGCGTATTGAACTTGCAAGGCACAAACGTGCAAGCGGTTGAAAATGCTCAACTTTCTGGCAAACGTGTGAACATTACAGCGGGCAATAATCACGTTCAAAATGTGGCAGCCTCTGTGGCAACAGGCGTGAATATTGGAGCTAAAGTAGCAAATGCAGGCTTTAATGCAAATGTAGGCGTAAACACCGAAAACAGCCAAACGCACACAGGCGTGGCAGTAAACGGTAAAAATGTGAGCATTCAAGCTCAAAACGGAGTGAATTTAAAAGGGGTGACCTCAACCTCTGAACAGCTCAATCTTAATGCAGGCAAAGGCAATTTAGCCTTAACGGCAGCAACAGATAGCGTGAACAAAACCGATGTTTCAGTAGGCTTAAAACTAGGCGGTGGCGTGGCTGAACAAAAATGGACTCCGTCTTCAGGTAGCGGTCATCTTGCTGTGAATGTGGTGCGTAATGAAACACATACCGAAACCACTCTCAACACCGATACAGCTAAAATCAATGCTGGTGGTGATGCGAAATTTATCGGTGGCTCTGTCAATGCTAACCACGCAAGCGGTATGATTTCAGGCGACTCTCACAGTGAGCAATTAGCCAATAAAGTCAATGAAGTAAGTGTAAGCCTTGCTGCGAATGGTAGTGGTAAACTTGCTGTACCAACTACAGATAAGTGGGCAGAAGCAGCAAAAAATGACTGGAATAACGGTTCCATTGCAGGTGTGAAAGCGGATGCCAAATTAGAGGTTAACGCTAAACATCAGCAAACAGCAACTAATGCTGGCGTGAATGCAACACAGGATACAGTTGTAGTCAAAGGTGTGAAATCTCGTACTGAGATGAAAAATCATCATAGTCGCCAAATACATTTTAAAGCGGAAGCTACTACAGCGATAAAAAAACAAGTTGAAGCAAAAATTCCTGAAAAAGTAAGACAGGTAGTAAAACCAATACGTGCAGTAAATTTACAACTTATTAAAAATAATAAGGTAAATTATAAAGTACGTGTAAGACACTAAAACCCATCAAGCAGTCAATTTTTTGTGAAACTTTTCACGGAATTGACCGCTTATTTCAATCATAAAAAAAGAGGATTCTTTATGAACAAATTAACTAAACTCTCATTAGCAGTCGTTATCGGTAGTTTAATGATGCCAGCATTTGCGTCTAAAACTGAGCCTTACACTCAATCAGGCACTAACGCCCGTGAAATGTTGGTTGAACAACCCATTCACTGGATTTCAGTTGATCAAATTAAAAAAGAATTAGAAGGCAAAGCACCAATTAATGTTAGCTTTGACATTGACGATACCGTGTTATTTAGTAGCCCTTGCTTCTACTACGGTCAGCAAAAATACTCACCAGGCAAACAAGATTACTTAAAAAATCAAGACTTCTGGAATGAAGTAAATGCAGGGTGTGATAATTACTCAATTCCAAAACAAATTGGTGCCGATTTAATCAAAATGCACCAAGAGCGTGGAGACCAAATTTACTTTATTACGGGTCGTACAGCAGGTAAAACCGATGGCGTAACTTCTGTATTACAAAAAGCATTTGATATTAAAAACATGCATCCAGTGGAATTTATGGGTGGTCGTGAACGTACGACAAAATATAATAAAACCCCTGGTATTATTGCCCATAAAGTGACTATCCACTATGGTGACAGCGATGATGATATTTTAGCTGCGAAAGAAGCGGGTATTCGTGGTATTCGTCTAATGCGTGCGGCAAACTCAACTTACCAGCCAATGCCAACTTTAGGCGGTTATGGCGAAGAAGTTTTAATTAACTCAAGCTATTAAAATAGTGTTGAATGATCTTAAAATAGGATAAAAATGTTTATGTGGGCGGATTTCTATCCGCCTACTTTTTCAAAATTTTTGTGGAGTTTTTATGATGAACAGACGTAATTTTATTCAAATTGGTGCGACCAGTCTTCTTGCATTAAGTGTAAACCGTTTTGCGATGGCAAAAGGAAAGAGCGATATTGATCTACGCATTGTGGCAACAACAGATATTCATAGTTTCTTAACTGATTTTGACTATTATAAAGATGCACCAACCGATAAATTCGGGTTTACTCGTGCGGCAAGCCTTATTCGCCAAGCACGTGCTGAAGTAAAAAATAGCGTATTAGTAGATAACGGTGACCTAATTCAAGGTAATCCAATTGCAGACTATCAAGCTGCACAAGGCTATAAAGAAGGCAAATCTAACCCTGCGGTCGATTGTTTAAATGCGATGAATTATGAAGTGGGTACATTAGGTAACCACGAATTTAACTATGGTTTAGATTATTTAGCTGACTGTATCAAACAAGCTAAATTCCCAATTGTAAATGCCAACGTAGTAAAAGTCGGAACTGAAGAACCTTATTTCACACCTTATGTCATTCAAGAAAAATCTGTGGTGGATAATAATGGCAAAACACATAAATTAAAAATAGGTTATATTGGTTTTGTACCGCCACAAATTATAGTTTGGGATAAAGCGAACCTTCAAGGTAAAGTGGAAACCCGTGATATTGTAAAAACAGCACAAAAATATGTCCCTGAAATGAAGAAAAAAGGGGCAGATATTATCGTTGCATTAGCTCACACTGGCCCGTCTGATGAACCATACAAAGAAGGTGCTGAAAACTCTGCATTCTATTTAGCGGATGTTCCACATATTGATGCGGTTATTTTTGGTCACTCACACCGTTTATTCCCAAATAAAGAATTTGCGAAATCACCAAATACAGACATCGTAAATGGTACCGTAAAAGGCGTACCAGAAAGTATGGCTGGCTATTGGGCAAATAATATCAGTGTGGTAGATTTAGGTTTAACAGAACACAAAGGTAAATGGATTGTGACTTCAGGCAAAGCGGTGCTTCGTCCAATTTATGATGTAGAAACCAAAAAAGCACTCGCAAAAAATGACCCAGAAATCACCGCTCTTTTAGCACCAGTTCACGAAGCAACACGTAAATTTGTGTCTCAACCTATCGGCAAAGCTACAGACAATATGTATAGTTACCTTGCATTAGTGCAAGATGATCCAACCATTCAAATTGTAAACCAAGCACAAAAAGCATACGTTGAAAAAGTGGCACCAAGTGTGGCAGAAATGACTGGTTTGCCTATTTTAAGTGCAGGTGCTCCATTTAAAGCGGGTGGTCGTAAAAATGACCCAACAGGCTATACCGAAGTGAACAAAGGTGAATTAACTTTCCGTAATGCGGCAGACTTATACCTTTATCCAAATACGCTAGTGGTTGTTAAAGCGACAGGCGAACAATTAAAAGAATGGTTAGAATGTAGTGCTGGTATGTTTAAACAAATTGACCCTACAAGTGATAAACCTCAATCATTAATTGATTGGGAAGGGTTCCGCACTTATAACTTTGATGTGATTGATGGTGTCAATTATGAATACGATCTAACCAAACCTGCACGTTATGATGGTGAATGTAAATTGATCAATCCAGAATCACATCGCGTAGTAAATTTAACCTATCAAGGTAAACCAGTTGATCCAAAAGCAGAATTTTTGATTGCAACGAATAACTATCGTGCTTACGGCAATAAATTCCCAGGTACTGGTGATAAACATATTGTTTATGCTTCGCCTGATGAAAGCCGTCAAATTTTGGCTGATTATATTAAAGCAACCAGTGAGAAAGAGGGTTCAGTCAATCCAAATGCGGATAAAAACTGGCGTTTTGTGCCTATCACAGGTAACGATAAATTAGATGTCCGTTTTGAAACATCGCCAAGCGAACAAGCGGCGAAATTTATCGCTGAAAAAGCACAATATCCGATGAAACAGGTGGGTACTGACGAAATCGGTTTTGCCGTGTATCAAATTGATTTATCTAAATAATAATTAGAAAAATAAAATGCCGCCTGAATATAAAAATTTAGGCGGCATTTTTTCTTCCTAAAGAGCGGTCAAATTTCTGAGTATTTTTACAAATTGCATTCGCTTTTCAATCCTTCTATTGCTTTACATTCCTCTTCATTATGTTCACTTTCGGTAACAATTGACTGTAAAAAATCTTTAATTTCTAATAATTGAGATATTTTATTTTCCACTTGAATAAGTTGATTAAGTACTAATTGATCTGCTTGATAATGATCTTTCATACTAAATTTAATACGATTGAGTGCCTTAATATTCTCTAAAGAGAAACCCAACGTTCGACATTTTTTGATAAATTTTAATTGTTCTACACTTTCTTCATCATAATATCGATAACCATTAGCCAATCGCTTAGGTGGCTGTAATACTCCTTGCTTTTCATAGTAGCGGATAGTTTCAATATTAGTATGCGTAGATTTACTTAATTCGTTAATTTTCATTATTTCCTCAAGCAATTTTTTACTTTAATGAGAATGATCATCTAATAAGAAATTTGTATTACTATCATACAAGGATTTAACAGCTCTAGAAACTGTGGAAATACCGCTGTATAAGACAAAAAGACTTAAAATACCACTAGCGACTACATCAACCCATTGCCAATTTAACCAATAAGCACTTATTCCTGCAATAATAGCAACAACCGAACCAAATAAATCTACTAAAACATGCAAATATGCTGCACGAATATTCAAATTATGGCGATTACTTTTTAGCATTATAAAAGCTACCAACAAATTAATCCCACATCCTAGTAAAGCTACACCTAACATTGGCAAAGCGGCTATTTCTATCGGAGCCTGCCAACGTGTTATAGCCTCGATGAAAATCCAAATAGAGACCCAAACTAATGAAATTCCATTGATTAAAGCGAACCATTTTTGCCATCTTAGACTTAAAAATAACCCAATCCATGCTAAAAAAATAGATAAACTATCATTTGCCATATGCCCAGCATCAGCCATCAAAGTAAGGCTGTTAAACCAATATCCCCCTAGAAATTCAACAACCATATAAAAGGTAATAATTGCAAAACTAATGCCTAATACCATTTTATTTTTAGAGATTTGACTATGAGGGCAAGATGCATGTTGCTGATATTCTTTAGGAGTATCATTTTTTACTATAGAAACTTCTTTCATTTTATTTTCTTAACTATTTGATTTACTTTGCAAGAATCATAAAGTCTGTAGTAACTACAATGTCAAGTCATAAAACGTACATTTAATCAGGTGCTGACGTAGACTCGATACCCAAACCAATTCAACGATTTTGTTTTACCGAAAAGCCAGTTTTAGCTAAATTTAACTTTGTTTTTAAGTTGGCGTTGAAATCTCGCCAATTTGACGAATTACTTACACAACTAAATACGAAAGATCGGGCGAAATTATTGAATTTTGTTGAAGCTATGGTGGAATGGAAATAAGAAAAATAATTGAGCGGTAGTAGATTGATTTGTTGAGAGTTGTAAATAGATAAGCAAAACGGCACGAAAGTGCCGTTTTTATTCTATATGTCTATTATGCCTTTATATCTACGGTTTTAAATAAACCCGATAATTTTCACTCTCTTCTGTTGGCTTTTCCAACTCAATTTTCATCGTTTCTTTTGTTCGTAAAGTAACGGGCTGCCAAGTTTGTGGCGAGAGTTCTGCGGCTTGAGTTACCCCTTTGCCGTCATACCAAAACAATTTATAAGCAAAATTAACCGCTTGTTCGCTTAGGTTTTTAATCGTTAAATAGTCTGATTTTGCCTTCACGTCCAAAGTTGCATTTAAGCTTGAATCAATGTTCACAATTGGGCTTGATTTTGGCGTGATGTAGCTTTGTGGATTACTACCACAAGCGGTCAAAAAGAGAGAAAAAATGGCTAAAGATAAAAATTTACGCATTTTATTTACTCAACATTTTGCCTAATGGCTCGCCACCGACTAAGTGCATATGGATATGGAAGACTTCTTGCCCACCGTGGGCGTTGCAGTTCATAATTAAACGGTAGCCATCTTCGGCAATGCCTTCTTCTTTAGCAAGTTTTGACGCCACAGTAATTAAACGACCTAGCACAAGCTCATCTTCTGCGGTTACGTGGTTAAGAGTTGGGATGAATTTGTTTGGGATGATTAAGATGTGTGTTGCCGCTTGTGGTGCGATATCGCGGAAAGCGGTCACTAATTCATCTTGGTAAACGATATTCGCAGGGATTTCTTTGCGAATGATTTTGCTGAAGATGGTTTCTTCGTAGGTTTTTTCTGTAGTCATTGTTAGTTCCTCTTATTTTAAATTTAATGCTTTTGCCACTGGTGCAAAACTTTTGCGATGATATTGGGTTGCACCAAGTTCGGCAAGTTTTTCAAAATGCAGTTTGGTTGGGTAGCCTTTGTGTTTGGCAAAACCGTATTCGGGGAATTGTTGGTCTAGTTCGTCCATCTCTTGATCGCGGGCGACTTTTGCTAAAATCGAGGCTGCACTAATCTCTTTTACCAAACTATCGCCTTTTACGACCGCTTGTGCGGGAATAGAAAGACTTGCTGGCACGCGGTTGCCATCGACAAGCACAAAATCAGGCTGAATGCTTAAGCCATCTACAGCACGTTGCATTGCAAGCATCGTTGCGTGCAGAATATTAAGTTCATCAATTTCTTTGGGTTCAGCTCGTCCGAGTGACCAGCATAGTGCTTTCGCTTTAATCTCTTCAGCAAGGGTGAGGCGTTTCTTCTCGCTTAATTTTTTCGAATCTGCCAAGCCTTCAATCGGGTTATTAGGGTCTAAAATTACCGCAGCGGTCACAACTGCCCCGACTAACGGGCCTCTGCCTACTTCGTCCACACCTGCGATGAGCTTGGCGTTGGGATATACAAATTCTGTCATTTTCTATAAATTTTCTGTTCTAAAATGGCGTTGGCTTTTGCTTTCGTTTCTGCTTTCGATCAAGCGGTGATAATTTTCAAAACGGATAGGATCGATCTCGCCTTTTTCGACTGCCTCTCGAATGGCACAACCTGGATCACTGCCGTGTTTGCAGTCTCGGAATTTGCAGGTACCGAGTACGCTTTGAAACTCGCGGTAGCCGTCAGTAATTTGGTTCGGCTCTAAATGCCAAAGCCCAAATTCGCGAATCCCTGGTGAGTCAATCAAATTCCCACCAAGTGGCAGATGATACAAGCGTGAAGCGGTGGTGGTGTGTTGCCCCAAGCCTGAAACATCGCTGACAGCACCTGTTAAAGCATTGATCTCTGGCAAAAGTTGGTTGATGAGGCTTGATTTACCTACGCCCGATTGCCCCACGAAAATAGAAGTGCCTTGGCGTAAATAAGCGTGCAGAGCTTCCATATTTTCGCCTGTGTCGGCTGAAAGCATCAAGGTTTCATAGCCAATTTTTTCGTAAATGGCTAACTGTTTTTTGACCGCTTGTCGCTCTTCTTCAGAGAGTAGATCAACCTTATTGAGCACGATTAACGCAGGAATATTTGCCGCTTCACAAATGACCAAATAGCGATCGATAATGTTGAGCGAGAGCGTTGGCAAGACGGCAGAGACAATAATAATCTGGTTGATGTTAGATGCCATTACTTTGATGCCATCGTAGTAATCGGGACGGCTGAGTTCGTTTTTGCGCGGGTAAATCGCTTCAATCACCCCGCTAATGCCTTGTAGTTGTTCATTACCAAGTCTCCAAGAAACCTGATCGCCAACCACCACATTTTTCAGAGTACGACGTAAGTTACAGCGATAAATCTCACCTTGTTCGGTTTCTACATCAGCATGTTTAGCGTGACGGGTGACCACCACTCCTTGCTGCACTTCGCCTAACATTTCATCTTGCCATTCCACCTCTTTTTTCGAGATTCTTTTATGGTGGTTCGATTGAATACGGCGTTGCTGGTTTTGGGTTAATCTTCTTTTGCTCAAAAGGATTTCTCATCAAAAATAAAATTGGGGCTAGCATACTAAAAATTAGCCTAAATAGCCAATTGAAACCGCCAATCTTTTCTTATAACATTAAAGCATAAAAATCAGCCCGCAAGGAAGAATATGAAACTACAACAACTTCGCTATATTGTCGAAATCGTCAATCAAAACCTTAATATTACCGAAGCGGCGGATGCCCTTTATACTTCACAGCCTGGAATCAGCAAGCAAGTGCGACTGCTGGAAAGTGAGCTTGGCATCAATATTTTTGAGCGAAACGGTAAGCACATTAAAGACTTAACCCCCGCGGGTGAGAAAATTGTAGCGATTTCGCGTGAGCTTTTGGTGAAAGCGCAAAGCATTCGAGCTGTGGCAGAAGAACAAACTCGCCCAAATAGTGGCGTGCTTCGCATTGCCAGCCCGAATACGCAAGCTCGTTATGTGTTACCCAGTGTGATTGAACTTTTCAAGGCGAAGTATCCGAACGTGAGTTTGCATCTGCACCAAGGTTCACCGACGCAAATTTACGATGCATTGATGGCGGGCGAAGTGGATTTAGCGATTACGACCGAAGCACAATATCTGTTTGAAGATGCGATTTTACTCCCTTGCTATATGTGGAACCGCTCGGTGATTGTCAAGCCTGATCATCCGCTCGCAAAATATGTGAACCAACCAGAACAATTAACTGTCGAAGAGCTCGGAAAATATGATTTAATCACCTACACTTTCGGCTTTACGGGGCAGTCGGATTTGGACAAAGCCTTTAACAAAGAGGGGATTTTGCCGAATATCGTCTTTACCGCAACCGATGCAGATGTGATTAAAACCTATGTACGTATTGGCTTGGGAGTAGGCATTATGGCTTCAATGGCGTACACGGAAAGCGACAGCGATTTGGTCGCCATTAACGCCAGCCATCTGTTCCAGTCAAGCATGACGCAGATTGCCTTTAAACGTGGCACATTCTTGCGCAACTATATGTATGATTTTATTAACTATTTCTCTCCGCATTTAACCCGAATGCAGGTGGAACAAGCTGAACAACTGCGAGATAATACCGCCATTATGCGAATGTTTGACCACACACAATTGGAAGAAAAATAAGGAAAACCAATGACATTTTTCAAAAAAATCGCCTTTACTGGTGTTGCAATTTTTTCAATGATTTCGACCGCTTACGCGGAAAATTTCAACATTAAATATAGTTCAAACTATTTAATGCCCGCTTATGTGAACTTTAAACATGACAGCGGAAAATATGAAATTCAATCAAAAATCAATATTCCACTCTATAGCATTGTATTTACGGCAAAAGGCACAGAGAAAAATGGTATCTTTAATATGTTAAGCTACCGAGACACCCGTAACGGTAAAACTTATGCATTAGCGGAAATTGATAGCAAAAATATTCAATACGGCAAAGCGAAAGAGCCGCTTAAAACTGAGCCTTTAACCATGCCAACTTTTGACTTGTTTACGACGGCATTCCAGTTAAGCTACTACGATAAATTGCCAACCAGCTTCCAAACCACAAACGGTAAAAAACTCTATCCAACACCGAATGTGAATCTAAACAAAACACAAAAAGCGGTCACGCAAAATGGTAAAACTTATCAAGAAATTACCTATAGCTTCACAACCGCAGATCACAAAGCGATTACAGTGAAAAAATTCGAGGGCGAAAAATTCCCTCGTTTTATCTCTTACAATCGCGATGGCGATAATTATGAGTTGAAGTTTGATAGCTTTGTAAAATAAATTCTATTTAATGATTCCTAATCAATAGCACAAAGAAATTTGTGCTATTTTTACTTGCACGCTTGACAAATCCCTTTTGTACTAGTTTAATAGTACAGAAATAAACACAGGAAGATAATCATGAACGTGCAAATTCAACAAACTACGTTGCCCTATTTTGCCGATACTACCGCGATGTATCACGCTCTTTGTGGCAACCAGCCTCATACCTTATTATTAGACTCCGCTGAAATCCAAAGCAAAAATAGCCTCAAAAGTTTACTCTTCGCCCAATCTGCATTGCATATTTTTTGCAACGCACAGCAAGTCACTTTTGAGCCTCTAACTAAAAACGGCAAAGCCGTCATTCCATATATTCAAGTTGCTTTAGCGAGTTTAAATCCTGCACCTACTTGCGAATTTTTTGCAGAATCACACCGCTTGGTTGCAGAATTCCCCACTATTCCTACTCAATTAGACGAAGATAGCAAACTCAAAACTAGCACGGTGTTTGATGGCTTGCGTGTTGTAAACCAACTGTTTGAAGCAGCAAGCTCACCCGTTTATTTAGGCGGATTATTTAGCTACGATTTAGTGGCGAATTTTATCCCAATGGATAACATTACCTTGCAAGACGATGGCTTAAGTTGTCCAGACTACAGCTTCTATTTAGCCGAGCAATTAGTCTTTATCGATCACCAAGCTCAAACCGCAACGCTTAATACTTTCTGTTTCAATCCAGCTGAGCAAGCAATATTAAGCCAACAAGCGGTCGAATTTGCAGAACAACTTGCCAATGCACCAACCAATTTCAGCTTACCAATTCAAACTGCAAATGCAGAAGCGGTGGCGAATTTAGAAGATGAGCCATTCAAAGAGATTATTCGCAAGCTGAAACATCATATTCACGTGGGAGATGTATTTCAGATTGTACCTTCTCGCCGTTTCAGCTTACCTTGCCCAAATACTCTAGCAAGTTACCGCCAACTTAAAATGAACAATCCAAGCCCGTATATGTTCTTTATGCAAGGCGAAAATTTCACGCTATTTGGAGCATCGCCTGAAAGTGCATTGAAATATTCTGAACACGATCGTCAGCTAGAAATTTACCCTATTGCAGGTTCTCGCCCGCGTGGCTTTGATGAGCACGGTAACATTGATTTAGAACTCGATTCTCGTCTTGAATTAGAATTACGTTTAGATAAAAAAGAGCTTGCTGAACATTTAATGTTGGTCGATTTAGCTCGAAATGATGTGGCTCGCGTAAGCCAATCGGGCACGCGAAAAGTAGTGGAATTGATGCAAATTGACCGCTATTCGCAAATTATGCATCTTGTTTCACGTGTGGTAGGGAAACTTCGCACCGATTTAGATGCATTGCACGCTTACCAAGCCTGTATGAATATGGGCACGCTCACGGGTGCACCGAAAATCAAGGCAATGCAGTTGATTTACCAATTCGAACAGCAAAAACGCCATAGCTACGGCGGTGCGGTCGGTTATTTAACCTCCGAAGGCAATTTAGATACCTGTATCGTCATTCGTTCTGCTTTCGTTCAAAATGGTACGGCTTACGTGCAAGCAGGTTGTGGCGAAGTGTTAGATTCAGATCCGCAATTAGAAGCTGATGAAACTCGCCACAAAGCCCGTGCAGTATTAAAAGCGATTGGGCAGGTGAATCAAGGGCAGCCACATTAGGATAAGAGGAAAGCACTATGGCACATATTCTTTTTGTCGATAATTTCGACTCATTTACCTACAATTTAGTGGATCAATTCCGCGAACTAGGACACCAAGTAACGATCTTCCGTAACGATTATCCGTTAGAGGATTTTATTCAAAAAGCTTTAACCACCGAAAACTCATTAGTTGCTCTATCACCTGGACCTGGCAACCCAGCGGAAGCGGGTAATTTATTGCCCATTATTACGCAATTAAAAGGCAAAGTGCCGATGATTGGGATCTGCTTAGGTCACCAAGCGATTATTGAAGCCTTAGGCGGAAAAGTTGTACATACAGGCACGGTATTACACGGTAAAGTGTCAAAAATTGAGCACGATAACCAAGCTATGTTCGCAGGTATCAACAACCCAATGCCTGTGGCTCGTTACCATTCTTTAATGGGCGATAATTTGCCGGAAGAGTTGGAAGTCAATGCACGTTACGGCACGATTGTAATGGCGGTTCGCCATAAAACTTTGCCAATTTGTGGCTTCCAATTTCACCCAGAGTCAATTTTGACCGTAGAAGGGACAAAATTATTGAAGCAGTCAGTGGAATGGCTATTAAGCTAATTGTAGGGTGTGTAAATTTGAAAAATTCACGCACGCTTTTATAAATTTCATAAAAAATTAACCGTTTGCGTGCGTAAACCTTGTTCACACACCCTACGGATATAGAAGGGAACACACTATGCAAACCGAACAACTTTTGGAAAAATTATTTAATAATCAACCGCTTGATAAAGCTGAATCCACCTTCTTCTTCACTCAAGTTATGCAAGGCAAGGTATCAAATGAGCAACTCGCTGGGGCGTTAATTGCGTTAAAAATGCGAGGCGAAACAATTGACGAAATTTCAGGTGCAGTGACTGCTGCACTTGAAAATGCATCCCCTTTCCCAACACCAGACTATGATTTTGCAGACATTGTAGGCACAGGCGGCGATGGGCATAACACCATCAACATCTCAACAGCAAGTGCCATTGTGGCAGCGACAATGGGATACAAAGTGGCAAAACACGGCAGCCGTAGTGTTTCTAGCAAAACGGGGGCAAGTGATGTACTTTCTCAACTTGGCATCAATATCCAAGTGCCAGCCGAGATCGCTCGCAAAGCATTGGACGAAATTGGCATCTGCTTTTTATTCGCCCCGCTTTATCACTCAGGTTTCAAATATGCCATCCCTGTCCGCCAAGCATTGAAAACCCGTACGCTGTTTAACATTTTAGGACCGCTCGTCAATCCTGCTCACGCTAAACGCCAACTTTTAGGTGTTTATTCGCCAGAAATTTTAAAAATCTATGCGGAAACGGTAAAAGCCTTAAACCACGAGCACACTATTGTCGTCTATGGAGCGGGTTTAGATGAAGTCGCTGTTCACGGTGAAACTCAAGTAGCAGAAATTGAAAATGGAAAAATCCGTTATTATTCTGTGACGCCTGAAGATTTTGGCGTTTCACGTCATCCAATCGAAGCCTTAAAAGGCGGTGAGTCTGCTGAAAATGCTGAGAAAATCCGAGCTTTATTACAAGGCAAAGGTGAAGCTGCACATATTGATGCGGTTGCCGTGAATGTTGCCATGTTAATGAGAATCTTTGGCGAGCCTGACTTAAAAGCCAATGCAGCAAAAGTAAAAGCGGTGCTGGCTAGTGGAAAGGCGTTTGAGACGTTAGAAAACTTAGCGAGTTATCAATAAATCTTTAGTGCTTTTTACGCCCCAATTTGGGGCGTTTTTTTATGATAGAATAGTGTATTTCCACAGGAAAAAATTGAAATAATTTACGAAGGATAATCTATGTGGTTTAAAAATGTAATGATTTATCGTCTTACCAGCGAATTAACGCTAGATGAGCAAACGCTTAATGAGCAGCTAACCGAAAACCGCTTCACGCCTTGTGAAGCTCACGATATGAGTAAGTTTGGTTGGAGCAAACCGCTTGCTAGTTCTGAACAGCTGTGCTTCTCACAAGGTAAGCAATTTTTGCTGATTTCACATCAAGAAAACAAACTGTTGCCGGCAAATGTGGTAAAGCAAGAAGTTGAAAAACGCATTGCCGAATTAGAAGAAAAAGAGGCACGTAAACTCAAAAAAATAGAGAAGCAGGCTGTGAAAGATCAAGTCGTCTCGGTTTTAATGCCTCGAGCATTTAGTAAACATCAATTCACTGCAATTTGGTTAGATTTAGAGATGCAGCTAGTTTATGTTGATGCAAGTTCAAGCAAGCGTGCGGAAAACACACTAGCATTACTGCGGAAAACGCTTGGTTCGCTCCCTGTTGTGCCGATTTCTTTTGTGATTCCGCCTTATGAAGTAATGACCGATTGGGTGGCAAAAGGTTACACACCAGCGTGGCTGAATCTGTTAGAAGAAGCAGAGTTAAAATCCTTTGAAAGCGGCAGTGTGATTCGCTGTAAAAATCAGATGTTGGAAAGCGATGAGATTACACCACACTTACAAGCGGGTAAATTTGTCACCAAAATTGCCATCGACTGGGAAAACCATTTTTCTTGTGTGTTGAATGAAGAAGCCGTGCTTTCTCGCCTTAAATTTGCCGATGAAATTCGCGAGAAAAATGACGATATTTTAAAAGAAGATGTTGCGCAGCGTTTTGATGCCGATTTCTTGTTGATGACTGAAGAGCTGAAACTCTTTACGCAAAAACTCATTGCTGAGTTTGGTGGCATTAAAGAACGGATTTAAGATTTTAACTCATAGACTTGAGAATTTTCACATAGAAAAACGGATAATAAAGTTTGCTTTATTATCCGTTTATACTTAAACAACTAGATTATTTCAGCGCCACTCTCGCATTTCTAAACAATCTCATCCAAGCGCCATCTTCTGTCCAGTCTTCTGGATGCCATGAGTTGCTCACTGCACGGAATACACGTTCTGGGTGTGGCATCATAATGGCAACGCGACCGTCCATATTGGTAATCGCGGTAATACCTTCCACCGAGCCGTTCGGGTTGGCTGGATAAACTTCGGTTGGGTTGCCATTGTTGTCAATATATTGTGCAGCAATTAAGCCTTGTGCTTTTAAGCCCGCTAATTGAGCGGACGATTTGAACTCAACTTGACCTTCCCCATGAGAAACGGCGATCGGCATATGTGATCCTGCCATTCCTGCAAACCAAGGCGAAGCCACTTCATTAATTTTCACTAGGCCCACGCGTGCTTCGAAACGTTCAGATTTGTTGCGAACGAAACGTGGCCAATTTTCTGTGCCAGGGATAATTTCCGCTAAGTTCGACACCATTTGGCAACCATTACATACGCCTAATGACAAGGTGTTCGGGTTGGCGAAGAATTGGCTGAATTGATCACGTAATTGCGGGTTGAATAGGATAGATTTCGCCCAGCCACCACCTGCACCTAATACGTCGCCGTAAGAGAAACCACCACACGCTACTAATGCGTTGAAGTCGGCAAGATTGCGACGACTAGACATTAAGTCAGACATATGCACATCAATCGCATTGAAGCCTGCACGGTCGAATGCCGCCGCCATTTCGTAATGACTGTTCACGCCTTGTTCACGTAGAATCGCAATGGTTGGTTTCGTACCTTTGTTGATAAATGGAGCTGCAATATCTTCGTTCACATCGTAAGTTAAGAATGCTGATAAACCTTTATCCGTTGGGTTTTTCTTAGCTTCAAACTCTTGGTCGGCACACTCAGGATTATCGCGTAAACGTTGCATTTGGTGGGTTAATTCTGCCCAAATGCCGCGTAATTCAGAGCGTTTTTCGCTGAGTAATTTACGGCTGCTACGGCTGATCTCAAAGCGGTCATCAGCAGTTACTGTACCAAGTTCGTGGGTGATGCCAAGCAAGTTATGCACTTTTAACACTTCACGCACGCTTTCTAATTGACTGTCAGCAACTTGGATTACCGCACCTAACTCTTCGTTGAATAATACTGCTAAGTCGTTATCGCCCAAAGCTGAAATATCCACTTCCACTCCGCAATGACCCGCAAACGCCATTTCTGCTAAGGTAGTGATTAAACCCCCGTCTGAACGGTCGTGATATGCCAACAATTTATCTTCTGCCACTAATACTTGCATTGCGTTGTAGAAATCTTTTAAGCGTTGAACGTTTACCACATCTGCTGGCTTGTCTCCTAATTGTTTATAAACCTGTGCCAATGCGGTTGCACCTAAACGGTTTTTACCTTCGCCCAAGTCGATGAGTAAGAGGCTAGATAAACCTTTGTCGGTGCGAAGTTGTGGGGTGATAGTTTTACGCACATCTTCCACTCGAGCAAACGCAGAAATTACTAATGAAAGTGGTGCAGTCACGGCTTTTTGCTCGCCGTTTTCTTCCCAAGTGGTACGCATTGACATTGAGTCTTTACCCACTGGAATGGTTAAGCCTAGTGCTGGGCAAAGCTCTTCGCCCACCGCTTTCACGGCTTCGTACAAGCCCGCATCTTCGCCTGCATGACCTGCGGCACTCATCCAGTTCGCAGAAAGTTTAATGCGTTTGATGTCGCCAATGTTGGTTGCGGCGATATTGGTAATAGATTCCGCCACTGCTAAACGTGCAGAAGCCCCGAAGTCTAATAAAGCAACAGGTGCACGTTCTCCCATCGTCATAGCCTCACCGTGATAGCCGTCTAATGAAGCAGTAGTTACAGCAACATTAGACACTGGGATTTGCCACGGGCCGACCATCTGATCGCGTGCTACCATCCCTGTGACAGACCTGTCACCGATGGTGATTAAGAAGGTTTTTTCTGCCACTACAGGTAAGCGTAACACACGGTGCAGTGCTTCTTTTAATTGAATGCCTTGTTGATCAAGCGGTTGATTTTCCACAGATTTCGACGAAACTTCACGGTGCATTTTCGGGGTTTTGCCAAGCAACACATTCATTGGTAAATCAATCGGATTGTTGTCAAAATGGTTGTCGTGTAAGGTTAAGTGTTTCTCTTCGGTCGCTTCACCAATTACCGCATAAGGCGCACGCTCACGACGGCAGATTTCCTCAAATTGTGGAAGTTTGTCCGCTACTACAGCTAATACATAGCGCTCTTGCGACTCGTTACACCAAATTTCAAGCGGCGACATCCCTTTTTCATCGCACAAAATCGAGCGAAGATTGAATTTACCGCCACGGTCTCCATCGTGAACGAGCTCAGGCATTGCATTCGATAAACCGCCTGCGCCCACATCGTGGATAAATGCGATTGGATTTTCTTCGCCTAACTGCCAGCAACGGTCGATTACCTCTTGGCAACGGCGTTCCATCTCTGGGTTTTCACGTTGTACAGAAGCAAAATCTAAATCTTCTTTGGATTTACCTGAAGCCATTGAGGAGGCAGCACCACCGCCTAAACCGATGTTCATTGCAGGTCCGCCAAGCACCACCAGTTTCGCACCTACTGGAATTTTACCTTTTTGAACGTGTTCGGCACGAATGTTACCGATACCGCCTGCTAACATAATCGGCTTGTGGTAGCCACGCACTTCTTCGCCCGCGAAGCTGTTGACTTTTTCTTCGTAAGTACGGAAATAGCCTAATAACGCAGGGCGACCAAATTCATTGTTGAATGCCGCACCACCAAGAGGGCCTTCGATCATAATATCGAGTGCCGAAGCAATGCGGTTTGGTTTAGAAAGCTCGTTTTCCCACGGTTGTTTGAATTCTGGAATCACCAAGTTAGAGACCGAGAAGCCCGTTAAACCTGCTTTTGGTTTTGCCCCTCGTCCTGTTGCTCCTTCATCGCGGATCTCCCCGCCTGAACCTGTCGCGGCCCCTGGGAATGGTGAAATCGCAGTCGGGTGGTTGTGGGTTTCCACTTTCATCAAAATGTGGGCATCTTCTTGGTGGGCGCGATATTGCCCATCTTGGTCTGGGAACCAACGCCCCACGGTTGAACCTTCCATCACTGCCGCGTTATCTTTATACGCAGAAAGAACGTGGTCAGGCGTTTGCTCGAAGGTGTTTTTGATCATCTTGAACAACGATTTTTCTTGTTTTTCTCCGTCGATTGTCCAGTCTGCATTGAAGATTTTATGGCGGCAGTGTTCCGAATTCGCCTGAGCGAACATATAAAGTTCAATGTCGTTTGGATTACGGTTTAGTGCCGTGAAGTTTTCTACTAAATAATCCATCTCATCATCGGCTAATGCCAAGCCTAGCTCAATGTTTGCTTGTTCTAGGGCAGGGCGACCACCGCCTAAAATATCAATGGTGGTAAATGGTCTCGGTGCTTGTTGCGTAAAGAGCGATCCTGCTTCCGCTTCATTATTTAACACTGTTTCTAACATACGGTCGTGCAATAAACCTTTTAGTGTTGCCAATTCTGCTTCAGTTAACTCACGTTCAAAACTGAAATAGTACGCCAAGCCACGTTCGATACGGTTCACGTTCGCCAAACCACAGTTGTGGGCAATGTCGGTCGCTTTAGAAGACCAAGACGAAATCGTCCCCACTCGCGGAGTTACAATTAAGCAAAAACCTGTTGGCTCGTGTTCCGCAAGGGTTGGACCGTAGTGCAATAATTCTTGTAATTTAGCAATTTCGCCTTCTGCAAGCGGTGCATTTTGCTCAACAAAATGCAAATACTCTGCATACACTGAAGTGACAGGCAGCTGATGTTGCTGGAATTTTTGTTGAAGTTGGGTTAAACGAAATTCTGAAAGGGCAGGAGAGCCACGAAAGGTTTTTACAGTCATATTGCAGTTCCGTATTAAGAAAAGTAAAAAATCGGGCGTATTATAACGGATAACGCAAACGTTTGCATTTTAAAATTTGAGGGGAATGCTGATAGTGTGATGATCCTATGGCTCACGCCATAGGTTACGTATGAATCGTAAAGTAGATGTTACCAATAGGATTTTATGCTAAAATCGCCCCAATTTTTTAACCCAAACCAAGGCTAAATTTTGTCTCGGTATCGTAGGGGGGGTATACCCACCCATTTTTTTATCTATAGTATGAAGAAAAAATATTTAATTGATTTATTTTCAGGTTGTGGTGGGCTATCTTTTGGTTTCGAACAAGCAGGTTTTGAATGCTTGATTGGTGTTGATATAGAACAATCTGCTTTAGACACATTTGCGCATAATCACAAACATGCAAAAGCATTAAATTTAGATTTATCCGATGATGATTCTATTGATAAGATTATTAAAGAAATTGGCAATAAGAACATAGAAATTATTGTTGCAGGACCTCCTTGTCAGGGATTTTCCTTAACAGGAAGAAGAGATGAGAACGATAAAAGAAATAAACTCTTTTATTCTGTATTTAAACTAGCGGAAAGAATTAAACCTAAATATATTGTTATTGAAAATGTTCCTGGTATTAAAACTTTATATGAAGGTAGAGCTAGAAATGCAATTATTAGTGAGTTTGAAAGATTAGGTTATTCTAATTCAGAAAAGTTGTTATATGCCCCAGATTATGGTGTCCCTCAAATTAGAAAAAGAATGTTTTTTGTTGGTGTTTTGAATGGAGATATTTTTGAATTTCCTGAGCCAACAAATAACGAAAGTAACTATGTAACTTGTGAGCAAGCTATTGGTGATCTACCTAGTTTAGAACATACATTAGGAACTCAAATTTCAGAGTATGAAAGCGAACCATTTAGTAAGTATCAAAAATTAATGCGTAAGAACTCTAAAAAATTACTAAATCATATTGGTACAAAACATACTGATCTTGTTGTATCTGTAATTAAGCAAGTTCCAGAAGGAGGTAACCATAAGGATCTTCCTGAAGGTGTTGGCGATTCAAGAAAATTTAATGAAGCTTGGACTAGATATCATAGTCAAAAACCATCGAAAACTATTGATACAGGTCATAGAAATCATTTTCACTATAAATGGAATAGAATTCCAACAGCAAGAGAGAACGCGAGATTACAGTCGTTCCCTGATGACTTTGAATTTTTAGGAAATAAAACGCAACAATATCGACAAATAGGAAATGCGGTTCCTCCTTTCCTAGGACTTGCCATTGGAAAGAAACTTTTAGATATGGAAAAGTAATGTTAAATACAATTGATTTATTTGCGGGGTGTGGTGGTTTAACAGATGGATTTAAGCTAACTTATAAATATAATTTGTTAGCAGCTGTAGAATGGGAAAAGGCACCTTTAAATTCACTGCGCCATAGATTGGAAAAAAAATGGAATTATGAGAATGTAGAGCAAAAAATAATCCATTTTGATATTCAGCGTACAGAAGAATTGCTTTATGGATATGAACAGGATCCAGATTACGGTAATTCAATTGGTTTAGAAAAGCTAGTTAATAATCAGATAGTAGATGTAATTATCGGTGGTCCACCATGTCAAGCATATTCAATTGCAGGAAGAATTCGTGATGAAAATGGAATGAAAGATGATTACCGAAACTACTTATTTGAATCTTATATTCAAGTTGTAAAACATTTTCAACCCAAGGCTTGTATTTTTGAAAATGTTGTTGGAATGTTGAGTGCTACCCCAGATGGGGTTCCTATTATTAATAGGATTGCTTCTGCATTTAATGAAGCCGGCTATGTTATTTCTAGCTCAATTCAAGAACAGGCTGTGTTTGATGTATCTGAATTTGGAGTTCCTCAAAAAAGACAACGTGTAATTTTAGTAGCTTTTAATAAAAATACTATAAAAAATCCTGAAGGGAAAATTGATGAATTTTACTCGAATTTAGAAAAATATAAAGAAAGTAAAAAAACGGTAAGTGATGCGATTTTAGATCTTCCTCCTATTTATCCTTGTGAGATTGAAAGTAAAAAAAGATCTCATAAGGTTTCTGTAGATAATTTTCTAATTTCAGAACATATTCCAAGATACCATAATCCTCGAGATGTTAAGATTTTTCAAATGCTTGCTGAGGATATTGAAAATGGCGAGAATAAATTTACTTCAATAAAAGCCTTGCAAGAACTTTATAGAGAGGCTACAGGCAAGTCTTCAAATGTACACAAATATCATGTTTTGAGAAGGAATTTACCAAGTAATACAATTCCAGCTCATTTATATAAAGATGGTCTTAGACATATTCACCCTGATTCTAAACAGGCTAGAAGTATCACTGTAAGAGAAGCTGCTAGATTGCAAACTTTTGCAGATGATTTTGAGTTTTTAGGATCAATGGGGGCAAAATATAAGATGATTGGAAATGCCGTTCCTCCAGAATTTGCTAAAAAAATAGCTCTTGCACTAAACGAAACTTTAAGTGAAGGATAAATTATGTCTGAATTAGTATGGATTCATAGAACTAATGCAAATGAATTGGGTATTAGCCAAACAGTTGATGGTACTGGGCGTGGTTCGTTTTTTCTTGTTCCAGTGGAAGCTAGAAAGATTTTCTTTCCTGAAAGGGATTTTTCTGTAAATCCTGATATTTCAGAGCAAGTACAGTTACATTTTATAGATCAAAATGAAACAGTAACTGTGAGTTACTCAAAACCAAACTCAAAAACTGAACATAGATTATCTTTATCTGGATTAACAAGGTTTATAGGGGAAGATAAACAAATATCGCCAAATAAAATTATTTGTTTTTATAGAAAAGATAATATTATTCATTTTTCAACTGTTAAGGAAGATTCTATTTATGGGAATTTATTAAATGAATTTCCAACAAGGGGAAAAACAAATAATCTTGTTACTGAAACGGTTTTTGATAATATAAATAAAGAATTAAATGCATCAACCCTCCCCCTTCCCAAACCCTTCCTTCTCCTCGCAGGCGTTTCTGGCACGGGAAAATCGCGTTTTGTGCGTCAACAAGCAGAAAAAACAGGCGAATTCCAGTTGGTGGCGGTACGTCCAGACTGGCACGAACCTTCTGATCTGTTGGGCTATGTTTCTCGTTTGAGTGGCAAAGCGGAATATGTGATGACTGATGTGCTGAAGTTTATTGTGAAAGCGTGGCAAGCGGTCGAAAATGCGGGGTTAATTGCAAATCGCGAAGTCTCTGGTTTGCACGAACAACTGGCAGACGTTCCCCCATTCTGGCTTTGCTTAGATGAAATGAACCTTGCCCCAGTGGAGCAATATTTTGCGGATTATCTTGCGGTGTTAGAAACCCGAAAATGGACGTGGAATGAAGAGCGTTTTAGCTATCAAACTGAAGCATTGTTGAGCGCAACCGCGTGGGAGGAAATAGAGGGCTTTAAAGAGTCTTTAAACATTAGCGATGCACTTTGGGATTTCTTCCAACAAAATGGTATTGGTATTCCGTTTAACTTGATTGTAGCGGGCACGGTGAATATGGACGAAACTACGCACGCTTTTTCTCGCAAAGTGTTAGATCGTGCATTGAGTTTTGATTTCAGCAAGTTCTACCCGAATGATTTTACCGCTTTTTTTGAGCCGAAAACACAACCGAAATTGTTAGGCTACCCGATTTATTCTCAAGCGAAAGAAGATGAACATTCTGCAAAATCCATCGCATTTTTGACCGCTCTTAATGAGAAATTAAAAGAAACGCCATTTGAATTGGCATATCGAGCCTTGAATGAATTACTACTCAGTGTTTCGGCTTTCCAACCGCAAGACGAACGTGCATTGCAAGCGGTGTGGGATGATTTTGTAATGACTAAAGTGTTGCCACGTATTGAGGGTGATGAGAATAAAATTGGTTCGGTATTAGACGATTTGAAAGCAGTGTTAAAAACCAAATTAGGCGAAATTTGGGATAACCCTCGCCCTGATTTATGGCGTGAGAAAGTAGATGGTTCTGAGCTTGAAATTGATTGCCGTTGTAGGCCGAAACTTGAGCGTATGCAGAAACAGCTTACTGAACGAGGAATGGTGAGTTTTTGGTAATGTGTAGGGTGTGTGAACGAAGTTCACGCACGCTGAATATGATATGCGTGAAATGTTCCATTTCACACTCCCTACAACGATTTCGGTAGAAAAATAATGAAATACTATCATCCTCAATCCCACTTCACCTTCACGATCTCCCCTTCTAACTTGGAAAATAGGCGGGCGCAACACGTGCAGACTTTTGCCAATCGTGGGCAAGAAATACCCACTTACGTTGCGCAAATCAATGGCGAAAATCAACCGCTTGCAGCCCCATTTTTCTTTGAAAATAGCCGCTATGAATTTGAGTGGATTTTTCATCAGCCTGTTAAAAATGTGCGGTTAAAGCATAAATTGGCTGCGGTAAATGAGGTCTTCAATTTTTATCAATATGCCGATACGCAAACTTTCCGCGGTGTCATTGATACGGGCAACGATATTGGCTGGTTTCACTTGCCGTTAAGCTATGAGCTTGAAGGCATTGTGCATCAATTTGAATATGCCTTTGAAGTGTTACCAAGCAAAATGGATCTGCATAGCGATTTGCCCGCAATGTATCAGGATATTGATGAAACCTATCCATTGTGGCGTTTTAATTTAGCGGAGAAAACCGAGCAATCGATGAAAGATAGTCACGAACGGGTGGATTTTTCGTTGCTGTGGTTGGCACAATTTCAACGGTTACAGGAAGATTTTTCTAAAGCATTAAATGTGGTAGCAAACAGCCCGCATAACCGTTTGCAAGCGGTCGAAAAACAGCAAAAAGCGGCAAAAATCAAAGGGAAGTTACCTGAACGTACAGCGATGAAAATCCGTAATGATATGGCGAACGGATTATATCACAAAAGCTATCTGCTCACGGAAAAGCACCTTTCAGTGGATACGCCAGAGAACCGTTTTGTGAAAATGACCGTGGCGCGTTCTCTACAAATCTTAAGCCTTTTTGACCGCACTTTACGCAAAGAAAATGTGAAAACCAACCGCTTGTCTGAAGCCTTTTTTGAGCGTTTAAGCGGTTGGCTAAAGCCGTTAAAGCAGATGAAACATCAACCTTTTATGCAACAGGTGGGCGTATTTCAAGGTTTGATGAAAGAGAGCCTTGTGTTACAACAGCGTTCGGGCTACAGCCGTGTGTTTCAAATTTGGCAAGAGCTGAAGCATTATTTGGATTGTTTTGAGCAAAATCAGGCAGAAATTTCGCAAAAATCGGTGGCGGACATTTATGAGGTTTGGTGCTTTTTAACGCTCAGACGTTGCTTGCTTGAGCTCGGATTCCAAGAGAAATTAAGTCAAAAGGCGGAATTACTCCAAAATGAAGATTTCAGCCTAAGAATGAAAGATGGCATTAGTGGGGCTTTTGAATTTGAAAAAGAGGAGATTTTTATTCATCTTGCTCACGAGCCTGTGTTTGGAAAACATAAAGAGAGCGGGATTAAATCGTTTATTACAACGCAGAAACCCGATATTTATTTGGAAATTGAGTTCCCAAATAAGCAACGTTATATCTGGCTGTTTGATGCGAAATATCGAATCAAAACTGAGCAAGAGTGGGGCGAAAATGAGGATATTGAACATATTGATTATGTGCCTGATGACGCGATTAACCAGATGCATCGTTATCGCGATGCGCTGATTTTGATGAACGAGAAAGATCTTAATCCAAAATCTCGCCCTGTGTTTGGTGCCTTTGCGCTTTACCCTGGGTTTTTCGATCAACAAGCGGTCAAAAACCCGTATCAAAATGCGATTGAGCAGATTGGAATCGGGGCATTTGCCTTATTGCCGATGGATAATGGCGATGTTTGGCTCACTGAATTTTTGTGTGAAAAGTTAGCGTTGCAAGATCCGCAACATCAATTACTTTTACAACACGAAGCCCGTATTGCTGATCATGGAATGCAACAGCGGTTGTATCAAAATTTGGTGCTGATGATGAGCTTGGGGGAAAAGCGTTCAGATGAATATCTTGCCCAATTTAAACAAGGTAAGCTGAGATGGTATCACATTCCCATTGCGACTTTTGCACTTAAAATGCCTGATTATTTGGCAAGCGAAATTCAATTTTTAGCCTTGGCTTATCAAGGGAAAATTGAACGAATTTATCCCGTGAAATCGGTACGGAAATTACCACGTTCGAAAATTTCTATGGAACAAGAAGGGGCGAAAAGCCAGAGTGAAGAGCTTTATTATCTGTTCGAATTAAGCAAACCTTTGCGGTTGGAACAAGTGATTTCTGGTGTACCAAGACTAAATGAGAAAGGTGAAGGTTTCCGCAATTCGATTAAACTCACTACGCTTGAGAAATTGGATGAAGTAACCTCGTTTGAGCAAATTGAGGCAGTAATGTTTTAATAATGGTTATCAAATTGATAAAAATGTTAATAAATAATGAATATCCGCTCAATGCTAACTCATTTTAGGTATTTGTATTTGATAAAGTAAGGCAACAGGCGTAGAATCGCACACTTTCCGAAACTCGGAAATTTTTTATATTCTAAATTAATTCAAGGACACACAAATGAGCTTATTCTCATAACCATCTAGACGCCGCTATGGCGTGGCAGTGTTTGTTGGCATTATCGCTGGTATCATCTCCGCTTTCGTAAAATGGGGTGCAGAGCACCCATTCCCACCACGTAGCCCAATTGATTTATTCACTGCTGCGTGTCCACAACCTGTTTTAGATGCGTTAAATTCAGGTGCATTAGCAATGGATGGCGCGTTACAACAATGTTCTCGTGCATTTTTAAACCCACCGCATGTCTTCTTACGTGACTACTTAGGCATAGAGCCAACTCAAGCGGCATTTACCTTTGCAGACCACGCATTCAACTGGATCGGTGTAACTCATATGATCTTCTCATTAGTGTTCGCCATCGGTTACTGCATCGTGGCTGAAATCTTCCCGAAAATTAAATTTTGGCAAGGTATTGGCGCGGGTATCATTGCCAACATCTGTGTTCACTACATCACATTCCCTGCGTTAGGTTTAACGCCAGCCGTTGCAGAATGGCCATTATATGAGCACATCTCTGAATTAGTCGGTCACATCTTCTGGTTCTGGACAATTGAGGTCATTCGTCGCGATTTACGCAACCGTATTACTCACAAACCAGATGTTGATGAAGTAAGCCGTTAATTGATGATTTAAGTAAAAAGAAACCACAATCAAATGATTGTGGTTTTTTTATTTGGAATATAAAGCAATACATCAGGAAAATTTGACCGCTTGATTATGCATTAAACTTAGTCCATTTTTCTAATACAATTTCTTTTGCCTTTTCAGGCTCAAGACTATCCAACCACGTAATTTCACTTTGCCAACTACGTAACCACGTAATTTGGCGTTTGGCTAGTTGGCGGGTGGCGCAGATGCCTTTGAAAATGGCTTCATCTAGCGAAATATCACCTTGCAGATATTCCCACATTTGGCGGTAGCCTACGCAGCGAATAGATGGCAAATCAATATTCAAATCGCTACGTTCGAAGAGTTTTCGCACTTCTTGTTCAAAGCCAAGCGCAATCATTTTATGAAAACGCTGCTCAATACGTTGGTGCAACACAGCTCGATCTTCAGGGGCGATGGCGAATTGCAATACGTCATAAGGTAAACTTTCGCCCTGTTGAGCTGTAAGCTCGGTCATTGTTTTGCCTGTGATGTAGAATACTTCCAACGCTCGGTTGATGCGTTGGCTGTCGTTCGGATTGATGCGGTTTGCTGAAACGGGATCGATTGTCATCAAATCTTGATGCAAAGCACCCCAGCCAAATTCTGCTGCTTTTTGTTCAATTTTAGCTCGCACTTCACTGTCAGCAGAAGGTAGCGGCGAAAGCCCTTCAATCAAAGCTTTGTAATAAAGCATCGTGCCGCCAACGAGCAACGGAATTCGACCGCTTGCAGTGATTTCTGCCATCTCTTTTAAGGCATCGGCTCGGAAATTCATAGCGGAATAACTTTCCGCTGGGTCTAAAATGTCAATCAAGCGGTGCGGTGCTTTTGCCAATTCCTCAGGGCTTGGCTTTGCTGTGCCGATATCCATTCCTTTATAAATCAAGGCGGAATCTACACTAATCACTTCCACAGGCAGGCTTTCACGCAAGGCAATTGCCAAGTCAGTTTTGCCCGAAGCGGTCGGACCCATTAAAAAAATCGCTTTAGGTTTATTATTCATCTTTTATTCTATTTTTATTCTGATCTGAGCGACATTTCGCCAATCGCAAAGGTATTCAGTTCTCCATTTTGCTCAAGCACGAGTTCGCCTTGTTCGTTAATGCCACGTGAAATACCGTGAATTTCGTGATCGTTGGCGATCAATTTGACTGCTTGGTTTTGGAAAATATTGAAGGTTTGCCAGCGTTCTTGGTAGTGTGAAAAGCCAACAAGCGGGTAAATTTTCATGTTTTTTTGTAATGCCTGCACTAAATCGCATACGAGTTTATTGCGGTCGAAATGGTATTGCGAAAGATCAGACCATGCTTGCGTCACAATCTTCTCATCTACCTGTGCCATCCCTAAATTCAGCCCGATGCCGATAACCAAATGAATCCCCTCTCTGTTGGCTTTGGTTTCAATCAAAATCCCGCCCATTTTTTTGCCTTGATAATAAACATCGTTCGGCCATTTGATCTGAATATCTTGCACATTTTGGGCTTGCAACGCTTCGGCAATAATCAGCGAAACAACCAAGCTCAACGCAGGTAAATTGTCTAATTCTTCTTGTTTGTAATGCCACAGAATTGAGAAATAAAGGTTCTCACTTTCAGGTGAAAACCATGTTCTGCCTCGTCTACCCCGACCTGCGGTTTGGGTTTCAGCAAGACAAACCGTGCCTTGTTCGAAGGTTTGATAATGTTCAAGCAAGTAAGCGTTGGTGGAGTTGATTTCATCGAACACAAAGGCTTGCCCACATAAAAGTGCATCTTGGATTTGAGATTGATTGAGTTTCATTTTTCTCTCATAGTTTGCATAAAAAATCACCTAGCAATGCGGTTGATCCACAATGCTAGGTGAAAATCATATCATATTATTTAAGCTAAAATTAGGCTTTTGTTAAGTCTAAATCTTTGGTTTCTTTTGATGCCCATAAAGCGATAAAGGTAATCAATGCATTTACCGCTAAATAGATGCCGACACCTAAGATCCCATAAGCGGCATTGATTTTGATCGCGAAGGTTGCCGCAATGGTTGCCCCCACAATTGACGCGAAGTTATACGCCAATGATGCACCAGAATAACGTACTTCTGTTGGGAATAATTCAGGCAGTAATGCTGCCATCGGGCCGAAAGTAAAGCCCATTAACACCATACCCACGACAAGGAAGAAGAATACAGACATTGGAGTACCGTTTGATAGGAATAATGGCATAGCTAAACCGAAAATCCCCATTGCAAAGGTTACCCATAATAAGAATTTACGACGACCAATTCTGTCTGCATAAATGCCCGAAATGCTGGTAAAAATCGCAAATACGATAGCATTTAATAACAATAAGCCTGTAAATGTATTAGGTGCAATGCCTAAACCCATTGGGTGTCCTGCTTCAGAGAGTTTTGCTGGCGTGCGAGAATACACTTGTGCGAACGCCGTCATAATATAGAACAACACGTAAGTTGCCGTCATAATGAATGTGCCAAGAATTAACGGTTTTAAATGATGACGGAAGACCACAGAAACAGGGGCTTTTTGCGTTTTGCCTTGTTGCTCAGCTTCGCGGAATACGTGGCTTTCGTGCAAGGTTAAACGCACCCATAAGCCCACCATAACCAACACTATTGAAGAGATGAACGGAATACGCCAGCCCCATTCTACTAAGCCTTCATGACCTAAAAAGTAGCTTACTAAGAAAAATGAAGCATTTGCTACGAACAATCCAATCGGTGCACCTAATTGAGGGAAAGTACCGTACCACGCACGTTTACCTTCAGGTGCATTTTCGGTTGCTACTAATGCTGCACCGCCCCATTCGCCGCCTAAGCCTAAACCTTGACCAACACGGCATAAGCAAAGTAAAACAGGTGCCCAAATGCCAATAGTTTCATAGTTTGGCAATAAACCGATCATCACGGTTGAACCGCCCATCAATAATAAAGAGGCAACTAAGGTTTTTTTACGACCGATTCTGTCACCGAAGTGTCCAAATAATGCAGAACCAATTGGGCGAGCAAAGAAAGCTAATGCTAAAGTAGAAAGGGAAAGTAGCTCATCAGAAACTGGATCGCCACTTTTAAAGAATTGCGTGTTAAAGACCAACACAGCCGCTGCTGCATAAATATAGTAATCGAAGAACTCGATTGCAGTGCCGATCATTGAGGCAATTGCCACTTTTTTCGGATCATTACGAAGTTGATTTGACATATTATTTTTCTCAATAAAGTAAAAAGTTCGCAAATCCTACCATTTAAAAATTCTGTGAGCAATGTTATTAAAGCCCATAACATTGGTAATGTCTTTATAAAATATTGAAATTTTATACTTTATTAGAGAAAAATACTATATTTTACAATACAAACGGTTTCCTTATAGAGAATTGAATATTGATAGGTATCATAAAATTTTTTTAATCAATTAAGCGTTAAATATTATCGAGTAATCAACTCACTATCAATTTCGCCATTTTTGCCCATAAAACGCACTTCTGGGTGTAGTTCTACCCCAAATTTATCACGCACTTTTTGGCGTACCGCTTTAGCTAAATTTACAATATCCATGCCTGTAGCATTTTCTTTGTTAATTAAGACCAACGCTTGTTGGGCATGCACTGCTGCTCCGCCCACTTGGAAGCCTTTTAAACCGCATTGGTCAATCAACCAACCTGCAGCAAGTTTCACCGTACCATCTGCTTGCGGATAATTTGGAATGTTTGGGTAAGCGGTCTGAATTTGTTGGAAAGTTACAGCATCAATCACAGGGTTTTTGAAGAAACTGCCTGCATTGCCAAATTTATCTGGATTTGGTAATTTGCTCGAACGCACAGCACACACTTCTTCAAACACTTGCTGAGCCGTTACAGTTTCAGGCTCAAACTGAGCCAACGAACCATAATTCAGCACAGGTGTCCATGCTTTTGGTAATTTCAAACCAACAACAATAATCGCATATTCATCTTTGTATTCGTGCTTGAAAATGCTGTCGCGATAACCAAAACGGCACGCCTCTTTACTTAGGCGAGAACGCTCGCCCGTTGGCAGATGCACAACATCGACAAAATCGCACACATTAGCAAATTCCACGCCATACGCTCCAATATTTTGAATCGGTGCAGAACCCGCCACACCAGGGATTAAGGCTAAATTTTCTAAGCCGTAAATGCCAAGAGAGAGTGATGTTTTCACTAACTCGTGCCAATTCTGCCCCCCTTGTACGTGCAGATAGTGGAAATTAGCATCTTCACGCTGTTCAATGCCCTGCATTTTATTGATGAGCACAACACCGTGGAAATCATCGGTAAAAAGCACATTCGAGCCTTGTCCTAAAAGCAAAACAGGCTGGTTGGCGTTAGTTGCAGTTTGCCATGCAGTTAAAAGTTGCTCAACATTAGTATATTCAATAATTTCTGAAGCCTTGGTAGGCAGATGAAAGGTGTGAAAAGGAGTTAAACTTTGCATAATATTTAATCGGTTAGAAAATTTCGGGCATTTTAACATAAACAAGCGGTTGATTTTGCATTTTGATTTGCAAAATCAACCGCTTGTTTTCTAATTTATGCTTTTCATCTAAAATTGCATCCAATAAAAGGCTACTGTGTCATTTTCTCCGCAATTGTTAAAAAACCATCCGCTGTACGGAAAATTTCACCAAAGCCTTGTGCGTCTAAAATTTTATCCGATACCTCACGAAATGCCCCTTCACCGCCTGATTTCTCCAACACCCAATCCGCTTTTTCTTTTACGTAATCGTGGGCGTTTTTGGTCGCAATCGCTAAACCACACACTTCAAATGCGGGTAAATCAAGCGTATCATCGCCAATAAAAGCGGTTTGTTCTGGCGTTACGCCAGCTTGCTGCATAATATCGAAACAGGCGGAGCGTTTTTCCATTTTGCCTAAATGAGCCAGCTTGATTTTCAGCACTTCAAGGCGTTTACGAAGCAAAGAATGATCGCCACCTGAAATCACGGCAACCTGAATGCCACAAGTTTGTAGCATTTTCACGCCTAAACCATCGTGTACGTGAAAGCGCTTCATCGCTTCGCCTTCTGCGGTGTAATACAAGCCGCCATCGGTAAGCACACCATCCACATCAGTAATCACTAATTTAATCTTGGTTAAATCCATTGTTTTGCCCTTTTATGATATGATTTGCCTATTATAGCCTTTAGTCACGCAAAAAAGAGAAGTGTTATGTCGATTTCTGAAAATTTATCTCGTATTTATCAACAAATTGAGCAGATTTCTCGCCAATATCAACGAGAAAATGTGCGTTTGTTAGCCGTTTCTAAAACCAAGCCTGTGCAAGCGATTGAAGAAGCAATCAAAGCAGGGCAACGAGCTTTTGGTGAAAATTATGTGCAAGAAGGTGTGGAAAAAATAACCTATTTTGCTGAAAATAAAGCGATTGAATGGCATTTTATTGGCCCGTTACAATCAAACAAAAGCCGTTTGGTAGCGGAAAATTTTGATTGGATTCAAACGGTAGATCGTCTCAAAATTGCTGAGCGTTTGAATGAGCAGCGCCCTGAGCATTTACCACCGTTGAATGTGTTAATTCAAATCAACATCAGCGACGAAGTCTCAAAATCGGGGATTCAGATTGAGGAGATGCTGCCACTTGCAGAAAAAATAAGCCAGCTGCCACGTTTGAGATTACGCGGTTTGATGGCAATTCCAAAGCCTGAAAGTGAGCCAGAACAGCAGAAAATCGCGTTACGCAAAATGAAGGAACTTCTTGACCGCTTGCAGCAGCAATTTGAAGGCATTGATACGCTCTCAATGGGAATGTCCGACGATATGGCGAGTGCGATTGAGTGTGGCTCAACCATGGTACGCATTGGCACAGCGATTTTTGGGGCGAGGGAGTATAACAAGCAATAAATGGAGATTATTTGTGGATAAGCATTCAAAAACTGATATACTTGCCAAGTTTTTTAACCCAACCAATGAGGACATTTCAATGGCTGATTTTAATCAAATTTTAACACCAGGCGATGTAGACGCTGGTATTATCAATGTAGTAAACGAAATCCCTGAAGGCAGCTGCCACAAAATCGAATGGAACCGTAAAGTTGCGGCATTCCAATTAGACCGTGTTGAGCCTGCAATCTTCGCTAAACCAACTAACTACGGCTTCATTCCACAAACTTTAGATGAAGATGGCGATGAGCTAGATGTATTATTGATCACTCGCCAACCATTAGCGACAGGCGTGTTCCTTGAAGCGAAAGTAATCGGTGTGATGAAATTTGTAGACGATGGCGAAGTAGATGACAAAATCGTTTGTGTGCCAGCAGATGATCGTGATACAGGCAATGCATACAACACATTAGCAGACTTACCTGCGAACTTAATCAAACAAATTGAGTTCCACTTCAACAACTACAAAGCGTTGAAAAAACCAGGTTCTACTAAGGTAACTCACTGGGGCGATGTAGAAGAAGCGAAAGAAGTAATTCGTGAATCAATCAAACGTTGGAATGAACGTTAATTTGATTTTTTAGATTAAAATCAATCCTCCTATATCTTGAATTTTTGTTGTAAATCTTGTTCATTATATAGTGAGGATTTTTTATGGGTATAGTAGATCAAAGCATTAGTTCGATTACTGACTGTAATCTTATTTTTTACTATTTGATTCTGCTCAACTGATTTCTCAATGTTCTCTTAAATGCTTCGGCTAATATTTCATAATTTAATGCTTCTTCTAAATCAGTTCTCATTGCTTCATTTGGTTTTTGAGCAGCAAGTTGATTGAGGTGCATTATGTTGAGCTTCGGAAATGGCTGTTGCAAGAGGTGGATTTTGTCGCCTTTTTTGCAAACGCCCGCTTTAATCACTCGGACATACCAGCCAGTTAGGCCTTTTTCTCGCACAATTTTCTGGGTATCGGAATATTCGCTGTTGAGGGATAAACGTTCGCACGGTTTACGTGGTTGCGAAACTTCGACAATAACCTCGCCAATCTGGTAATGATCGCCCACGCAAACATTATATTCATCTAAGCCAGAAACGATGAAATTCTCACCATAAATCGCACTACCCCGCCAGTCAAAATCCTTGCCAATTAAGCTTGTGAGATGTTCGAATGTTTTCTCTGCCATAAAGAAAAGGGCTTTATCCACGCCGCCGTGATGCGCTTTTAAGCCAACATCGTTGCCCTCAGCCCCAATTTCATTCACGACCATTTGCTCAACAGGTTGCTTGCGAATCGCACTTTCAAGCGTAGTGCCATCGGCAAAAGTAATCTTTTCCACTAAACCAATTTTCATTGCTAACACTTCTGCTGTCATTTTTTCTCCTGATTTTTACTGTTAGTCATCTTTTCTATCGCTGATTTTACCACTGAAAATGGGATAAACTCCTGCTCTAATCGCACATTTTTCCCAAATTGGTGATATTGTAAGGCAAGATAGAGCTGTAATTCATCCTCGGTTAAGAGGGTAAGGTTTTCTATCTTTGGTTTGCTCTCTTTACTCCAAAAATAGGGGTAATTGAGTAAAGTTTCTTCATCCATTAAGAAAGAGATGGTATGTGGAAAATGCCTGCGTAAGCGATCCAAAATTGCAAAACCGTGCGTATCTAAATTGCCCCAATAATAGATCTCACATTGATTCAACCATTTTGCTTCAGCTAATGCTTGCCAGCCATAACCTGCCCCCAAAATTTTCTTTCATTGCTAAATGCTCTTCGATGCTTAAGTTAATTAAACTTGAATAAGCCCCATCACTATTTTTCACAATTGCTATACTTGAAACAAATGGCTCAATAAAGGCAAAATTGAAAAAACTAATAATTAACGGAGAGCTAGTTGCACAAAGTAATTTTCAAGTAGGATTATTCTGTCGATAATTTCGGAGGGTAAGAAAGTCTAATGACATATTTTTATAATTTCAGATAAATTATAGATTTATAAAAATGCCCCTATTTAGCATCGATTAATCTAACTAAATAGAGGCGGTGATATAATTTAGTATATAATTAAATTAAAGTTTTGTTAAAAGCATTGCTTCTAATTTTTCTTGGTCAATGGCAAATTTACGGATGCCCTCAGCTAATTTTTCTACTGCCATTGGGTCTTGATTGTGTTCCCAATAGAATTCTGCTTCGGTCATTGGTGCTGGGCGGGCTTGAATTTCGCCGTTAAAGCTTAATTTACGCACTAATGGTTCGTTGTTTTCTTGTAATGCTTTCAATAGAGCAGGGGCGATGGTTAAGCGATCGCAACCTGCTAATTCGGTAATTTCACCTACATTACGGAAACTCGCACCCATTACCACGGTTTTGTAGCCGTATTGTTTGTAGTAGTTGTAGATTGAGGTAACAGAAACTACACCTGGATCTTCATCTGGTGCGTATTCTTTTTGATCTGAATTTACTTTGTACCAGTCTAGAATACGTCCAACAAATGGAGAGATGAGGTACACGTTTGCTTCAGCACACGCACGAGCTTGAGCTTGTGAGAATAAAAGGGTGAGGTTACAGTTAATACCTTCTTTTTCTAATTGCTCTGCCGCTTTGATACCTTGCCACGTTGAAGCGATTTTAATTAAGATGCGATCATTTGAGATACCTGCTTCATTATAAAGAGCGATGAGCTTTCGTGCTTTAGCAATGGTTTTTTCTGTGTCGTATGAGAAGCGAGCATCGACTTCAGTTGAAATACGCCCTGGAACGATTTTTAAAATTTCTAAACCGATGTTTACTGCTAATTTATCTTCTGCATCAACTAGTTGTTGTGCTTTATCATTGCTTTTTGTTTTTGCATAAGTAACAGCTTCATCAATAAGTGGTGCATACTGTGGTAATGCCGATGCACTTAAAATTAAAGAAGGGTTAGTGGTAGCATCTTGTGGTTGGTATTGCTTGATTGCATCAATGTCACCGGTGTCAGCAACTACTACTGTCATGTCTCTTAAAGCATCTAATTGGCTCATAATGTTTTCCTATCGTGTTATCAATGAATTGTTGAAAATATATTTATATATAATAGCCGATTTTTTCTCGTATTTATGTGAGATAGATCACGCTTTTCTGAATGTAATCAAAAGTAATCCTAAATTCAATCAAAAATTGTCAAATGATTACTTCAATAGTGTAAAGCATTAGATAAGAATATAGTGTGATGTTTAATTGAACAATATTTGAGGTAAAAATACGCTTTGTGATTCAAATGTAAACAAACGGTAAGATTTTTAAAATTTTTTGTAAAAAGTGCTTGCACGAGTTTTATTTTTCTCTATAATGCACCCCACACAACGACGCACTGTTGTGAATGATTTAAATTGATATGCAGTGCGTCGTTTCTTTTTGTTCTTTAACAACTTATCAGACAATCTGTGTGGGCACTTGTTGATTGACTTAGTTAAAATATTTTAATTTTGAAGTCTTGATAAAAGTGCTAACTAGAAATTCATTTTTACCTTTAAATTAAAT
>NZ_QEQF01000004.1:0-164248 GCF_003253115.1 Pseudohaemophilus paraphrohaemolyticus | reverse complement strand
ATATTCTGGCGACCATAGTGCGGTAGTTCTACCTGACTCCATTCCGAACTCAGAAGTAAAATGCCGTAATGCCGATGGTAGTGTGGGGTTTCCCCATGTGAGAGTAGGGCATCGCCAGATTGAATTTAAAGCGAAAGTGAATAACCCCGTATCGTAAGGTCCGGGGTTTTTTGCTTTTTATCGAGCTAAGGGTAAATTGCAAAAAATCCTTAAAATATTACCGCTTTTTTATCTATATCTTCCATGAAGGGCATCAAGAAGTAATATATTGACCTCGCATATCAATAATAATGAGAAGTTTCTTTCTCTTCCCAAATCCTCCCTTTTCCGCTATCCTTAGCACAATATTCTAACAAAAAGGCAATCAGACCATTAACCAACAACTCTCACTCCCTATTCATCAAAATGATGATGAAACATTTGAAAATTTCTATTCAGAAAACAATCCAGTGTTGTTGGATTCGCTACGCCAAAATTTCGTGGATATCCAACAGCCGTTTTTCTACATCTGGGGGAATCAGGGCTGTGGTAAAAGTCATCTCTTAAAAGCCGTTACCAATCAGTATCTCTTTAATCAACAATCGGCAAGTTATATTCCGCTGGATAAATCTCGCTACTTTTCACCTCAAGTACTGGAAAATGCTGCTCAAATGGATGTGGTATGTTTAGATGATTTCCAAACGATCACCGGTAATGAGGAGTGGGAGCTGGCAATTTTCGATCTCTTCAATCAAATTCGCGAACAGCAAGGATTATTTGGTAGCGAACACAAAACCTTGTTGTTGATTAGTGCAAACTGTCCGCCATACGAATTAAAAATCGCTCTGCCAGATTTACATTCCCGACTTATTTGGGGAGAAGTCTATCAGCTTGCAGATTTGAGCGATGATCAAAAACGCATCGTGTTACAAAATAATGCTTATCAAAAAGGTATGGAGCTTTCAGATGAGGTCGCTAATTTCTTATTAAAACGGGTAGGAAATGATCTTACTGTGTTGCTCAAAAAGCTAGATATTCTTGACAGAGCCTCTTTGCAAGCTCAACGAAAACTCACTGTGCCTTTTGTAAAAGAAGTGCTTAGCTTATAAACTCACATAAGTTTGTTTTAAAACAAATTGATCACTCTAAATAGGTATCTGGTTTTTTACGCTAACCATATCGATTATGGTAAACTTGTCTATCTTTTAATACCCTATCCGTGTTATGTAAATGAACCAACTTACGCTTAACAATATTGCTTGCGAACGTGGCGAAAATCGTCTGTTTGAAGGTTGTTCTTTTACGCTCAATCAAGGCGATTGGGTGCAAATTGAAGGTCATAATGGCATTGGTAAAACAAGCCTTTTACGCATTCTTGCGGGCTTGGCATTTCCTGCTGAAGGTGAAGTACTTTGGAATGAGAAAAAAATCCAAAAATGTCGCGAAGAATATTATAGTGAGCTGTTTTATCTTGGGCATCACGCAGGGATTAAACCCGAATTGACACCGTGGGAAAATTTGCGTTTTTATCAAAAAGTGCAGGGCTTAGCATTAAGTGATGAAGCGCTTTGGCATGCACTTGAAAAAGTTGCATTAGTTGGTCGGGAAGATTTGCCTTGTTCGCATCTTTCTGCGGGGCAGCAACGCCGTGTCGCATTAGCAAAATTATGGCTAACTAAACAGCAACTTTGGATTTTAGATGAACCGTTCACCGCGATTGACAAAAAAGGTGTAGCCGATTTAATTGCCCATATTGAGCAACATTGCCAAAATGGGGGAATGGTGATTTTCACTAGTCATCAAGCGGTAGAAAATCCTCATTTAAAAGCGATTTCTTTGGATCAATTTAAACTATGATTTTATTGAACATCATTCAACGAGAATTAACTATCGCATTTCGTCGACCTGCTGAAATTCTGAATCCGCTCTGGTTTTTTCTGATCGTGATTACGCTTTTCCCATTGTTGATGGGGCCGAACCCTGAACTTCTGGGAAAAATCGCTTCAGGCATTGCGTGGGTTGCTGCATTATTATCGGCATTGCTCTCGTTTGAACGCCTTTTCCGTGATGATTATTTAGATGGCTCATTAGAGCAATTGATGTTGTTGCCGGTTGGCTTACCGCAAGTGGCACTTGCCAAAGTCATAGCACATTGGCTGCTGACAGGATTACCACTGATTTTGCTTTCACCTATTGCGGCTATTTTGCTCTCGCTTGAAACTCATGTGTGGTGGGCTTTGGTGCTCACTCTGTTATTAGGCACGCCAATCCTGAGCTGTTTAGGGGCAATTGGTGTGGCTTTAACCGTTGGTTTACGAAAAGGTGGGACGCTGTTGAGTTTGTTGATTTTACCGCTCTTTTTACCTGTGTTGATTTTTGCAGCAGCAGTGCTTGAAGCAGCAACGCTAAATATGAATTACAGTGGTCAGCTTGCGATTATTGGGGCGATTTTAGCCATCACTTTAACTTTTTCGCCTTTTGCGATTGCTGGGGCATTACGCATTAGCCTGCAATAGCAAGCGGTATGATTTAATTGATATTTTACCAATTTGGAGCTTTTTCTATGTGGAAATTTCTGCATCCCTACGCTAAGCCTGAAACGCAATATCGCTTGCTAGGGAAAATTCAGCCTACGATTGGCTATTTAAGCCTGATCTTGCTGGCAATCGCCTTCGTTTTAGGCTTAGCTTTCGCCCCAAAAGATTACCAACAGGGCGACAGCTATCGTATCATCTTTATTCACGTGCCCGCTGCGATTTGGTCAATGGGTGTGTATGGTTCAATGGCATTGGCAGGCTTAATTGCGTTGGTGTGGCAAATTCGTCAAGCAAACCTTGCGATGATTTCAATGGCACCAATCGGCTTGGTATTTGCCTTTATTTCGCTTGTTACAGGGGCAATCTGGGGGAAACCAATGTGGGGCACTTGGTGGGTGTGGGATGCTCGCTTAACCTCTGCACTTGTGCTTTTCTTCCTCTATATCGGTGTAATGGCACTTTATTCAGCTTTCCAAGATAAACAAACAGGTGCGAAAGCGGCGGGTGTGCTCGCTGTGGTGGGGGTGATTAACTTACCAATTATTCACTTCTCGGTAGAATGGTGGAACACCTTGCACCAGGGCGCGACGATCACGAAATTAGACAAGCCTTCAATGGCAACTGAAATGTTGATTCCGCTATTGTTGGCGATTTTCGGCAGCCTTTTATTTACCGCTTGGTTCAGCATCTGGCGTTATCGGATCGCATTATTACAAGATGAACGCAAACGCCCTTGGGTAAAAGCCTTAGTGAGCAACTTTAAGTAACGGAGAATACGATGCAACTTCAATTTAAATTTGACTCTCTTGCGGATTTCTTCGCAATGGGAAACTACGGTTTCTATGTGTGGCTTTCTTACGGCATATCGTTTGTGGCAATGGGTTGGCTGATTTGGCAATCAAAGCGTGAGCAAAAGCAGATTGTGGCTCAAGTGAAAAAAGAGTTAGTGCGTGAGGCTCAAGCGAATAAATAGCCTTTCAAGTGGTCAATTTATAGTTTCTTTTTGCATATTTTAATTTTTGTGTGGGTAAAAAATGAATCCAAGACGTAAATCTCGATTAAAAGTTGTGTTATCGGTGCTCGCGGGCATAGGCGTGGCAATTGGCTTAACGCTGTATGCACTGAGCCAAAACATCGACCTGTTCTATACGCCTTCTGAAATTGTACAAGGTAAAAATGATGATCCAAACCAAAAACCTGAAGTAGGGCAACGTATCCGAGTGGGCGGAATGGTGATGGAAGGTACGGTGAAGCGCGATCCGAAAACGCTTAAAGTTGAATTTGATGTGAACGACATCGGCCCTGCTATTACAATTGAATATGAAGGCATTTTGCCTGATTTATTCCGTGAAGGGCAAGGTATTGTGGCACAAGGTGTATTGATTGAGCCAACTCGTTTGCGTGCGACAGAGGTGTTGGCAAAACACGATGAAAACTATATGCCACCTGAGTTGGGCGATAAAATGAAGCAACAACATGGTGCAATGGGAATTTCTGAAGCGGATTTAAAAGGTGAATCAGAACATGATAAAGCCGAAATTGAGCGTACGCTCAAAACCTTGCAAGGAGAAAGCAAATGATTGCGGAACTCGGCAATTATGGCTTAGCCTTGGCACTCGCTTTGTCAATTTTCTTAGCAATTCTACCGCTTGTTGGAGCTGAAAAAGGCAATGCGAAGCTAATGAGCCTTGGTCGCCCACTCACTTGGGCGATGTTCTTGGCGTTGTCGCTTTCGTTTGGTTCGTTGTTCTACTTATTCGCTGTGAATGATTTTAGCGTGCAATATGTCGTGAATAACTCGAACTCAACCTTGCCACTTCAATATCGTTTATCCGCAGTGTGGGGGTCACACGAAGGTTCGTTGTTGCTCTGGATTTGGTTGTTGGCACTCTGGGCGGTAGGCGTGGCGACTTTTACCCGCAAAATGCCAGAGGAAGCTGTGGCGCGCGTATTGAGCGTGATGGGCTTAATCAGCATTGGCTTTATGGTGTTCATTATTTTCAGCTCGAACCCATTTAACCGTACCTTCCCTGATTTCCCTGCCGATGGTCGTGAACTTAACCCGATGTTGCAAGATGTTGGCTTGATTTTCCACCCACCGCTGCTTTATATGGGATATGTAGGATTTTCGGTTGCTTTCGCCTTTGCGATTGCCTCATTGATGACGGGCAAACTCGACACCGCGTGGGCAAGATGGTCTCGCCCGTGGACAATGGCAGCGTGGGTTTTCCTGACTCTAGGTATTGTGCTTGGCTCTTGGTGGGCGTATTACGAACTCGGCTGGGGCGGCTGGTGGTTCTGGGATCCTGTGGAAAATGCGTCCTTAATGCCTTGGTTGGCAGGCACGGCACTGATTCACTCATTAGCAGTAACTGAAAAACGCAGTACCTTCAAAGCGTGGACGGTGTTGTTGGCAATTCTTGCTTTCTCGCTCTGCTTACTTGGCACATTCTTGGTGCGTTCGGGTATTCTGGTGTCGGTTCATGCTTTTGCTTCTGATCCAACTCGCGGCTTGTACATTTTGGCGTATTTGGTGTTTGTGATTGGCGGCTCGCTACTGCTTTATGCGTTCCAAGGGACGAAAATCAAAAGTTTGGACAACTACCAACGCTATTCGCGTGAAACCTTGTTGTTATTGAACAACGTGATGTTAATGGCATTTTTATCGGTGGTCTTTTTAGGTACGATTTTACCGCTCATTCACAAGCAAATCGGCTTGGGCTCTGTCTCTATCGGTGCACCGTTTTTTAACCAGATGTTCCTGATTTTAATGGTGCCATTCGCCTTTATTTTAGGCATCGGACCGTTGGTAAAATGGCGACGTGATCAAATCTCGGCAATCCGCACGCCTGTGATGATTTCGCTGGTGATGATGATTGCACTCGGCTTCGGCTTGCCTTATTTGGTGGGCGACCGCATTACTGCTACATCGGTAATGGGCGTGATGATGTCGGCGATTATCGTCATTCTTAGCCTATATGAAATGCACACCCGTGCCACACATCGTCATTCATTTTTGACGGGCATGTTAAAACTTTCTCGTTCTCACTGGGGAATGGTATTCGCTCACTTAGGTGTGGCGATGACCGTGTTCGGCATTGCTATGAGCCACAACTTTAGCATCGAAAAAGACGTGAGAATGCGTGAAGGTGATAGTGTGCAGATTTTGGATTACAACTTCACCTTTAAAGGCTTGAAAATTACTGATGGTGCGAACTACCAAGGCGGTACGGCAGATATTGAAATCACCCGCAATGGCAAACTAGAAGCTACGCTTCACGCAGAAAAACGGTTTTACAACGTCAGTAAAATGGGGATGACCGAAGCGGCTATTGATTGGGGCTTCACCCGTGATTTATATGCCGCACTTGGTGAGCAGTTAGATGACGGCTCGTGGGGGTTACGCCTTTACTATAAACCGTTTATCCGCTGGATCTGGCTTGGTGGCTTATTTATGGCATTAGGCGGCTTGCTCTGTATGCTCGATAAACGTTATCGAATTCGGGTGAGGGAATAAATTAAACAGCCCCAGAGGGGCTGATTTATACGTAACCTATGGCGTCAGCCATAGGCTCAAGCGGTGAAATTTTTAGGAAGATTTGCAAATTTTCTGAGGAATTTCACCGCTTATTTAATAGCCGAAGTAATTGAAAAGCCATTCGCCATTTGGTTGTTTGATAGCTGAGTGTCTGACTCTATCAACTTCTTCACTTTGAGGAGAGACATAGACAACTTGGAATAGGATTGCATTAGCTGCTTTTTTTTCAATTTTTTCTATACGCGATACATTTAAGCAACCTGATTTATGATGACGCATATGTATTTGAGGAAGAATGGTTTCACTTGGAGCGGTACTGTCTGGATCTGCATAAATTTTAAGCAGGTTTTCGTTGTTACAGGCAACGGCAGCTACATATTTGGAAATAGCTGGTTTTGCTTCGTTATACAATGCTTTCGCTCCGCTATTGGGTTTTGCATTTTGCACTGAGTTATCGGCAGAGTTTTGAGCATTAGCACTAATCATTGTCCCAGATAATGCAGAATTAACAGAACCAAGGGCGCTATTTACCGTAGATAGTGTGTCGGTTACCGCTTGGCAACCTGTTAATCCTAAACAAAGTAATAGTGCACAAGAAAGCTGCTTCATTTTATGCTCCTTAATTTCCTAAAGTTTGATAAATTCATATTACTATATGAAGACTAAAATATAACATATTGATGAAATTCATACAATTATAGGAATTTTATCAATGTAGGTTTATTTTGGAAAATATAGTGATTGTTTTGGTAAAGTAATACGCCAATTGAGAAAAGAAAGAAAACTTTCGCAAGAACAATTAGGATTTGAGGCTGATCTTCAGCGAATTTATGTGAGTAAATTAGAATTAGGGCAACAACAACCTTCTTTAACGACAATCTTTAAACTCGCAAATGGGTTACAATGTTCAGCTAGTGAACTTATTCAGCAAACGGAAGAGATAAATCGAGGAGAAAATAAGTAGTTCAACAAGTGGTCAAATTTACACAACTTTTTGTAAATTGACAGTTTTATACTAAGAAATCAGTTAGAATGCCCTCGTTTTAAAGGACATTTCTTTTAGGAGTATTTTTATGTTAGGTAATATTTTAGGCTCGGTCGCGTCATCTATTTTGAATAATAGTGGGAATGGTCAATCTACTGCAATGCAGTTAATTCAAGCGTTGTTACAATCTCAAGGTGGAATTGAAGGCATTATTAAGCGTTTTCAAGAAAGCGGTTTGGAAGGTATTTTGAAATCGTGGATTAGCACTGATGAGGAAAATCAGCCAATTTCTGCTAATCAAGTCGTTGAGGTTGTAGGGCAGGAAAATATGAGCCAAGCAGCGGAGAAAGTGGGGGTATCTGAACTCGATGCGAGCAATTTACTTGCGGAATATTTACCGAAAATGGTGGATATGCTCACGCCAAACGGTCAATTGCCTGATTTAAATAATCTAAACGTGAATGATTTGATGGCACAAGCGGCAAAAGGGATGTTAGGTAAATTATTTAGCTAATCATTTAATTTAAGCAAGCGGTGGAATTTTGAGGAAGATTTACGAACCTTTCGCAAAATTTCACCGTTTTTGTTTTAAAATTCCTAAAAAATAAACATTTCGCCTAATCAGTAGGCAAGTGTAAACAAATTCAAGATTTTTTTCAGAAAAGCGTTTGACATATTTTTTAAATCTAGTAATATGCACCGCACAAAGACACAGTGAGTGGTGAGATGGCCGAGCAGGCTGAAGGCGCTCCCCTGCTAAGGGAGTATAGGGTTCAAAAGCTCTATCGAGGGTTCGAATCCCTCTCTCACCGCCATTTACTTTATCACGCACCCGTAGCTCAGCTGGATAGAGTACTCGGCTACGAACCGAGCGGTCAGAGGTTCGAATCCTCTCGGGTGCGCCATTTTAAACTTTGCTCTATTCAGTTTGAAATGGTCGTTGATAAAATAAATTCTCACAACAATTCAATACGCACCCGTAGCTCAGCTGGATAGAGTACTCGGCTACGAACCGAGCGGTCAGAGGTTCGAATCCTCTCGGGTGCGCCATTTTTCACTTCTATCTCTTTTTTCTTGAAATTTCTTAAATAAAATATTCGTTGATTTCAATCGCTTTTGTGATTACGATCGCACCTATTTTTATTTAATCAATCTTATTTTTTTATGCTAAATTTTGTTTATCAAGAACATCGTTCTTCTTATTATTACGATTCCCGTAATCTCGATCTTCAATTCCCGAAAATTTCTGCGAATCAATCTGCTGATGTTTGCGTGATTGGCGCAGGCTTTTTAGGGATTTCTACTGCTTTAGAACTGGCTGAAAAGGGCAAAAAAGTCATTGTTTTAGAAGGCGCTCGTGTGGGATTTGGTGCATCGGGGCGTTCGGGGGGGCAAGCAATTAACGGCTTTGAAGAAGGTATTGATGAATATATCGATCATATCGGCTTTGAGAAAGCACGGAAATTATGGGATATGTCTCTTGAAGCGATCGATATTATTGACGAACGAGTGCAAAAGTATGGCATTCAATGCGATTGGAAGAAAGGCTACGCAACATTAGCCCTCAATAATCGTCGAATGGATGACCTAATCGCAATGCAAAAAGCGAGCGAGGAGCAATGTGGCTATACCAATATGCAACTTTGGGATAAAGCACAACTCAAGCAGCATTTGGGTAGCGATATTTACGTGGGCGGTTTATATGATAGCAATTCTGGGCATTTACACCCGCTTAATTATTGCTTAGGCTTGGCAAAAGCTTGTGTTGAAGCGGGTATTGAAATTTATGAGCATTCGCCTGCCACTGAAATTCAAGTAAAAAGTGATACACAAGCGCTCGTTTTTGCCGAAAACTTTACCGTGAGCTGTGAAAATGTAGTGTTGGCAGTGAATGCTTACATTGATGCGCTTTCTAAAAAAATCACTTTTGGCATTGAAAATACCATTTTGCCTGTGGAAAGTTTTATTATCGCGACTGAACCGCTTTCTCAAACGATGGCGGATAGCCTGATTAACAATGGAATGTCGGTGTGCGATAACAATTTATTGCTTGACTATTATCGCTTGTCGGCAGATAACCGTTTGCTGTTTGGCTCGGATTCTAGCACTAATGTTGATATGATCGCTAAAATGCGTTCAGAAATGTTGGCTGTGTTCCCTCAGTTAGAAGATGCTAAAATCGATTACGGCTGGGCAGGCCCGATTGATATGACGATGAATTCCTCCCCACATTTTGGGCGAGCGAAACCAAATGTTTATTTCGCACAAGGTTTCTCAGGACACGGTGTGGCTCTCACGGGTTTAGCTGGGCGAATTATTAGCGAAGCGATTTGTGGTAATGATGAACGCCTTGCGATTTTTGAAGGATTGAAAGTGCCCCATCTTTATGGTGGAAAGTGGATTAAGAAAATGGCGTTGAAGGTAGGCGTTCCTTACTACCGGTTTTTAGATAAATATCGTTAAATCTGAGATTTTAACTGAAATGACGGTCTCTGAGCTTGTCAAAGTGTGACTCTTTTAGTTTCATTATTCAAAGAGGTATTTTTGAAAGGTCTATTTCTTCTCTTAACGGTAGCTATTGCTCTCTTTTTATGGTCGTGGGATATGGTTTACCCGTGGCAAAAATTGATGCAGGCCGAAGAAAACCGTTATACGCAAATTCAGCATACGAAAAAATTGAGAGTAGGGATGATAAATCATCCGCTCTCTTATTTTGTCAATGCAGAAGGAAAAGCTGGGATCGAGTATGAACTCAGCAAGGCTTTTGCTGATTATTTAGCGGTGGAGTTGAATATTACGCTATTTGATAACAGTGAACAGCTTTTCCAAGCCTTAAAAGAGAACAGTATTGATATGGCGGCTGCGGGCTTGCTTTATCTGCCTGAACGTGGTGAACAGTTTCAAATTGGCACAAGCTATTACTCTGCTTCTTGGCAAGTCGCGTATAAAAAAGGTACGCAGCGCCCGTATAAATTAAATGAGTTGCAAGCGGAAATCCTTATACCTGTTGGTTCGCCAGTGCTCCCAATTTTGGCACAATTAAAAGAAAATCAACCGCTTGTAAAATGGCAAACGATGGATAAATTCACTCAAGAAGAGCTTCTTTTACAAGTGGCTGAGGGAAAAATTCCTTACACCATTGCACCATCGGTGGATATTTCTTCCGCACAATATATCAACCCTAATCTTGCAGTCGGTTTTGATTTAACCGATGAAATGCCAGTGGTATGGTATTTTGGCAAGAGCTCATTTAGCGAATTGCAGGCATCCGTCCTGGATTTTATGGATAACGCCAACGAAACGGGCTTGATTGCGAGGATTGAAGAAAAATATTTTAACTATTTGAACCGCTTTGATTATGCTGATGCCACCATTTACCTTAATGCGGTCAAAAATGTGTTGCCCAAATATCGTGCTTTATTTGAGAAGCACAAAGGTGAGCTAGAGTGGCCGATGTTGGCGGCAATTGCATATCAAGAATCGCGTTGGGATCCTGCTGCAACTTCGTCAACAGGTGTTCGTGGCATGATGATGTTGACACGTGATACTGCAGATCGCATGAAGGTGTTAGATCGTACGAATCCAGAACAAAGTATTCGTGGCGGAGCAGAATATCTGAATATGCTCATTAGACAAATTCCCGAAACTGTGCCTGCAGAAGATCGTATTTGGTATGGCTTAGCGGCTTATAATATGGGATTGGGGCATTTATTGGATGTTCGCCGTTTAACTAAACAGCTTGGTGGTGACCCCGATAATTGGTTAGATGTGAAGAAAAATTTACCGCTTTTGGCGGAAAAACGTCATTACGCCAATTTAAAATATGGCTATGCACGAGGCTTCGAGGCATTTAGTTATGTTGAAAATATCCGTAAATATCACAGTAGTCTCGTAAATCATTTACGTATTGAAGAGCAAAAACTTCAACAAGAACAAAAAGAATTAGATAAATAAACTGAAGAAAATTTAAATCAGGAGAAACAAAATGAAACGTAAAGGAAGATTGAAGCAGAAGAGAACATTAACAACGAATAAGAATCGTCGAATTATGCATATTTGGAAACGTAAACGCCTAATTAAAGAACGCCGAGAAATCGCGTTTACGTTGATGGCTGAAGGATGATAAGATTTTGAAATAAATTACCCTCTAAAGATTTTGCTTTAGAGGGTAATCTTATATAAATTATTTATTTTCTCACATCCAGTGCAGGATCTGCATCTTTACGATATTTCTCTTTAATCTGTTTTTGCAAACCATAGTCGTCTTTATCTGCTTGGTTTGAAAACAGATCTTCCTTGCCAAGTTTTGGATTTTGAATCCCCACCCAGTGAGCGATGCCTTCTAAAAAGTTTAAGCCTGATTTGAACACCTTATATTCGTGGCGTTCAGTATCGTCGGACGAAATTTTAAATAGCGGAATATTATGGTGTAACTGGCTGTGGCAGTTTTGGTTGAACAAAATTGCTCCATCTTTTTCGTTAGTTTGGTGACATAAACCGTGGTCGGAAAAATAAATCATTGAGAATGAACGCTGCGTTTTTTGTTCATTTGCCTTCAATTCTTCATAGGTACGTTTTAAGAAATCATCGGTTTTCTTGATGGATGAAATGTAGCAATTCAAATAGTCATACTGTGATTTGATTTCGCCTTCTTTAAAGATTTTCGGGTAATCTTCCACACGGTCGCAAGCTAATGGATGTGAGCCGTAAAGGTGTAATACGATAAAGCGTTTGCCTTGTGTGGGGGCTTCTAACACTTGAGCGAATTTCGGCAAGAGGTCAAAGTCGCTGTAATTGGTAGAGTTAAAGCTACCGCCATTTTTGAGGAAAATGGTTTCATCCGCTTTGGAGGCAAGAGAGGAAATTGGCGTGTCATATTCGCCTAAAAAGCCTTGATTAGAAATCCAATAGGTTTTTACGCCTGCGGATTTTACGAGGTCAAGCAAGCTCAAATCATAGTGTGGTTCCCAACTTTTTTTGTTTGGCAACGTAAGCATTAAACGCAATGACGCGATGGTGTTTGTACCTGCGGAGGTCATTCCGTCAATCAACGTACCATTCGCACTCGACATAAAAGGGGTGTTTTCCACAGGGTAGCCGTAGGCGTGGTGGTAGTCTTTGCGAGCACTTTCGCCTAATACAATCACATAATCATCATATTTCGAATTTTCGAGCGTTGAACTGCCCCAATTATTCGCTTTTGCCATCTCTTTAAGCGTGTGCATCTCTTTGGTAATTTTTACCGCAGAATCGATCGCTTGTTTAAGTGGTTCAGAAATCGGTAAATAATAAGCAAAGAGCAAGCCAGAAAGTGCTACGAGGGTACGGTTACGTTGAAATTGAATACCTGCGTTCACACGGATTTTATATTGCAACCAGATAAGCAAAGGAATCGCAAGTGCGATGAGGTAGCTGCTGATTGGCATTTGCTGTAAAAACTCTTTAGTTTCAAGCAAATCCGTAGCAAAAATTGAGGCGATATACTGGTAACTTGGTGCCCCAAAATTTAAGCCCGTTGGCGTATAAATTGCGTGAATGATTGCTAGCGGAAGCAGTAAAAAATAGAAGCCTTTTTTGCTAGAGCTGAGGAAAATAATCAGTACGCTGGTCAGCAGAATTTGCCCGAAATCAGGTTCTGGGAACATTCCTGAGCCGATGAGGAGGAAATAGCTGCTGAGTAGGGTAATTGCAAGAATTAATATCAGTGCTGTAGGTTTAGAAAGATTAGTGAATTTCATAATACGAATAGATAAGAAAAACGTTTACTCTCTCCCCTCTTGGGAGAGACAGGGAAAATTGCATTGAGTAATTTTGCCAGAGAGAGGTGGCAAAAAAGCGGTCAAAAATGACCGCTTACCTCTCTTCCAAATTTCAATGCTGAACACATCGAAATTATCCCTCTCCCACAAGGAGCGAGGGCAATCATTAAGCCGTTACTTTATTCTTATTCGTGGTAGCTTTCAATAGAATATAGCCCAAAACTGCCGATAAATTCGTTCCAATTAAGATACCTAATTGAGCTAATGGAAGCATATTGTTGCTATTATTATCCGCACCGAAAGCTAAGCCTGCGATAAAAACAGACATCGTGAAGCCAATACCGCAAAGCACCGCAATCGCAAAAATCTGTTTGAAATTGACCCCTTGTGGTAAACCTGCAAGGCGAAACAACACTGCAACATAACTGAATAAGAATACACCAACTGGTTTACCAATAAACAAACCAAATGCGATACCTAGTGGCACGGGTGAAGTCAATTTTTCTAAGCTCATACCATCAAATGAAACGCCTGCATTGGCAAATGCGAAGAGCGGTAGAATCACAAATGAACACCAAGGGGCTAAAATATGTTCTAAGTGGTAAAGAGGTGTTTCACCATTTTTACCTCGTAGAGGGATTGCAAAACCAATGATTACACCAGCCAATGTCGCATGTACGCCTGATTTCAGCACAGATGCCCATAAAATTGAGCCGACGATTAAGTAGTGAATCATACTCACCACTTTATAACGGTTCATCGTGAATAACGTAATAATCGCAAGACTCGCCACAATTAACGCAGGCGTACTCATTTCATGTGAGAAGAAAATAGCAATTACCACAATAGCACCAATATCATCAATAATTGCTAACGCAAGCAAGAACATTTTTAATGGTAATGGCACTTGCTTACTGAGTAATGCGACAATACCTAATGCAAAAGCAATATCCGTCGCCATTGGAATTGCCCAACCACGAACAAGTTCAGGATCATGATGATTGATAAAATAGTAAATCAACGCAGGCACAATCATTCCACCAAATGCGGCAAAGGCGGGAAGAGAAGCTTTACGCACGCTTGAAAGCGAGCCTTCAAACATTTCTCGTTTGACTTCAAGCCCCACTAACACGAAAAAGACCGCCATAAAGCCGTCATTAATCCACATTAAAAGTGGTTTATCAATCGCAAAAGCCCCAACCTTCAACACCACTTGGGTTTGCAAAAAATCAAAATAGACAGATTGTACGCTCGTGTTGGCACAAATAATCGCTAAAATAGCCGCAGTAAAAAGCAGAATACCGCCTGAAGATTCAAGTTTAAGGAAATTCTTAATTTGCCTAATCATCATTCACTCCTTATATTGGCAAAAAACATCGGAAAACAAAACTGCAACACAAACGGTAAAATTGACCGCTTGCACACTTATTCCATTATCTTATAACATTTTTTTATCATAAAAGAAAAGTTATTTTATCCATAATTTTGATAAAATATCGTCTATCGAAAATATCAAACTAAAAGAAATTTATTTATGTCAAATCACTGGCTTTATTGGGCACTCGCCTCGGCAGTTTTTGCCTCACTCACCGCAATTTTTGCCAAAATAGGTTTACAAGGCGTCAATTCCGATTTTGCAACTTTTATTCGCACCATCGTTATCATTCTTGCTCTTATTCTTTTTTTAACCTACACCAACAAATGGCAGCCACTTAGCTCGCTCAACGGTAAAAACTGGCTATTTTTAATCCTCTCAGGCTTGGCAACGGGAGCATCGTGGTTGGCTTATTTCAAAGCCTTGCAAATGGGCAACGCCTCACAAGTCGCCCCGATTGATAAATTGAGCCTTGCACTGGTTGCTGTTTTTGCTTTTCTGTTTTTAGGCGAACGCCCAAGCCAACAAGAGTGGCTAGGCATCGGCTTAGTAGTTGCAGGCGTTTTAACACTTGCTTTCAAGCGGTAGAATGATGGGCAAGATTTGCAATATTGATGTGGTATTCGCTCACAATGATGAATCTATTGCCGAACCATTTTCACCACCTGAACATTTAACCGAACACCAGCTAAAGCGTTGGAAAAGCCGACGAATGGCAAAATTCCTGCTGAAAACATTGCTCAAAAAGCACAATTTTAATCCAAATTTAGCCGAACAGATTCAGAGAGCAAAAAATGGTCGCCCTTATTTCGCACAGCAAGAGATTGATTTTAACATCACACATTCGGGCGATTATGTCGCCATTATTTTTGCGAAATCAGCAGGTGGAGAACGAAGCCCAGTAGTCGGTATTGATTTAGAGCATCCGCAAAAAATTCGCCGTTTTGAACCGCTTATTCGCCATTATGCCGATGCAATTGAGGTGGAACAGTTACTTGAAAAACCGCAGGTTTTAACGAATTTAGCCGAACGCTTTTATTTAAGCTGGTGTTTACGTGAAGCGGTGCTAAAATCGCAAGGCGTGGGGATTATTAAACTCTCTGAAGTTACCCACCGCCCTAATAAGAAAACGATTAAAAGCCAGCATTGCCCGCAAGGTATTTTGCATTTTTATCATCAATTCCCGTTTTTTCTTGCCTATTTCTTTGGATTTTGCAACAAATACCAGCTAGATTTATGGGAATGGAAAAATGGCGGTTTGCAAAAAAACTGCACATTTCAACCGCTTGTTTATTCAGTCAATGAAGGAATATCGTATGAGTAATATCTTACAATTTGGTCAAAAAGACCTCGAAATTATTAAGGAAGAGACTGTCTATAAAGGACATTTTGAGTTGAAGAGAATCCATTTCCGCCATAAACTTTTTTCAGGCAAATTCAGCGGCGAAGTGGTGCGAGAATTACTTGTTAAAGGCGAAGCCGCAGCACTGATTGCTTACGATCCAAAATTGGATAATGTGGTGTTGGTTGAGCAAGTTCGCATTGGTGCATATCAAAAACATTCAGACCAAACCCCGTGGCTGCTCGAATTAGTGGCAGGAATGGTGGATAAAGGCGAAGAGAACCCAGCTGAAGTTGCCAAACGTGAAGCCTTTGAAGAAGCAGGGATTGAAGTCAAAGAGGTCGAACACGCCTTAAGTGTTTGGGACAGCCCAGGTGGACAATTCGAACGTTTGCATCTTTTCCTTGGTTTAATCGACAGTACCCAAGTCGGCAACGGTTCAATCCATGGTTTGGAAGAAGAAAACGAAGATATTTTAGTACACGTAGTTCCTAGAACCCAAGCCTACCAATGGGTTGTTGAGGGAAAAATCGATAACGTGATCGCAGTCATTGGCTTACAGTGGTTAGAACTGAATTATAAGAGATATCAATAAAAATCCTAAAGCGGTTAATAACCTCGCGAATCAAAATTTGGTAAAAATGCTTGCGTTTTTAACCGCTTGACTTCCGTTTCAATGTGTCCATCCTCAAACAAGGAAAGTTCTCGCCAACCCTGTGGGAGATTATCTAAGGTAAAATCATCGCAATTTGGCTTAAATTGAATACAAGTGGAAGGCGTGGAAAGAATGCGGATACCATTCCAAATCGCATCTACTTCTTGATGAATATGCCCGTGTAAAATCGCTTTTACGTTCGGGTAAAGTGCTAAAATTTCTGCCAATGTATCACTATTTTTAAGACTGTGTTGATCCAGCCACGCTGAATTGGTAAATAAAATATTGTGATGTAAAACCACCAGCGTAAAGCGTTCAGGATTTTCGCTCAACTTTTGATTAAGCCACGCCAATTGCCCTTTAGATAAAAAACCATTTGGAGCAGAAGCCACTTGACTATTGAGCATCAAAATCTGCCAATGCTCGCCTGCAAAAATCTGTTTTTCAGGGCGAATATAATCGAATTTGCCCAACTGCAAGCTCATTTGTGGTTGTTGGTCGTGATTGCCTTCCAACCAAAATAGGGGCTTTGCAAGCGGTTGAATCATCTCAGCAAAATGCAAATAGCCTTCAAATTCATGATCTTGGATTAAATCGCCCGTTGCTAAAATGGCGTCAAAATCAACTGCTTGTGTTTGTATTTCCGCTTGGATTTCATCTAATACAGCTTGAAAACTTGCGTAAGTATTCACGCCGAGTAGATCTTTTGTCGTATCTGAGAAAAGATGTGGGTCGGTGATTTGGAGTAATTTTATGACCGACTTCTTTGGCTCAAGTGGATAAAAAGTATTCATTTTATAATTCCCTAAATTGATGGCGATACTTTACTGATTTATGCAACGAAGATCAGCAACCAATTTTCAAAAATGAGAAGTATGTTGGATTTTTTTTTCATTTTGCAATGTGAACGGCCTTCGAAAGTAAAAGGTTGTTCGTTTTTTATCCTATCAGTTAGTTGAGAATTATTTTTATTTAGAAATCACTTGATCTCTTTGATGATAATCATTATTATTTATAAAAATTCCAAATAATAATAGGTAATCACTCCAACTCTTTGCGCCGTATTCCCCCACAAAATACGGCGTTTTTTTTCACTTTTTTTTCAAAAACGCTATAATAGAGCCATTTTTCAGCCTATTTTAAGGAATATTATGAGCCAATCAATCGAAACGATTCTTGCCGAGCTTAAGCGTGGTGTAGAAGATATTTACTCCGAAGCCGATTTAATCGAAAAACTTAAAGAAAACCGTCCATTACGTGTAAAACTAGGTGCAGACCCAACAGCACCCGATATTCATTTAGGTCACACGGTGGTGTTAAATAAACTACGTCAATTCCAAAATTTTGGACACGAAGTGATTTTCTTAATTGGTGACTTTACCGCAACGGTGGGCGATCCATCAGGCAAAAATGCCACCCGTCCGCCGCTTTCTCGTGAAGATGTATTACGCAACGCAGAAACCTATAAAGAGCAGATTTTCAAAATTTTAGATCCGCAAAAAACGCGTATCGTATTTAACTCAGAATGGTTGGGCGAACTCGGCACGGTGGGTATGATTCGTTTAGCGTCAAACTACACCGTTGCACGTATGCTTGAGCGTGATGACTTCAAAAAACGCTTTGCAAACCAACAATCTATCGCGATCCACGAGTTCATTTACCCATTATTGCAAGGTCACGACTCGGTAGCATTAGAAGCCGATGTGGAACTCGGCGGTACAGACCAAACCTTCAACTTGTTGATCGGTCGTGAATTACAAAAATCAGCGGGTCAAAAGCCGCAAGTGGCGATGACTTTACCGCTTTTAGTGGGTTTAGACGGCGAGAAAAAAATGTCGAAATCGCTTGGGAACTACATCGGCGTCACCGAAGCTCCAAGCGAGATGTTTGGAAAAATTATGTCAATCTCTGACGAGTTAATGTGGGATTGGTATAATTTACTCTCTTTCCGACCGCTTGCAGAAATCGCACAATTAAAAGCGGACGTGGAAGCAGGCAAAAACCCACGTGATGTGAAGATTTTACTTGCGAAAGAAATCATTGCACGTTTCCACAACGAAGATGCGGCAAACGCTGCAGAACAGGAATTTATTAACCGCTTCCAAAAAGGAGCGATGCCAGATGAAATGCCTGAATTTACCTTTGAAGGCGAAATTGGTTTAGCAACCTTATTAAAAGAGGCGGGCTTAGTGCCATCAACCTCTGAAGCCATCCGCTCTGCTCAACAAGGTGGCGTAAAAATTGATGGCGAGAAAGTCGATGATGTTCGCCAAAACGCACAAAAAGGCACTTTTGTTTACCAAGTGGGTAAACGTAAATTTGCTCGTGTGACGGTGAAATAAGAAAGAAAAAAGGCGAGAGTTAATCTCGCCTATTTTATGTAATTTATTATGGCATTAGTGTAATTTCATTGAAGGGCGCAAGAAGCGGTTGATTTGTCCTACTAATAAAATCAAGCCTGTTTTAAACCAGCCGTGTAATGCAACTTGGTGCATACGGTAAAGTGAAAGGTAGGCAAGTCGTGCAATTTTACCTTCAATAAACATATCGCCTTTCATTAAGTTACCCATCAAGTTACCCACCGTGCCGAAATGTGAGAATGAAAGTAATGAACCTTTGTCGTTAAATTTAAACGGTTTCATCTCTTTGCCTTCTAATAATGCCACAATGTTTTTACCACATTGAGTTGCCATTTGGTGAGCAGCTTGTGCACGTGGTGGAATTGGTTTACCGTTTTGAATCAGTGCAGCACAGTCGCCAATTACGAACACATCTTTATCTACCGTGGTTTGCATTAAATCGGTGATTTCGATTTGGTTTAAGCGGTTAGTTTCAAAATCCAACTCTTTGATGAAATCTGGTGCTTTCACGCCTGCTGCCCATACCATTAAATCGGCTTCAATTTTTTCACCATCTTTAGTAATTAAACCATCTTCTACTGCCTCTGTGATCATTGTGTTCAAATGCACATCGACGCCTGCTTTGCGTAACTCTGAAAGAGCTGAAGCAGACACTTTTTCAGTTAATGCAGGAATCAAGCGAGGGCCGGCTTCCACAAGTGCTACTTTTAAGCTTGCACGGTTTAATTTACCGAAACCGTATTCATTTAAGTGTGAAGCTGCGTTGTAAAGTTCGGCAGAAAGTTCAATCCCTGTTGCCCCACCGCCCACGATTGCGATTTTTACATCTTTATCTTGGCTATGTGAGAAGCGTAAAAATAGCTCAAGCATACGTTTTTGGAAGTGTTTTGCTTGCTCAGAGCTGTCTAAGAAAATACAGTGTTCTGTCACACCTTTGGTGCCGAAATCGTTTGATTTACTGCCAATGGCAAGAATTAATTTGTCGTATGCAATATGACGCTCGGCAACTAACACTTCACCGTTTTCGTCTAAAAGCGGCTCTAACACAATCTCTTTTTGCTCACGATTTACACCTGTAAGCGTGCCTTGTTGGAAGTGGAAATAGTGGTTAGTCGCATGAGCACGGTAGCTCACTGCGTCTGTACCATCATCTAAAGAACCTGTTGCAACTTCGTGTAATAACGGTTTCCAAAGGTGGGTTGCGTTGCGGTCGATCAAAAGCACCTCTGCTTTCTTTTTTTTGCCTAATTTATTACCTAAATAGGTTGCCAGTTCTAAACCTCCAGCACCACCGCCGACAATCACGATTTTTTCCATTTTATACTCCGAAATATTTTAGAAATTAAAAAAATAAACTGGCGTGAATTGTAAGGACTTTGAACGGAATGTCTAGCCATTTTAACGATTTTTTAACGAAATCTTCCCGCTTGTAGGAGATGTTAAGTGGGCAAAAATCGCAATGGTTGCTTACAATTTCGGCAGATATAACTACGTTGGTTGCATTGAATAGCATTGTGTCGGCGGACTGAAAGCAGATGTGTTTGGCAGTCGCATTGATAAGAAAATTGCTTTGCAACAGTTGCTGTGCTGAATTGATGGTAGATTTCTGCAGGCACGCCAAGCACTTGCTCCATCATCATTTGCCACTCTTTGCCGTGCGGTTGCACATGCCCAAATTGTTGATAAACGAGTAAATGAGCAAGCTCATGCGGCACAACTTGTTGGATAAATGCTGTGCCGTTTTCTACAAGTAAAACAGGATTTAGGCGAATTTCATTTTGCTGTAAATACGCCACGCCCGCTTTTTGCCCGCGGAGTTCAAAATTCATCACGGGGATTGTAAATTCTTTGTTAAAGAATTGGTTGGCTAGCACAAGGCTTTGCTTTAGCTGGCGTTGGGCTTGGAGTTTGAGGATTCTTAGGTCTGGCATAAAATTATTTATCTAGTTGGATTTTATTCTGCCAAATCTCCCCTACCCCTCTTTGCTAAAGAGGGGGGAATCTAAGTGAAAATGAAGATCTTTATTCCTCATCAAAAACATTCCCCTCTTTAGCAAAGAGGGGTAGGGGGAGATCGCTAACACTTCGTGCCGTTGCTAAAGTAACGTTCAAATGCAAGCATTTGTGGCAGTCTTAATTAACGAAGAAATTACTTTATATTACCTCGGACAATCCATCACATTCCATTTTTTGTCATAGCAAATATAAAGCTCATTCTTGCTTGCGCCCAAATACACGCGGTCTAATTGTGGATTATTTTTACGCATCCATCGGAAAAGTTCATTATTTCGCATCCACGTATCAGGCAAGACTAAATCATCAAACAAGGCTTTTTGTTTGGCGAAATAGCTTTCAGGATCGTTGAAAGCACAAGCACCGTGCTTTTCCCATTCACCTTGTAAGAGTGAAGCTCCAGGGGATTCGGGCAAATATTTTTCGATAATCTGTGGTGAAACAGACGGTAAGTCGCCTTGGCAAAAACGAGGGTGATCTTCAACTGTTCTAGCATTTTTATTCTGTGCCCAAAGCCCGTGAATGACCCAACCAAATTTTTTATCGCTAGCGCATTGATAGGTCGCCTTTTCAGGAATTTTACCATTGTTCTTTTCACGTTGAGCCTCGCAAAAGGAAGGCGACCACGAGAGTACAAGCATATAGTAATCAACAGGTGCGGTGGCATTTTGTCCGTATTTGTCGTCTGCCATTACAATATCGTAACTATTTTTGACCGCTTGTTGAGCGGTGTTGGAAGTGGTTGTTTGAGCAGATTTTGATTTTTCTTGCTGATTTAAAAAGTAAGAAACAATAATCGCAAAGAGAAAAATCAGCAGGTTAATCGTTTTTTTGGTTAATTTCATAAAATAAATAGGGTAAAAGCCAATCATTAAAGGCTTGTACTATAAAACAAGTGGTTGAAAAAGCCAAAAATTTTGCAAATTTGGCGAAAATTTCAGCAAAAAGAAAATCAAATGTTAAATTTTGTGAAGCAGATCACGGATTATTCCTCCACAAATCTATATTATCTGGAGCAAGTTGTTAGGGTATAACAATTTAATGACTCTCTAAAATCTCTCTATGTCATTCCACTTAAGGGGAAATTCTATGAAAAAAATGATTTTAAGTGCTGTAGCATTCGCGGTTGCATTAGGTTCAGCAGTAGGTACTGCTCAAGCGAAAGATCGTATCGGTGTGACCATTTATAAATATGACGATAACTTTATGGCGTTAATGCGTAAAGAAATCGAAAAAGAAGCGGCTCAACATAAAGATGTCGAGTTGTTAATGAATGACTCTCAAAACACACAATCTATCCAAAACGACCAAGTTGATGGCTTACTTTCTAAAGGTGTGAAAGCATTAGCTATCAACTTAGTAGACCCATCAGCAGCACCAACCATTATTGGTAAAGCGAAAGGGGATGATGTGCCGGTGATCTTCTTCAACAAAGACCCAGGTGCAAAAGCGATTGGTAGTTATGAACACGCTTACTATGTGGGTACAGACCCGAAAGAATCAGGTGTGATTCAAGGTGACTTAATTGCGAAACAATGGAAAGCGAACCCTGCGTTAGACTTAAATAAAGACGGTAAAATCCAATACGTATTATTAAAAGGTGAACCAGGTCACCCAGATGCGGAAGCACGTACAAAATACGTTGTAGATGAATTAAACAAACAAGGTATTCAAACTGAGCAATTATTCATCGACACTGGTATGTGGGATGCGGCAATGGCGAAAGATAAAACTGACGCTTGGTTAACTAGCCCGAAAGCAGACCAAATTGAAGTGATTATTTCAAACAACGATGGTATGGCAATGGGTGCATTAGAAGCGACTAAAGCACACGGTAAAAAATTACCAATCTTCGGTGTGGATGCGTTACCTGAAGTATTACAACTTATCAAAAAAGGTGAAATTGCAGGTACTGTGTTAAATGATGGTGTGGGTCAAGCGAAAGCTGTTATCGCATTATCAACTAACCTTGCAGCAGGTAAAGATGCAACTGCAGGCACAGAAATTAAATTAAAAGATAAAGTCGCTCGTATTCCTTATTTAGGTGTTGATGCAAGCAACTTAGATAAATTCTTAAAATAAATTATTAAAACACGAGGCACAGGCGTGTTCGCTGTGCCTCAATTTTTTACACGGAGTGAGATATGACAAGCGAAGTACTACTCACAATGACAAACGTTAGTAAGTCGTTTCCTGGGGTAAAAGCCTTAGACCACGCCAATTTAACGGTAAAATCGCACAGCGTACACGCCTTAATGGGTGAAAACGGTGCGGGGAAATCGACTCTTTTAAAATGCTTGTTTGGTATTTATGCAAAAGATGAAGGTGAAATACTGTTTTTAGGTAAGCCCGTTAATTTCAAAACTTCTAAAGAGGCACTTGAAAATGGTATTTCAATGGTTCACCAAGAGTTGAACCTAGTTAAACAAGTGAGCGTAATGGATAACCTTTGGCTCGGACGTTATCCACTAAAAGGCCCTTTTGTGGATCATGATAAAATGTATCGTGATACCAAAGCAATTTTTGATGAATTAGACATTGATGTTGATCCAAGAGAAAAAGTGGCAAAACTCTCTGTGTCTGAAATGCAGATGATCGAAATCGCCAAAGCTTTCTCTTACAATGCTAAAATTGTCATTATGGATGAACCGACTTCTTCACTTTCAGAAAAAGAGGTAGAGCATTTATTTAAAATTATCCAAAAATTAAAAGATAGAGGCTGTGGCATCATCTATATTTCACACAAGATGGATGAAATCTTCAAAATTTGTGATGAAATTACGATTTTACGTGATGGTAAATGGGTTAACACGGTTGCAATTAAAGACACTTCAATGGATCAAGTGGTTTCTATGATGGTAGGGCGTGAATTAACCCAACGTTTCCCAGAAAAAACCAACATACCACAAGAAGTGATTTTAGAAGTGGAACGTTTAACCGCGAAAAACCAACCGTCTATTCAAGATGTCAGCTTCGAGCTACGCAAAGGCGAAGTTCTTGGTGTAGCCGGCTTAGTGGGTGCGAAACGCACCGATATTGTAGAAACTATCTTTGGTGTGCGTGAAAAAGCAAGCGGTGTGATTAAACTTCACGGCAAAGAAATTCGTAACCACAACGCTTTTGAAGCGATTAACAACGGCTTTGCTTTGGTTACCGAAGAGCGTCGTTCAACAGGGATTTACGCTAATTTAAGTATCGAATTTAACTCCCTCATTTCAAATATGAAATCGTACTTAGGCAAATTCGGCTTATTGAGTAACAAAAAAATGAAAAGCGATACCCAATGGGTAATTGACTCAATGAACGTAAAAACCCCATCGCACGGCACATCGATTGGCTCACTTTCAGGCGGTAACCAACAAAAAGTGATCATCGGACGTTGGTTATTAACCCAACCAGAAGTGTTAATGCTAGATGAACCAACCCGTGGTATCGATATCGGGGCGAAATTTGAGATTTACCAACTGATCCTTGAACTTGCCAATAAAGGAAAAGGCATCATTATGATCTCATCGGAAATGCCAGAATTACTTGGTGTTACCGACCGAATTATTGTGATGAGTAATGGTAAAGTGGCGGGCATTGTCGAAACGGCAAAAACCTCCCAGGAAGAAATCTTACAACTTGCGGCAAAATACTTATAAATCAGGAGTGAATTATGTCTGCTGTACAACCTAACAAAGCACTTAATTTTCTGAAACAAAATGCCATCTATTTTGTGTTATTGATCTTACTTATTATCATCATCGCACAAGATCCTAGCTTTTTGAGTTTACGAAATTTTAGTAACATCTTAACCCAATCTTCAGTACGTTTAATTATCGCTCTTGGTGTCGCAGGGCTGATTGTTACCCAAGGTACCGACTTATCCGCTGGTCGTCAGGTCGGTCTTGCTGCGGTAATCTCTGCTACGCTCTTACAAGCAATGGATAATATGAACAAAGTATTCCCGAACCTTGCTGAAATGCCAATCCCAGTGGTGGTGCTTATCATATGCGGTATCGGTGCAATTATCGGTTTGTTTAACGGCTTTGTGATTGCTTACTTAAACGTAACGCCATTCATTGCCACAATGGGGACAATGATCATCATCTATGGTATCAACTCACTTTACTATGATGCAGTAGGTTCATCACCAATCGCAGGCTTTAGTGGAAGCTTCTCTGACTTCGCACAAGGTTTCTTCCGAATTGGTGGCTTTAAGCTCTCATACATCACTATTTATGCAGCGATTGCAACCGTGATTATGTGGATTTTATGGAATAAAACTCGCTTTGGTAAAAATGTATTCGCGATTGGTGGTAACCCAGAAGCTGCAAAAGTTTCAGGCGTAAACGTGGCAATGAACTTAATGGGCATCTATATGGTATCTGGTATCTTCTACGCCTTCGGTGGTATGTTAGAAGCAGGTCGTATCGGTAGTGCAACCAACAACTTAGGCTTTATGTATGAAATGGACGCAATTGCAGCTTGCGTAGTAGGTGGTGTGTCATTCGCAGGTGGTGTGGGTACAATTATCGGTGTAGTAACAGGGGTGTTAATCTTCACCGTTATCAACTACGGCTTAACCTACATCGGCGTAAACCCTTACTGGCAATACATCATCAAAGGTGGCATTATCGTCTTAGCAGTAGCAATTGACTCATTGAAATACGCGAAGAAAAAATAGTTAATCAGAATAAAGTAAGGGCAATTTACCCTTACACATCAATGACAAGCGGTCGAATTTGCAATATTTTTTGTAAACTCGACCGCTTGCATATCCCTTACAACACGAAAGAAAAAGGAGCTTGCTATGCTAAACATTGTATTTTTAGACCGCACAGGTATTCCTGCCACACACGATATTCCTCGTCCAAGTTTTCCGCATAATTGGGTGGAGTATGACCGAACTAGCGCGGATGAAACCTTCGAGCGTACCAAAGATGCGGATATTATCGTGACAAGCAAAGTGTTGCTTGGGCGTGAATTATTGGCGAAATTACCCAAATTAAAACTGATTGCGATTACTGCAACAGGCACAAATAATGTGGATTTAGTGGCCGCAAAAGAGTTTGGAATTTGTGTGAAAAATGTCACAGGTTACTCTTCTGTGACCGTGCCAGAACACGTGTTGGGAATGATCTTCTCGCTCAAACATAGCTTAATGAGCTACCACCATGATCAAGTGAGTAGCGACCGTTGGGCAACTTGCGGGCAGTTCTGTTACACCGATTATCCCATTACCGATATTCGTGGCGCAACGCTTGGCGTATTCGGCAGAGGGAACACCGGGGCTGAGGTGGCACGCCTTGCACAAGCGGTCGGAATGAAAGTAATTTTTGCAGAGCACAAAGGTGCGAGCACGATTCGTGAAGGTTACACCCCATTTGAAGAGGTGTTCAAACATGCGGATGTGATCACGTTGCATTGCCCGCTTACGGAACAAACTCAAAACTTAATTAACGCAGAAACCTTGGCATTGATGAAACCAACAGCTTATTTGATTAACTGCAGCCGTGGCCCCGTGGTAGATGAAAAAGCATTGTTGAATGCGTTAGAAACTTACCAAATTGCAGGTGCTGCGTTAGATGTGCTGGTAAAAGAGCCCCCAGCGATTGATGACCCACTCATTCAAGCTGCAAAACATTTACCAAACTTGTTGATTACGCCACACATTGCGTGGGCAAGTGATTCAGCGGTAACGACTTTGGTGAATAAAGTTGCGCAAAATATTGAAGAGTTTGTGAAAACTGGCAAGTAATTAATGTTTTAGCAAAAAGAGGGAAGATGGTAAGATGGTCTTCCCTTTTTTACTATCTCCCCTTGTGAGAGAGACAGATTTTTACAAAGCAACGGTTTTGTGAAAATCATAGAGAGGGGGACTGAAAACGGAGTACGAAGCCGCTTTTGTAAAAGAGCGGTCAAAATTGACAGCTTACCCCTCTCCCGAATTTTACTTCTGAATAAAGCGAAATTCACCCTCTCGCACAAGGGGAGAGGCTAATCTTTCAACATAACATTATTGATAGAAAACGATGAACTTTACCCCCCTATTTATCGCTTGGCGGTATTGGCGAACGAAAAGTACCGACCGCTTTGGGCGACTGGTGACCAACCTCGCCAGCTTTGGCATTGTGCTAGGTGTAATGGCATTGGTGGTTGTGCTTTCCATTATGAACGGCTTGGAAAATATGCAAAAGCGTAATTTGCTTTCCACACTGCCACATGCGGTTGTGATGCCAATTGATGGGCATTTTACAAAAAATGAGCAACTGCCCCAACCAAATTTTGTGATTCAAGCCAACCCAATTAACAGCACGAATATCATTATTCAAAGTCAGCAAGGGATTGAAGCAGGCTCGCTAATTGGCGTGGAAAACGCCCAAGATGATCCGCTTTTAAATGGCGAAAATGTGGCGCAGCTTCTGCCCGAAGGCGAATTTAACGTGCTAATTAACTGGCAATTGGCTCAAAAATTGAATCTGAATGTAGGCGAAAAAATCCGCATTATGATTACTGAAAACAGCCAATACACACCGATGGGACGCGTACCGATGCAACGTCTGTTTCATATTTCAGGGTTCTATTATGCGAATAGTAATGGCAGCGAATATACGCTGTTTGCGAATTTAGCAGATGTGGGGCGACTGCTCAGGATCGATAACGAGCATATTCAAGGCATACGCTTGTATTTAAACGATCCGTTCCAAGTTACCGAATTAAGACGTTACTTCCCTGAAGAACAATACCAAATCCACGATTGGCGTGAGCAGAAAGGCGAGTTTTTCCAAGCGGTGAAAATGGAAAAAAATATGATGGGTTTGTTGGTAAGTCTCATTATCGTGGTCGCAATTTCTAACATTATTACCTCGTTAAGCTTAATGGTGGTGGATAAGCAGGGAGAAATTGCGATTTTGCAAACTCAAGGCTTAACAAAACCGCAAGTGATGCAAATCTTTATTTTCCAAGGCTCGATTGTGGGAATTATCGGCTCAATTTTAGGCGTAATATTAGGCGTAGTTGCTGCGATGAATTTAGATGTCTTGATCGCAATAATTAACCCTGCGATTGTGTTGCCAACTTTGGTTTCTCCAACGCAAATTACGGTGATTGCGGTGGTATCGATTTTATTATCGCTCGCATGTACGCTTTATCCCGCATTTAGCGCATCGAAAATTGAGCCAGCTCAGGCGTTGAGGTATGAATAAAATGCAGAATAATGCTTTTACTATTGCAGAAACCGCTGAATTTTTTTCTGTATCAACTGCAACAATTCGAAATTGGGTTAAAACTGGCTATCTATCTTTAATCGAAAAAGGGAAAATTGATAAACAATCTGTATTTGAATTTAAAGCGAATAAATTAGGAAAAGAGAAATTAACTTCTCGGGCAAACAAATCCCAGAAGGATAGCCATAACCATCAAGAACTTACCAAATTTATTCTTCAAGAGATAGAGAGTAATAATATTGCCTATCTTGGTAAGAGATATGAAGAAAGTTTATCTGATTCTTATAGAAATAAAGAAGGAATTTACTACACTCCTGAAGAAATAGTTAATGATTTACTCAATATAAAAGGTGATTTATCAAAAAAAACATTTCTAGATCCTTGTTGTGGTTCTGGAAACTTTATTATGCGTGCTATAGAACTAGGTGTGAAGCCAGAAAATATTTATGGCATAGATATTGATCCACTTGCAGTAGAAATTACTAAGAAACGTATAAAAGAAAAGACAGGGTATATTTCAGAAAATATTATTTGTGCTGATTTCTTAGAAAAGTATAAAGAAAATGGTTTAGAAGAATATGACCTTATTTATACTAATCCTCCATGGGGTAAAAAAATAGATAAGAAAGATAAAGAGTTTTATGCAAATTTATTAAATGCAGGAACAAGTAATGACACTTGCTCTTTATTCTTTTTCGCATCTCTTTCTCTGCTAAAGAAAAATGGTAATTTAGGATTGATTTTACCAGAAGCATTTTTCAATGTTGCGGCATTCGAAGCAGCCAGACAAGAAATGTTAAAGTATGATATTTTAAACCTAACAGATTATGGTAAAGCATTTAAAGGTTTACAAACTGGGGCAGTTTCTTTTGTTTTGAATAAAAGAAAATCAAATTCAGATAAAGATATTATCTGTAATTATAAAGGCAATATCTTTAATAGAAGTGCAAAATCGTTTATTTCTAATCCAAAATTAATTTTTAATTTAAATTGTGATGCTCAAGAATCCAAGGTTATTGAATATTTATTCAGTTTACCATATGAAACATTAGAACATAGAGCTAAATGGGGATTAGGTATTGTAACTGGAAATAATGCAAAATTCCTGAAAAAACAACCATTTACTGATTCTATTCCTGTGTTTAAAGGGTCTGATATTACGAAAGAAGGATTAAAATCTGCAACCAATTTTTTATCAAAGGATTTCTCACAATATCAGCAGGTTGCACCTAGAGAAATATTTGAAGCAGAACAAAAGTTAATTTATAAATTTATTTCTTCTAACTTATGTTTCTACTATGATAAAGACAAGTATTATGTATTGAATAGCGCTAATATGATAATAGTTGAGAAAGGTTTTCCTGTTTCTATGCAAGTATTATCTGATTTATTTAATAGCAGTTTTATGAATTGGGTCTTTAATAAGTTATTTAATACCCATAAAGTATTAAGAGGTGATTTAGAGCAATTGCCTATCTACCCTCAATTTATAAAGGATAACTTATTTAATGAAATTGAATATTTATCATTATTAGGTTTAGTTAAGGAAAAAAATGGAACTTTCAGAATTAAAAAATAGAATTATCTCTTCTTTCTCTGGTAGTGAAAAAGATCTTATGGATGTTTTACAAATGATAGAAGATGATGGAGCAGTCTATCCTTTCAATGAGTATGAGCATCTTATTATTTCTCTTATTGAAAAGAAAGGTTTAACTTACGAGCAATACATTGATATTAGAACAGAATATATCAATTCAAATCCAAACTTATGGATATTTGAAATCTCAGCACCTCGAGATTTTGGCGAGAAATTTGCACAAACTTATGTAAAAGGGAAAAGTAATAAATTGCTTTCTCCATCTAAAAAATTAGATGCTGATTTTAAAGGTGAATATGATTTATGGCTAGATGGAATCAAAATTGAAGTTAAGGCTTCAAGAGCTGTAGATTCTGATAGCGATGGACCTTTATATATTAAAGCATTATCAAGTAATACTCATAAACGCTTTTTAATGAATTTTCAACAATTAAAGCCTCAATGTTGTGATGTGTTTATTTGGCTAGCGGTATTTCGTGATGAAATTATTCTATGGGTTTTAAATTCAGATGAAGTTGCCTCTCATAAGTCCTTTTCAAAAGGACATCATCGCGGAAATTATGGTAATGAAGGTCAGTTACATATAAAAAATGACAATATAAATCTGTTTGATGAATATAAATTAAGTGACAATGATATCGAAAAAGCGATTAAAGATGCTGTAGCAAGAAAAGGTAAATCGTAATGACAACATTACTCCGCTGTGAAAACATAAGTAAATTTTATGACGAGGGCGATCACAAAGTTCAGGTATTGAAAGAGGTTTCTTTTTCAATGAATGGTGGCGAGCTGGTGGCAATTGTAGGGAGTTCAGGTTCGGGCAAAAGTACGCTTTTACATATGCTTGGCGGATTAGACCAACCGAGTTCGGGCAAGGTGTGGATTCAAGATCAATCCTTGCAAAAACTGAGTGCGAATAAACTTGCGAGCTTACGAAATCAGCATTTAGGCTTTGTGTATCAGTTCCATCATTTGATGGCGGATTTCACTGCATTGGAAAACGTGATGATGCCGATGTTAATTGGAAAACAGAACAAATCGGAAGCAAAAGATCTTGCTGAAAAGATGTTGCAGGCGGTCGGATTATCTCACCGAATTACTCATCGTCCATCAGAGCTTTCAGGCGGTGAGCGTCAGCGTGTGGCAATTGCTCGTGCTTTAGTGAATAATCCTGATTTAGTACTTGCAGATGAGCCAACAGGGAACTTGGATCAAAAAACCACCGAGAGCATTTTTGATCTGATTAAACAGCTCAATGCAGAACAAAATATCGCGTTTTTATTGGTGACCCACGATCTAAATTTGGCCCAAAAACTCTCGCGTCGTTTCGTGATGCGAGATGGTGTATTGCGTGAGGAAGGCTGATGAACACTCCGTTTTTTATTAGTTGGCGTTATCAAAAAGGTAAGCAGAAAAATCGCCTTGTATCTCTGATTTCGTGGTTTTCTACAATAGGAATTGCCTTGGGCGTGGCAGTGTTGATTATTGGTTTAAGTGCAATGAATGGCTTTGAGCGTGAGCTTAATCAGCGTGTGCTTTCCGTTGTGCCACACGCGGAAGTTTATGCGTACGATGGCAATAAAGAGGGCGTAATTAGAGATCCTGTTCAGCTCGAAAAATTGGTTAAACAGAGTGAAAACGTGCTTGCCACCGCCCCATTTATTACCTTTACAGCTTTGATTGAAAACGGCACGCAGCTCAAAATTGCTCAAGTGCGAGGTGTTGATCCGCAAAAGCAAGAGAGCGTGAGCCAGCTTGGGCATTTTGTGCAAGGTAATCAATGGGATGTTTTTAAAAAAGAAGGCGGTTTGATTTTAGGAGCAGGCATCGCGAAAGCACTCGAAGTAGATGTAGGCGATGAGGTGACTTTGTTGCTGCCACAAGCAAGTGAAAACGACCGCTTGGCTCAGCCGTTGCGTTTTAACTTACCAATTACAGGCATTTTGAAATTAGAGGGGCAGTTGGATTACAGCTATGCCTTGCTACCGATTGAAAAAGCACGAGAATTGTTAGATTACGAACAAGGCGAAGTGACGGGCGTGGAGTTGGCTTTGCGTTCTCCCTTTGATGTGCAGCAGTTGGATCTTTCGCAATTAAATCACTTTAATCAACCGCTTTATTTGAACACTTGGGTCAATAAATTTGGCTATATGTATAACGACATCCAGCTAGTTCGCACAGTGATGTATATTGCAATGGTGCTTGTCATAGGTGTAGCGTGTTTCAACATTATTTCAACGCTGGTGATGGCGGTAAAAGATAAGCAAGGTGATATCGCGATTATGCGAACACTTGGGGCAAATAACGGTTTTATTAAACGGATTTTCCTCTGGTATGGCTTACTTTCAGGCATGAAAGGGGCGGTATTAGGCATTCTGCTTGGTGTGGGGTTAGCTTTAAATTTAACCAGTATTATCAAGGGGCTGGAAAACCTATTTGGCATTCAGGTGCTTTCTGAAGGCGTTTATTTTGTCAATTTCCTACCAAGCGAATTGCATTGGCAAGATATTGCTTATGTGTTGCTTGCCACCATTGTCTTGAGCTTATGCGCAAGCCTCTACCCTGCATCACGCGCAGCAAAATTAGAGCCTGCGAAGGTGTTGAGTGGGTATTGATTTCCCCCTATCCTTACCCCTCTCCGATTAAGGGAGAGGGGATTTATTTAAAATATGATAAATTTCCGAACATAAAAAGATTGAAATTTAATCATTTTATCCACTATTTTGCCTGTTATCTAATCAAACACTCTCCATTTTCTAGTTTTTTCTTCAAAAAAACTTGAAACTGTATAGTAAACCACTATACTGGCATCCAGTTAAGTTGTTCAAAATTGAACAGAATATAACCATTTTTAAACTAATTTATGATACAAGGATTAACCTATGGCAGCAGAGAAAAAAAGCAATAAAAACGTTGTAGTAAAGCAGACAGATCCAGCACAACGTGAGAAAGCCCTTGCAGCGGCATTAGCGCAAATTGAAAAGCAATTTGGTAAAGGCTCAATTATGAAATTGGGTCAAACAGAGAACTTGGATATTGAAGCGGTTTCAACTGGTTCACTTGGTTTAGATATGGCGTTAGGGATTGGCGGTTTACCGATGGGGCGTATCGTTGAGATCTTCGGGCCAGAATCGTCAGGTAAAACAACCTTAACGTTATCAACCATTGCTCAAGCACAAAAAGCGGGTAAAACTTGTGCCTTTATTGATGCGGAGCACGCACTTGATCCAGTTTATGCACAGAAATTAGGCGTAAACACCGATGATTTATTGATTTCTCAGCCAGATAACGGTGAGCAAGCATTAGAAATTTGTGATGCATTAGTACGTTCTGGCGCAGTGGATGTGATTATCGTGGACTCTGTAGCGGCATTAACACCAAAAGCAGAAATTGAAGGCGATATGGGCGACTCACATATGGGGTTACAAGCTCGTTTGATGTCTCAAGCATTACGTAAATTAACGGCTAACATCAAAACCACTAACTGCTTGGTAATCTTCATCAACCAAATCCGTATGAAAATTGGCGTGATGTTTGGTAACCCAGAAACCACGACAGGTGGTAATGCGTTGAAATTCTACTCTTCTGTGCGTTTAGATATTCGTCGTTCAGGTGTGGTGAAAGATGGCGATAACATCATTGGTAGCGAAACGAAAGTAAAAGTGGTGAAAAATAAAGTGGCTCCGCCATTCCGTGAAGTAAACTTTGATATTATGTATGGCGAAGGTATTGCACGCACCAATGAATTACTTATCTTGGCTGAAAAACAAGGCTTCATCAATAAATCTGGTGCTTGGTTCTCTTACGAAGGCGAGAAAATCGGTCAAGGTAAAAATAATGCAATTAAATGGTTAGCCGAGCATCCTGAAGTGGCGGCGAAAATTGAAGCAGATCTTCGCGAATTATTTATGAAAAATCCAAACACTGCATTAGCTCCTAGTCCGAAAAAAGGCAAAAAAGACAAAGGTGCAGATGATGTTGAAGAAGTAGATACTGATATCGAAGAATTAGAAAATATTGAAGAAATCGAAGAAGAATTCAACGAAGAAGAGCTTTAATCATAGTCATGATCAAATGCGACAGAAATGTCGCATTTTTTCTATACCAAATCAATAATGACAGAACAAAAAATTACCGATAAAAAAGTACATAAATACAGTGCTTTAAACTATACGCTTTATCTTCTTTCGAAACGAGATTACACCGAGAAGCAGCTCCGTTCAAAGCTCAAACTTAAAGAGTATGACACGGTTGAAATTGATGAAGCCATTACAAAAGCACAAGAGCACAACTGGCAAAGCGATGAACGTTTTTGTACCTCTTTTATTCGCTATCGTTCCCAACAAGGAATTGGACCGCGTCGCTTAAAGCAAGAACTGAAAATGAAGGGCGTGCCAGAATACTTAATTGCAGCTGCGATGGACGAAGCCGAAGAAGAGATTGATTTTTATAAAATTGCCGAGCAAGTTTTTGAGCGAAAACGCCCACATGTTTGGGACATCAAAGCAAAGCAGAAAATGTGGCGATTTATGGTCAGCCGCGGATTTTATCAGGATCATTTTAGTCATTTGATGGAAATAGATTATAATGACAACGATGATGAATTCGATGAATAAAGAATAATGCAAGAACAAGAAATACACAGACAAGTGGTGCTAGATACCGAAACCACGGGGATGAACTTTAACGGTGCACCGCACATTGGGCACAATATTATCGAAATTGGAGCAGTTGAGGTCATCAATCGCCGCTTAACAGGGCGAACCTATCACGTTTATATCAAGCCACCTCGCGAAGTTGAAGAAGAGGCGATTAAAGTTCACGGCATTACTAACGAGTTCTTGCAAGATAAGCCCTCTTTCGCCGAAATTGCTCACGAGTTCGTGGATTTTATTAAAGGTGCAGAACTTGTTATTCATAATGCGCCCTTCGACGTGGGCTTTATGGATCATGAATTTTCATTCTTGAAAAATCCGCCACCAAAAACAGCTGAGATGTGCACCGTTACCGACAGCCTTGCAATGGCTCGTAAAATGTACCCTGGTAAACGAAACAACTTGGATGCACTTTGCGATCGCTTAGGCATCGACAATAGCAAGCGTGTCCTCCACGGGGCATTACTGGATGCGGAAATTCTGGCTGATGTATTCCTAATGATGACAGGCGGTCAAATTGCCTTGCTAGCAGATGAAACAGAAGAGAACGCACAAGCGGTTGAATCTCAAGAAGAAATTGCAAGAGAAGACGTGGATTCCAGCGGAACTATTGTTTTCCAAGCCACCTCTTCTGAGCTTGAAGCCCACGAGGCTTTTATGGCGTTGATCAATAAAAAGTCAAAAGAGAATTGCATTTGGCTGAAACGAATGGAAACGGAAAGCATACAGTAAACTAAAAATGGCTTAGAACTTAAAGTACTAAGCCATTTTTTATATGCTTGGAATTTACCCCTTCACAATCCCCACCAACTCACGAATATCTTTAACCTCATAAGTTGGTTGGATTTTTGTGTCATTTACAAGATTCGCATGATTAAACCAGCAAGTATCAATGCCGGAATTGTAGCCGCCTAGAATGTCGGAAGCGAGGGTATCACCCACCATAAGAATCTTGGTTTTATCTAGCTCATCCATTTGCGAAAAGGCATAATCAAACACTTTTCGGTCTGGTTTTGCCACGCCAATTTGTTCAGAAACGACGACAATTTCGAAGAATTTTTCGGTTTGGGTGTTTTGCAAACGTTGCTGTTGTAGTTCGGTAAAACCATTAGTAATAATACCCATTTTAACTTCAGGATAAAGTGCTTCCAGCATTTCCATAACGCCATCAAGCGGCTTGCTGACTTTTGCCATTTCTGCCATCAATTCCTGGTTAAGCTGAATTTGGTGCACGCCTGTTTGCTCAGCTAATTTGGCAAAACGACGCATTTGAATATCTTCTGCGGTGATTTCATTATTTTGGTATGCAACCCAAAGCAATTTATTGACCGCTTGAAAAGCATCGTAATCTTCACGCGTAAAATCAATGCCATAGCGCTTGAGCATTGCGGTTAAGCCTAAGTAGGAGTTGAACGAAAAGAGCGTTTCATCCGCGTCAAAAAGAACCCAGTTATATCTCATTATTTTCCTTATTTATAGCTATTTTTAATCTCTTCAGTAATCCAATCAACAAAGCATTTCACTTTGGTGCTTTCCGCCATTTGTGGAGGATAAACCACGTAGAATGCTTTTTCATCGTAAACATTGGTCATTAACGGCTCAACCACTGAACCTTCTTCGATCTCATCTTGAGCAAGCATTCGGTTTGCGACCACGACGCCCTGCCCGTGTTTTGCTGCTTGGATGCCCATTGAGGTTGTGCCGAACATGGGACCTGTTTCTATGTCCATATCGAGCTTGAGATGCTCTACCATCTGTTTCCATTTGGTTGAAGAGCAAACGTGGATCAAGTTTTTACCCGCCAGATCTTCTGGTTTTTCAATAGGGTTATCTTTCAAATATTCTGGCGAAGCGAGTAACATAATGCGTGCTTTTACCAGCTCAATCGCTTCTAAATTGTTCCAATTACCGTTGCCGTAATAAATTGCAACATCGGTATCTTTGCCGAATAAGCCTTCATCTTGTGGCATTGTGGTTAAACGTACTTCAATATCTGGATAGCGTTGGTGGAAATCATTTAAACGTGGTACAAGCCAGTGCATACCAAATGAAGGCGTGGTGCTGATTGCCAAAATTTGGCGAGCAGTTTTAAGTTTAACCTTTTCCGTTGCTATCGCGATTTTCTCTAAAAGCGGTTGAATTTCAGCAAAATATTGCGAACCTAGTTCAGTAAGTTCAAGTAAACGATTTTTACGATGAAAGAGTTTCACGCCTAAAAAATCTTCCAAAATTTTAATTTGATGACTCACCGCAGCTTGAGTTACAAAAAGATCTTCCGCTGCTTTTGTAAAGTTAAGGTGGCGTGCTGCCGCTTCAAAGGCTTTTAATGCATTGAGTGGTGGGAGTTTTTTATTCATAAAATTTCCTTTTTCAGCTTGAAACGCCACTTATAAAGGCGCATAATCAAACTCGTTTTTGCTATTCCTAATAAAATAGCGTTTCTTTATTATCCCTGCTATTATTGCATTATTTTTTCTAATAGTCTAAATAAAAAATTCTCGCTTGTTTAACTGCTCCGATATCTCTATAATCATTGCCGTACTTAGACGGATAGTGATAGTGATTTTACTATTTCTAATTTTAAGTATGATGTTGTGTTTGCATATTGGTCTAGGAAACTAGACTAGAGTGAAAATCTTTGATTTTTACTCGTTTCACTTCCTGTATATTTTTTTAACCCTTTTGGTTTTATGCCCCTCACTTTGAGGGGCTTTTTTTATGGTATCAATTTAGGTTTTATCTATGCAATCCTTTATTAAACAAGCTAATGCCTTTAGTTCAGCCAGAAAACCGTTTTTCTTCTTGATTGATTTTGAACAAAAGCAGCCCGTTTTGCTGCCATTAGCAGAATGCTCCTCACATCAAATATTTTTTCAATTTCCGACCTGCAATAACGTTTCATTCTCTGATTTTGATAAGCAATTTGAATTTAGCAGAAGACCATTAAAATTCGACCGCTATCAAACTGCCTTTGAATTGGTAAAAAATGAAATTCAAAAAGGTAATAGTTATTTATTAAATCTTGCCTTCCCTACCCAAATTCAAACAAATTATTCGCTTAAAGAGATTTTTATTAAAAGCCAAGCAAAATATAAATTACTCTATCAAGATAAATTTGTCTGCTTTTCGCCTGAAACTTTTATTCATATTAAAGATAATAAAATCTATTCTTACCCAATGAAAGGCACAATTAATGAAAGTGAAGAAAATGCAAAACAAAAATTATTAGATTCAAAAAAAGAATTTGAAGAACATAACACCATTGTTGATTTAATTCGAAATGATTTAGCTATTGTTTCCCAAAATATTCAAGTGACAAAATATCGCTATGTTGAAAGAATTGAAACCCACCGTGGGGCAATTTATCAAACGAGTTCTGAAATTTGTGGCGAATTAGATGAAAATTGGCAGATAGAAATAGGCTCACTTTTGAGTAAGCTCTTGCCCGCAGGTTCTATTAGCGGTGCTCCTAAAGAGAAAACTATGCGGATTATTCAACAAGCCGAAGGTGAAAAACGAGGCTACTACACGGGTATTTTTGGTTATTTTGATGGCGAAAGTTTAGAAAGTGCGGTGGCAATTCGCTACATTGAAAAGAACGAGCAAGGTGAAATGCAATTCCGCAGCGGCGGTGGCATTACTTCACAAAGTAGCCTAGAAGAAGAGTATCAAGAAATTTTGGAGAAAGTGTATGTCCCTATTTCCTGTGTTTGAAACCATTGCAATTATAGATGGCATTCCGCAAAATTTAGCTTTCCATCAGGCAAGAATGGATAATACGATAGAGAAATTATTTCAGAAAATGTCGGTATTTAATTTAGAAGAAATTATACAGGTGCCAACAGAATATCAGAATGGATTGATAAAATGCCGAATTGATTATAATCAACAAGATTTTAATATTATTTTTTCGGCTTACCAAAGAAGAGAAATAAGAAACTATCAATGTGTTTATTTGGATGACTTAGATTATACTTTCAAATATACTAACAGAACAATATTTGAATGTATAAAGGTGACAAAAGATGAGGCAGTTATTATTCAAGATAAAAAAGTTACTGATTGCCGAATTGGTAATCTGATTTTTTTAAAAGATGGAATTTGGTATGGCCCGAAAAATTATCTTTTAAAAGGCACACAATTAAGCCGATTATTAAGTGAAAATCAAGTTCAATTAAAAGAGATCTACACCGATGAAATTCATCAATATGAAAAAGTGATGATGATTAACGCTATGAACCCATTTGACGAGAGCCGAGCGATATCTACTCAGCATATTACTTTATAGACTAATGTGCCATTCCCTTATAAAATAGAGACGTTTTTAATCACAAAGAGGTTTTTATGAAAATTATTCTTTTAGGTGCACCAGGTGCAGGCAAAGGCACGCAAGCACAGTTCATTATGAACAAATTTGGTATCCCACAAATCTCAACAGGCGATATGTTCCGTGCTGCAATCAAAGAAGGCACGGAGCTTGGCAAACAAGCCAAAGCGTTGATGGACGAAGGTAAATTAGTACCAGATGAATTAACCGTTGCATTAGTGAAAGACCGCATTGCTCAACCAGACTGTGCAAATGGCTTTTTATTAGATGGCTTCCCGCGTACCATTCCACAGGCAGACGCATTAAAAGAATCAGGCGTTAAAATTGACTTAGTATTAGAGTTTGATGTGGCTGATGAAGTGATCGTAGAACGTATGAGCGGTCGCCGCGTACACCAACCATCTGGCCGTACTTACCACGTGGTTTACAATCCACCAAAAGTGGAAGGTAAAGATGATGTAACTGGCGAAGATTTAATCATTCGTCCAGATGATAAAGCTGAAACCGTGTTAGAGCGTTTAGCGATTTACCACAAACAAACCAAACCGCTTATTGCTTACTACACCGCTGAAGCCGAAGCAGGCAATACCCGCTATGAGCGTTTAGATGGTACAAAACCAGTTGAAGAAGTAAGTGCTGAATTAGCAAAAATTTTAGGCTAATTTAATCTTACATTTGAGGCATAGTAAAACCATTTACTATGCTTTTTTTCAGCCCTGTGCCTTATATCTCCGCCCTGAAGGACGGAGTTTTACGGCACAGGGCTGATAAAGCTGACTCAGCTCGTATTGAAAAAATGGCCCAAGAACAAGGCGTGAAAGATCCAACGCAAAAATCAAAAGAGCTAAGGGATAAACACAATCTAGATTCTCAAGAATTTGAGAATTTGCATCAAGATCGGAAAAATCAAAATAATATGATATAGAATGAACAGGTAGAAAATACAAAGAAAAATAATCAGGAATATAAACCATAGATAATAGGAGGATATATGGATGAATATAATAATTATGATATAAACCCTGCGACAGGATTGCCAATGATAAATAGTTCTAGCGTCGATGTAGGAGGGAATGGATATGGTTCAGGCTCTATACAGGATATGACAAATGGATTTTCTGATTCTAAAAAAGAATTTGCCGAAGGGGGAGAAGGAAACTTTGGTCTTTGGGTTTTCCTATTCTTGATTATTGTTAATGTGTCTGCGTGGATATACTTTTTTATTACCTACTAAAAGGATGGTTTTATGTTGAGTTTAAATAAAGTTGAGCTTATTGGTTGTAATTGGTAATGACCCAGAGCTGCGTGCAGTGCCTAACTGTGAAGCAATTACAACGCTTTCCGTTGCAACAAGTGAAAGTTAGTCTGATAAAATCAGCGGAGAGAAAAAAGAGAAAACAGAATGGTATCGTATTGTTTTCTATGGTCGTTTAGCTGAGATTGATAGGCAATACCTTAAGAAAGGTGGACTGATTTACGTTGAAGGAAAGTTGTGTAATAAAGAATATACCGACAAACAAAATATTAAGCGTTATGTGACAGACATTCAAGGGCGTAATCTGCTCATGTTGTCTAATACAAGTTCTCAATCGAAGCCTACTGCTCAAAATAATGAGCCTGGTGAATATCCTCCATATCAAGGACAGCCAAACAATTTTGATGATATAGAGTTTTAATCTGAAATTTTTAGGCGAAGGCAAAAAGCTCCGGATATGGGCCAGAAGATGTTGATGTTTCTCTATGTGGGATTATCCCGTCTTTTTGCCTTTGACTAAAAATTTGAACAACGAAAGCGAAGCGAGGGCATTTAGCTTATTTGCTTCGTCTTGTACAATTGATTTAATAAGGAATGATTTATATAACCTGAAATCATATTCATAGATACAGCCAATTCTTACATTACCGCTAATCCTTAAAATAGCCATAAAATCTCCTTTTTATAGTTATTTTAATATATTTTGGATGATAATAATTAAAACCACAAGCGGTCAAATTCCTTCAGATTTTTGCAAATTACAAAAGAAATTTAACCGCTTGTTATCAAGTTAAATTATTAAGGTCTATTATTCCCCATAATACGCTTTACGCATTAACTCTTCCATATCTTCAACCATTGCTAAACGTGGGTTCGCTGGCGTACATTGGTCTTCAAATGCATTTAATGCCAATTCACGAAGTGAGCCGATGAATTCTTTTTCATCTACGCCTTGATCGCGTAAAGACATTTTCACGCCACAACGAATAGCTAGGTCGTGTACTGCTTTTGCGTAAGATTCTACTGCTTCTTCTGGAGTTGAAGCGGGTAAGCCAAGCATACGTGCAATATCTTGGAAGCGAATATCTGCTACATAGTTGGTATATTTCGGCCAGGTTGCCACTTTGGTTGGGCGTGTGCCGTTGTAGCGGATTACGTGCGGAAGTAAAATCGCATTGGTACGACCGTGAATGGTATGGAATTTACCGCCGATTTTATGTGCCATTGAGTGACAAATACCCAAGAACGCATTGGCGAAAGCCATACCTGCCATTGTTGAAGCGTTGTGCATTTTTTCGCGTGCGTGTTCGTCAAACTCTTTCACCGATTTTTCTAGGTTTTCGAAAACTAATTTAATCGCTTGTAATGCTAAGCCATCGGTATAATCGTTCGCAAGGATTGAGGTGTAAGCCTCTGTTGCGTGGGTTAATACGTCTAAACCTGTGTCAGCGGCAACATGTGAAGGCACAGACATCACTAACGCTGGGTCAACAATCGCGATTGTTGGGGTTAATGAGTAGTCCGCTAATGGATATTTAATGTCGCCATCCGTAATTACTGCAAATGGAGTCACTTCAGAACCTGTACCTGATGTGGTTGGAATGCCCACGAATTTCGCTTTGCGACCTAATTGTGGGAATTTGAACGCACGTTTGCGAATATCCATAAATTTTTGCACTAAATCGCGGAAATCTACTTCTGGTTGTTCATAGAATAACCACATAATTTTCGCTGCATCCATTGGTGAGCCACCACCTAATGCGATGATGGTGTCAGGTTGGAAGCTACGCATTAATTCAGTACCGCGTTGTACAGTTTGCAAGCTTGGGTTTGGTTCAACATCAGTGAAAAGCTGGATCATCACTTTGTTACGGCGTAGGCGTAATTGTTCGGTAATACGATCCACAAAGCCTAAATCTACCATTGAACGGTCGGTTACGATCATCACTTTGTGAACGTCGTTCATAGATTTGAGGTATTGAATTGAGTCACGCTCAAAGTAGATTTTTGATGGCACTTTAAACCATTGCATATTATTTCTCCGTCTGCCTACACGTTTGATGTTAATTAAGTTCACTGCACTCACGTTGTTGCCCACAGAGTTTTTACCGTATGAGCCACAACCAAGCGTTAATGAAGGCAAGAAGGAGTTATACACATCACCGATACCACCAAATGTTGATGGTGAGTTCCAAATTACACGAATCGCTTTAACGCGTTCACCGAAAGTTTTTGCTAATTCTGCATTTTGCGTGTGAATTGCTGCAGAGTGACCTAAACCGTGGAAGTTCACCATCGCTTCGGCTAATTCCAAGCCTTGTTCTGTGCTGTTAGATTTTAATAACGCAAGCACTGGAGAAAGTTTTTCACGAGTAAGCGGCTCGCCCTCTCCCACGAAAGCACATTCTGCTAAAAGAATGTTGGTTTTTGGTGGAACGGTAAAGCCCGCTTGTTCTGCAATCCACGCTGCAGGTTTACCTACCACAGCCGCATTTAATTTCGCACCAGCACAGTTTTCATCGTGAGCTTTATCCACGCCAAAAATGAATTTTTCAAGTAAGGCTTTCTCTTTTTTGTTTACTAAATACACGCCGTAAGATTGCATCTCTTTGATGAAATCCGCATAGATTTCTTTATCCACGATTGCTGCTTGCTCTGAAGCACAAATCATCCCGTTGTCGAATGATTTTGACATCACAATGTCGTAAACTGCTTGTTTAAGTTTTGCGGTTTTTTCCACATAAGCTGGCACGTTACCTGCCCCTACGCCTAATGCTGGTTTGCCGCAGGAATATGCTGCTTCCACCATTGCATTACCGCCAGTTGCAAGAATGGTTGCAATGCCTGGATGTTTCATTAATGCTGAGGTGCCTTCCATAGATGGAACGGTAATCCATTGCACGCAGTTTTCTGGTGCACCCGCAGCGACAGCCGCATCACGTACAACTTGTGCCGCATGAGCTGAAGATTGTTGAGCAGATGGGTGGAAAGCAAAAACGATAGGGTTACGTGTTTTAAGGGCGATTAACGCTTTGAAGATAGTGGTTGAAGTTGGGTTAGTGGTTGGTGTGATACCGCAGATAACGCCGACTGGATCAGCAATTTCAGTGATACCTGTGACATCATCTTCACTGATTACGCCAGCTGTTTTTAAGTGACGCATATTGTTCACGACATATTCACAGGCAAACAAGTTTTTAGTGGCTTTATCTTCGAATACGCCGCGCCCCGTCTCTTCATATGCGTGCATTGCCAACACACCGTGTTTATCTAATGCTGCTACAGACGCTTTTGCGACAATGTAATCGACTTGCTCTTGGTTTAAATGACGGAACTCATCAAGGGCTTTCAAGCCTTTTTCGACAAGTACATTCACTTCCGCTTGAGCATCATAAGGTTGAGCAGTTTGAGTTGCTTTAGCCATAGTTTGGTTTCCTCTAAAAATTAAAAATCTAAAATTCTTTAACTGATGAAATTATTATCCAACTGTAAAAGATTTGCACCTAAATTTACTCACTCACAAGAGGTATTTTTGATCTTAATCAAGAAGGTTTCAAGTGGTAAAAAAACTGAAACTAAAAATTTACAATTAGATAACTTTTAGGAAAAAGCAAACGAGCAATTCAGCATGCCAACTGCCATTTTCAAGCGGTCGTAATTTCGTAAATTTTTACAGAAAAAAGACCGCTTATTCCTTCTTCCACCTAGAAAAAACGCCCTTTTTGAGCTACAATCCGAACGATTTTTTACTAGATTTATGAGAAGAACAATGTCAAATCAAAAACGAAAAATGTTGGTCACTTGTGCCCTACCTTATGCGAATGGGGCAATTCACTTAGGTCATATGCTTGAGCATATTCAAGCGGATATTTGGGTGCGTTTCCAACGTATGCGTGGCAACGAAGTGCATTTTGTTTGTGCAGATGATGCACACGGCACACCGATTATGTTGAACGCAGCAAAACAAGGCATCACCCCTGAGCAATTGATTGAAAAAGCAAAAACCGATCACGTTGCTGATTTCAAAGGTTTTAACATCAGTTTTGATAACTACCACTCGACCCACAGCGAAGAAAACCGTGAAATTACGACTGCAATGTATTTAAAGCTGAAAGAGAGAGGTTTTATTAAAAGTCTTGTGATTTCACAGCTTTTCGATCCAGAAAAAGAGATGTTCTTACCAGATCGCTTTGTAAAAGGGACTTGCCCGAAATGTAAAGCAGAAGATCAATATGGCGATAATTGTGAAGTGTGTGCCTCTACTTACAGCCCAATGGATTTAATTAATCCACGCTCTGCCGTTTCAGGCGCAACCCCTATTGTGAAAGAATCAGAACATTTCTTCTTCGATTTACCAAGTTTTGAAAGTATGCTGAAAGAATGGACACGTTCTGGTTCACTTCAACCTGAAATTGCAAACAAAATGCAAGAGTGGTTTGAAAGCGGATTACAACAATGGGACATCAGCCGTGATGCACCTTACTTTGGTTTCCCAATTCCAGGTGCAGAGAACAAATTCTTCTATGTGTGGTTAGATGCGCCTATTGGCTACATGGCATCATTCAAAAATCTTTGCGACCGCACAGATATTGATTACAACGAGTTCTGGAAAAAAGATTCAACAACAGAGCTTTATCATTTTATTGGTAAAGATATTGTTTACTTCCATAGCTTATTTTGGCCAGCGATGTTAGATGGCTGCGAACAACGTAAACCAACCAATGTGTTTGCTCACGGTTATGTGACGGTGGATGGCGTGAAAATGTCGAAATCTCGAGGAACCTTTATTCAAGCTAGCACCTATTTAAAACATATCGATCCTGAATGTTTACGTTACTATTATGCGGCAAAATTAAACGAGCGTATTGAAGATTTAGACTTAAGCTTGGATGATTTTGTCCAACGTGTAAACAGCGATATCGTAAACAAATTAGTGAACTTAGCTTCTCGTAATGCAAGTTTTATTGCAAAACGTTTTGAAGGAAAATTAGCGGATAAACTTGAAGATGAAGTGCTTTTCGCAGAATTTGTTGCACAATCAGAGCAAGTTGCAGCACATTTTGAAGCACGTGAATATAATAAAGCAATCCGTTTAATTATGGATTTAGCTGACCGTGCAAATAAATATGTGGACGATAAAGCGCCTTGGGTTATTGCTAAAGAAGAAGGGCGTGAAGCGGAATTACAAGCGGTTTGTTCAATGGGTATTGAATTATTCCGTGTGTTAATGAGTTATTTAAAACCCGTTTTACCACAGCTTGCAGAACGAGCTGAAGCGTTCTTACAAACAGAATTAAGCTGGGAAACCATTGCCCAACCATTATTAGGCAAAACAGTTGCACCATTTAAATCATTGTTCTCTCGTCTTGAGAAAAAACAGATTGATGCGGTGATTGAAGAAACGAAACAGCTTTTTGCCGAACAAACTAAAAATGAACCTAAAAAAGGAAAACAAGCGGTGGAAAATCAAGAAAATTCTGCAATCGAACCGATTGCTCCAGAAATCACCATTGATGATTTCGCGAAATTAGATTTACGCGTAGCGAAAGTGATCAGCTGCGAAGCCGTGCCAGAGTCGAATAAATTGTTAAAATTCCAATTAGACTTAGGCGACCATCAACGCCAAGTGTTGTCAGGCATTAAAGCTGCCTACAACAACCCTGAAGAGCTGAACGGGCGTTTTGTAATTATGGTCGCAAACCTTGCCCCTCGCAAAATGAAATTCGGCGTATCAGAAGGGATGATTTTATCGGCAGGCACTGGCGGTGCGGATCTATTCTTACTTTCAGGCGATGAAGGTATTCGCCCTGGTATGCAGGTGAAATAGGTTTTTGAAAGATGGTGGGAAATAGAAAATAGTTGTTATGATCTAATCCCAAAAGCATTTTCAATATAAGAGCTAGGTCTTGTAATTTATAGGACTTAGCTTTTTTACTATTACTTCTCTAATTTTCTTATCCCCAGAATCTCTCTTTTCTCTGTATCAAATTCTGCTTTCACATTAAACGCAACTGCTAAATTTTCTGCATTTAAAACCGCTTGTGTTTCGCCACTTGCAATAATTCTGCCTTTATTAAGCAAAATGATTTCATCACAAAATTGATAGGCAAGCGATAAGTGATGAATGGCAACTACACAAGTTTGATTTGGCGTAAGGGATTTTAGTTGCTCCATAATATCGATTTGGTAATAAGGATCGAGCGGAGCGATCGGTTCATCCACAAGTAACAATGGGGCGTTTTTTATACAACAGCGGGCGAGCTGCACTCGTGCTTTTTCGCCGCCCGAAAGTTTCTGAAATGATTTATCTAACAGATGCTCAACAGAAAATTTTTGTGCAATGCGATAAATGAGTGACTGCCCTTTAGTAAAAGAATGCGGCACCTCTAAACCTAGTGCAATTACATCATAAACACAAAGATCCCAATGAATATTGGTATTTTGAGCCAAATAAGCTATTTGCTGACTTCTCTGAAGAGCATTCATTTGGCTCAATTGGGTATTTTTGAGCCAAACTTCACCGCTTGTAATGGGTAAAATACCCGCTATCGTTTTAAGCAAGGTCGATTTGCCTGCACCATTCGCTCCCATAATGCCGATCAACTTTCCTTCAGGAAAAGAGCAGGTTATCTTTTTTAGTCCGTAAGGCTGAGAAAGATTCTCTATCTTTAACATCGCATCAACCCTAGAACGTTTTACTCATCTCAAAATAAACCCGATTTTTGTCATAGCTATAAAACGGGTGGTTACTGCTTACTTTCTGATATTGCCAAGTCACTTTTGGCGTCACACTAAAGAAGTGTAAATCACGATGCCAAAAGGTTAAAGCAGTTGAATATTCATCATTTTTTTGTATTTTACCGATTAAATCGGGTGCAGGATGAGCCTGATAAGTCCGTTTCGCATAAGAAAGGGAAACACGGCTTGAGATGCCCCAGCCCCACTCTTGCCCCCAGCCTAAACGAGCACTGGTGCGTTGGTAAGCGTTGTCTTTATCGCGGGTATTTTCTCGGTTGTAATCTACGCCAACAAACCAATATTGCCCGCTTTTTGGTACATATAAGAGCGTGTTTGACCACAAATAGTTGTTGCCGTTTAAGTGCTTACGCCAATCATAACGCTGTTCGCCATATTCCAACACGCTTGAAAGTTGCCATTTTTCATTCAACCAGTAACTGCTTTCAAGCTGAACGCCTGAGTTTTTTGAATATTGTTTAAGCGATTCACTACCGGATGAACCACCCGCATACCAACGTTTTTCGGTAAATGGAGTGAGGGCAATTTCAAAACGTGCAGTTTGATATCCTAAGCCTGCACCTGCACGTACATTGAGTTCATTATATTTTTTGTTATTCCAATAATATTTACCCGAAGCATCCAGTTCCATTTTGGTGAAAAATTGATTTGGTAACGACCATTTTTTCTCAGTATTGAAGTAGTAAGAAAAACCTTGTGCACTCTCTTTTTTCCAGGCTTCCCAACTGCCTACTTTTGTACCCGCTTTCGGTGCGTTATTGATGTTCGTTTCATTAAGGAAGCTCATTCCACCGCTAAATTTCCACTGATCGCGTTTATTTAAAGCGGTCAAATATTGGTCGATAATTGCAACTGAATCGGGCGATAAATTTTCTGCACGCAATTTTTGGAATTGATCTTTAGCCGCCTCATTATTGTTATTTAAAAAAAGGGCTTGAGCGAGTTGATAACGCAAGGCAGGAATATCTGATTTTTGTGCAAAAAGAGAACGATAGCGTGCTACAGCATCCGCAAAATTGCCCTGTGATTTGGCTGAAATCGCCTCTGCCCAGTCACGCAAGAATGGATCTTGATTCGGCAAGTTTTTGTACATCGGCAGTAATAATTCAACCGCTTGTTCGTTGTTTTGCAACACAGCTGGAATTAACCCGCGCACAATTAAATCGGGGTGCTGAGCCAACTCTTCTTTGGTCATCGACACCGTGCCAGATTTCTCTGCTGGTTCAGTGGCAGGCTGGGCTTTTGGCTTGGGTTGAGCCACCTGGAAATGTTCAGTTAAATCATTTTTAGGCTCGGCAATTTTCTTTTCTTGCGGTTGTGCCACTTTTGCCTGCGCAAAAGCGGTCAGATTTAAGCCAAAGATTGCAAATAGAACAGCGGGGGAAAGTTTCATTTTTCTTTCTCTCTTAGGGGGAATATTGCAAAAAAGGGGCAAATGCCCCTTATGATCATATTTCAGATTTATTTTTTAATTAAGAAAGTGACTGCATCGACATAATGTTTGATGAAATCATTGGTTGAAGTTGAATCTGAGAAACCGCTTAAATTGATTTCATATTGCTCGTTTACAAAGAAAGCGGGTACGCCACGAATTTTAAACTCTTCTGCTGCTTGCACTTGTTTGTTTACCAAGCCATTTACCACAAAGCTGTTAATGCCGTTATCGAAATCTGCTGCACTCACGCCATTTGCCACGAATACTGCCTTGATGTCGTCCATTGACTTAAATGCATTTTTTTGAGCACCTTCAAATAATGCGGTTTTCACTTTATCTTCCACACCTTGAGCCATAGCAAATGCCCACGCACGCGTTAAGTTTTCAGATTGACGACCCAAGAAATTCACGTGATATTGCACTAATTTTGTGCCCTCAGGTAAGTTTGCTTTGATTTGAGCAGGGATTTTGTAGTTCAATTCAAAATCGTAGCAGTGTGGGCAATAGAATGAGAAAAATTCTAACACTTCTTTTTGAGCTGATGGTGCTTGGCGAATAATATTGTACTCTTTACCTTCAACAGGATTTGTTGCGAAAGTGGTCGAATTTACCGCGAAAAGTGCAGAAAATGCAATGAATGTGGTCTTTAATAACATTTTTTTCATTTTGTGTTCCTTGTAAAAATAATGGTTTCCGTTCGACCACATTAGTCTTTTAAAATTCCGCGAGCACGTAATAATGCAGTTTTGAAATCATCTTCGTAATCTTTTTTCAAGCCAGGGATGGGATCGTGTTTATCAGCATTACGCATTTTTAATTGATAAATCAACACCTCATCGCGTAACGCTGGGTAGTTATCTGGCTCACCTACTTCTACCGAAAGCTGTTGTAAAATATCCATTAAGTGTAAATCTGGATTTTTACGCCAGTGGACGCCTAATAGCTCTAATAACTCTTCTAAACGTTTGCATTTCATTGGAAAATCCTTAAAAAATCTTGTTGAAAATTGGCTCGGATCATATACTTTTAGTACTCTTTTTGCAAAGAAAAGCCCTCATTTATGACAGAAAAAATTTCACCTCAAATTCATGCTGTAATTCTCGCAGGCGGTTTAGCTCGCCGAATGAATGGCGTAGAAAAAGGCTTACAAAAGCTACAACATCGCCCGCTTATCGCACATATTTTGCAACGTCTTAGCCCGCAATTATCAGCAGTAAATGGCAAAGTTTATTTGAATATCAACCGCTCACAGGCGGAATATCAGCAGCTTTTCCCTCACCTACCTTTTTACCAAGATGAAATGCCTGATTTCCAAGGGGCGTTGAGCGGAATGCTCACAGGCTTTCATCAGATTGAAAGTGACTATCTGCTATTCGTACCTTGCGATTCTCCATTTTTGCCTGAAAATCTGCTAAAAAAACTACTTACGGCTTTGCAAATTAACCAAGTCGAGATTGCCTACGCCCACGATGGTGAACGACCGCACCCGACTTTTGCGTTAATCCATCGCAATGTCGTAAAAGCGCTGAATGATTACCTGCAAACGGGCGAACGCCGCTTATACCAGTTCTTCCGACAACAAAAAAGTATTGCCGTAGACTTTTCCGATCAAAAAGTGGCATTCCGAAATTTCAATACATTAGCCGAATTAGCCACGGCAGAAGTACCTCGCACAAAAACCGCCGTGCTTGCTATCACTGGCTACAGTGGCACGGGCAAAACCACGTTGTTGGAAAAACTGATCCCAAAATTGACCGCTTGCAACCTCAGAGTCGGTTTAATCAAGCATTCGCACCATAATATTGATGTAGATAAACCAGGCAAAGATAGCCACCGCTTGCGTTTAGCAGGAGCGAATCCAACAGCAATTGCCTGCGATGAACGTTGGGCATTAATGACCGAAACGCCCGAACAAGCGGTCGATTTTCAGCAAATTATTGCCAATTTCAAAGATGTGGATTTGGTGCTGGTTGAAGGCTTTAAACACGAAGCCTTACCAAAAATTCAGCTTCATCGAAAAGGGATTGAAAAGCCATTGCCAGAGCTCGATAAATGGACGATTGCCACTGCCACTGATTACCCGATTGAACGGGAAAATCGATTGGATATCAATGATGTGGATGAAGTGGCAGAGTTTGTGAAAAGCTGGTTAAAATAAAAATATTTCCTCATTTTTCGAACGTGCTCGAAAAATCATTTTTGCCAATTTGGTAAAGTAAATAGCGGAGGGCATATGAATAGATTAGATTTCCGCTGTTTTCATTGTGATAAGCCGCTGGCGATAGTGCATCACGGCTTTTGTAGCCGCTGCGTCAAGCTTTTAGCACGTTCGCCTTATTGCGGGCATTGTGGCAGCTTGTTGGCGGAAAATGCACTATCTTGCGGCGAATGTCTGCAAAATGAGCCCAAATGGCAGCGAATGGTGCAAATTTCTGTCTATAAAAAACCGCTTACAGATTGGATTCATCGCTTTAAATTTCATCAGCAATATTGGTTGGATCAACCATTAGCAAGGCTGTTGTTATTAGCCGTAAAACAGGCTCAACGGGAGCATGGTTTGGCTCTCCCAGAGGCCATTTTGCCCGTGCCACTTTTTTGGCAGCGCCATTGGCGGCGAGGCTATAATCAATCGGAGTTGATCGCTCGGCATCTTTCTCAATGGTTGGATATTCCACTTGATACGCAAAGCCTTAGCCGTATTCGGCATACCGCTTCACAGCGTGAATTGACTGCACAAGAACGGCGTTTGAACCTGAAAAACGCCTTTTGTTTTAAGCCACAAGCGGGCACTTTTTACGAGCGAATTGCAATCGTGGATGATGTCGTGACCACAGGCTCAACGCTCAATGCGATTTGTCGCGAGATTAAACGTGCAGGCGTGAAAGAAGTCCAAGTTTGGACGTTAGCAAGAGCCTAGCTTTTCAACCTCTCAAAATAATCTACAATCGCTTCCACCGCTATTCTCACTTTTTCCGACTGCACCCGCTGAAGTGTCACTAAATACATCGGATTCTTCGGCAATTCCCATTCGGGCAGAAGTTGTACCAACGTGCCATCAGCAAGCTCTTTTTCTATCTCAAGGATAGGCTGAATGGAAATTCCTAAGCCTTGTAGCGTTAAGTCTCGGCTTGCCAAAAGTGTATTGGTTTTAATACGATAGTTAGGTTTAATATGAGCTTTGCCTAAAGGGCTAGAAAATTGTAAATAGTCGGGATCAAGTGAAGCAAAATAAATCCAATCCAATTGATACAGCTCATCGGGCGTTTGTGGCAAAAAATGCTTTTTGAGGTAATCTTTATGTGCCACGATAGCCAATTTCACATCATAAATATGGCGAGCGATCATATTGTCTTCCAATGAACGCGTGCCGATACGTAAGGCGATGTCTATCCTTTCTTCAATTAAATCAACCGCTTCATCCTTAAAAGAAAGATCCATGTTGAAATCAGCATGTTCTTCCAGAATTAATTTTAAGGCTTGAATAAACGGAGAACGGGTTAAACCTGAAGGGCAAGAAATTCTGAGCGTACCTATCGGAGAAGATCGCAACAGTTCGACGCTTTTCATCGCATTTTCAGCACTTTTATGCATTTGGCTGGCATGTTGATAAAAGGCTTCACCTGCTTCTGTAAGCGATATTTTGCGGGTGGTGCGATTTAATAATTTAATTTTGAGTTGCTGTTCTAGCTTTTGGATCGACTGGGTAATTGCAGATGGGGTCATCGCCAACTTTTCTGCTGCAGCTTGCATTGAACCTTGTTCAATCACGGTCACAAAAACCGACATCGCTTTAAAATCATTCATCTTACGTATTTTATATTATTAAGCTGAGCTAAAAAGTTTATTTAGAAAAAGTGGAATGATCAAGCAGAAAGATTCAATTACAATGTACGCCATATTTTTGTTACATTTCTTTAACTTTAGATAGGAAAAATGATGAATCAAGCATTTGAAAAATTCGAAAAACTTAGCCCAGTAGTATTTTTATTAGCACGAGTGGTTATCGGCTATATGTTCTTATTACACGGTACAGCGAAATTCTTTGAATTTCCCTTCTCAATGACAGGAGGAAACGGTAGTGTTCCTCTGTTCTCAATGTATGGGGTAGGCGGCATCTTAGAAATCGGCGGCGGCTTATTATTAGCATTAGGCTTATTCACTCGCCCCATTTCATTCTTGTTAGCAGGTCAAATGGCATATGCATATTTCTTTATGCATATGACACCAGAAACGGTATTAGATCCGTTATCAAACAAAGGCGAAATAGCAATTATGTATTGTATGGCATTCTTACTTTTCTTAGTGAAAGGTGCAGGTTCTTTATCATTAGATGCAAAATTAGCGAATAAATAGACCGCTTGTAATAAACAGACGCTTCCGAAAGGGAGCGTTTTTTTATACGTTTCTTCGTTCTCAACTTCTCCTGTTTCCTCACAAGATGAGAGAGTAAAAAATAAACTCTTCCTTTCTTTATAATTTCATTAAAATCCCTCTTGTATTAAAGTGAATAAAAATGAAAAATAAATGCATAATTTTTCAATATTAAAATTTCTTTATAAGAAAGTGTTATTTGAAGGCAACCGTTTGCTTTGCTAGAATAGCTTAATTTTTCAACTCACAACAGTAGGAGTACACATTATGGCATTTAATCTCAAAAACAGACATTTACTCAGTTTAGTAAACCACACCGAACGTGAAATTAAGTATTTGTTAGATTTATCACGCGATTTAAAACGTGCGAAATATGCTGGCACAGAGCAGCCTCGTTTAAAAGGTAAAAATATTGCGTTAATTTTTGAGAAAACCTCCACCCGTACTCGCTGTGCATTTGAGGTGGCAGCTTACGATCAAGGTGCACACGTGACTTACATCGACCCAACGTCTTCACAAATTGGGCATAAAGAATCGATGAAAGATACCGCTCGCGTATTGGGTAGAATGTATGATGCGATTGAATATCGTGGCTTTAAACAATCAGTTGTCAATGAGTTAGCAGAATATGCGGGCGTACCAGTATTCAATGGCTTAACTGATGAATTCCACCCAACACAAATGCTTGCCGATGTGCTAACAATGATTGAAAACTGCGAAAAACCATTGAGCCAAATTAGCTACGTCTATATCGGTGATGCACGTAACAATGTGGGGAATTCACTCTTGTTAATTGGGGCGAAACTCGGGATGGATGTGCGTATCTGTGCACCAAAAGCATTGTTACCAGAAGATTCGCTGGTTGAAATGTGTCAAAAATTTGCGGCAGAATCGGGCGCTCGAATTACGGTAACCGACGATATTGATACAGCAGTGAAAGGTGTGGATTTCGTGCATACTGATGTGTGGGTTTCAATGGGTGAGCCGTTAGAAACGTGGGGCAAACGTATTGATATGTTGATGCCTTATCAAGTGACCCCTGAGTTGATGAAACGTACGGGCAACCCGAAAGTGAAATTTATGCACTGCTTGCCTGCGTTCCACAATAGCGAAACCAAAATTGGTAAGCAAATTGCAGAAAAATACCCCGCTTTGGCAAATGGTATTGAAGTAACAGAAGATGTGTTTGAATCACCAGCAAATGTGGCATTCGAACAAGCAGAAAACCGTATGCATACAATTAAAGCGGTGATGGTGGCGAGTTTGGCGTAAGGGGAAGAAAAATGAAAATCGTAGTTGCTCTAGGTGGCAATGCATTATTAAAACGTGGCGAGCCGATGACGGCACAAAATCAAGCAGCGAATATTCGCGTCGCAGCAGAACAGCTTGCTAAAATCAAATCCAATAATGAGCTTGTGATTTCACATGGCAACGGGCCACAAGTGGGGTTACTTGCGTTACAACACGCAGCTTATTACGCTCAAGATGCGAAAATTGAGCCCTATCCGTTAGATATTTTAGTTTCACAAACCGTGGGAATGATTGGTTATATGTTACAACAAGAATTAACCAACCTAATTCCTCAACACCCAACGCAAACCTTCGTGACTCAAGTGATTGTTGATAAACACGATCCTGCGTTTACTAAACCAAGTAAACCGATTGGCCAGGTGTATAGCCAAGCGGAAGCGGAAAAATTAGCTGCGGAAAAAGGCTGGACGGTAATGGCTGACGGACAATATTTCCGCCGTGCTGTACCAAGCCCGAAACCTGTCGGTGTGACTGGCATTGAAGCGGTGAAAGCATTACTCGCACAAGATCAAATCGTGATTTGTGGCGGAGGTGGTGGTGTGCCAAGTTTCCGCAATGAAAAAGGCGAATTACAAGGCGTGGAAGCTGTGGTTGATAAAGACTTAGCGACCGCCGTAATTTCAGAAAACTTGAATGCTGATTTATTTATTATTGCCACCGATGTGGATGCTGTTTGTGTTGATTTCCAAAAACCGACCCAACGCAAAATTGCTAAAGGCAGCCCAGAGGCACTTGAAGCCTTAGCTTCCGAATTCGCCCCAGGTTCAATGGGACCAAAAGTACAGGCAGTAATCAACTTCGTTAAAGCGACAGGCAAAGATGCGGCGATCGGCTCACTTGCCCAGATTCAAGATATTGTAGCAGGCAAAGCGGGAACTCGCGTGACAAAGTGTGTTGAAGGCGTAGAGTTTTACTAATTGCTAAGCGTTCATAAAGCGGTTGAATTTATTGTAGATTTTGCAAAATTTACATAAAATTTAACCGCTTATTTTTTATAGAAAAAGACTATGATTGAACATATTATCGAAACTGACTTCGATCGTTTATTCGAAATTGAACAACAAGCACATATTATACCTTGGTCAAAAGGCACGTTGTTGAATAACCAAGGTGAGCGTTATTTAAACCTAAAATTGCTTGAACAAGGCAAAATTGTTGGTTTTGCCATTTGTAATGTCGTGTTGGATGAAGCTACGCTATTTAATATTGCAGTCGATCCCACCGAGCAAGGTAAAGGCTATGGCAAAGTATTATTGCAAGGGTTAATTGAAGAATTAGGCAAAAAAGGTGTGCTCACGCTTTGGCTTGAGGTGCGGGAATCCAATACTAAAGCTCAACAGTTTTATACGAAATTAGGCTTTAATGAGGTCACTGTTCGTAAAAACTATTACCCATTGCCCGATGGAAAAAAAGAGAATGCCATCGTGATGGCGTTGTATTTATAACCAATTTGGCGTATAAAGTAAGAACAATTTTCTATTCAAGCAGTCGAAAAAGTAAAATATTTTACGAGTTGAGTAGTCAAATTATTTTCTTTTATCGAAGAAAATAAAGCATTATTTGATCTATATTCATAAAATCTAATCAAAAAATGGTATAATCAAGCCGTTTTTATATTTTAAAATTTGATTAAAAAGAGGAACTCACTATGTCAGTTATCAAAATGGCAGACCTTGATTTAGCAGGTAAACGCGTATTTATCCGTGCGGATTTAAACGTTCCAGTTAAAGAGGGCAAAGTTACTTCAGATGCACGTATTCGTGCAACTATCCCTACATTAAAATTAGCGTTAGAAAAAGGTGCTAAAGTGATGGTAACTTCACACTTAGGGCGTCCAACTGAAGGCGTGTTTGAAGAGAAAGATTCTCTACAACCTGTCGTTGATTACTTAAATGCATCAGATTTAGGTGTGCCAGTACGTTTAGTGCGCGACTACTTAGATGGCGTGGATGTAAAAGACGGCGAAATCGTTGTGCTTGAAAACGTACGCGTGAACAAAGGTGAGAAGAAAAACGAAGAAGAATTATCTAAAAAATACGCAGCACTTTGTGACGTATTTGTAATGGACGCATTCGGCTCGGCCCATCGTGCTCAAGCTTCAACTCACGGCGTAGCACAATTTGCACCTGTTGCTTGTGCAGGTCCATTATTAGCGGCTGAATTAGACGCATTAGGCAAAGCATTAAAAGAACCACAACGTCCAATGTTGGCAATTGTAGGTGGTTCAAAAGTTTCTACCAAATTAACTGTTTTAGACAGCTTATCAAAAGTAGCTGACCAACTTATTGTGGGTGGCGGTATCGCAAATACTTTCATTGCGGCTGAAGGTCACAATGTAGGTAAATCTTTATACGAAGCAGATTTAATCCCTGAAGCACAGAGCTTATCAAAAGCAACGAATATTCCAGTGCCAGTTGATGTGCGTGTAGGTACAGAATTCTCTGAAACTGCATTTGCAGTTGAAAAAGCGGTAAATGAAGTGGCTGAAAATGAGTCAATCTTCGACATCGGTGATAAATCAGCAGAAGAATTAGCAGCCATTATCCGCAGTGCGAAAACTATTCTTTGGAATGGTCCAGTGGGCGTATTTGAGTTCCCTAACTTCCGTAAAGGGACAGAAATTGTAGCTCAAGCAATCGTTGATGCAACTGCAAACGGTGCATTCTCAATTGCTGGTGGTGGTGATACTTTAGCGGCAATTGATATGTTCGGTATTGCAGATAAAATCTCTTACATCTCAACTGGTGGTGGTGCCTTCTTAGAATTTGTAGAAGGCAAAGTATTACCAGCAGTTGAAATTTTAGAACAACGTGCGAAAGGTTAATTTCTAATTTAATCTCCCTTCTTTGCTAAAGAGGGGGGATCAAAAATCAAATTTTTAACATTTAGAGGAAACAAAAAATGGGTTTATTAGATATTGTTAAACCAGGTGTGGTTACAGGTGACGATGTTCAAAAAATCTTCGCTTATGCAAAAGAACATAACTTTGCAATTCCAGCGGTAAACTGTGTAGGTTCTGACTCTGTAAATGCAGTATTAGAAACAGCTGCGCGTGTTAAAGCACCAGTTATCGTTCAATTCTCAAATGGTGGTGCATCATTCTATGCAGGTAAAGGTATCAAACCAACTTCAGGTGCACGTTCAGATGTTTTAGGTGCAATCGCAGGGGCTAAACACGTTCACGCTCTTGCACAAGAGTACGGTGTGCCTGTTATCCTGCATACAGACCATGCAGCGAAAAAATTATTACCTTGGATCGATGGTTTATTAGATGCAGGCGAAAAACACTTCGCAGAAACAGGTCGTCCATTATTCTCTTCACATATGATCGACTTATCTGAAGAGCCCATGGAAGAAAATATGGCTATCTGCCGTGAATACCTTGCTCGTATGGACAAAATGGGAATGACCCTTGAAATCGAAATCGGTATCACAGGTGGCGAAGAAGATGGCGTAGATAACTCAGATGTTGATGAATCACGTTTATACACTCAGCCAGCAGATGTTTTATACGTTTACGACCAATTAAACCCTGTAAGCCCACGTTTCACCGTTGCAGCAGCATTCGGCAACGTACACGGTGTTTATAAACCAGGTAACGTAAAATTAAAACCATCTATCTTAGGTGCTTCACAAGAGTTCGTTTCTAAAGAACGTAACTTACCTGCAAAATCAATCAACTTCGTATTCCACGGTGGTTCAGGCTCATCTCGCGAAGAAATCCGCGAAGCGATCAGCTACGGTGCAATCAAAATGAACATCGATACTGATACACAATGGGCATCTTGGAACGGTATCTTAAACTTCTACAAAGCGAACGAAGCATACCTACAAGGCCAATTAGGTAACCCAGAAGGCCCTGATTCACCAAACAAAAAATACTACGACCCACGCGTTTGGTTACGTAAAATGGAAGAATCTATGTCTAAACGCTTAGAGCAATCTTTCGAAGACTTAAACTGCGTAAACGTATTATAATTTGTCAACTTTTCGCAAATTTAGACCGCTTGCAAAAGCGGTCTTTTTTATAGTTTTCGAAGCACCATTATTTTCTTTCGTAGGGGCATGTTGCACACGCCCGATTCTTCTTTCTAGAAAGAGTGCCCCTACGAATGTTTTTAATGAATGCAAATTTGATTATCAATTATGGCATTACTAGACATTCAAAACTTAAGCAAACGCTTTATCGAACGTAGCAGCCTTTTCCACAAGTACGATTTCTATGCGGTAAAAGATGCTTCCTTTACCCTAAATCGCCGTGAAACCCTTGCAATTATCGGTGAAAATGGTTCAGGAAAATCCACGCTTGCCAAAATGATCATTGGGCAGGTTGAGCCGACTTCTGGGCAAATCTTATTCCGAAATAAACCGCTTGCTTTTGGTGATTACGCTTTCCGAGCCCAACATATCCGAATGGTGTTTCAAGATCCGAATGATGCGTTTGATCCCAATCACAACATCGGACAGATTTTAGATGCCCCGCTTCGAATGGCAACTCAGCTATCTGAAGAGGCACGTAATGAACGCATTTTCCAAACGCTCAAATTAGTTGGGCTTTATAAAGATCACGTGCTAACCCCCATTTCACTGGCCTCCAACAGTCAAAAACAGCGTGTTGCTCTTGCACGAGCCCTTATTTTAGAACCAGAAATCCTGATTATTGATGATACCTCTAGCACTTTGGATTTCTCAGTCAAAACCCAAATGATCAACTTAATGCTTGAGCTTCAACAACGTCTCGCCCTTTCGTTTATCTACATTGGGCAGCATCTCGGCTTGATCAAACACATCAGCGACAAATTACTCGTGATGCACGAAGGTGAGATTTTAGAATATGGCACAACCAAAGAGGTATTGTTACACCCACAGCACGCGATTACCGAACGCCTTATTGAAAGCCACTTTGGAAAGAAATTAACGATGGAAGCATGGGCGGAGTAATCTTAAGATTTTGATATACTTAACGACCTTTGCTTAAAAGATAACTGGATACAGAATAGAATGTTTGATTCAAAAAATCTCCTTATCATCGACAACCACGACTCTTTTACTTTCAACCTCGTCGATCTACTTCGCCCGCTTTGTCGTGAACTCAATATTCCGATGCAGATTGTGTTTAGCGAGGAATTGGATTTGGATGAAGTAGACAATTTTAGCGATATTCTGATTTCGCCAGGACCTGATGTGCCGCGGGCTTATCCAAATAATTTTGCGATGTTAGAACGTTATTCTCAACGTAAATCTATTTTAGGTGTTTGCTTAGGGCATCAAACCATTGCGGAATTTTTTGGTGGCGAGCTATATAACCTTGCTGAGGTTCGGCACGGGCAACAGCGTCCATTAAACCAGCTTGAAGAGAATCCGCTGTTTAATGGTTTGCCTAAAACCTTCAATATCGGGCTCTATCACTCGTGGGCGATTTCACAAAAGTCTCTTGAAAAAACACCGCTTGTGGCAACTTCAGTTTGCGATCAAGCGGTGTTAATGGCATTCAAACACGCAACTCTGCCAATTTACGGGGTGCAGTTCCACCCCGAATCTTTTATTACCGAGTATGGCAAGGAAATGCTACGTAACTGGCTTATGCGTTAATGCTTAGATATTATTTTAGGTGCTACTTGTGGTACTAAGAAAAAGGCTGGTACGACAGTTATTGCCATCAAAATAAACATATAGCTTGGATTATATTGATAAAGCAAGCCTGAAATAAAAGTGAAAATGGCAACAATGGCGCAGTTTGATAAGCCAAAATAGAGCCCTTGCAGTTTGGCGATTTTCTCGACTTCTTGGCTTGAAATGTAGCGGATCATCGCAAAGTGGGTCATCGCGAAGCTAAATGAGTGCAAACATTGCTCAAAAATAAACAGCGTCGGATCGCTAATGTTTGCCAGTAAAATCCAACGAGAAATGGTGACCGCTGCGGCAATCATCATCAAATAGCGAATTTTAACCTTGCCTAAAAAACGTTTAGCAAGGAAGAACATACAGATTTCAGCTACAACTGCAATGCCCCAAAGTAGACTGATCATCTCCGTTGAAATCCCAAGCGATGACCAATATAGCGTGCTGTAAGTGTAGTAGGCAGCGTGCGAGCCCAGAATGAGCGAAACGGTAATCAGCATTCGGCAAGCGGTCGGTTCTTTGAAAATTTCCCAAGAGCTTGGTGAATTTGTTGCGTGATGTTCACTGTTTTGTTGTAACGCAATTAAAGGCTTGAGTGATTGTCCAAAGGCGAGCAATAACATAAAGCCAGCGAAAATGAAAAGCACCGAGCTTTCACCTAAAAAGCCGACCAAATAGCCGCAACTCAGCGAGCCCACCACAAAGGCGATTGAGCCAAACAAACGCGATTTGCCATAATCTAACCCAACCTGTTGCTGCCAGATGGAAGCAATGCTATCTGCAATCGGAATCGCCCCCGCATTGAATGCGTGGAAAAGCATTAACAACGGGAAGAGTAGCCAAATATTATCCGCAAAGAGAAAAATGAACGGAATAACGGCTAAATTTAGCCAAGTTAAGCCACGAGCGGTTGGAATGAGATGATCGACGTGTTTTACCCGTTGTGAGGCGAGCACACCACCTAAAAAGCGAAAAATATACCCCACGGAGGCGATTAAACCGATCATTTCCGCACCATATCCGTAATGTTTGAGCCAAACAGGCAAAAACGGCAACATCACACCATAAGCACAGAAATAGCCAAAAAAGTTGAAAGATGCCCAGTTAAACGGAGAAAGTTTCATCATAATGATTGCTCCATTTCGGTAGCACGTGAAATAGCCGCTTGCATTGCTTGCTCAATGGTTTCAGCCAAATGTTGTTGTTCGAAAATGTCTAATGCTTTTTCGGTTGTGCCGCCCTTTGAAGTCACATTTTCACGCAATTGTGAAAGAGGAATATCGGGATTAGCTTGCACCAATTTTGCGGCACCAAGCGCGGCTTGTTGCACCAAAAAACGAGCATCTTGAGCAGAAAACCCCATTTTTTCTGCAGAGTGTTGCATTGCTTCCATAAAGCGGAAAAAGTACGCAGGACTAGAACCTGTAAGTGCAATAATCTGATTGATTTTATGCTCTTCATCCACCCAATAACATTGCCCAACGGCAGACATTAACTGCTCCGCCAATTTGCAAGCGGTCGGATTAACCGACGATTTTGCAAATAAGCCCGTTAGACCTTCGCCAATTAATGCAGGCGTATTTGGCATAGTGCGAACGATGTTTTTAGCGGTCGATAAAAGCTGTTCAAGGCGAGCAATAGAAATGCCAGCAGCCACTGAAATCACGGTCTTTTGTGAGAAATCAATATCCACAAATTCAGTGCAAACTTCCGCCATCATTTGTGGTTTTACGGTTAAGATCAGGACTTCAGCCAACTCAACGGCTTCACGATTGGTAAATTGTGTCGCAATACCCATCTCTTGTAATTCATTGCGACGCGTTTTATTGCTCTTGTTGCAAGCGATGATTTGGCTCGCGGGATAACCGCTTTTTAATAAGCCTTGAATGATTGCCCAAGCCATATTGCCTGTGCCAATGAAGGTAAGTTTTGGGTGTTGCATAATCAACTCGCACGAATATTGTCAGGCATTGGATCTTCAATCGGGCGAATGTCGATTTCTGGATTTTCAGGATCCACCTTATCTTCTGATTTTTGCTCTAGTTTTAGCTCATCTTGTTGGGCTTTACGGGCATCTTGAGCAGGTTGCTTTTCTGCTTCTTCGGTTGCGACTTCTGCTACATTTTCAACCGCTTGTGCATTTTTTGTTTCTGGCGTTGATTCTACTTTTACAGGCTCAACAATAGCTTTATCAGGCACGCCAACCACGGGTTGTTTGTGCATTTTTACTTTTTCGTTTACATTTTCTGGCTCAAGATCGACCGCTTGTTCCGTTGTAGCAGTTTTATCTGAAAGCTCAGGACTTGGTTTGCTGTTTTTTTCTTCTAGTAATGGTGAAACAACATTGATTTCATCCGAATCTTCGGGATCGTACTCAGCAATATGGATATTTTGTGAACCATTGGTTTTCTTCACAATTAATTTATGGCTTAAATCTACTTTCGGATCAAGCCAAATGGCTAAAATAGCATCATTAGTCGCTTTATCAAATTCGCCCGTAATCACTTGATTATTCACAATAAAATAACCGCGATCAGCCAATGCAACATAATAAAGCATATCGCCTGGTTTTAAATCGGGTAATGTTTTACGCAAGCGGTCGATTATCACCTCTTGGTTGGAAAGTTTGATCTCTAAACGTGCCCAAGAACGTGCGATAGAAATAGCAAAATCGCGTCCATCCACAGGCTTATCATATTTTAGGCTCAACATAAGCGGACGAATATTGGGTTGATATTCGCCCGTTTCAGTGAAAAGAGAGATGTTGTAAATTTTAAAAGGGCCCCACGTGTAATCTAAATCATTGATTTTCTTCCAATCAGACAGAGCATTGCCACTTAATAGGGTAAATAACAAAGTAAAGAGAGCTTTGTAGCGCATTCTTATTGCCTCTTGAATAGTTGAGTTTGCATTATACCGTTAAATTTTCGGCTTGTCGTAGTAGAAGTAGGTAAAAATTTTGTGATCTAGTTCAAATTTTTGTGATATTTCACTACCAAGTTAAGCCAAAAGGAGTAGGATGAAATTGAATCTATTAATAACCTAATTTAAGGAGTTTACTATGTTTCCTGAATATCGTGATTTGATTACTAAATTGAAAAACGAAGATGCTCATTTCGCTCGTTTATTTGATAAACATAATGAAATCGACCAAAAAATTAAAAACCAAGAAGCGAATATTGAACTCGCCACTCAACAGGAAGTTGAAACTCTTAAAAAAGAAAAATTGAAAATTAAAGATGAGCTTTATGCAATTTTGAGACAATATTCTGCGAAATAGGTTGTTAATTGAACGTTGAAAGGGTTGAATATCAAATATTCAGCCCTTTAATTTTTGATGATAGCTTTGTTTTTATACTTTCAAATCGAAATACTTTATGACCAGAACGAAATAAAATTTAACCATTTGAGTAAAAGAAATGAACTTTTTATTAGAAACATATACTAAGTGTAAGCAATTTATGCAAAATTAACTTTATGGAGTTCTTATGAAAAAATCATTATTAGCCCTTGTTTTAGGTTCAGCATTAGCGTTAACTGCTTGTGATCAAGCTCAAAAAACAGCTGAAAAAGCTCAAGCAGCCGCGACAGAAATGAAACAAACTGCAACAGAAAAAGCAACTGAAGTTAAAGAGACCGCAGTTCAAAAAGCGGCAGAAGTAAAAGATGCAGCAGCAGCTAAAGTTGACGAGGTGAAAGCAGCTGTAACTGAAAAAGCAGCTGATGTAAAAGATACCGCGGCAGCTAAAGTTGAAGAAACCAAAGCTGTAGTAGCAGATAAAGCAGAAGAAGTAAAACAAGCTACAGATGCAATGGCAGATAAAGCGACTGAAAAAGCATCAGAGATGATGAACAAAGTTAGCGAGAAAGTTGATGCCGTAAAAGAAGCGGTTGAATCTAAATAATTTTTTGCCAATTTAGTAAAAATAGAACCTTAAGTCATTTGACTTGAGGTTTTATTTTATCTGCCTCCATCAATCTTGTTTGTTTTCTCTCTATTTTTTGATTATAATTTTACCGCCTCAACGGCAATTCATTCATATATCGCAAGTTTGTGTATAGGAAGTGAAGAAAGCCAATTGTGTTTCTCAATTCTATTTTTCATCGTTATACCTCTCTTGCCAATCATTAACTCTCCAATCATCAACTTTTTTAGGATTTAAGGAATGTTAGAAATTTGGCAACAATTTAAACAAGATTATCTGATTAAATATTGGAACCCTGTGGCAGCGGTGATCGCAGCAGGCTTACTTTCAGCTTACTATTTCGGCGTAACAGGCACATATTGGGCTGTCACAGGGGAATTCACTCGCTGGGGCGGACACGCATTGCAAGCGCTTGGCGTCGATGTTTCCGAGTGGAGCTATTACAAAATCATTGGAATGCAAGGCACTATTTTCACTCGTATTGATGGCGTGATGATTTTGGGCATGTTCGCAGGCTGTATTTCTGCTGCACTTTGGGCGAATAACGTAAAATGGCGTAACCAACCGCATAAACGCCGTATTGTTCAAGCCTTAATTGGCGGTGCATTAGCGGGCTTCGGCGCGCGCTTGGCGATGGGCTGTAACTTAGCCTCACTTTTCACCGGGATTCCACAATTCTCCGTTCATGCGTGGTTCTTTACTATTGCCACTGCAATCGGGACTTACTTTGGGGTAAAAGTCACTCTACTTCCAATGTTTCGTGTAAAATTGCAGCTCAAAAAAGGGGCAGCAAAAATCCAAGAAACCGATCCAAAACAAGCCACACGCCGCTTCCGCATTGGAATGGTAATCTTTTTAGCATATTTGACCGCTTCCCTCTATGTGATGCAATCTTCCATCAAGCTCGGCTTTGCAATGCTTTGTGGCTTAATCTTCGGTTTATTGATTGAACGTGCACAAATCTGCTTTACCTCTGCATTCCGCGATTTATGGGTAACAGGGCGCGCTTATATGGCAAAAGCGATTATCTTCGGGATTATTGTGGGCACTATAGGCGTCTTTTCTTACGTTCAATTAGGCGTTTCTCCTAAAATTATGTGGGCAGGCCCAAATGCGATTATCGGCGGTTTATTATTCGGTTTTGGTATCGTATTAGCAGGTGGCTGCGAAACGGGTTGGATGTATCGCTCTATGGAAGGGCAAGTACACTTTATGTGGGTTGGTGTGGGTAACGTTATCGGCTCAACCTATCTTGCTTACGTATGGGACGATATCGCACCAGCACTCGCCTTAGATTACGACAAACTTAACTTACTCAAAGAGTTTGGTCCTGTTGGCGGCTTGCTCGTTAACTATGGCTTATTAATCGCTTGCTTGGTTGCAGTCGTTTGGTGGGAAAAACGCTTCCTTGCCAAAGCTAAAGCGAAAGTAGCTGCGGCTTCTTGTGGATGTAACTAATCAATACACAACTTCAAATATCAGGAGAACATTATGGCATTTACTGTCGTGCAAAAATTGGATAAAGATCCGAAAGACATCACCCCAGATTACACGTTGGATACCTTAGGCGAACCTTGCCCATACCCTGCAATCGTAATGCTTGAAACGATGCCAGAATTGAAAAAAGGCGAGATTTTAGAGCTATTAAGCGACTGCGCTCAATCGATTAACAATATTCCTGTGGACACTAAAAACCATGGTTATACGTTGTTAAGCGTTGAGCAAGATGGTACGCAGTTGCGTTATTTGATTCAGCGATAATGATATAAAAGGCGAGCTTTGGATTTGCCAGAGCTCACCTTATTTTTAAACTAAAATTATCGCTCGTAATCCTATTCTTTCCTCGCTTTCCATCACATTTTCCAACCGTACTTTCAATCCGTGCAATTCTGCAATGCGCATTACAATCGAAAGCCCTAAGCCGCTGCCTTTTTCATTTTGTCCTGCGGGGCGGTAGAAACGTTGTCCGAGTTTTTTCAAATCATCAGGCTCAACGCCGCCACCGTTGTCTTCCACAATAATTTGGCAAGCTGTCATTTTTACTGAGATTTTTGTACCTTCAGGGCAATATTTGATGGCGTTATCGAGCAAGTTTCTGAGCATTAAGGAAATTAAAATCGGCTGCCCTTGTTTTTCTTTCAACTCCGATTCTTTTTCAAAAGCCAGCGATATTTGGCGTTTTTTCGCCACAAAATAGCGTTCGGCAATCAGCGATTGGATAATACCTTCCCAATCAAGCGATTGAATTTCTTCCAACTCTTGCAAATTATCAAGCTTGGAAAGGGTAAGCAGCTGCTCGATAAGTTGGGATGCTCGGTCAATGCCTTGCGTTAAGTTGGAAAGTGCTTGCTCGCGGAGCTGAGCATTATCACCTGCTAGTTGTGCCACTTCAGCTTGAATACGAAGAGCGGCTAAGGGGCTACGCAATTCGTGGGCGGCATCAGACGTAAAACGGCGCTCGCGTTGCAACATTGTCGAAGTGCGGTCAAAAAATTGGTTTAAATTTTGTACCAGTGGTAGAATTTCCAGAGGCAAAGATTGTGTATTGAGCAGTGAAACATCGCCCGATTTTCTGCCCTGCACTTCTTGGCTTAAGCGTTTAATTGGTTGCAATTCTTTGTGAATGAGCCACGCAAGCACAATAATTAAAATCGGCAGGCTGGCAAACCAGATCCACATCTGCCCGAAAATCATTTCGTTAATCAGATCTTCTCGATATTCCAGCTCTTGCCCAACGGCGATAATCAGATCGCCATTTGACACAGGCTGCCAGAAAATCCGCCATTCATCGTCATCATTAAGCATATAGCCTTTGGCGAAGCCGATTTCGTTATCGAACACAAAATTATCGCCATTACGTCCATCGGTCAGAAGCCGCTTGCCTTGTTTGGAAAAAATCGCAAAGGCAAGGGCATCATCATCATAATTTTTCTTAAATGAATGCGTTTGGATTTTGTTTATATCTTCGGCGTGCTCAAGCAGAATATGGCTTAAATCGGAGTTGGCAAGACGCTCGGCAAACAGAATTTGTTGGACATCAAATACGTCATTTACTTCATTACGCACTTGCCACCAAGCGACAGCGGTGGAAATAAGCCAGACAAAAAGTGCGGTAAAAGAAAGAACGTAAATTAAGCGAAGGGTTAGGCGTTTGTTTTGCATTTTATTTTCCATTTTTGACCGCTTGTGGTTGCTATGCTTGTCCTAACGCATATCCTACGCCGTGTACGGTGCGGATAAACTGCTTACCAAGCTTTTGGCGAAGATTGTAAATATGCACATCTAAGGCACTGCTGCTGATTTCTTCATCCCAAGACGAGAGTTTTTCTTCAATCGCAGCACGTGAGAGCACGCGATCTTTATTGAGCATAAAAAGCTCCAGTAATTTATATTCTCGCGTGGTGAGTGAAATTACCTGATCGTTAAGCGAAACCGCTCGTTGATTGGGATCGAGCTTCACTCCTGCGTGTTCAATCACAGGGTTGTGATGTCCATAACGACGACGAATTAACGCCTGCAAGCGTGCTGCTACTTCCGCCAATGCAAAAGGTTTGCAGAGATAATCATCTGCTCCGTGTTGCAAGCCTTTTACACGTTCATCCAAAGTGTCGCGAGCGGTTAAAATTAGCACGGGCACATCTTGATTGTTCACTCTCCATTGTTGAAGCACGTCTAAGCCATCTAATTTGGGCAAGGTAAGATCTAGCACCACGGCATCGTAAGGCGCAGAAGTCAGCGCATCCAGCCCAGTTTTGCCATCAGTAAACCAATCCACCGCAAAGCCAAGTTGGGTTAAGCCAATCTGTAAACCATTGCCGATCAGGCTATCGTCTTCAATTAGTAAAATTCTCATAGAAATTGACCGCTCTTTTATAGTTAAAAAACAAAAACAGCGAGCTGAGCTCGCTATTTTTTGAGTAAATTATCTTGCTTTTTCAACACGATAAACTTCAAGTTCAGCTTTCTCGAAAGCTTCGTTGTCTAATTTACCGCTAATACGGATTTTATCATTCGGGCCTACATTTAAGCCATTCCAAGCACGACGTTTAATTTCCACTTTAATTTGTGCTGTGCCGTCAGTAAATACGAACTCATCGTCATCGATTTGTTGTGTGATGTTACCCACTAAGGTAATCATTGAGTTATCAGCAGCTTGTAATGCTTGTTTTACGCTAATTGCTGATTGAGTGCCTGATTGGAAGCCACCATTTGGTGTCGTGTTACCATTAAAGCCAGCAAAAGCTGAAGTTGTAGATAAAGCTAAAATAGTTGCTAATGCGAATTTTTTCATAATGTTTTTCCTTTGTTTAACCACCTATAGACGGTGGCATGTTTAGTTTAGTGATTAAGAATATAATTGGTTATATAAAATTAGTTTGCTTTTTCGATGCGTAACACTTCAAGTTCTGCTCTATCAAACATCTCGTTATCTAGTTTACCAAAAATGCGAATTTTATCATTCGGACCTACGTTTAAACCGTTCCACACCTGACGTTCGATTTCAACTTTGATTTGACCAGTACCATCAGTAAACCAGAACTCATCATCATCGATTTGTTGTGTAATGTTACCCACTAAGGTAATCATCGAATTATCTGCTGCAGACATGGCTTGTTTTACGCTAATTGCTGCAGGTGCAGCTTGTTGGAAACCGCCTGTTTGTGTGTTATTGCTATTAAAGTCGGCGAATGCGGAAGCAGTTGTTAAAGCGAATAAGGTTGCTAATGCGAATTTTTTCATAATGTTTTCCTTTTTAAGTTATTTTCTCAAGCAGTATTGCTTTGATGTGTGTATTAAACCAAAGAAATCTTAAGAAAAAGTTAAGAAGCTGTTAATTTTTTAAATTTTTTACCAAACTACGTTTTATTACTATCTTGAACAAGAAGAAGTAGATTTACACCAACACGCATTTAAATGATCATCGACTAATCCCATGGATTGCATAAAAGCATAGCAGATGGTTTCTCCTACAAACACAAAGTTTTTTTTCTTAAGTGCTTTTGACATTGCAAATGATGTTGCGGTTTTAGCGGGAATGCTCGCTGAATTTGGCACATCGTTAATTTGCGGTTTTCCATCTACAAATGACCAGATAAATTGGCTGAAATCTTCTCCACTCGCTTTCATCTCAATATAAGCTCGAGCATTTTTTACAATTGCTTCAAGCTTTTTACGATGGCGGATTAAACCGCTATTTTCCATTAATTTATCAATATCTACTGCTTGCATCTGAGCGATTTTATGCGGATCAAAGTTGAAAAAGGCTTGGCGATAATTTTCCCGCTTCTTTAATACAGTGATCCACGAAAGTCCTGCTTGTTGCCCTTCTAGGCAAAGTTTTTCAAATAGCTTTTGGCTGTCAAATTCAGGTTTCCCCCATTCGGTATCGTGGTAGTGAGTGTAAATTTCGCTACCATCAACCCAATCACAACGAATTACTTGAGAATGATCCATTTTTTATCTTTTATTCTTTAAGTAAAGTGTTGATAAAAATTGACCGCTTGAGCAAGCGGTCATATTCATAAAATTTTTTGTTACTGTCTTGGCAAATAACGTGTTGGGTCGATAGACTTCCCTTTGTAACGAATTTCAAAGTGAAGTTTGTTTGAGCTTGTGCCTGTGCTACCCATTGTTGCGATTTTTTGACCTGCTTTCACATTATCTTGCTCATCCACCAAGATGCGGTCGTTATGAGCATATGCACTTAAGAAGTCATCATTATGTTTGATGATAATTAAGTTACCGTAACCTTCCAATGCGTTACCTGCATAAACGACTTTACCATCCGCTGCTGAGCGAACATCCTGCCCTTTTTGCCCTGCAATATCGATCCCTTTATTACCACCTTCAGAGTTTGAAAAGCCTTGAACAATACGCCCTGCAGTTGGTGAAACCCATCTAATTGATGATGCTGGTGCTGCCACCGTGCTTTGTGTGCTTGCGGTAGTTGCTCTAACTTGCGGCTGAGCTTGTTGTTCAACTGTTGCTGTTGTTGCTACAACAGTAGGAGTAGAGCTAGTAACATTTCCTGCAGAAGCTTGAATAGTCGGTTTTACAGCTGTATTTGCAGAGCCTACACCCGCTTTTACAGGTCCTGTAATTTCACCTTCAGAGGAATAAACTGTGCCATTCGCCCCTTGTTGGTAGGTTACTTTTGGTTGAACTGGCACGGTTACGGTTTCTTCAACAGTCACAGTTTCCGTACTTGCTTTACCTGTTTTGAGTTTTTGTCCAACGGTCAATTGATATGGCTCACTCATATTGTTAAGTGTCGCGATCTCTTTAACATCTTTACCGACTACATAAGCAATTAAGAACATGGTATCACCTTTGCGAACGGTATAAGTTGAGCCGTCATAAAAGCCTTTTTGGATTTGGCTGTAAATGGGAGCATTGTTCGCATCGCGTGGGATCTCAAAGTTTTGATCGACTTTTTTCTCAACCGTTTTGGTTTTTTTTACCACTTTTGTGGTTGTTTTTGGCTGCTCAGGCTGTGCTGTAATAACAGGGTTTTGCACCGCTGCTGGTTGATAGCTTGGTGTCGAAACTGTCGGGGTACTCATTGTGCTTGGCATATTGACCGGTTGAATATCTGCCGCTTGCCAACCCATATTATTATTTGCACCAGTGCCAGCTACAGGTTGCATTACCCCTGGCGAAAGCTCACTGCTGCCAGAAGCATTGACTACTGGGGCTGGAGAATTAGACGAACAAGCGGTCAAAATGCTTGCGGTAAGTGGCAAAAGTAAAAAATGCTTTTTCATTATCAATCCTTTTTCTTTATTCTTATTTATGTTTATTTTGCTGTCGCTTTCATCGAGTCAGGCATCGGTGCTGTTTGAAAATCGCCCCAGCTAAAGCTGCCGTTCGTTGCACCTGAGCCATCCACAGGTTGCATTAAACCTGGTGATAATTCATTCGGATCAGTCACTTTTTCCGCGCTGCAAGCGGTTAAGAATGCACAAGAAAGTGCAAATAACATCACTTTTTTCATCATAAAATCCTATTAACGCACTCGTAGCGTTTGACCAACTTTTAATTTCGTCGTCGTACTAATATTATTTAATGCGGCAATCTCAGCTGGGGTTTTACCTGCAAGGAAAGAAACGAAATAGAGCGTATCTTGCGGGCCAACGGTAATGGTGCTATCCGTGTAGCAGCCTTTGGTCATTTGAGCATAAATCGGTGTGCCTGCTGCATCGCGAACCACTTGACAGTTGCCGATGCTGTCTGATGAACCGTAACTTGCGTTATTGTTATAGCTTGGCGCTGTTGCTACAGGTTTTGCCGTTACAGGTGCTGGTGTGTAGCTCGGTTGTGAAATTGGTTGGTTCATTCCGTTTGGCATTGAAGTTGGTTGAATATCTGCTGGTTGCCAAGTGCCACCATTTGGCAGGGTATCTGATGAACTTTCGCTAACTTCTGCTGAATTATTTGAACTACAAGCCGTTAATGCAAATGCTGCTACAAACGGTAATAAAAGGAATGATTTTTTCATATTGGAATCCTGTTTTATTTAGTTAACTGATAAATAGTATAAGCGACTACAGCCAAGGCAATTGTACCCCAGCCAATCAATTCGATCGAACGACGGATTTTATCCGCATATTTTTCACCGCCCCACGCGGAGAGCTTCGCCACTAAAATAAAGCGAGCAAAGCGGGAAACAGCGGCAGTAATCACAAACGGGAAGAACACCATTTGCATTACGCCCGCACAAATGGTGAATACTTTATACGGAATAGGAGAGAAACCTGCCAAGAAAACCACTGCTACGCCCCAAACTTCAAACCACGCTTTTGCTTGGTCAAAACTGGCTTGCATTCCCCAATCTGCGATTAACGATTGCACCCACTCGAACGCATAAAGTCCAATAAAGTAGCCAATCATTCCGCCAAGCACGGAGGCTACGGTGGTGTAAACCGCGTATTTAAATGCATTTTGCGGTTTTGCCATTGACATGGGAATTAACATCACATCGGGCGGAATTGGGAAGAAAATCGCTTCAATAAAGCTCACGAAGCTGAGCCAATAAGCCGCGTAAGTGTGCTTCGACCACGCCATCGTTTTGTCGTAGATTGTACCAAATAATTGCATAAAATTTGTTAGCCTTTAAAAGATTTGTTAGAGAATTTTTTGTAAATCAGTCAGTGAATGATGTGCGGTCATATCCACTTGTAGTGGAGTAATCGACACGCAATCTTGATTGATGGCATAAAAATCGGTGCCTTCGATTTCATCCACAGCTGTGCCGTTTGCTCCTAGCCAGTAGATTGTGCCACCTCGCGGATCTTCTGTTTTCACAATTTCCGCTGCTTGTGAACGCTTTCCTTGGCGGGTAATCATTGTGCCTTTAAGTGCCTCATATGGGAGATCAGGTACGTTAATATTCAGCACTTCACGATGGGTAATCATCTCGGGTTTAAGTTTTGGTAAGAGTTCCAATACTACACGAGAAGCCGTTTCAAAATGGTTCGAGCCAAACAGATGTCCGTGATGTTTATCCGCTCCTTTTTTACCCACAAGCGAGACCGCCAAGCAAGGTAATGGCAGATGGCGCCCTTCAATAGCGGCTGCTACTGTGCCTGAATAGATAATATCATCGCCCAAATTCGCCCCGTGATTGATACCCGAAATAACCAAATCAAAGTCATTTTCTAGCAAACCATTTAAGGCTAAATGCACGCAATCCGCAGGCGTGCCCGAAGTCACTGCATAGTTAAATTCGTCAAATTTTTGTACACGCAACGGCTCCGTGAGCGTTAAGCAGCTAGAAGCCGCTGAACGGTTGCGATCGGGAGCAATAATGGTGACACGATGACCCGCTTCACGTAATATGCGTGCGAGAGTTTGAATGCCCTCTGCATGAAAGCCATCATCGTTGCTCATTAAAATATTCATAATGTCCTTATTCTTCCTCGTTTAATGTAATAAGCTCACGCACCAATCCCGTTGCGTAACTGCCTGAATTCAAAAAGAATTTTAAACGTAATCCTTCAGGTTCAAACTGCCAACGGAGATCTTGCGGTTTACACAACATCGCACGGCGAGCGGTATTCATTCGCTCTTTTTTCATCAAGCTGATTAAATTTTCGTGCTGTGCAACAATCGCTTTTTCACGCTCATTGCCATTTTGTTCGAGCGAATTTTCGCCAATCAATGGCGCGGTGAGTAAGACATCGTTTTCATCTAAACGTTGCTGTGATTGCATTAAATCTTCCGCTTTCACTTCAAAAAAGCTGTTTGAGCCAGCCAACTGCAGATAATCGCCTAATAACACTGTTTGCATTTGCTGATCGGCAATCCGTTGCGAAATCACTAAATTAAACACTTCCGAACGAGCAGCAGAAAGGTAAAAACTGCGTTTTTTGCGATCTTTTACCGAAATTTCACCGCTTGCCCAGCGTTGTACTTGGGTTAAATTGTGCCCATCACGCCCAAAACGTTGTTCGGTAAAATAATTAGGGAAACCGACCGCTTGTAATTGATTCAAGCGTTGTTTGAGCTCATTGGTTTCCACCACATCACGCAGTAAAAGCTCGAAATGGTTGCCTTCCAAAGCCCCCGTACGGATTTTACGGTTGTGACGGGTGACTTCTAGAATTTCCACGCCTTCACATTCAAAGGTGGAAAAATCAGGCGTTTCTTTGCCCGCTAAATGAAGGCAAAACCATTGTTCCGTCACTGCGTGGCGATCTTTCAAGCCCGCATAGCTCATATTTTTGGCGGAAATGCCTAAAAATTTTGCTAATTGTTCGCCCACAAAAAGGGTATTGGCATTGGTTTTTCGCACTTTCACAGCCACAAATTCGCCTTCGCCTGCGAGCGGATAGCCAAGTTCTTCTCGCACGATAAAATCTGCAAATTCAGCTTTTAATCTGCCTGTTTGTTGTGGTGTGCCTAATAGATAATTGAGTTTCATTTTTTGTCTGTAGGATGGGATTTATCCCACCATTTAATGATATTAAGGTTTAACGGTGGGATAAATCCCACGCTACATTTTATATGATGTAAAACAGCCGTTTGCATTGCTACAAGCGGCTGTTTTTCTTAGATTTTTTGCAATTACACGTTAAAGCGGAAGTGCATCACATCGCCATCTTGCACGATGTAATCTTTCCCTTCTAAACGCCATTTACCCGCTTCTTTCGCACCGTTTTCGCCCTTGAATTGGATGAAATCGTCATAAGCAATCACTTCCGCACGAATAAATCCTTTCTCGAAATCAGTATGGATAACCGCAGCTGCTTTGGGTGCTGTTGCTCCAACTGAAACCGTCCATGCACGTACTTCTTTCACGCCTGCGGTGAAGTAAGTTTGCAGATTTAACAACGCATAGCCCGCACGGATTACACGGTTCAAACCAGGTTCTTCAATGCCTAAGTCTTGCAGGAATTCAGTTTTTTCATCGTCGTCTAATTCTGCAATTTCCGCTTCAATCGCTGCACACACAGGCACAACCACTGAACCTTCTTTTGCCGCAAATTCACGCACTTTGTCTAAGTATGGATTATTTTCAAAACCATCTTCGTTTACGTTGGCGATGTACATCGTTGGTTTTAAGGTTAAGAAATTGTAGCCTTTGATTGCCAACAATTCGTCTTTGTCTAAATTGACTGAACGGATCATTCCTGCATTTTCAAGCACAGGTAAGATTTTTTCCATTACGGAAAGCTCGAATTTCGCTTCTTTATCACCACCTTTTGCACGTTTTTGTAAACGTTGGATCGCACGCTCGCAGCTATCTAAATCTGCTAACGCTAATTCAGTGTTGATAGTTTCAATGTCATCAAGTGGGTCAATTTTACCTGCAACGTGCACGATGTCATCGTTCTCAAAACAACGCACAACGTGACCAATCGCATCCGTTTCGCGAATGTTAGCTAAGAATTTGTTACCCAAGCCTTCGCCTTTGCTTGCACCTGCCACTAAACCTGCAATATCTACAAACTCCATCGTAGTTGGTAATACGCGCTCAGGCTTGACGATTTCTGCTAATGCATCTAAACGTGGATCAGGCATTGGTACCACACCTGTGTTTGGTTCAATGGTACAGAACGGATAGTTCGCCGCTTCAATACCTGCTTTGGTTAATGCATTAAAAAGAGTTGATTTACCAACGTTTGGTAAACCCACGATACCACATTTGAATCCCATGTTTTGTTCCTTATAAGTATACTTCCGCCTTACATTTCCCCTCTTTTCTAAAGAGGGGGGCAAATTACGAATAAAATAATAAATTAGTTATGCCCTAAACCCATTCAATCGGTTTGTTGCCTTCACAATACCTTCTTTAAACAGCACTTCTACACAGCGACTGGCTTCATCGACTGCGGCATCAATTTTCTCTTGGTCTTGTGGAGCAGGTTTACCCAATACATAACCTGCTACTAAATCGCGATGACCTGGATGCCCAATGCCAATACGCACGCGGTAGAAATTATTGTTGTTACCAAGGCTTGCAATAATATCTTTCAAGCCGTTATGACCACCGTGTCCACCACCTTGTTTGATTTTCGCCACACCAGGAGGAAGATCTAATTCATCGTGAGCAACCAAAATTTCTTCTGGTTTAATACGATAAAAATTCGCTAATGCACCCACGGCTTTTCCACTTAAATTCATAAAAGTAGTGGGTACAAGCAAACGAACTTCGTCCTGTTCAGTATTGATTTTGGCTACTTTGCCAAAGTATTTTGCTTCCTCTTTGAGCGAAGTGTTATACATTCTGGCAAGTTCATTTACAAGCCATTCACCTGCATTGTGGCGTGTGCCTTCGTATTTTGCACCTGGGTTGGCAAGCCCAACAATCAATTTAATTTGCGACATAATTTTGGCTTCTATTGGCTGTTAAATAAAAGGCGATATTGTAGGCAATTCGGGTAGATTTCTCAAGGTAAAAAGCAAGCGGTGAGATCTACAAAATCTTTTACAAATTTCACCGCTTGAAATTATGGTTTATCCACTAATACACTAATGGATGTTTGTTCAACAGGCTCTGTTTGGGGCTCTGCTTTTGGATCTTTGCCATATTTGTTGGTAAAACGTTGTCCATCCATAAATAACAAAACACCGAGATAGATAGCGTACATCAATAATACGAGAGGCACCACAAGACCTGGAATGATGCTCGGATTTGCTTCATTGATATCCATAATGATAAAAGATAAAAATACTATAATTGGCAAACCTAAATAAACCGTAAGTTGCCACCAGCCCGAGAAGCCTAAATCGTGCAGGCGACGAGCCGAAAGGCTAAAATGGGCGAGCGTTGTTACCAAGCTAAAAAGAGAATAAGCAAGTTCAAAAATCAAAGTGCCTGCATTGGTAATTATGTTGATTGCTTCAGATTGGTAGGTTGCCGCTAAAAGATTTCCACCTAAATCGAATACTACTGCAGGAACAATAATAAGAGCTAAGCTGATTAAAAATGAAATCAAGTTAAACCAACCAAATTCCGCCCGACGTGCTCGTCCGCGATAGGTAAATGTTTTTTTGAGTGCTTGGATAAACCAGTTCATATAGACCTCGCTGTTTGCAATTTATGGAGAGAATTTTACCGCTTACGCTTTATTTCCTAATGCTTTATCACCACTCGGCTTTCTGCGTTTGCCAATATTTTTGGTATCTTTATGACGCACTTTTACCTTCGCTTTTGCGGCTTCTTTTTTCGCCTCTTTGCGTTTTTTAATTCGAGCTTTTTCTTTCTTGGTTGTGGTACTTGCTTCGCCATCTTTCGGGGCTTTTGTTCGCGGTTCTAAGCCTTCAATTACGCGTGGTTTTAATGGCTCATCGGTGTAGCGTTTAATTTTACCTAATAGCTTGTAATCGTGGGCTTCCACCAGCGAAATTGCTGAGCCTTTTTTGCCTGCACGTGCGGTACGACCGATACGGTGAAGATAAGTATCTGCACTGTAAGGCAAATCAAAGTTAATCACAAAATCGACATCATCAATATCAATTCCGCGAGCGGCAACATCGGTTGAAACCAACACATTCACAACACCCTCTTTTAAGCGAGAAATTGCCTGATTACGTTGGGTTTGTGCCATTTCGCCCTCCAAATAGGTCGAACGAATGCCACGTTTACGCAAGGTTTCACTCAGTTCCCGCACATCTTCACGACGGCGAACAAATACTATCGCTTTTTCCATTGCTAATTCGCTAATTAAGCGGGCAAGCTGTTTCGTTTTATGCTCAACATTATCGGAATGATAGTACCATTGCTGGATTTTCTTACGTTCGCGGCGGCTTGGTTCGGCTTCGATTTGCACAGGATCGTTTAATAAACGTTCCGCAAAATCGGTCAATAATTCACCCTCAAGCGTTGCTGAGAACAACCAAGTATGTTTACGCCAACGGGTTTCCGCCGCGATTTTTTCCGCATCTTGCCCAAAGCCCATTTGCAACATTCGATCGGCTTCATCAAAAATAAGAATTTCTACTGCACGGCAGTTAAAGTTTTCTTCTTTGATGTATTGCATTAAACGACCAGGCGTTGCGACAACAATATCTTGATTGCTGTTGAAAATCTCACCATGATTTTGATACGCCACACCGCCTGTAATAGTGGCAATACTGAGTTTTGTAAATTTCGCTAATGCTTCTGCTTGTTCTGCTACTTGCATTGCCAATTCTCGGGTTGGTGTTAATATCAAAATACGTGGTGCACCAGGTTTACGGCGAGGATAGTCTAATAAATGTTGAATAGCAGGTAGTAAAAACGCAGCCGTTTTGCCCGTGCCTGTTGGAGCTGAACCTAACAAATCACGTCCATCTAACGCGAATGGAATGGTTTGAGCTTGTACTGAAGTTGGACGTTTATAACCTTTTTCGTTCAAGGCTTTGAGTAATTGGGGGGAGAGATCAAGCTCTTCAAATGTGGTTAAAATCGGGGTTTCCGTTGTCATGCTAATCCTTACTAGCGGTTAAATTTTGCTAAATCTTTGCAAGTATAGCATAAAGGGGGATGCCCTTTTGTATAAATCGTACAAAGTCAGGGCATCATTTAAATATGTCATGGCAAAATAGGAAAAATTACTCTAATGTTTCTTTCAAAACGCTTTCCAAAATTTCAAATACTCTCAACGTCCTAGGCGGGATGATGGTTTCATAAGGGCGAACGAGATAATCGCTCAACATTCCCACCACCTTGCCTTGCGAGTTGCTATATACGCTGGTGCTTTGAAAGCCGATGTTGCGCTGCTTGAGCGATTGTTCGCTATTAAGCGGAAGATGCTAAGTTCGCTCTGTGGCAACGTTGATTTATGCTCCGAAAGGATAGCTGTGTTCCAGATCTTCTAACGATGTTGGTTTACCCAAACGTTCAAGTAAGCTTGGGGCAGCGACCAGCACATCGCCAATTTCAGTAATTTTTCGCACGATAAATTTTGAGTCTGCTTCCAAACCAATGCGCAAGCCCATATTAATGCGGTGGTTCATGGAATCCAGCTTGCTTATATCATCGTGCCAGTCGATCACTAAATCAGGATAAGGTGCAAGTTGGTCAATGATTTCTCCAAAATCCGTTAAATGTACTTGCCACTACACTTTCTGCAACTTTCGCAACATCATCAATGGCAGACTGCTATGAAATTGACTTCACACCAAACGAACAAGGTACTTACAATCGTAAACCGGGCTTAGATGTAGAAGGCGTTATAAAATGAAAGAAGCGTATCAATCACTCGGTAGCAAAAATAAAGAGTTATACATCGTACCAGATGCAACTCATGTTGATTTATAGGATAACAAATCGGGAAAAATTCTGTTTGATAAATTTGAGGAATTTTTTAAAGAGAATTTGAAATAATCAACGACTAAGCAGCAAGTTTTTTTCATAAATGACTTAACTATAGACCGTTCGAAAGAGTGGTTGTTTTTCATCAAGATTTTGCAAAATGAATCCTCAACCCTAGTCAGTTTCCGGAATTTTAGGCAATTCTACCGCTTTCACCGAACCAAGATATTTCGCATGTTGATAAAACACTAATTTATATTCCAATAAGCCTAAGTAGCGTTGCAATTCGGCAATCTGTTGTTTGACGTTTTCCGTTTGGCTTTCAAATAATGCAAGGCGTTCGTCAATGGTATCGTCGCCAATGGCGGTACATTCAGAGAAGCGTTTGATGTCTTTTAAGCTCATTCCTGTATTTTTCAAACATTGTAATAAACTCAACCATTGCAAGTATGGCAAAAAATATTTTTTGTGCTCCGTATCGAAAAATTCGCGTTCCACGCTCGAAAATCCACGTCTTAATCGCTAAGGTGTACCAGATTAAGGAGCGCTTATGACCTCAGATATTATTCGATCTTCCATCGCAGAATATCTCACTTTTATTATTGCTACGGGCTAAAGCCAAGTTTCAGCAATTTATGCTGATGAAATTAATTGTGCTGACAGGTGAATCAGATCCAGTATTCTCCGCTAAAAACCAAGTGGTGTGGTTCAACGATTTGCAAAAAGATACCCAAAGTGCTGGCGAACTTTCCTGACTTTTCGTTGCCCCAGGCTTAACCCACTGCGGTGGTGGTAACGGCTTGGACGGTTTCGATCCATTAACCGCGCTTGAACAATGGTACGACAACCACCAAGTCTGCTTGCGAAAAGTAAAACCTACTCGAACAAACAAATGCCAATTTGTGCTTATCCGAAAGTGGCGAATATCGGCGGTAATGAGAACGAAGTGGAGAGTTTTGAGTGCTGTTAGCTTAGCTAAATAGTTTGGTAAGATATTGGGGGCTGCAAAAATTTTGCAAATTGCCCACTTAGGTTTATACTTGTCGCAATACAAAAATAAAAACGGAGCCTATTATGCGTATTGATACCTCAGCACTTTGCGATATTTATTCAGACCAAGTTGATGTGGTTGAGCCAATCTTCTCAAGCTTTGGCGGTGCGTCTTCTTTCAATGGTCAAATTACGACCGTAAAATGCTTTGAAAGTAACGGTTTAATTGAAAAAGTTTTGGAAGAAGAGGGTAACGGTCGTGTGCTACTTGTTGATGGCGGTGGTGCAGTGCGCCGTGCGTTAATTGATGCGGAGTTAGCACAATTAGCGGTCGATAACGGCTGGGAAGGCATTATTGTTTATGGTGCGGTGCGTCAGTTAGATGTGTTGGAAACCTTAAATATTGGCATTCATGCTTTAGCCCCGATCCCTGTTGGTGCGGACAATACCGAAATTGGCGAAATTGATACACCTGTGAATTTCGGTGGCGTAACATTCTTCCCAGAAGATTACGTGTATGCGGACTTAACGGGCATTATTCTTTCGCCTGAAGCATTGGATTTAAACGAATTAGAAGAAGAGTAATTTTGCTTTTTTCATTGAAGATGCAAGCGTTATGCTTGCATTTTTTATCGTAAAGTAGGAACTAAATTTGAACGACTTATTTATTATTGACTCCCACTGCCACCTTGATGGCTTAGACTATCAAACGCAACATAAAAGCGTGGATGAAGTGATCGAAAAAGCCAAAGCACGTGGTGTGGGACATATTGTTTCTGTTTGCACTACACTTGGACGTTTTGAGGCGATGAAACAGCTTACCGCTCACCGCAATGATGTCTCACTGAGCTGCGGTGTGCATCCGCTTAATGTAGATGAAGAACCTTTCGATTACGGCAAACTCTTGGCTTACGCTCAAGATAATAAAGTGGTTGCCATTGGCGAAACAGGCTTAGATTATCACTACACGCCTGAAACCAAAATGCTTCAGCAGGAACAATTTTCTGCTCAAATTGATGTAGCGAAAAAGGTCAATAAACCGCTGATTATTCACACTCGTTCAGCACGCGAAGATACCATGAATATGCTTGAGCAAGGCGGTGCAGAACAATGTGGCGGTGTATTACATTGTTTTACCGAAGATTATGCGATGGCAAAACGTGCATTGGATATTGGCTTTTATATTTCGATTTCGGGTATTATTACCTTCCGCAATGCAGAAGAATTGCGAGATGTCGTCAGAAAACTACCGCTTGATCGCCTATTGGTGGAAACCGATTCACCGTATCTTACACCAATACCTTACCGCGGCAAGCCGAATCAGCCTGCTTATGTGCGTGAAACGTGCGAATATTTGGCAACGTTAAAAGGCGTTTCAACCGAAGAATTGGCGCACATTACGACACAAAATGTGCAGAATTTATTTAAAATTAACCTGTAGGACTTAGTATGAAATCAATCCTCAAATATTTCTTATTTCTCGTTTCGCTCTCTTTTTTCATTGTGATCACTGGCACGGTAAATTACGTTATGCCAAGCTATGATGAAACCGTAGTAACAGGAATGGAAGTGCGCCGAATGGACAAAGATGGCGTCATCAGCAAATCGAATCCAGCAGATGGCGAAGTACGCGATGTATATTTCTTGTTCACCGAAAATCCAGACAGCAAAAAAACGATGGTTTATCGTAACGAAGATACAGGCTGGGGCTTGCCGCTATACTTTAAATTCAGCTCTGCTGATGTGCAAGCGAAAGCCCAAGCCTATGCGAACGAGCATCAACGCGTGCAAATCAAATATTACGGTTGGCGTATTAACTGGATGAATGAGTTCCGCAACGTAGTTTCCATCCAACCACTTGCTGAAGGCGAAACGCTTGCCAAACCGATTGTAAGTTATGTGTTATATGCCGTACTTGCTTTCTTATTCTTCCTTTCTATCCAATTTATTCGTGGCATTTTCCGTGATGAATAACTGACAAGATGCCCAAAAATTATACTATTAAAGATATCGCCGATCTCTGTGGGGTCGGCAAATCTACCATTTCTTGTGTGCTCAATCACGATCCGAAAGTCAGCGAAGAAACCCGCTAAAAGATCCAATCTATTATCGATTAAATTGGTTTTCATCCCAATCGCTCTGCCCGTGCAATGCGAGGGGCTGCAGAACCTGTGGTCGGCATTATCGTTTCTAAGCTCAATTCCAGTGGTGAATCGCAAACCTTACGAGCAATTTTAACCGCCCTTTATCAATAACAGATCACGCCCATTTTTCTGCGAACAGCACCAACTTATTCCTAATTTCGCTTTAACGAAGTTGGATATTGAAGCTGGCTACCAATATTGTTGCCAGCTTGCCCAACCGCTTGCATACATTGGACAAAACATGGTTTTACAGCACTTTGCACCAAATTTAATTAGCTTCAATTTGGCATAGTAAACAAAAGTGTTGGCAAGGATTACAGGAAAATAATCCAAATCAATACTTTTCTCTACCATATCACTTTTGTCTACTACACTAATTAAGCTTGAATAATCCCTTCCGCACAAGCAAAAGCAGATGACCACGCCCATTGGAAATTGTAACCACCAAGCCAGCCTGTCACATCAAGCACTTCGCCAATAAAGTAAAGCCCTGGAACGGCTTTTGCTTCCATAGTTTTAGAAGAAATATGATCAGTATCAATGCCCCCCATCGTGACTTCTGCGGTGCGGTAGCCCTCTGTGCCATTGGGGATATATTGCCAATGATGGATAAATTGCTCAAGCTGTTCTAGCGTATTTTTGCTGAGTTGAGCAATGACTTCGTCTTTTAGCAAGTGTTGCTCGAACCAAAGCTCAACCAGTTTTTTCGGCAGATAACGGCTTAATACCGTTTTTAGCTGTAATTTTGGCGAAGATTGACGCAGTTCTTGCAAAATCTCGAGAATATTCTCAGCAGGTAAAAGATCAATTTCAACTGCTTCGCCTATTTGCCAATAATTCGAAATCTGCAAAATCGCGGGGCCTGAAAGCCCACGATGTGTAAATAGCATTTGATTGCTAAAGCTGATCCGCTCGTTGCTGACTGTAACAGGCAACGCAATGCCTGAAAGCGAGGCGAAGGGTTTATCGCTCTCTTTCCATGTAAAAGGGACGAGACTTGCTCTTGGTGCAATGACAGGAATGCCAAATTGTTCGGCAATTTTGTAGCCGAATGGACTTGCGCCTAAGGCTGGCATTGAAAGTCCTCCTGTGGCAATGACCAGATTTTCGGTTTGATAAGTCTTACAAGCGGTATCAATTTTAAAACCTTTTGCAATTTTTTCCACAGAAACGGCCGCTTGTCGAAGCTGAATATCGACTTTGCCTTTATCGCATTCACTTTGCAGCATTTTTACGATCTGTTCCGCACCTTCATCACAGAAGAGCTGCCCTAACTCTTTTTCGTGGTAGGCAATGCCATATTGAGCGACTAAGCCGATAAAATCCCAGTTGGTGTAGCGAGCTAGAGCTGACTTCACAAAATGGCGATTTTGGCTTAAGTAATGCTGTGGCGTTACATCTAAATTGCTGAAGTTGCAAAAGCCACCGCCCGACATCAAAATCTTACGCCCAATTTTTTTACCGCTATCCAGTACTACGACATTTTTGCCTGCTTGCCCTAATTGCGAAGCACAAAACAAGCCTGAAGCCCCAGCCCCAATAACAACCACATCTGCTTTTTTCATTAGAAATTAAGTACCTTATCAGCTTCCATCGTCCAATCAGCAAGTTCAACGAGTGTGCCGATTTCTACGCCATCCGCAAGCGGAAGCTCGGTAATGCCACGTGCATTGGTGCAAGTTTTACAGAGTTTTACCATTGCGCCTTGCGAGGTAAGGATTTCCAGCATCTGTTGCACGTGATATCCCTCAGCTGGATTTTGTTTCGCAAGCCCTGCAATGACTGCATCCGACATCAAAAAAAGTTTGATTTCTGCTTTGTGCTGTTCTTGAATTTGTAAAGCTAAACGTAAACCACTAAAACAGGATTCGTTGCCATAAGGGGCTGAGTTGATGATAAAGAGTAGTTTTTGCATAGAAGTTTCTCCTTTCTTGTTCCTATAAAAGTAAATACCTAAGGTTTTAACCTTAGGTATTTTATGCTTCTACGAGAAATTACTCAATCACAGGCTTCTCACCACTTTCAATACACGCTTGACCTACAGTGACTTTCTTCGCTTTCAGTGTTGGTAAATCAAACATCGTATCAAGCAATAAGTTTTCTACGATAGATCGTAAGCCGCGAGCTCCTGTTTTACGAGTAATCGCTTTTTTCGCAATCGCAACTAAAGCCTCTTTAGTAAACTCAAGTTCTACATTTTCCATTTGGAATAGTGCTTGATATTGGCGGATGATCGCATTTTTCGGTTCGGTTAGGATTTGAATCAATGCGTGTTCATCAAGCTCTTGCAATGGGGTGACCACAGGCAAACGACCGATTAACTCTGGAATTAAACCAAAACGCACTAAATCTTCAGGTTCAACTTGTTTGAATAACTCGGTTAAATCTTGGCGATCTTTGTCGTTTTTTAACTCAGCTGCAAAGCCGATGCCACCTTGTTTATTGGTGCGTGCTTCCACGATTTTATCTAAGCCCGCAAACGCACCGCCACAGATAAAGAGGATTTTCGAAGTATCTACAGGAATGGTTTCGCCTTTTGGATGTTTACGAGATCCTTGTGGATTGATATTCGCTACCGTACCTTCAAGCAATTTTAACAATGCTTGTTGCACGCCTTCGCCCGAAACGTCACGCGTTATGGAAGCGCTTTCTGATTTACGGGTGATTTTGTCGATCTCATCGATAAAGACGATCCCTCGTTCGGCTTGCTCTGCATCAAAATCACATTTCATCAGTAATTTTTGGATCACATTTTCTACGTCTTCGCCCACATAGCCTGCTTGGGTGAGCGTTGTGGCATCAGCCACTGCGAATGGTACATTTAAACGACGAGCCAAGGTTTCAGCTAACAATGTTTTACCACTTCCTGTTGGACCGATTAACAAAATATTACTTTTACCAAGTTCCACACCATTAGTTACTTCGTGGTTTGAAAGGGCACTTTTTAAGCGTTTGTAATGGTTGTAAACTGCGACTGATAACACCTTTTTCGCATGTTCTTGACCAATCACATAGTCGTTTAAATGAGCATGTAATTCATGCGGTGTTGGCACATTATCGAAGAATTTAGCTTCATCTTGCGTTTCATCAATTAACGGTTCTTCCTCGCCGTTCAACAAAGCGTAAGACTCCTCGATACAATCATTGCAAATAAATCCTTCACTACCTTCAATTAACTGATCGACCTCTGAACGTTTTTTACCGCAGAAACTGCAGTGAGGTTCTTTTTCAAATGCCATTATGCCACCTCACCACGAGAAGTTAACACTTTATCAATCAAGCCATATTCCATAGCTTCCTGTGCGGACATAAAGTTATCACGCTCAGTATCTGCCGCCACTTTTTCAAATGACTGACCACTATGTTCTGCCATTTTACGGGTAAGAATCTCTTTGAGTTTTAAGATCTCTTGAGCTTGAATTTGAATATCGGTTGCCTGACCTCGTGCACCACCAAGCGGTTGGTGAATCATTACGCGTGCATTTGGTAACGCAAAACGCTTCCCTTTCGCCCCGCCTGAAAGCAAGAATGCACCCATTGAGCAAGCTTGTCCCGTGCAAAGAGTCGCTACATCTGGTTTTATGAAGTTCATAGTATCGTAAATCGCTAAGCCTGCCGTCACCACACCACCTGGACTATTGATATAAAGATAAATATCTTTTTCAGGATCTTCTGCTTCTAAGAAGAGCAGTTGAGCCACAATCAAGTTCGCCATATTGTCTTCAACTTGACCATTTAAGAAAATAATACGCTCTTTTAACAAGCGTGAAAAAATATCGTATGAACGTTCACCCTTCGGGGTTTGCTCAACAACCATAGGAACCAATGACATAAATTTTATCCTTATTAAATTTGGTGGAATGGGGCTATTTTAGCAAATTTTCATAAAATCATTAACAACAAGCGGTCAGATTGTTACAATCTTTTGCAAATTTTATTGAGGAAAAACAATGAATCTTGCAGAAATTTACGAAAAATTTGCCCTTTGCAAATCTTGGGAAGAAAGATACCGCTTGCTTATCCAACTTAGCCGACAATTGCCTAAATTAAGTGAAGCCGAGTTGCAAAATGTACCTGAAATTCACGGCTGCGAAAGCCGTTTATGGTTCGCTTTCCAAAAATCGCCAAGAAAAGTCATTGCATACAGTGATGCTCGCTTAATGCAAGGGATTTTAATGATTATCCAAATTGCTTTACTTGAGAAATCAGACGAAGAGTTAGCTGATTTTAACTTGCAACAGATGTTTGATGAGTTGAAAATTACCCCAAATTTGACTAGCACAAGGTTAAATGGTTTACAACAAATTCAGGGATTGATTAAATAGCAGAAAATCGCTGAATAAATATAGAAAAAACCTCTGATTGCTCAGAGGTTTTTTCCATTAACGCATAGGAGGTATATTATGACGTTTCAAAATAAGTGGCGGAACGGACGGGACTCGAACCCGCGACCCCCTGCGTGACAGGCAGGTATTCTAACCAGCTGAACTACCGCTCCGCAAAATTATAAATTTAGGTTTAAGCTAAATTTATAATGGGAATAAATTGGCGGAATGGACGGGACTCGAACCCGCGACCCCCTGCGTGACAGGCAGGTATTCTAACCAGCTGAACTACCACTCCGCATTTGGTTTGCGTATAATACCTATTTCTTATCTTATCGGCAAATCTTTTTTAAGTGTAAAATGTTATTTGACTTTAAAATAATCAAAATGGCGATTTATACTACTTTTTCCAACCTTTTAATGCATTCGCAAAAGCATTATTTGTGAACTGATTGCGCCCATTATTTCTTTTTGAGTGGTCAGATTTTTCCGAGCTTTTGCGAACAGCCGATTTTTCTTCCGAACGTTCGGTCGGTTTTTCATCCAAACGCATACTTAACGCAATACGTTTGCGAGTGACATCCACTTCAAGCACTTTTACTTTGACTACATCGCCGACTTTCACCACTTTATGCGGATCGTCCACAAAGCTGTTTGAAAGCATTGAAATATGCACTAAACCATCTTGATGCACGCCAATATCAACAAATGCCCCGAAGTTTGCCACATTCGTGACTGTACCTTCCAAAATCATCCCTACTTGTAGATCTTTAATTTCTTCTACGCCATCCACGAACGTTGCCGTTTTGAACTCACCACGCGGATCGCGTCCTGGTTTTTCTAACTCTTTGAAGATATCGTTTACCGTTGGCAAGCCAAATTGCTCATCAACAAAATCTTTCGCATTAAGCTGATGAATTTTGCTCTCATTACTCATCAATTCTGCAAGCGTTGCTTGAGTCGCTTGCAAGATTTTTTCCACAATAGGGTAAGCTTCTGGGTGAACACTTGAGGCATCAAGCGGATTTTTGCCGTTTAAAATACGCATAAAGCCTGCACATTGCTCAAAGGCTTTTGGTCCTAAACGTGGTACTTTTTTCAGATCCGAACGGCTGTTAAAACGCCCGTTTTCATCACGATAAGCTACAATATTTTGTGCCAATGTTTTGCTCATTCCTGCCACACGAGCAAGCAATGGAGCAGAAGCGGTATTCAAATCCACACCAACCGCATTTACACAATCTTCCACCACCGCATCAAGTTTACGGGCAAGTTGCGTTTGGTTTACATCGTGCTGATACTGCCCTACACCAATCGCTTTTGGCTCAATTTTTACTAGCTCTGCCAGCGGATCTTGCAAACGGCGTGCAATCGACACTGCACCACGCAATGAAACATCCAAATCAGGGAACTCATTTGCCGCCAATTCAGAAGCAGAGTAAACCGATGCTCCCGCTTCACTTACCACTACCGTTTGCGGAATCAGCATATCAGGCTTGCTGGTTTTAATTTGCTTCAACACATCTTTAGCAAAACGCTCAGTTTCACGCGAAGCCGTGCCGTTACCAATCGCAATAAGCTCAACATTGTGTTGTTTAATCAATTTATACAGCGAAACTTCCGCCGCTGCTTTGCCTGTGGTGTGAGGGTAAATCGTATCAGTTGCCAGTAGTTTCCCAGTATTATCTACAACGGCAACTTTCACGCCTGTACGCAAACCAGGGTCTAAACCCATGGTATTTCTTGCTCCCGCAGGAGCAGCCATCAAGAGTGCAGACAAATTGCGAGCGAACACATCAATCGCTTCTTCTTCCGCTTTTTCACGTAAGTTTGCCATCAACTCAGTTTCAAGATGTAGTAATGCTTTGACTTTCCAAGTCCACGCTATCACTTGCTCACGCCATTTATCGGCTGGCTGATTGTTGAAAATCACACCCAAATGTTCGCGAATAATCTCTTCGCACTGGCTGGATTTTGCCCCCTCTTCTGCAAGTGGATCAGCATTAATGGAAAGCGATAACACACCCTCATTACGCCCACGAAACATTGCCAAGGCTCGGTGCGAAGGCACATTTTGGAGTGGCTCGCTATGAGCAAAATAATCGCGGAATTTCTCGCCCTCTTGCTCTTTACCTTCAATGACCTTTGCTTCAATCGTCGCATTAGCGGTCAAATATTGGCGAAGTTTTGCAAGTAGTTCCGCATCTTCGGCAAATCGTTCCATTAAAATATAACGTGCACCATCAAGAGCTGCTTTGCTGTCTGCTACGCCTTTATCGGAAGAAATAAATTGCTCAGCCATCGATTCAGGTGTGAGTCTTGGATCTTGCCAGAGTTGCTCTGCCAATGGCTCAAGCCCTGCTTCAATCGCAATTTGCCCACGCGTTCTGCGTTTGGGTTTATACGGCAAATAGAGATCTTCAAGCTCAGTTTTGCTTTCCGTAGCAAAGATTTTCTCACGCAACTCATCGCTTAATTTGCCTTGCTCATCAATTGATTTTAAAATGGTTTGACGACGATCATCCAACTCACGTAGGTAGATCAAACGCGTTTCAAAGTGACGGAGTTGGGTGTCATCCAATCCGCCCGTGACCTCTTTGCGATAACGTGCGATAAACGGAATCGTGTTTCCCTCATCTAATAAATTCATTGCCGCCAAAATTTGTTGTGGGTTCACATTTAACTCGCCAGCAATCACTTGGCTAATGGTCTGGTTTAAATTTGACATAATCTTTCCTAAGAATTAACGGAACTTATCTGCCCTTATTTTATCTAATTTTTCCAACTGGGCGAATGCTTCATTAAATTTTTGCGAATTGGGCTCTGATTTTGCACAGAGAATGATATTTTCAAGCGTATCGGCTTGATGATAGTAAGCGTGCTTGCTTTGGAGGGCTTGTTCAAACTGTGAATAAGCTTGTTGGAATTGACCTTGCTTACACAAAAAAGTGCCGTAATTATTGAGCACATCAGGGCGATTTTGGCTGAGTTTCAATGCTTTTTGATAGGCTTTCTGACTGTTGGCTACATCGCCTGTTTGTTGATAATAATACGCCAGCACTGAATAAGGCAGGTAATCGTTTCTATCGTGAGCAATCGCTTTATCGATATTTTCCTTGGCTTTTGGGTAATCCTGTTGTTCTAAATAGGCAAGAGCAAGATTGATTCGAGCTTTTAAGGCTTCTGAGCGGTTAAATTCAGGATCAATTTGGGAGGAAACGCAACCTGCTAAAAATAGCACAGCACAAGCGGTTAAAATTTTTGAAAAGATTGCGAATTTCATAAATGATCCTTTTTAAAGATTCACTCTCTCCTGTTGTAGGAGAGAAAGTTGTTTTCCTATTGTGCCTTCACCGCAATCCCTTCACCAAATCGGCGTTTTTCTAACGTTCGCTTGGTACGGTCGATGACGTCGCCAGCCAACTGACCGCATGCGGCATCAATATCATCACCACGCGTTTTACGAATGGTAACCGTAAAGCCATATTCCATCAATGCTTTTTGGAAGCGATCTACACGAGAATTCGAGCTTTTAGCATAAGGGGCTTCTGGGAACGGGTTCCACGGAATTAAGTTAATTTTACACGGCGTATTTTTCAACACTTTCGCTAATTGATGAGCGTGATCTACCTCATCATTCACGTGATCCAACATCACATACTCAATCGTGACTTTGCCGTGGTTTGCATTCGAAACTTCGAGATATTTATTCACAGAATTAATCAACATTTCGATGTTATATTTTTTGTTGATCGGCACGATTTCATCACGAATTTCATCATTCGGTGCGTGCAGAGAAATTGCCAATGCCACATCGATTTTATCCCGTAAAGCATCAAGTGCTGGCACAACCCCCGAAGTTGAAAGTGTAACACGACGTTTTGATAAGCCATACGCAAAATCATCCAACATAATTTCCATTGCTGGCACTACGTTGTTTACGTTTAACAGTGGCTCGCCCATTCCCATCATCACCACGTTAGTAATCGGTCGAACGCCTGTTACGCCAAAGTTACCAATGATTTTTGAAGCACGCCACACTTGCCCGATAATCTCTGCCACGTTTAAGTTGCGGTTAAAACCTTGTTGAGCTGTTGAACAAAACGTACACGCCAAAGCACAGCCCACTTGTGAAGAGACACAAAGGGTCGCACGGTCTGCTTCTGGAATATACACGGTTTCGATTTGTTGCTCGCCTACTTGCATCGCCCATTTAATCGTACCATCGGCTGAGCGTTGTTCTATTGCCACTTCAGGGGCTTTAATTTCTGCGACTTGTTTTAATTTTTCACGCAATACCTTGTTGATATTGCTCATATTATCGAAATTATCTTCTCCAAAATGATAAATCCATTTCATGAGCTGATCGGCACGAAACGGCTTTTCGCCCAGACTTGCCAAAAATTCACGCATCTGTGGACGCGTCATATTCATTAAATTTACTTTTTCGGATTTAGGATGAGCCACCGCAATGTTGGTAGCTTGAATTTGATCTGACATTAAAAAGCCTCGTTATTACACGTGTTCCCGTTCTTTTATGAAAGGGAACCATTATGGCAAAAGGATTAGTTTTGCAAGATTAAATAAAGAAGCGAATTTTACTGATCTCTCCCGCGTAAGGCTAGCGATTTTTACAAAATTTGAAAAGCACAAGCGGTCAAATTTTCGAGCAAGATCGCAAAATTTGTTTTAGAAAGTAAAATTATTGATGGATTTAACAAAATTTACGAAAAAATCTACCGCTTGCCTCTACATTCCTCATCTTTTTTATCTTACAATGCAGAACATATTAAATTTTCACTCACAAAAATAAAGGACACAACAATGGCTTTAAAAGATTTAGACTGGGCAAATTTAGGTTTTTCATATATCAAAACAGAATATCGCTTCATCGCATATTGGAAAGAGGGCAAATGGGATGAAGGTAAACTTACTACCGACAGCACACTTCACATCCACGAGGGCTCAACTGCACTTCACTACGGTCAGCAATGTTTCGAAGGCTTAAAGGCCTACCGCTGCAAAGATGGTTCAATCAACTTATTCCGCCCGCAAGCAAATGCAGAGCGTATGCAACGTACCGCAGACCGTCTTTTAATGCCACGCGTACCAACTGAATTATTCGTGCGTGCGTGTAAAGAAGTGGTTAAAGCTAACCAAGATTGGTTGGGGCCTTACGGCTCTGGTGCAACCTTATACTTACGCCCATTCTTAATCGGCGTGGGCGAAAATATCGGTGTGAAGGCTGCACCAGAGTTTATTTTCTCGGTATTTTGCTGTCCAGTGGGGGCGTACTTCAAAGGTGGTTTAGCCCCATCAAACTTCATCACCACAGATTACGACCGCGCAGCTCCAATGGGAACAGGCGGTGTGAAAGTGGGTGGTAACTATGCGGCGAGTTTACTTCCGCACGAATTAGCCGCAGAGCAAGGTACGCCGGAACGTAAATTTGCTGATGCTATTTATTTAGATCCAAAAACTCACACCAAAATTGAAGAAGTCGGAGCTGCAAACTTCTTTGGGATCACAAAAGACAATAAATTCATCACGCCAAAATCAGAATCTATTTTACCAAGTATCACTAAATATTCTCTTTTACATATCGCAAAAGAGCGTTTAGGTATGGAAACCATCGAAGGCGATGTTTATATCGATCAACTTGACAAATTCGCAGAAGCAGGTGCGTGCGGTACCGCTGCAGTGATCACCCCTGTTGGCGGCATCCAACACAAAGGCAACTTCCATGTTTTCTATTCAGAAACCGAAGTAGGCCCTACAACACGTAAACTTTACAACGAATTAACAGGTATTCAGTTCGGTGACATTGAAGCCCCTGAAGGCTGGATTGTGAAAGTAGAGTAATCTATTGTTTTCAAGCGGTCGAATTTGTAAAAGATTTTGCGAATTCGACCGCTTTCATTTTATATAAGGATAAAAATATGATTAAACGCATTGATGTCAGCCACCGTTTTTCAGAAGTGGCAGTTTATAATGGTGTTGCTTATTTAGCAGGTCAAGTGCCAACGGATGCCACAAAAAATGCTTATGAACAAACTCAACAAGTGTTAGGCGAAATTGATAAATTTCTTGCGAAAGCGGGTACAGATAAAAGCCAAATTTTAATGGCAATCGTTTATCTGGCAAATATGGCTGATTATGCAGAAATGAACCGAGCATGGGATGAGTGGGTGGCAGAGAATAATGCACCACCTCGTGCCGCAATTGAGGCGAGGCTTGCCGATCCGAATTGGAAAGTGGAGATTGTTGCTACAGCAGCAGTAAAATAGTCATTAGTGAAACCTTGATAAAAATCGAGTTTTTTTACTATTAAATCCCTCGATGATGCTCCACTTTTATGTTCGAATGTTGATCTATGTGGCTGTCATAATCCGATTTAAAGCCCTTTAAAACTACGCGGATATTATTCTCTTTGGCATAAATGGTGGCAAAATCTTCAATCAGTTCTAATACATCATAAGCGATGTAAGCAGTATGTTCTGCGTTAATAATCACCATTGAATTCGGTTGAATATTTTTAAGCGTTTTCTTGATTGCGGCTTTATTGAGGAATGAAACCTCTTCGGCTAAATTAAGGCGGATTTGTGAGGCATCAGCCAGTTCTTCGCGGCTTAAATAATAAGCACGTTTCATATTGCCGTGCAAAATAAATAGAATGCTGATAATCAAGCCAAGCCCCACACCTTTGAGTAGGTCGAAAAGCACTACCGCAACCATAGTGATGATAAAGGGGATAAATTGATAAATTCCTTTATGCCAGAAATGCTTGAATACGCTTGGGCGAGCAAGTTTATAGCCGACTAAAATAAGTACAGCGGCAAGTGTTGCAAGCGGAATTTGGTTCAGTAAAGCAGGGATAGCCAGCACACAAATGAGTAATAATACGCCGTGAATAATGGCAGAAAGTTTATGCGTAGCTCCTGCGTTGGCGTTTGCCGATGAGCGAACAATAACCGCGGTAATAGGCAATCCACCGAGCAGAGAAGAAACAATGTTGCCCACGCCTTGAGCCCGTAATTCTTGATTGGAATCAGTAAGGCGGCGTTTTGCATCTAAGCGATCAGCCGCTTCAATGGAAAGCAAGGTTTCAATGGATGCCACAATCGCAATCGTTGCACCTGTTACCCAAATAAACGGATTGGTAAATCCACTAAAATCAGGGAAAATCACAAAATCTTTTAAATCTTGCCAAGAAGAGAGGACGGGTAAGTGCACCAACTGATTTTCTGGCACGGCTAAATGGCTATCCAAATCAATAAAAAGATTATTTAGCAAGATGCTAACAATTACCGCAATCAACGCGGAAGGGAGAAGTTTTATCTTTTTGAGTTTAGTGGAGCGATCCCAGCCAAGTATAATCAGCATTGAAAGTAGGGTAATAATGAGTGCGCCTAAATGGATATTGATAAAAGATGCGGTACCATCAAAAACAAGTTTATCTGTGCCAATTGTATAAGGTAGCTGCTTAACGATAATTAAAATTCCAATGCCCGCAAGCATTCCTTCAATCACGGCAACGGGAATATAGTTAGTGATACTACCTGCTCGAATGATGCCTAAAATGAGTTGGATAACACCCGCAATAATGCCCGCACAGAGAAACAATTCAAAGCTGCCGAGTTGCGTAATAGCACCTAACACTATTGCCACTAAGCCCGCAGCGGGGCCTGCTACGCTGATATGCGAGGTACTTAACCAGCCTATAATCATTCCGCCAATAATTCCTGAGATAATGCCCGAAAGCGGTGGCGCACCAGACGCAAGTGCAATGCCTAAACAGAGTGGCAAGGCGACAAGAAAAACGACCAATCCAGAGGCAAAATTTTGTTTAAACAGTGAGGATTTGAGGTTTTCTTGGTGCAAAGTTTGGGGCATGGCGTCCTCGTATAAAATGAAGTTAAGAGTGATAATACAAGTGATCATTTTACGCCTGCTTTTCGCAAAAAATTTTGCTATATATCAGATTTTGGCAAAATTTTTGGAAATTGCCCTTTTTCTGTTCAAAATTTTGCAAATTCATCAGTTAAAATTTGCAAAATTGGGATGATCTCTTTAAACTTCCGGATATTTTTGTGTGTTTAATTAAAAGAACTTTGCTATGACTGAATCTCACATCCCACCTTCAACAGATACTCTTTCGCTAGGACAGCAACTCAAGCAAGAGCGCGAAGCATTGCAATTATCGATTGAAGAAGTTGCACAAAAAACCAATCTTAAAAAATCGCATATTGAATCGCTCGAAAACGATATTTTTATTTTGCAAAATGTCGCCCCCACCTTTGTGCGAGGTTATGTGCGTAACTATTTACGCTTTTTACGTTTGCCAGAAGTTCTGGCCTCAAGCGTAAACTACGGTGAGGTAAAAATTCCAAAAGAGGTATTACATAAAACCTCAGCGGGTAAAGTGGTGCAAAAATCGCAAAATTTATGGGTGAAATATCTCACTATTTGCGTGCTATTGGCTGCGATTGGTATGACGTTGCTTTGGTGGTGGCAAGATTACCAACAAGAGCAAGAAAACCGCGAACAGTTTTTGAATAATGCGGTGCCCGTTAAAACCACTCCTGCAACGCATAATGCGATTGAGATTAGCCCACAAGTGGAAACACTAGCCGAACCAACGGCTCAAACGGCAGCACAAGCGGTCGAAAATGCAGAAAATGTTGCACCTGTGACTGAATCTCAAGCTCAAGTAGCCTCTGAAACTACAGCACCTATTGCTAATGTTGAAAATAACGCACAACAAATAGCCGTGACTGCAACGGATGTATTGGCTCAACCTACGACGGGCAATACACAAAATAGTGTAATGCCAGCTGCAGAAACAGCTATCGGTAACGATGATTTACGCATTGAAATTACTGGCAAAGAGAGCTGGATTACGGTAAAAGGTAATCAGAGCAAAAAAAGCTTGGTTGAAAAATTATACAACAATGGCGAGGTGCTGACTTTCAATGGTAACGAGCAATACCGCTTAACCATTGGTGCACCTGCGAATGTAAAAATTTATTATAAAGGGCAAGAAGTGCCTCTTAAAATTGATGGTCGTGTTGCACGCATTAAACTTCCATTAGCACAATAAGGATTTCAACTAGATGTCAGCAGTACAACATTCTCCGATTAAACGTCGTGAGTCGAAAAAAATTTGGGTCGGAAAAGTGCCTGTGGGGGGCGATGCACCGATTTCAGTGCAATCAATGACGAATACCCGTACGACCGATGTTGAAGCAACCGTTGCACAAATTAAATCACTTGAAAAAGTAGGGGCAGATATCGTTCGCGTTTCCGTACCAACCATGGATGCAGCTGAAGCATTCAAAGTGATTAAACAGCAAGTGAATGTGCCACTTGTGGCAGATATTCACTTCGATTACCGCATCGCCTTAAAAGTGGCGGAACATGGCGTGGATTGCTTGCGAATCAACCCAGGTAATATCGGCAATGAAGAGCGTATTCGTGCCGTCGTGGATTGTGCGAAAGATAAAAACATTCCGATTCGTATTGGGGTAAATGCAGGCTCGCTTGAGCGTGATTTGCAAGAAAAATATGGCGAACCAACACCGCAGGCCTTGCTTGAAAGTGCATTACGCCACGTGGATATTTTAGACCGCTTCAACTTTGATAATTTCAAAGTGAGTGTGAAGGCTTCCGATGTTTTCCTAGCGGTTGAATCTTACCGCTTGCTTGCAAAACAGATCGTGCAACCACTGCATTTAGGCATTACCGAAGCAGGCGGTGCTCGTGCTGGTTCAGTAAAATCAGCCATTGGCTTGGGTTTACTGCTTTCTGAAGGGATTGGTGATACGTTACGTATTTCTTTGGCGGCAGATCCTGTTGAAGAAGTAAAAGTCGGCTTTGATATTTTAAAATCGCTCCGCATTCGCTCTCGTGGGATTAACTTTATCGCTTGCCCAACTTGCTCACGCCAAGAGATTGATGTGATTGCAACCGTGAATGCGTTAGAACAACGTTTAGAAGACATTTTAACGCCGATGGATGTGTCGATTATCGGTTGTGTGGTTAATGGACCAGGCGAAGCGTTGGTTTCTGATTTAGGCGTAACAGGCTCAAATAAAATGAGCGGTTTCTACTTGGATGGTGTGCGTCAAAAAGAGCGTTTCGATAACGATAAATTGATTGATCAGCTTGAGGCGAAAATTCGTGCTCGCGTGGCAGAACAAGCTCAACGCATTATGATTACACCAGCATAATTTAAAATTATTTTTATTTAAAAGGACAATATTGTGGCAAAAACCATTCAAGCAATTCGTGGAATGAACGATTGCGCTCCAACAGAATCCCCGTTATGGCAATGGATCGAAGCTAAAGTGCGTCACGTGCTTGCAAGCTATGGTTATTCGGAAGTGCGTATGCCAATCGTGGAAAGTACCCCGCTTTTCGCTCGTGCGATCGGTGAAGTCACCGATGTTGTGTCAAAAGAGATGTATACATTCTGGGATAATGATGAACAATTAACACTCAGACCAGAAGGCACAGCGGGCTGCGTACGTGCTGCAATTGAACGTGGTTGGATTTATAACAACGAACAACGTCTTTGGTATATGGGGCCAATGTTCCGCCACGAGCGTCCGCAAAAAGGGCGTTATCGCCAATTCCACCAAGCGGGCGTGGAAGTGTTCGGCATTGCAAATCCTGAAATTGATGCTGAATTGATTATTTTAACTGCGCGTCTTTGGAAAGAATTAGGCATCGATCAGCATGTTTCATTGCAATTAAACTCAATTGGTTCACTTGAAGCTCGAGCAAACTACCGCTCAGCGTTAGTAGCATTCTTGGAAAATCATCAAGATTTAATGAGTGATGAAGAGAAAGAACGCTTGGGAAAAAACCCACTGCGTATCTTAGATACTAAAAATGAAGTCCTTCAAGAAGTGCTAAACGGTGCACCGAAGTTATTAGATTATTTAGATGATGAAAGCCGCGAACATTTTAACCAACTTTGCAGTTTATTAGATGCAATGGGCGTGAAATATGAAATCAATCCAAAATTAGTACGTGGTTTAGATTATTACAATAAAACTGTGTTTGAATGGGTCACTTCTGCATTAGGGGCACAAGGTACCGTTTGCGGAGGTGGTCGTTATGATGGCTTAGTGGAACAACTTGGCGGGCATGCAACCCAAGGCGTTGGCTTTGCAATGGGCTTAGAGCGTTTAGTGTTGCTCGTGCAAGAAGTGAATAAAGAGATTACACTACCACAAGCGGTCGATTTATATCTGGTTTATGCAGGCGAAGGCGCAACGCTAAATGCCTTCCAAATTGCGGAACAAATACGCACCGAATTACCACAAGTGCGTGTGATGACACACTGCTCAGGCGGTAAATTCCAAAAACAATTTAAACGTGCAGATAAAATCGAAGCAAAATATGCATTAGTGATTGGCGAAAGTGAAGTGCAAGCGAAAACTGTGGTCGTGAAAGATTTACGCAATGGTGCAGAGCAAATTACCCTTAGCCAAGCTGATTTAGTCGCAACCTTAAAAACATATTTTTAATTAGGACATTTCAATGAGTAGCGAATACCTCAATAAAACAGAAGAACAGCAATTCGAAGAAGCGAAGAGCTGGTTTAGAGAAAATAGCACACCGATTTTATTAGCGATCTTTGTGTTTGCCGCAGCCAGTTTTGGCTGGAATTTCTGGAAAAGCCATCAAACCGAATCGGCTATTCAGGCTTCAATTTCTTATCAAGCTACAATGGAAGCTTATGAGCAAGATCCTGTGAAAAATCAACCGCTTGTGCAGAAGTTTTTAGATGAAGCGAAAGGCACAAACTATGCGATTTTTATGCAACTTGAAGAAGCCCAAAATGCCGTAGCAAAAGCCGATTTTGCAGTAGCGAAAAGCCTATTAGAAGCGGCATTAAATGAAGCAAAAGATCCTTCATTACAAGCAATAATTCGTTTCCGTTTAGCTGCAGTAAACTTCCAATTAAAAGAGTTTGATGCAGCATTAGCTCAGTTAGATCAAGTTAAAGATAAAGCGTGGCAAGCACGCAAACAACTTTTTGCTGCGGATGTCTTAGCGGCTAAAGGCGACAAAGAAGCGGCAAAAAGTGCTTATGAGCAGCTCAAAGCCCAAACTTCAGGACAAGAGCGTGAGTTGATTGAGTTAAAAATCAACAATTTATAAGATGTAAAGGAGATTGTGCAAACACTCTCTTTTTTTTAAAAAAATAAAATTAAATGTTGCTTATCTTTTTCATTTATAATGGGACTGTTTTAATTACATTTCTTTTTTGGAGGTCTTATGAATTATAATCAACTACTTGAACAAACCAAACAAGAGCTTTTTGGTGGCTGGAAACCTTTTGAAGCGGCTTGGTTATTGATTTTTATTGCGGCACAAATCGGTATTTATATTTACAATCCCGACTCTATTTTAGGGATGGTGTCCGGCATTTCAGGCATTATTTGCAATGTTTTCGTCAGTAAAGGGAAGATCAGTAACTACTTCTTCGGTTTGATTTTTGCCTACACTTATTTCTATATTTCACTGGGTGCGAATTTCTTGGGTGAGATGAACACCACGCTTTATGTTTATATTCCTGCTCAATTTATCGGCTATTTCTTATGGAAAGCCAATATGCAAAAAGAGCAAAATAGTGATGCGGTCATTGCCAAAGCCTTAACAGTGAACGGTTGGATTGGCTTAATTGCTTTCCTTGTCATTGGCACCTTACTTTTCGTTGAGGTGCTCAATTATTATGGCGGTAGCTCAACAGGCTTAGATGGTTTAAGTACTATTATTGTGGTTGCAGCACAAGCCTTGATGGTGTTACGCTACCGCGAGCAATGGCTACTCTGGATTGTGCTTAACATCATCTCTATTGCACTTTGGGCAGAAAATACCTCAATGTATGTGATGTATTCAGCTTACTTACTTAACTCGCTTTACGGTTATTACAACTGGAGCAAATTGCAAAAAGCAAGTGTTTAAATTTCATTTCTATTAGATTGCCAAATTCAATGTTTAATTTACAAATTATCCCCGTCAGCCCATTTCAACAAAACTGCTCAATTATTTGGGATGATAACAAAAATGCAGCGATTATCGATGCAGGCGATGATGCGGACAAAATCATTCAGTTTGTTGAATCACAAGGCTTAAAGGTAGAAAAACTACTAATTACTCACGGACATCTTGATCACATTATGGCAATTGAAAAAGTTCGCGCTCATTTTGGCGTAGAAGTTTACGGCTCACACAAAGCCGATCAATTGCTCTTTGAACAACTGCCTCAAATGTGTGAAATGTTTGGTATTCCACCAGTAAAAGGTTTTCAGCCAGATCATTGGTTAGAAGAGGGCGATAAAATCAGTGTCGGTAGTTTAAATTTTGATATTCGTCATCTACCAGGGCACGCACCAGGCCACATTGGCTTCTTCGATTTTGAGAATAAAATCGCCTTTTCTGGAGATGTACTTTTCAAAGACAGCATTGGACGAACTGACCTTTATATGGGTAGCCTTGACCTACTGCTTGAAACCATCCGTACCAAAATGTTTGATTTAGATGATGATTTCATCATCATTGCAGGACACGGACCATACACAACAATTGGGCGTGAAAAAGTGCACAATCCGTTTTTGAAGTAATTGTAGATTAGATAAGCGGTTGAATTTTGCAAAAAATTTGCAGAACTCGACCGCTTTTTACATTTTAAGATAAATAATTATTGAATATTTTTGCATATTTATGCAAAATAGAACCAATTTTTTTATAAGTATAATTTCATTTTAGATTTAAGGAATAACATATGGCACTTTGGGGCGGACGTTTTACACAGGAAGCAGATCAAAAATTCAAATTTTTCAACGATTCATTACGTTTTGATTACCGTTTAGCTCTGCAAGATATTGATGGTTCCATCGGTTGGGCGAAAGCGATTACTTCGGTTGGCGTATTAACGGAAGAAGAGCATCAACAATTAGTGGCGGCACTGAAAGAATTACGTGCAGAAATTGAGCCGAAAATTGAGATCATTTTAAAAGATGATGCGGAAGATATTCACAGTTGGGTAGAATCTAAACTGATTGAAAAAGTAGGCGATTTAGGCAAAAAATTACATACAGGGCGTAGCCGTAATGACCAAGTTGCAGTAGATATGAAAATGTGGTGTAAAGCTCAAGTAATTGTGATGCAAGAGCGTATCCGCAATTTACAAGAGAAATTAGTGCTGACTGCAGAAACGAATCAACACGCGGTAATGCCTGGGTACACCCATCTTCAACGTGCACAACCAATCACTTTTGCACATTGGTGTATGGCATATTTTGAGATGTTAGAACGCGACTACAGTCGTTTAACCGATGCGTACAAACGTATGTACACTTGCCCACTGGGTTCAGGTGCGTTGGCTGGCACAGCTTATGCGGTAGATCGTGATGCATTGGCAAAAGATCTTGGTTTTAGCATTGGCACACGTAACAGTTTAGATTCGGTTTCTGATCGCGACCACGTGTTAGAACTTCTTTCAAGTGCCTCAATCAGTATGGTGCATCTTTCTCGTTTTGCTGAAGATTTAATCTTTTTCAACAGCGGGGAATCAGCGTTCTTAGAACTTTCTGATCGCGTGACATCAGGTTCTTCATTGATGCCACAGAAGAAAAACCCTGATGCGTGTGAACTTATTCGTGGTAAATCAGGTCGTGTATTTGGTTCATTAACAGGCTTATTAACAGCACTTAAAGGCTTACCACTTGCCTATAACAAAGATATGCAAGAAGACAAAGAAGGTATCTTTGATGCGATGGAAACCTGGCAGGCGTGTTTAGAAATTGCGGCACTTGTTCTTGAAGATATTAACGTGAACGTAGAACGTACGCGTGAAGCGGCTCAACAAGGTTACTCAAATGCAACTGAATTAGCGGATTATTTGGTTGCGAAGGGCATTCCATTCCGTGAAGCGCATCACATTGTGGGCGAAGCGGTAGTATATGCCATTAGCAAACGCGAGCCATTGGAGGCGTTATCTGTGGCAGAATTTAAACAATTCCATGCTGTAATTGATGAAGATGTTTACCCAATTCTTTCGCTTGAATCTTGCTTAGAAAAACGTTGTGCGAAAGGCGGGGTAAATCCTGAATGCGTGGCGGAAGCTATTCGAACAGCGAAAGAGAGTTTAGGTGGTTGATTTTTATACCCAAAGGGCGGACTTGAGTCCGCCCTATTTTTCTATTATCAAACCTCAATTTTTTTGCTAAAATCGCCATTCTTTTGCACAGAAAAGACGCATTCTCGCTTATGAAATATAAAAATCCTTATTCTGTTCTGGTTGTGATTTATGCTCAAAATACGAGTAGAGTGTTGATGTTACAACGCCAAGATGCTCCAAGTTTTTGGCAATCCGTAACAGGCACAATAGAGGAAGGCGAGCAACCTTTGCAAACAGCGATGCGCGAAGTGAAGGAAGAAACGGGAATTGATATTTTAGAACAAAATTTAACCTTGGTGGATTGCCAGCATTCAGTGAAATTTGAGATTTTTCCGCAATTTCGTTACAAATACGCACCAAATGTCACACATAATACCGAGCATTGGTTTTTGTTGGCGTTGCCAGAAGAGATGGAACCACAATTAAGCGAGCATTTGGCATTTCAATGGTTGGATGCAAAAGAGGCACAGAATTTAACCGCTTCTCCGAATAATGCGGAGGCAATTGGGAAGTTCATTATTCAATACTGATACAAATTGTAGGTTGGGCATTCCTGCCTACCAATTAATTAAATTATCATGGTGGGCAGGAATGCTCACCTACGTTTATTTATATTTAAATTCAAGAAGGAAAACACATGGCAGGTCATAGTAAGTGGGCTAACATTAAACACCGCAAAGCAGCACAAGATGCGCAACGCGGTAAAATTTTTACCAAATTAATCCGTGAATTAGTTACTGCAGCAAAAATCGGCGGTGGCGATGTGGGCGCAAACCCGCGTTTACGTTCAGCAGTAGATAAAGCGTTATCAAACAATATGACACGTGATACCATTAACCGTGCCATTGAGCGTGGTGTGGGCGGTGGCGATGATACCAATATGGAGACCAAAATCTACGAAGGTTACGGTCCAGGCGGCACAGCGGTAATGGTGGAATGTTTAAGCGACAACGCAAACCGTACCATTTCACAAGTTCGCCCAAGCTTCACCAAATGTGGTGGTAATTTAGGGACTGAAGGTTCGGTAGGCTACTTATTCAGCAAAAAAGGTTTAATCTTAATTGCTGAAGCGGATGAAGATGCATTAACGGAAGCAGCAATCGAAGCTGGTGCAGACGATATTCAACCACAAGATGACGGCTCATTTGAAATCTATACTGCATGGGAAGATTTAGGTAACGTACGTGACGGCATTGAAAAAGCAGGCTTCAAAATTCAAGAAGCGGAAGTCACAATGATTCCATCCACTTCAGTAGATCTAGATGCAGAAACGGCACCAAAATTACTCCGTTTAATTGAGATGCTAGAAGATTGTGATGATGTACAAAACGTTTATCACAACGGCGAAATCAGCGATGAAGTCGCTGCACTTCTTTAAGGTGTAATAATAAAAAATCCCTTTCATTAAATGATGAAAGGGATTTTTGGTAAAACGAAAATTTATGTCGTTTATCGTACCGGCAAAATCAAACTCAGCGGTTTTTGTTTAAGGATTTGCCATACACATTTAGCGATACTTTCCCAGCTATCGACTGTCGCACCTAATGAGCGAAGTGCTAATGAAAGTGTAAACGAGAAACTTACCGCTAGATTAACCACGCCAATTAGCAACACAAAACCGAGGCTTTGCCAGAAAATTGCCCAACCTAAATTACCACTCATTACCGCATATCCCACATTTGCCGAAGAGAAAGCGATATGGCGAATATCAAGCGGAAGATTGAGCAAAGAGCCCACAACGCCTGTTAAGCCGAGTAGCATCCCGAAGGTAAGATTACCCACAATCGAGCCATAGTTGTTATGCATATAATTAGCAAAAACCGACCGCTTGTGTTCGCTCATGATTTTCACCAACAACGGATGATGTTGCAGTCGCATTCGTAGATTCAGATAGTTGCAACGATTATCCACATAGCCTGAAATTAAACCTGCACAGAACAACCAAACACCTGCTATCGATGCAAACCAAAGTGTGCCACCGAGAGGGTCAATACTGTGCAATTGGTAAGCGATTTGAGCCTGATCGAGCAATGGCTTACTTTCAAAATATTGGTAGCCATAAGCTATGAGTGAAGCAATCCCAACCGCTACCGTCACATTGCCAATAACCGCAATACTTTGGGAGCGGAATACATCAATCAGCAATTGTGCCAGCTTCATATTCACGGCTCGCCCTTGCGGATTTTTTCCAACGAAATCAGCAAATCGTGCGGCGGTCATTGCGGGCTGCTTGGTTGCAACAGTAAAGTGCAACATAAAAATCAGGGTAAAACCAATACCGTAATTCAGCCCTTCGGCAATACCTTTTAGCATCTTATCTTCAATCACTCCACCCAGGTAAATTTTGAACAATGCCATTAACGCAATCAGTACGCCTCCGCCAGCGGCAGAGTAGAACATCGAAAGATACTCACTTTTAGTGCGAGTAATATAATGCTCACCGTGGTCGCTAGTGTTCTGTGTGATGCTCCGTGAAAGCATACTCACGCTCTGCTTCCAAAGCGCGGAGACGCTGTGTTTATTTGCAGAAGCAATGGCTAAATTTCCCGCCAAAAGCAAAATTCGGCGTGGCAAAAATCGATTAGAAGCAAATACGTCCATCAACATCGCAAGGCGCTCAAGCGTCTGCTCCAAGCGTTCAAGCAGATAAGCCACTTCCATTGAAGAGCCCATCGCTGCCCCTTTTTTCTTCAAGCGGTCGATTAATGCCTTACTTTGGGCAAACATCACTTGCAAGTGCCCATCATCAAACAGCTCATTGCGACGGCGTGCTTCAATCCAGAGCATCACCTCATTTTGTAACGCAACAAAAGGACTATCCGCCTCAATTAAACTTGGATCTAAGCGCATCAGTTCAGGCTGCATCTCTTCAGCAGCAATCCAAATCGAAAGCATCTTAATCGAAAATAGGCCTTCCGCCCGCAAATGAGCATCCACACGATCACGTTCTCCCTCACTTGTATAACGATTAAGTAGTTTGAAAAGGCTGCTCCAATATCGCAACGGTACGCTGTTGAGCCATTCGCCATCGTGTTTATCGTTAAACAAGATGAAGAAAATATCACGAAGATCTTTTACATCTGGCACGGCAGGATTGAATTTTTCATATAAGCGTGAGCGAAATTCGCGTCTAAAACCATCACGGCTTAAAATACCGTTAGAAATCAATAGCGGATAAAGTCGCATGCTGCATAACCAACGACAAAGTTGTGATGACAAATTTTGCGTAAGTGGCTTGTTTTTCTTTAATGTTGTGATTAAAAATTTGAGTTGTAGTTCTCGGTTTTCTTCGCAACGAATCCAATGGAAAAAGCCTTTTAGCAGCTCAAAAATATTATCTTCTGCGAGTTTTTGTTCGATAAAGTGGATAAGTTCTTGTTCGGATAAATATCTTTTTTTCTTCAAATTTCTTCCTCCGTAGGTAATAGTTAAGCATAAGCTACATCCCTTTAGGATATGTAATGTACAGCCCCAAGAGGGCTGATTTATGCGTAGCCTAGTGCGATAGGCAATAAAAGCTATAGAAAAAACAAGCGGTCAAATTTACAATCTCTTTTGCAAATTTAACCGCTTGTTAATCATTTTATCAACCCTGATGGATTATGCTTTATGTGAGTCTTGGTACTCTTTCGCTGCTTTTACAAAACCTGCAAAAAGCGGGTGACCATCACGCGGTGTTGAGGTAAATTCTGGGTGGAATTGAGCTGCCACAAACCAAGGGTGATTTGGCACTTCAATGATTTCCACTAATTTACGGTCTTCTGATAAACCAGTTACTTTCAAGCCAGCGGCTTCAATTTGCGGAAGTAATGTATTGTTTACTTCGTAACGGTGACGATGGCGTTCTTCGATGGTTTCTGCGCCATATAATTCACGAGCTTTTGAGCCTTCGATTAAGTGGCATTTTTGTGCACCTAAACGCATTGTGCCGCCTAAGTCCGACTCATCGGATCGAGTTTCAACATTGCCATCTTTATCTTGCCATTCAGTGATTAAACCGATTACAGGTTGTGGACAATCTTTGTCGAATTCGCTTGAGTTTGCTTCGGTTAAACCGGCTACGTTACGAGCATATTCGATTAATGCAATTTGCATCCCTAAGCAGATACCTAAATATGGGATTTTGTTTTCGCGAGCATATTGCGCGGTACGGATTTTACCTTCAACGCCACGATAGCCGAAACCACCTGGAACCAGAATCGCATCAACACCTTCAAGCACGCTAGTGCCTTTGGTTTCCACATCTTGCGAATCAATGTATTTAATGTTCACGGTTAAGCGATTGATTAAACCAGCGTGTTTTAATGCTTCATTTACAGATTTATACGCATCTGGCAATTCGACATATTTACCCACCATACCGATGGTCACTTCGCCCGTTGGGTTCGCTTGGCGGTAAAGCACTTGTTCCCATTCAGATAAATCTGCTTCTGGGCAATCTAAGCGGAAACGGTCGCACACAAAGCTATCTAAACCTTGTGATTTTAATAATTCTGGAATGCGGTAGATTGAATCTACATCTTTTAATGAAATTACCGCACGCTCTGGCACGTTACAGAATAAGGCGATTTTTTTGCGTTCATTTGAAGGAATCGCACGATCTGAACGGCAGATCAACACATCTGGCTGAATACCAATTGAAAGCAATTCTTTCACAGAATGCTGCGTTGGTTTGGTTTTCACTTCGCCTGCAGTTGGAATATATGGCACTAAAGTTAAGTGCATAAATAAAGTTTTTTCACGACCTACATCTACCGCTAATTGGCGTAATGCTTCCAAGAATGGTAGTGATTCGATGTCGCCCACTGTACCGCCCACTTCAACAATCACCACATCACGACCTTTACCACCTTCGATTACACGTTCTTTGATTTCGTTAGTGATGTGTGGAATTACTTGGATAGTTGCACCTAAGTAGTCGCCGCGACGCTCCTTGCGTAATACTTCAGAGTAAATTTTACCGCTGGTGAAGTTGTTCGCTTTGCTCATTTTTGAACGAATGAAACGCTCGTAGTGACCTAAGTCTAAGTCGGTTTCTGCACCATCTGCTGTTACGAAAACTTCGCCGTGCTGAGTTGGGCTCATTGTGCCGGGGTCTACGTTGATGTATGGGTCAAGCTTCATAATGGTTACATTCAAACCACGAGCTTCAAGAATAGAGGCTAAAGACGCTGCGGCAATCCCCTTACCTAAAGAAGAAACAACACCGCCTGTCACAAAAATATAATTCGTTGCCATTTTATTTGCCTTTGTAATGAAAAATTGGGTTGGAAATGAATTGAAAAGTTGACATTTTTATGAAATCCCAACTATCAGGACGGGATAACAGTTTACAGCAAAAAGCCGTTTTTTGCTATCAGAAAATGTGAAAGCGGTCGATTTTGCAAAAAATTTAACAAAATTGACCGCTTGGAAAGCAAGGAGTTTAAACTAACTCGCTACTGTTAACTGTCCCGCATAGAGGATAAAGAAACGTAAGCAGAACACTCCGATTAAGTCGAAGATAGAGACCAAAATGATGAATTTCGGGCTGTGTTTCACTTCGTGGTTACCAAATAGGTTGGCAACAAGTGGAATTAAGATACCGATAAAGAATACCCCAATCCAGAACACCATTCCCCAGAAACCTGTCATTGCGTTGTGTAAGGCAAGTTGCTTGTCTGCCCCACCAAAATGCAAGCCTACGAAGAATGCCACTAACAAACCTAATTCAGTAACCATAATCGGCACTTCAAATTTGTGGATAAAGTGAATTTCTCGGCTTTCGCCTGAAAGTTTACCCGCAATTAAAATCATCAAGAAAGTGGCTGCGATACCTGATGAAGTACCCGATGCTAAGAACAAAGCTGGAAGCACGGGGTTATTCAACATTGGGTAGCTGATTAACGCCGAAAGTAAGAAGCCCGTATAAGCACCAAGCACTGCAGCTAAGGTAAATAGTACAAATTCAATCGGTTTTAATAACTTGCGTTCTGCGAAATCAATCCAAGGCAAGACGAATTTAAACACGGGGAAGTAACGATTTATAAGTACTGCGATCCAGTCTTTAAACATAATCGCAATCCAGACTACCAATACAGCCATATAGGCTTGGAACATCATTACGCCCATTGACATCACAGAAGTGCCGTTGTAGTTAAACATCAGCTTCCAGAATGTCCACGGTTTGGTTAAGTGGAACACCAACAAGGTCAAACCAAGAATTGTTGGGATAGTGCCTAAAATTGCCGCACTACGAATAATCCAGTTCTCACTTGGCTTTTCCACTTTCACGCTATTACGGAATGCAATAGCAAGCTGCACCGCACCAGAGGAAATCCCTAATAAGAAGAGATAAACCGCAATGGTGCTGTCCCACACTAAATTGGGGGTATGAAAAGGAATATAGTCGTTCATTATCTATGCTCCCCTTTGCCAAATGGAATGTGATATAAGTTCGGTTGCGTACCTAATGACACTTTGGTGCGATAAACTGGATTTTCACGCACTTTTTTCGCCACGGCACTATTTGGATCGTTCATATTGCCAAAGGTTAATGCTTTAGTTGGACAAGCTTCTACACAAGCAGGCTGTTTACCTTCTGCAAGGTTGGTATCGCGACAGAAGTTACATTTATCCGCCGATTTTTTCTCTGGATGGATAAAACGCACACGATACGGGCAAACAGCGATACAGTATTGGCAGCCTACACATAAATCTGAATGTACATCGACAATCCCTGTTTCTGGATCGACAAATGAAGCTCCAGTTGGACACACTGCAACACAAGGTGCGTTTGAGCAGTGTTGGCAAGATTGGCGGAAGAATTCATATTCCACATTTGGGAATTCGCCATAAGGTTCGCTACGGATAATTTCTAAACGTGAAACCCCTTCTGGCACTTTATTTGTGGTGCGACAAGCGTCCATACATGCTGTACAACCGATACAAGATGTTTCATCATGTACCATCGCATAGCGAATTTTTTTCGGTTCATTCTCAGTTGCAAGAGTAACCGAAGCAGCAAGCCCTGTGCTTGCTACTACAGCGATAGCACCTGCCCCTGAGACGAAATCTCTACGGGTACAAGTCATTATTGGTTTTCCTTAGCTTCCTGAGCTTTAACTTCTTCTTTATGAGCCTGAATTTTAGTGTGGCAATCTGTACAAAGTTTGATACGTTGTTTTTCAGGAATTGCCTTCATCGGATCTTTTTCTGGGTGAAGTTCATGGCAGTTTGCACACGCAATTTTGTTTGCGTGAGTATCGTGAGCCCAGAATTTTTCACGCAATTTATCCGCCGTATGGCACGCCACACACACTTGGTTTTGCTCGTGAACCGTACGTTCAAGTTCAGGTTTGCTTGCTTTTTGATCCATCTTGCTAAAACGCATTACATCACGCACACCTTTACGGTGATTTTCAGACATATTGCCATGGCAACTTACACAAGTCACTTGCTCACCGCTATTTGGGCTTTTTGTTCCGTGTTGGAAGTGTTTACCCGCGTGGCTAAATGGTTTACCTGTCGCATTAGCGGTTTCGTGACATTGCGTACAATATTTATTCGGATCGCGACGTGCTTCATCTGCGACTTGAACATCTGATTTACCTTGCCACATCTGTTGTGGGAGTGGTGGCATTTCAGCATAAGCGGTTGAAATTGCAGAGAACATTGCAAAACAACTTGCGAAAGCGACTGCTTGGAGGGCGATTGCTCGCCCTGCTTTTGAAATTAAGTTTTTCATATCGTCACCTCAAGCTTAATTATTTTGCTTCTGCTTTTGGTGTTGTGACTTCTTTTTGCACTTCAACTGGCGGTAATAAGCCTTTTTCGCGAGCTGTTGCTTCCCATTGTGGCACTACTGTGCGTAAGAATTCATCTTTCGCAGCTTGGTCTTTAGGAATATCTAAGCCAATTGCTTTTTGTGCTTTTTCACGGGTTGAAATATCTGGAATCGCAACTGGAGTAGTTACACCATGTTTCGCTAATACCACACCTAATTGAGCACGTGCATCTGCAGCACGGTCGATACCTGTTGCAATCACGTGTAACATCATATCTGGTGCGTGCATATAACCACCGTGGCTTGCAGAAGTGTAATCCCAGCGCCATTGAGCATGACGAATGGCTTTTAAGATATCTTTCATCTCATCAGGTGTTGCACCTGCTTCCCACGCAGCTTTCGCTTCAAAATGGGCTTTCACGATTTGATCTTCTAATTTGATCATTGCATCTTTTACTTGTTTTTTGTGCTCCGCAACACGTTTTTGAAGTGTTTCTTTGCTTTGCTCGTGACAAGTTTTACAAGTATTCTCAAATTGATCGAATGGATTACCGATTTTGTGGTCAGTATACACTTTGCCATCTTTATCTTTCACTTTCGGCATATGACAGTCGATACAAGTTACCCCATTTTTGCCGTGCACACCTTGTGACCAAATTTCAAAGTCTGGGTGCTGTGCTTTTAACATTGGAGCTTTTGATAATGCGTGAGTCCAGTCAGCAAATTCAATATCATCATAGTATTTTTCAATGCTACTCACATCTACGCCATTTTTCCAAGGGAAGGTTACGTCTTTTTTATCTTTGAAATAGTATTCCACGTGGCAGTTTGCACATACTGCAACGCGTTTACCTTGTTTGTCTAAGTTTTCGAAAGTCCAACCCACACTCTCTAAAGCACGTAATACGTGAGGACGTGCAACACGTAACGCAGGTTTACCTTCTTTAAAATCTTCTGATTTAGTATCGTGACAGTCGGCACAACCAATCGAGTTTACGATTTCAGAACCGTATTTCGCCCATTTTGGATCGAAGTAACCACGCTCACCTTTCTCTTCAATTAAACGTGGCACATCAGGGCCTTTACACGTCCAGCAGGCCATTGGCTGAGGACCATCATTTTCATCTTTTGGGGCACCTGTACGTAAAATTTCACGTACGTCAGTAACCGCATAGAAGTGACCACGAGGCTTGTTATATTCTTTTGAGAAAGAATAACCAGCCCAAAGAATGACACTACGAGGATCAACTTCTAACGCACTACCACGATCAGTCGATTCAGAAGTTGCTTTCCAAGAATTGTATTGAAGTGGATATTTATCCGCAAAAAGATGATTTGCAGATTCTACTGTTACACCTAATTTTTCATGTTTAAGTGCTTTTTGTGTTAAGGTTTCAGTCGCCTTTTCCTCAGCCTGTGCCGAATGAAAGCAACCTAGCATTGCGATAGTCGCCATTGCTAAAGTTTTGGTTAAACGTTTCACGATAGAGTCCCCCACAAGGAATGAATGTAAATGAGAATTTTTCTTATTAAAAACAATAAGATACGGTAATCTTATGCGTGCGAGCATATAGAATTTATTAACTCGTTTCTATCGTAAAAATCGTTTTTTTTGAACTAAATCAACAAAAATAGGTAAAAATACCACTTTATGGTTAATAATAACTTATTCTAGTTATACCCACCCCCTCAATAAATAACCAACTTTAAAATTAAAAGATATTCCTGCCATTTTGTTTTTCCAAATAAAATTACATTTTTTTCACAAATTTAATTCAAAATATTGTTATTTTGTGTTATCTATTACCGCCATTACTTATCAAAAAAGAAAAGGACACAACATCTTCAATGAATGGTGCACATTTAGTCATTGAGTGCTTAAAAGCACATCAAGTTACGCATCTTTTCGGTTACCCAGGTGGGGCAATTATGCCGACTTACGATGCCATTTATGATTCAGGATTAGACCATCTTCTCTGCCGCAATGAACAAGGGGCAGCAATGGCGGCTATCGGTTATGCTCGCTCAACAGGCAAAGTGGGGGTATGTATTGCGACTTCAGGGCCTGGAGCAACCAATTTGGTCACTGGCTTAGGCGATGCTTTTGCAGATTCGATTCCTGTGGTTGCTATTACAGGTCAAGTTGCTAACCCACTTATCGGCACAGACGCTTTCCAAGAAGCCGACGTGTTAGGGCTTTCGCTCGCTTGCACCAAACATAGCTTTATTGTGCAGAATATTGATGAACTACCAGAAATTATTGCTCAAGCGTTTAAAATTGCCCAAAGCGGCAGACCTGGTCCCGTGTTAATTGATATTCCAAAAGATGTGCAAGTGGCAGAAACTTCGCTTAAACCGATTGTTTACCCGAAAGATCCAGCTCCTCAGCAAGATCCAACTGCATTAACTGAAGCCAAGGCGATGCTTGCTAATGCGAAGAAACCTGTGCTTTATGTTGGTGGCGGTGTAGGTATGGCGAAGGCAGTGCAAGCGGTTAGAAATTTCATTGAAGTTGCAAATATTCCTTCTGTTTCAACCCTTAAAGGACTTGGCACGATCCCTCCTCATCATCCACTTTATATGGGAATGATCGGGATGCACGGCACAAAAGCGGCAAACTATGCCGTACAAGAGTGCGATCTATTGATCGCCTGCGGTGCACGTTTCGACGACCGAGTGACGGGCAAATTAGACACCTTCGCCCCGCATGCAAAAGTGATCCACATTGATATTGATGCAGCTGAAATCAACAAGCTTCGCCAAGCCCACGTGGCACTCAAAGGCGATATGGCAGAAGCGGTCAATATTTTAGCTCATCCGCTTGATATTGATGAATGGCGTGGGCGTGTGCAAGCTCTCAAATCAGCCCACGATTTTGACTACAACGACAACGCTGGTGAAGGCGATATAGATCCTTACGCTTTATTGAACACGCTTTCTGAACGTAAATCAGAAAATGCTGTGATCACGACAGATGTTGGGCAGCATCAAATGTGGTCAGCCCAGCATGTTTGCCACTTTGCCCCAGAAAATTACATTACTTCTGCAGGTTTCGGCACCATGGGCTTCGGCTTACCTGCGGCTGTAGGTGTAGCGAAAGCTCGTCCACACGATCCTGTGATTTTAATTACAGGCGACGGCTCATTTATGATGAACGTGCAAGAACTTGGTTCGATCAAGCGCGGACAGTTACCTGTGAAAATTTTATTGCTCGATAACCAACGTTTAGGTATGGTTCGTCAATGGCAATCGCTCTTCTTTAAAGCTCGACATAGCGAAACAATTTTAGACGACAATCCTGATTTTGTGATGCTTGCCAACGCTTTTGGCATTCCCGGCGAACGCATCGAAAAAGCAAGTGAAGTATCGGATGCATTAGATCACTTATTAAACGCTAAAGGAGCATATTTACTGCAAGTATGCATTCCAGAAGAGAGCAATGTTTGGCCGTTAGTACCACCAGGTGCTTGCAACACTGATATGTTGGAGGGAGAATAAAATGCAACAATATACTTTAACCATTGAAGCGAATGCACGCCCTGAAACTTTAGAACGCTTACTTCGCGTGGTGCGTCATCGTGGCTTTGAAGTGCTGGATCTAAACGCCCAAAAAAGCCAACAGACATTAACACTTAACCTTAAACTTCAAAGCATCCGGCCACTTTCTTTACTGACTACGCAATTAGAAAAGTTGTTTGATGTAACAAAAGTTATGTAATTTTAAATTGTAAGGCGGGCTTTAGCCCGCCCTACGTTCATTCAAGCCGTAACTAAAATGAAACTCTGGCAAAAAACCTCGATCATCACTTGGCTACTCGCCCCATTCTCTCTGCTCTTTTGGCTAATTAGCCAAATCCGTGCTACCCTCTATCGCAAAAAGATCCTGAAATCCTATCGCTCGCCTGTACCTGTATTGGTCATTGGCAACATTTCCGTGGGGGGAAACGGCAAAACTCCGCTTGTGATTTGGCTAGTAGAGCAACTGCAGAAAAAAGACGTGAAAGTAGGCGTGATTTCTCGTGGTTATGGTGGGGAAAATAAGGTTTATCCGCAGCTAGTTACGCCAGAAAGTGATCCGAAATTGATGGGTGATGAACCAGTGCTAATCGCACAACGCACTCAAGCACCTGTGTCAATTTCACCAAACCGCAAACAAAGCATTGAACTGCTTTTAAGCCAGTTTGATCTTGATTTAATCGTCACCGACGACGGCTTACAACATTACGCGCTTGAGCGAGATATGGAATGGGTAGTAGTTGATGGTGAGCGCAGATTTGGTAACGGTTTCGTGCTCCCAGCAGGAGCATTACGCGAACTACCAAGCCGATTAAAGCAAGTGCAAGCTGTCATTTGTAACGGAAAAAATGCAAATGCAAACGAACATGTAATGCACCTCGACCCCGATTTTGCGATTAACCTTAAAACAGGTGAAAAACGCAAACTTAGCGAATTTACCCAACCTGTTTATGCTCTCGCAGGCATTGGCTATCCGCCTCGTTTCTTTAATATGCTTAAAGAGCTTAGTATTCCACTTGCTGAGACATTCAGTTTTGCCGATCACCAAGCCTTTGCTGCTGAAATGATTACACCTAAGCTCACACAAAATTTACCGCTGTTAATGACCGAAAAAGACGCCGTAAAATGCAAAGCCTTCTCTCAAAAAAATTGGTGGTATATACCTGTTTCTGCAACATTTTCAGAAAAATCGACCGCTTGTTTGGTGGGGATGGTTATGAATTTAATTAAAAATTGATAGTTTTTCCCTTTTAATCCAAAAACAGACGAAAAAACCTCCCAAGTAAATTACCCTATAAAGCGGTGAAATTGCTAGATAACCCTCTGTGTCTGTTTTTAGTTCTAATATTTTATTCTGTTAAAAGCTTAAAATTCCTTGTTTTAGGCTTTTTTAATAGCATAAAAATCGTCTATTCTCATTAAATTAGCATTTTACTTTAATTTATCGAACCGTTATAGTTAAAGCGTTTTAAGACAAACGGTTGAAAAAGCCGAATTTTTTGCAATCGCTCTCTGCGATTTTATTTTGAGTTGGAATTTATTATGGCAAAGACACTATACGAAAAACTTTTCGATGCACACGTCGTTTATGAAGCCGAAGGCGAAACGCCGATTCTTTATATCAACCGTCATCTTATTCACGAAGTAACTAGTCCGCAGGCATTTGATGGCTTACGCGTTGCAGGTCGTCAGGTTCGCCAAGTAGGTAAAACCTTCGGGACGATGGATCACAGTATTTCTACTCAAGTGCGTGATGTAAACAAACTTGAAGGTCAGGCAAAAATCCAAGTTTTAGAACTGGCTAAAAACACGAAAGCAACGGGCATTCAATTGTTCGATATGAGCACCAAAGAGCAAGGCATCGTGCACGTAATGGGGCCAGAGCAAGGCTTGACGCTTCCAGGAATGACGATTGTATGTGGCGACTCTCACACTGCGACTCACGGGGCATTTGGGGCGCTGGCATTTGGTATCGGTACATCAGAAGTAGAACACGTGTTAGCCACACAAACCTTAAAACAAGCTCGTGCGAAAAGTATGAAAATTGAAGTCCGTGGTAAGGTAAATCCAGGCATTACCGCGAAAGATATTGTGCTTGCGATTATCGGTAAAACCACGATGGCGGGCGGTACAGGGCACGTTGTTGAATTTTGCGGGGAAGCAATTCGCGATCTTTCAATGGAAGGTCGTATGACAGTATGTAATATGGCGATTGAATTAGGAGCAAAAGCGGGCTTAATCGCGCCAGATGAGACCACGTTCGCATACTTAAAAGATCGTCCACACGCACCACAAGGCAAAGATTGGGATGATGCTGTGGAATACTGGAAAACATTGAAATCAGACGATGATGCAGAGTTTGATACCGTTGTAGTGTTAGAAGCAAAAGACATCGCTCCACAAGTAACTTGGGGGACAAACCCTGGTCAAGTAATTGGTATCGACCAGGTTGTGCCAAATCCTGAAGAGATGGCAGATCCTGTCACTAAAGCCTCTGCAGAAAAAGCGCTAGCCTATATTGGGCTTGAGCCGAATACTGATTTGAAAGAAATCCCTGTCGATCAAGTGTTTATCGGCTCTTGCACCAACTCTCGTATCGAAGATTTGCGTGCAGCGGCAGCCGTGATGAAAGGGCGCAAAAAAGCGGATAACGTCAAACGAGTGCTTGTTGTGCCAGGTTCAGGATTAGTGAAAGAGCAAGCAGAAAAAGAGGGCTTAGATAAAATTTTCATCGAAGCAGGTGCAGAATGGCGTAACCCAGGTTGCTCAATGTGCTTAGGGATGAATGATGACCGCTTAGGTGAGTGGGAACGCTGTGCTTCAACCTCTAACCGTAACTTCGAAGGTCGTCAAGGTCGTAATGGTCGCACGCACTTAGTGAGCCCAGCAATGGCAGCTGCCGCGGCAATGTTCGGTAAATTTGTAGATATTCGCCAAGTGGCATTAAATTAATAAGGATAAAATAATGGCAGGTTTTAAACAACTTTCAGGCTTAGTCGTGCCTCTTGATGCAGCAAATGTGGATACCGATGCAATCATCCCAAAACAATTCTTACAAGCCATTACCCGCGTGGGCTTTGGTAAACACCTTTTCCACGAATGGCGTTATTTAGATGCAGAAGGTACAAAGCCAAATCCAGATTTTGTGTTGAACTATCCGCAATATCAAGGTGCAAAAATCTTACTTGCACGTAAAAATTTAGGTTGTGGTTCATCACGTGAGCACGCACCTTGGGCGTTAGCAGATTACGGTTTTAAAGTAATGATCGCACCAAGTTTTGCAGATATTTTCTACAATAATAGCTTGAATAATCATATGCTACCGATTCGCTTAAGCGAAGAAGAGGTGGAAGAGATTTTCCAATGGGTATGGGCAAATGAAGGCAAGCAAATTGATGTAGATTTAGAGGCAATGACTGTGACCACTGGCGATAAAGTTTACCATTTTGAGCTAGATGAATTCCGTCGCCACTGCTTGCTCGAAGGCTTAGACAATATCGGTTTAACCCTTCAGCACGAAGATAAAATCGCAGAATACGAGAAAAATATCCCAGCATTTTTGCGTTAATGACAACGTTAAAAAGCCACCGAGAGGTGGCTTTGTTATTTTGTCATTTAAAACTCATTTTATCTTCCTGCCTACGCCATAAGCGTTGAATATTGTCGTGGTGACGATAAACCAATAAGCAACAAACTAGCGCAATAGGAAAAGTAAATTCAGGCTTATACCACCAAACAAAAGTAGGCAGTATAAGGGCGGTGATGACAGCACTTAATGAAGAATAGCGAGAAATAAGAAAGGTTATTAGCCAAGTTGCAAGAGCTAATTCCGAAATTTCCATACCAAAAGGAATCAGCGTGCCTAAGGCGGTGGCAACACCTTTACCGCCACGGAAGTGGAAGAAAATTGGAAAAACGTGTCCTAAGCAAGCGGCTAATGCAATAAAGCCAATTTCGCTTGGTTCTAACCCCAAACGGAACGCAATGGCAACAGGTAGCATTCCTTTTAACACATCAAACAGCAACACGCCAAGTGCAGAAAGTCGCCCGCCAATACGCAATACATTCGTTGCACCAGGGTTTTTCGAGCCATTTTCACGTGGGTCAGGCAAGCCTGCTAATTGGCAGAAAATAATCGCACTTGATATAGAACCGAGCAGATAAGTCCCGAAAATCATTAAATACGCGGTAAATGTCATATTTTTCCCTGTCTTTGTGTTATATTGTCACTATTTTACCGCATTATCTGCATAATAAAAGCAGAATAAGATAAGGAAAATCTAATGCTTGATAAAGTTTTTATCCACGAACTGACCGCTTTTGCTTCCATCGGTGCCTACGATTGGGAACACACCATCAAACAACGCCTTGTGTTTGATATTGAACTCTATTGGGATTTCAGCAAAGCTGTGGAAACCGATGATGTTCAATATTGCTTAAATTATGCTGAAGTGTCAGAGCGTATTTTGAATTTCGTGGAAGGTAAACCTTTTAAACTGGTCGAAACAGTTGCTCATCAAGTAGCAAATTTACTGCAAGAAACTTACAGCATTCAAAAATTACGTATCAAATTACACAAGCCTAAAGCCGTGGCTCAAGCAAGCAGTGTCGGAGTGATTGTTGAGCGTGGTTTTGAGTAACTTTTTCAACTCTATTAGCGGATAAAGTGCACAAAATCAGTTGGATCTTCTGCATCGCGAGCGGAAGCAATTTCTTCGCCATCTTTCGGTGAACCGATCATTAACAAGCCAATCACTTTATCCGTTTCCGCACAACCAAATGCTTCGCGAATGGCTGTGCTTTCCACCCATTTTTTCGTAATCCAAACAGTATCAAAACCTTGAGCGTTTGCTGCTAATTGCATCGCATAAGTGGCGCAACCCGCACAAACAATTTGCTCCCAAATGGGCACTTTCACTGATTCGTGATCTAATTTAGCCACCACGCCAATGACCATTGGAGCTTGATTTGCCAATTTATCGGCTTTGGCAGCATTTTTTTCATCCATTTCAAATTCAATAGCTGCTGATTTTAAGCATTCATGAAATTTTTGCATTCCGCTTTTCTCAATTACCACAAAATGATAAGGTTTCATTCGCCCATGATCTGGTGCTCGTAAAGCTGCTTTTAAAATCGCATCAAGCTGTTCTGTATTAGGTGCAATATTGCCAAATTGTTTACTTGAACGACGATGATGAAGTAAATCTAAAATATCCATAATTCCTCACAGTAAAGTATATGAACCATCGGCTCACACACAAGTGGTAAAAAAAGGTGAGTGAATTGCATTCACACAGCCTACTAAAAAAGGCTGACAGATTTCCCATCAGCCTTTCGGTTAGCTTAATTAAATTTTCGTTTTATCACGTACCGCACCTTTATCGGCTGAAGTGGCGAAATGTCCGTAAACTTTTAGAGCAAAAGAGACTTCACGTTGGCGGTTTGCAGGCTGCCAGCCTTTTTGATCTTGCTCAGCACGGCGTGTGTCAAGTTCTTCATCGCTTACTGCAAGATTGATGGCACGGTTTGGAATGTCGATGTTGATAATATCGCCATCACGTACTAAACCGATTGCACCACCTGAAGCGGCTTCTGGCGAGGCGTGTCCGATAGATAAACCCGATGTGCCGCCAGAGAAACGTCCATCTGTTAAAAGTGCACATTTTTTACCTAAGCCCATCGATTTTAAGTAGCTGGTTGGGTAAAGCATCTCTTGCATACCTGGTCCGCCTTTCGGGCCTTCGTAACGGATGATCACCACATGACCTTCTTTCACTTTACCACCTAAAATACCTGCAACAGCATCTTCTTGGCTTTCAAATACAATTGCTTTACCAGTGAATTTCCAGATCGATTCATCTACGCCTGCAGTTTTTACGATACAGCCGTCTTCTGCGATATTACCAAATAACACCGCCAAGCCGCCTTCTTGTGAAATCGCGTTTTCTTTGTTGCGGATACAACCGTTTACGCGGTCGTTATCTACCGTGTCCCAACGGCAATCTTGTGAGAATGCTTGAGTGGTGCGAATGCCCGCAGGACCTGCACGGAAGAATTTATGTAACTCTTCGTCTTGGTTGCGGATAATGTCGTATTGGTCAAGCTGATCGCCCATGGTTAAGCCTAATACAGTGTGGGTATTTTTGTGGATTAAGCCCGCACGGTCTAATTCGCCTAATAAGCCCATAATACCGCCGGCACGGTGAACATCTTCCATATGGTATTTGTTGGTATTAGGTGCGATTTTACTCAAGCAAGGTACTTTGCGAGATAAGCGGTCAATGTCTTCCATTTTGAAGTCCACGCCTGCTTCTTGTGCGGCGGCGAGTAAGTGTAACACGGTGTTACTTGAACCGCCCATTGCGATGTCTAAGCTCATCGCATTTTCAAAAGCATCAAAAGTACCGATTGAACGTGGCAATACGCTTTCGTCGTCTTGTTCGTAGTAGCGTTTGCATAATTCAACGATTTGACGCCCCGCTTTTAAGAACAACTCTTTACGGTCTGCATGGGTAGCAAGCATTGAGCCATTACCTGGTAAGCTTAAACCTAATGCTTCTGTTAAGCAGTTCATTGAGTTTGCGGTAAACATACCCGAGCAAGAACCACAAGTTGGACAAGCAGAACGCTCAATCGCATCAATACGTTCATCTGAAACATTTGGATCGGCTGCTTCGATCATTGCATCTACTAAATCTAATCGAATTAATTGATCAGAAAGCTTGGTTTTACCCGCTTCCATTGGGCCACCTGACACGAAGATGGTTGGAATGTTCAAACGCATTGCCGCCATCAACATCCCTGGGGTAATTTTGTCACAGTTGGAAATACAGACCATCGCATCCGCACAGTGTGCGTTCACCATATATTCCACTGAATCTGCAATTAAATCACGGCTTGGAAGCGAATAAAGCATACCACCGTGTCCCATCGCGATACCATCATCTACCGCAATAGTGTTAAATTCTTTTGCAACTCCGCCTGCTTTTTCAATTTCAGCGGCAACCAACTGCCCCATATCTTTTAAATGTACGTGACCTGGTACGAACTGAGTAAATGAATTTACCACGGCAATAATTGGTTTGCCGAAGTCATTTTCTTTCATTCCTGTTGCACGCCATAATGCACGTGCACCCGCCATATTACGACCTTGTGTACTGGTCGCTGAACGTAGTTTAGGCATAATCTCTCCAAATTTTTATCTGTTGTGTCTGTTAAAATAAAAGGGGTTTATTCTACTTGAATTTAAATAGTTTGTGGAAAATTTCCTCTTTCCCTTGGTAAGAGAAGCAGAAAAAGTTCTATCTAGAAATTTTTTTCAGAGGGAGAGGTTATTTTTTCCTCATCTGCTTCGCCATTTCAATACTTTGAATAATTGCACGGCGGTTAATGGCATCATTATCGCCATCTAACACACGTCGCCAATAACCAATTGCTTGCTCATAATCATTATGCAAAAAGGCATCAGAAGCCAGTAGTAACAAGCTGGAACTCTCTTTTGAGTCTAATGCTAAGGCTTTAGCTAACCACGCATTTGCCTGCTCTGACAGTTTTTGCCCTTTATCGTAATAATCTGCGGTTGCCATTGCCCCTAAAATCGCCGCTTTTTCGCCTAATACCACCTGTGCATTTTGATAGCTGATCAATGCTGAACTAAACTCATTATTTAACGCATAAGCCTGCCCCAATTCATACCACAAATCGCCATCGTTCGGGTTCTCGCGCAAGCGGTTTTGCAAACTCTCAATATAGCGATCATTTTTTTGGGTTTTATCTTCCATCTCTAATTTTACTTGGAAGGCTTGATGCATTTGCTCACCTTTTTGCACCAAGGAATAACGCCCCGACTGCCAATAAAATAAGCTACTGAAGACGGTAATTAAAAGCACAACCAAACTTGCAACAAGCGGTGAAAATTTCCTTTTATTTTGCCAAGGTTCTGTTGTATTTTGATCAAATTGATAACGGCTTTCTGCCTCCGCCAAATATTCTTGTTTAAACGGTTCGGCAAAATTGCCTGCGAATTTGACCGCTTGTTGATAGTTTTCTAAATTAAGCTGCTCACGTGTTTTCATCTATTTTCCCGCTCTTTTTGAACTAGTTCGCCATACAATTGCGCTCAAAACCAAAAGTAACAATCCAACAGGCATCCCCCAAAGCAGCCAAGTTTGCTCATTCACAGGCGGTTTGTAGTTTACAAAATTACCGAAACGCTGGGTCATAATTTCGACAATTTCCTGATCCGATTTGCCTTCATTGACCATTTCATATACTTCAATACGAAGTTTGTAAGCGGTAGTGGCATTTGACTCCAGCAAATTTTGATTCTGGCATTGCGGACAACGCAAAGATTTCGCCAAACTCATTGCACGTATGCGATCCGCATCGTTGTGAAATTGGAAGGTATCGACCATTTCCGCCTTGGCCATATTGCTAAAAATGGCAAAGACAAGCGGTAAAAAAAGGATAATCTTTTGCAAAAACTTCATTCTATTCCTATATTCCTATGCTCTTATTTTTCGTTTCTTAATGCATCTAATCGTGGCAGGAAATCTTTTTCAAAATCAGGATTATAGCCTTTTTGTTGGTAGCGAACGATGCCGTGTTTATCCACCAAGTAGCTTGACGGGGCGGAAGAGACCTTCAAGGTTTGAATTAAAAAACCACGCTCATAATCATCAATCACCAACGCAAATGGATTTCCCCAACGCCCCAAGGCTTCGCGAGCATCGGCAGGTTGATCGGAATAAGTTAAACCCACAATCGGCACGCCTTGAGCTTTCAATTTCAATAAGATCGGAAACTCTTTAATGCACCAGGTACACCAACTCGCCCAAACATTCAAAATATAGGGCTCTTGTGGCAAGCTGTTGTTGGTTAAACGTGCGTGCGGATCAAGTAGATTTTTGCCCACAAATTCGGGGATCGGTTTATCCTGCCAATCTTCTGTTGGAGAAAGTGCATCTTTGTTCAACAGCGGAACGGTTAAAAATGCCACCACCGCCATAAGAATAGCGAGGGGAATGAAGAGGAGGAGTTTTTTCATTATTTTTCCTTTTTCGGTAATCTCCTATGGCTTACGCCCTAGGATTATCGACGCTGCCGATACCCCACCAATGCCATCAGTGAAGCCAGCACCATAATAACCCCACCAAGCCATAAAGCTCTGACGTAAGGTTTATAATGTAGGCGGAAGGCGTATTCGAGATTGCCAAATTTGTCACCCATTACAATGTAGAGATCGTGCAAACCGTGGTGGTATAAGCCGACTTCTGCCATTGTCATGGTGCGGATGTCGTAATAACGTCGTTCTGGGATGATTTGGGCGAGCGTTTTGCCGGCTTTACTGATGGAAAAAACAGCTTGTTCAGCGGTGTAGTTGGCACCAATGGCATCGCGATACTCTTCATATTTAAATTCAAAATCGGCGATATTGGCAGTTTCAGTCGGTTTTAATCGCACACCGATTTCATCGCCATAGTAGCTATTCATCATCGCGCCAATCACACAAATCGCAAAGCCGATATGTGCCAAACGCATTGCAAGCGGGCGGATTTTCCACATAAAACGCAAATAAGGCAGATGGGTCAAAATAATCCAGAATGCAAGGCTAACAAAGACCACAGGCAACGGCTCAATTTTGAACAGATGCGTTTGACTCACGGTGTGATAAATCAAACCAAGGGCAAGCAACACTGCTACGGGCAGAAGCCAGAGTTGCAATTTAGCTTGTTTAAGAGGTACATTTTTCCAGCGAAGTACCACTGCTACGCCCATCGCACACATTACCAGCAACGCGAGTGGGGTGAAAATAGTGTTGAAATAAGGTGCACCAACGGAAATACTGCCCCATTGCATCATCGTAAACACAAGCGGATAAAAAGTGCCGAGCAACACAACCGAAGTTGCTACAGCAAATAAACCATTGAGCAATAAGAATGCGGTTTCTTTAGAAAAAAACGTAAAGCGTACTTCGCCTTGCCAGAATTGTGTCTTGCAAGCGAAAAGAGCGAGTGCGATAAAACTCAAGCTAAAGAATAAGAGCAATAACGCAATGCCACGATCAGGATCGACCGCAAAGGCGTGCACAGAAGTCAGTACACCTGAGCGAACGATAAATGTGCCGAGCAAGCTTAAGGCGAAGGCGAAGATGGCGAGCAAAATCGTCCAATAATTAAACACGCCACGTTGTTCGCTGGCGATTAACGAATGCACTAACGCAGTGCCTAGAAGCCACGGCATCAATGAGGCATTTTCAACTGGATCCCAAAACCACCAGCCTCCCCAGCCGAGCTCGTAATACGCCCACCAAGCCCCGAGGATAATCCCTGCGGTGAGAAAGCCCCACGAAATCATCGTCCAAGGGCGAATCCAACGAGCTACGGCAGCATCCATTTTGTCAGAAAGTAGGCTTGCCACAATCATCGCAAAGCTCACTGCAAAGCCGACATAGCCTAAATAGAGCAGGGGCGGATGGAAAATTAAGCCAACATCTTGCAGCATTGGATTGAGATCACGGCCTTCTGGAGGAGGTGGAAAACCGCGCTCGAAGGGGTTGGAAACCAGCAAGATAAAGAGCATAAAGCCCATTGCAACAAGCGAAATCATCGCTAGCGTGCGGTTGGCAAACAAGCGGTCGATTTTACGAGAAAAAAGGCAAAAGACCGTCGTCCAGAGCGTGAGTGCGGTAAGCCAAAAGAGCATTGAACCTTCGTGCCCGCCCCAAGTGGCAGCGAATTTAAAAAAATCGGGTAATTGGCTATTGGAGTGTTGAGCAACATAAATCACCGAGAAGTCATCGGTTAAAAACGCATAAGCAAGGCTTGCAAAAGAAATGCCCGTTCCGACCGCTTGTAATAGCGAGAGAAAAGGGTTTAGCGATAAAAAATATCGGGCTCTTCTCAGCTCACCCCAAAGCGATAACCCTACTTGGGTTATCGAGGCAATAAGAGCAAAAATCAGGGCAAAATAGCCAAATTCTGGAAACATTAAAATCTAAGTGAACAAAAATAAAACGGCACAGATTATGCCATAAATCCGAATGAGGGAGAACGAAAAAAACCTTACCTACCTCGAAAGAGGTGGGTAAGGTTTGATCATAGAGGGATTATTATGAAATTAGAAAGTGTAAGTTGCGTTCATACGGAAATCACGACCTGCACCCGCTAAACTATTACCGCCAGCACGTTGGCTATGGCTCTTATAGTTTTTGTTAAATGCATTATTCACCGCAAAATTAAGCATTAAGTTTTTGTTTGCTTCCCAGTTTGCGTAGAAATCGCTCACACCATAGCCTGATTGTTTGATTGCTGCTGAACCAGCGTTTGACCCGCGGCTTGGTGTGCCTGTTTCGCCTTCAACAAAACGACCTTTCCAACCTAATTCTAAACTTGGATTTTCAAATTTATAAGAAACGGCTGTTGTCCAAGTGCGACCTGTTGCTACTGCAAATACGGCATTATCTAAACTTGCACCGTTAAATGTGAAGGTTTCTGGTTTACTGTCAGCAACGCCTACACGGAATTTGAAACCACCTTGTTTATAGGCACCACCTAATTCATAACCTTGGTTACGTAGTAGTGCAGCATTTACAATGGTGTTAGCTTTGGTCGCGTGAGCATCTTTTACTTTTTGCCAGAAGTAGCTACCGTTTAATGAGATGTTTTTAGTTACATCATAATTGAAACCCACTTCTGTGTTACGTGCTTTTTCTGCACGTAGATTATCTGAAACATCACGTAATGTATTGCCTGCTAACATCGCTTCAAACATACGTGGGCTACGGCTTGCATAGTTTAAGTTAGTATTAAAACTTAAATTATCTAACGCTTGCCAGATTAAACCAACGCTTGGATTGAAATCAGCGTGGCTGACGGTTTTGCCACTGTTCGCTTTGAATTTAAAGTGATCGTAACGTGCACCTGTGGTTAATGTGACTGGTCCAAAGCCCCAAATCCCTTCAACATATAAACCCACATCTTCTTTTTGTTGGTTGCGTTTTACACCTGTTGCAACCATACGACCTGTTGCACGATCACGAGCTATTTCTTGAATTGAATTTGGTTTTGCTTCTTGATGACGGTAATTTACACCATATTTTAACCAGTGATTTTCACCAATCTCGGAATCTAAATCTAAGTTTGCACCGTGAGTTAAAACACGTGTAGTACTATTTTCGGCAGGTTCTTTGCGTGAGGTTTCAATACGGTAAGCGTTTGCTTTTGCTTCAGTAATGAAGCCCATATTTTTACCATTCCACTCTAAGTTTGTCGTATCTTGTGTTGTAATACGATAACGAGGGTTATTAGTTGCATCATTCGCAATCAAGGCACCGTTTGAATCTAAAATATAATAGGTGTTATTTCCACGTCTATCTTTACCTGCCAAAACACGACTTAATGTTTGACCAGCTTTAAGATCTTGACTTGTACCTGCTAAATAAGATTGTGAGAAATCAAACTCTTCACGTAATGCTCGTTCACCGTGATATTGTTCTTGGCGATGGCTTAACACAACGCGTTGGTTTTCTGTAATGTCCACGCCAAATTTGGCTAATAGACCACGTTGTCCTAACGCACTATTTTTAACCACATCAGAGCCATCTTTATTTGAATAGCCTTTACCGCCTTTGTAATTTTCAAGAGTTTGCCAGTTACCGCTTAATAATGCATCTACAACGCCTGCTTTACCATAAACGGTTGCACCTTGTGAGTGGCCTTTATTGCTGCTTACGCCAGCATTAAGTTTGAAACCAAACGCTTGACCTTCTTCTAATAAATCTTTTGCATCAACCGTCGTGGCTTCAATAGAGCCACTGGTTGCACCAATGCCCGCACTTGCAGAACCTGCTCCTTTACGTACGTCAATACGTTTAATGAGGCTTGGATCTAACATAAATCGGCTTTGGTGATGGAAAACTGGGGTGTCGCTTGAAGTATTATCTACTTTGAAATCAATTTGGTCTTGACCCATACCACGAATAGTCACCCATTGTGAAGTACCGCCATTACCGCCACCAAAGTTAATTGCAGGTTCAGCACTTAATACGCCTCTTAAATCTTCGTTGGTCGATTTTTGAAGATCTTTTAAGGTTACAACGTTGGTTTTGCTTTTTGCTCCTGCATTTTCAGAAACAACTTGAACAACATCAAGTTTCACTGAATCAGCAGTATTTGCGTATGCAAAAGAAGAAAGCGCTGCAAGCACAGCAACAGAAAGTGGGGTGTTTTTCAATTTCATATGTAGATTCCCAAATAAAAAAAGATAAGAATTATTCTTATTTGCAAAAAAAGTGGCGTAACTATATGGGAATTTTTAATGCGAGTCAATATTATTTGGAGCATAATTTTTACAATATTAGAGAGTATCTCATAAATAGAGATAACTACCCAATAATCGAAAATCGCTCTAGTTCTCGTGTTTCAACATAATTATTCTCAACCACTCTTTCTACTTTTGCTATTTGGGGTCCATCCAGAAGCCAAGCTCGCATTAAGGATATTTGATCTTCTGTGCCTTGAGCTATGACCTCTACACTGCCATCAATGCGGTTACGGACTGTGCCTTTGATTCCTAGTTTACTTGCCTCTTGCAAGGTAAAAAAACGGAAACCTACGCCTTGCACCCGCCCGAAAATGAAAAACTGTTTAGTGATCATCATATCCTCCTAATTAGCCTTTTAAACGAAAACGCCCGCGGCTGTAACGAGTTTTCATTAAGGCTAAAATTTGCTCTTTTTCGCTACTTACTTTTTCGCTACTCTGTTTCGCTACGACTAAAGAGTGCTGAATAGAGTGTGCATGAGTAATCGCAATGGCAAGTGCATCTGCCGCATCTGCTTGTGGTTTGGCGGAAAGTTGCAGCATTCGCATTACCATATCTTGCACCTGCACTTTGTCAGCTGAACCAATACCTACTACCGTCTGTTTCACTAATCGAGCCGCATATTCAAACACTGGAAGATCGTGATTAACCGCGGCGACAATTGCCGTGCCACGAGCTTGCCCTAATTTAAGAGCAGAATCGGCATTTTTCGCCATAAAGACTTGTTCAATCGCGAACATTTCGGGTTGGAATTGGGTAATCACTTCGGTGACGCCTGCATAAATACGTTTTAAACGCGTAGGAAGATCGTCTGCTGCAGTGCGAATCACACCACTGCCAAGATAGTCTAAATGTCGCCCTGTTTGGCGGATAACACCGTAGCCAGTGAGCCTTGAGCCTGGGTCTATGCCTAAAATAATTGCCATAAGATAAAAAGTAAGCGGTGCAATTTGCAAAAAGTTTTACGAATTGCACCGCTTGAATCATAGTTAAATTACAAAATTAACGCCACGCTTTGAATTGGTTGATTAAACCATTCGTTGAGCTGTCGTGGCTGATTACTTTTTCGTTGTCTTGGAGCTCTGGTAAGATGCGGTTTGCTAATTGTTTTCCGAGTTCCACGCCCCATTGGTCGAAGCTATAGATGTTGAAAATCACGCCTTGAACAAAGATTTTGTGTTCATACATCGTAATCAATGCACCTAATGTAAATGGGGTGATTTTTTGCACCAAAATTGAGTTGGTTGGTTTGTTGCCTGTAAATACTTTGAACGGCACGATTTCTGCAACTTCTTCCAATTTTTTGCCCGCTTGTAAGAACTCTTGTTCAACCACTTCTTTTGATTTACCAAACGCTAATGCTTCGGTTTGAGCGAAGAAGTTTGAAAGTAATTTTGCATGGTGATCGCCTACGGCATTGTGTGTTTGAGCAGGTGCAATGAAATCACAAGGAATAATTTTGGTACCTTGGTGAATCAATTGATAGAATGCGTGTTGACCGTTTGTGCCAGGTTCGCCCCATACGATTGGACCTGTTTGGTAGTTTACTGCTTTGCCATCACGACCGACAAATTTACCGTTTGATTCCATATTACCTTGTTGGAAATAAGCAGCAAAACGATGTAAATATTGGTCATAAGGTAACAATGCTTCAGTTTCTGCACCTAAGAAGTTGCTATTCCAAATCCCCACTAATGCGAGAGTTGCAGGAATGTTTTGCTCGATTGGTGCGGTGCGGAAATGTTTATCCATTTCGTATGCACCTGAAAGCAATTGCTCAAAGTTTTCAAAACCGATTGAAAGAGCAATAGATAAGCCGATAGCAGACCAAAGCGAGTAACGACCGCCTACCCAGTCCCAGAATTCGAACATATTGTTGGTATCAATGCCGAATTTTTCGACTTCTTTTGAGTTCGTTGAAAGTGCAGCAAAATGTTTTGCAACCGCAGATTCATCTTTTGCCGCAGCCAATAACCAATCGCGTGCAGTGTGTGCGTTCGTCATGGTTTCTTGGGTGGTGAAGGTTTTCGAAGCCACTAACACAAGCGTTGTTTCTGGATTCACTTTTTTCAAGGTTTCCGCAATGTGTGTGCCGTCCACGTTTGAAACGAAATGCATAGTAAGATGGTTTTTATATGGACGCAGTGCTTCAGTCACCATATAAGGGCCTAAGTCTGAACCGCCGATACCAATATTGATCACATCGGTAATTGCTTTACCTGTGTAGCCTTTCCACTCACCTGAAATCACTCGTTCACAAAAATCTTTCATTTTTGCTAATACAGCGTTCACTTCTGGCATCACATCTTTACCATCCACTAAAACAGGGGTGTTTGAACGGTTACGTAATGCGGTGTGTAAAACAGCACGGTTTTCTGTGCGGTTAATTTTTTGCCCTGTAAACATTGCTTCTGTTGCTGATGCTAGACCACATTCATTCGCTAACTGGCGTAATAAGCCTAAAGTCTTTTCATTGATCGCGTTTTTAGAATAATCGACAAGGATTTGATCGGCAAAATTTAAAGAATATTGTTCGAAACGGTTTGGATTTTCTGCGAAAAGCTGTGGAATGGTAAGATTGTCTGCTTTGTGTGCTTCTAATGCTTGCCAAGCTGCTGTGCTCGTTGGATTGATTTTTTGCATGGTTATTTCCTTTAATTTAATTATAAAAAATTAGGGGTATTTTAATGAATTTTTAAGGAAATCAAAAGTGATAAACGAAGCAAATGCAATAGAATAAAATTAAGAAGGAAAATTAAGGAAATTATAAAAATTGTAAAGTATGGCTGGGGTACTAGGATTCGAACCTAGGGATGCCGAGATCAAAACCCGGTGCCTTACCGCTTGGCGATACCCCAAAAGAAAAAAACTAACAAATGTTAGCTCTATATTTGATTTTATTAAAAATAATTAGATGGCTGGGGTACTAGGATTCGAACCTAGGGATGCCGAGATCAAAACCCGGTGCCTTACCGCTTGGCGATACCCCAACACTAATTTTGTAAACCTAAATGGTGCGGGACGAGGGACTTGAACCCACACACCTCTCGGCGCCAGAACCTAAATCTGGTGCGTCTACCAATTTCGCCAGTCCCGCAAATGGTGGCTACAGCGAGATTCGAACTTGCGACCCCAACATTATGAGTGTTGTGCTCTAACCAGCTGAGCTATGTAGCCATTTTACTTTGCGTTCACCGTATCGGTTTACGGGGTGCATTATGCTGATTTTATCCTTACTCGTCAAACGTTTTTTCACAAAAAATGTGATTTTTATCTCTTTTGCCGACAATTTCAACACTTTGGCATAAAAACAGCATTTTTTTGTTTATTAAATAACAGCTCGAAATAGTGCTATTTACTCATTTCTGCTTTTAATTGTCTGAGAACAGGCTCAACTTCTGGCATTACCCCTTCCCACAATTGGAAAGAAACCGCGGCTTGCCCCACTAACATTCCCAAGCCATCTTGATATTTTATAGCTCCATTGGTTTTAGCATAATTCAAAAATGGCGTTTTCATCTCAATGGCATATTGCATATCATAAACGAAAGCGTCTTGGAAAAGGTGCGTAGGCAATTCGACACATTTTCCTTGTAAACCAAACGAAGTAGCATTGATGATCAAATCAAATTTTTGTGAGCATACCTCCCCCCAACAAGCGGCTTGAATGTTGCCAAATTTTGCAAATTTCTCGGCTAAATCAACTGCTTTTTCAAAGGTTCGATTATATAGCGTAATTACTTGTTCTGCCTGCAACATGGGCAGTAATACACCTTTTGTTGCACCACCCGCACCTAAAATCAAGACTTTCTGCCCTGCTTTTAACCAACCTAAACGAGCCAAATCATTACATAATCCTACGCCGTCTGTATTGTCCGCATACAAACGCCCATCTTCCAAGCGTTTCAACGTGTTACAAGCCCCTGCTAACAAACAGCGTTCGCTATGCTCGTCCGCTAACTTAAATGCTCTTTCTTTAAATGGTGCGGTAATATTCGCACCTTGAGCCTGTTTGAAAAACTTAGTGAGCTGCTGTTCAAAATCTTGCTCGTCGCCCAATTTTGCAACATAACTCATATTTTTGCCCGCTTGTTCCGCAAAAAGCTGATGGATACGAGGTGACTTACTTTGAGCAATGGGATTGCCCCACACGGCATATTGGTTCATTTCACATTCCTTATATAAAAATAGGCTTTGAGCATAACATACTCAAAGCCTATTTCACATTATTTGCTATTAGTGCATTTCTGTTTTAACCACTAACTCACCACGCATTGCTTTACCTAATTGCTCTTTATCCAACGCATTTTCCCAACGAGCAACCACAATGGTTGCACACGCATTACCAATAAAATTAGTTAAAGCACGACATTCTGACATAAAACGGTCAATCCCTAGAATAAGTGCCATTCCCTCTACAGGTAAACCTGGCACAACAGACAAGGTTGCCGCCAGAGTAATAAAGCCAGCACCCGTTACACCAGCAGCACCTTTAGAGCTCAGCATTGCCACCAATAATAAAGTGATTTGCTGTCCTATGGTTAAATCGGTATTGGTCGCTTGAGCAATAAACAAAGCTGCCATCGTCATATAAATGTTTGTACCATCTAAGTTAAATGAATAACCTGTTGGTACAACCAATCCTACCACCGATTTTTTACAGCCTGCAGCTTCCATTTTTTGCATTAAATTTGGCAATGCTGCTTCTGAAGAAGAAGTACCTAAAACTAGCCAAAGTTCATCTTTGATATAACGGATAAGCCCAACAATGGAGAAACCGTTATAGCGAGCCACAGCCCCAAGAATTAAAAGCACAAATAAAATGGATGTAATATAAAAGGTGACAATGAGCAACATTAAATGACTGATAGAATGCAATCCATATTTGCCAATCGTAAATGCCATTGCGCCTAATGCACCAATAGGGGCGACTTTCATTACAATTGAAACCAATTTAAACATTGGTGCTGCAGCAACTTGCAGCAAATCTGTAATAGGCTTACCACGCTCGCCGACTGAAGCTAAGGAAATACCAAATAATACAGAGACAAATAGCACCTGTAAGATATTCCCTTCTGTGAGCGGACTTAATACCGTGGTTGGAATAATATTCATAAAGAAAGCAATCATTGAGCTTTCTTGTGCCTTGCTCACATATTCTGACACCTTCGCAGATTGCAGTGTGCTCGGATCAATATTTAGCCCGGCTCCAGGTTGAATAATATTGGCGATAATCATCCCCACAACCAACGCCAATGTTGAGAAGGTTAAAAAATATAGCATTGCCTTGCCCGCTACACGCCCAACCGATTTCATATCATTCATACCCGCAATACCCGTTACCACAGTAAGGAAAATCACGGGTGCAATAATCATTTTTACGAGTTTAATAAACGCATCGCCCAATGGCTTTAAACTTTCCCCAAACTCTGGAAAGAAATGCCCTAATAAAATCCCGACAATAATGGCAAAAATAACTTGCACATATAAAACCTCATAGAACCTTGGTTTGCGTGGTGGTGGAGGTGGCGAATTAGCGTCAATTGTCAGCATAAATACTCCTCTTAGCTCATTGAAAAAATGAACAATTTCATTGTATTACTTAAAAAAGATGGCTGATAGTACTAAATTTTTGGTATTAAATATACCCTTTATATTTAATTTTACCTCTGAATTATTATTCAATGGCAAACGATTGCTTAAAATCAGGACAGCAAAATAAAGCGGTTAAATTCTGCAAATTTTTTGCAAAATCTAACCGCTTATCTAATACTTTAATTACTTCGCAATTCGTTTATATTTAATACGGTGCGGTTGCGTTGCGGCATCACCTAAGGTTTTCTTTTTCCACTCTTCGTAGTCAGAGAAGTTACCTTCATAGAATGTCACTTTGCCTTCATCACCGTAATCTAAAATATGGGTGGCGATGCGGTCTAAGAACCAACGGTCGTGCGAGATGACCATTGCACAGCCTGGGAATTCTAAGATTGCATTTTCTAACGCACGCAAGGTTTCCACGTCTAAGTCGTTGGTCGGTTCGTCCAATAACAACACGTTGCCACCGCGTTGTAAAAGTTTTGCCAAGTGTAAACGACCACGTTCACCACCTGATAATTCGCCCACGCGTTTTTGTTGATCCACGCCTTTGAAGTTGAAGCGACCCACATAAGCACGGCTTGGGATTTCAAAGTTGCCAATGGTGAGAATATCTTGCCCGTTAGAGACTTCTTCCCACACGGTTTTCTTATCGTCCATTGCGTCACGGAATTGATCAACAGAGGCTAACACTACAGTTTCCCCCATTGTGATTGTGCCGTTATCTGGTTGTTCTTGACCTGACAACATACGGAATAATGTTGATTTACCCGCACCATTCGCCCCGATAATCCCCACGATTGCCCCTTTGGGAATGCTGAATGATAAATCATTAATTAAAGTGCGATCACCGTAAGATTTGGTGAGGTTTTGCACTTCAATCACTTTATCGCCTAAGCGTGGACCAGGTGGGATAAAGAGTTCGTTGGTTTCGTTACGTTTTTGGTATTCGCCGCTATTTAATTCATCGAATCGAGCCATACGCGCCTTGCTCTTCGCTTGGCGACCTTTAGGATTTTGACGTACCCACTCTAATTCTTTCGCAATAGATTTTTGGCGGGCATTTTCAGCCGCTTGTTCTTGTTCTAAACGTTTCTCTTTTTGCTCTAACCAAGAAGAGTAGTTGCCTTCCCAAGGAATGCCCTCACCACGGTCAAGCTCTAAGATCCAACCTGCCACGTTATCTAAGAAGTAACGGTCGTGGGTAATCGCCACTACAGTGCCTTCGTAGTCATGTAAGAAGCGTTCTAACCACGCCACAGATTCCGCATCTAAGTGGTTGGTTGGCTCGTCTAACAACAACATATCAGGTTTTTCAAGCAATAAGCGGCAGAGTGCCACACGGCGACGTTCACCCCCGGATAAGTGCTCAATTTTTGCATCCCAATCTGGCAAGCGTAATGCATCTGCTGCACGCTCTAATTGGTTATCTAAATTGTGACCATCGTGTGCTTGGATAATCGCTTCAAGATTCGCTTGTTCTGCCGCTAATTTATCGAAATCCGCATCAGGATCCGCATATAAAGCATACACTTCATCTAAACGGGTTAAAGCGCCTTTTACTTCTGAAACAGCTTCTTCCACCGCTTCACGCACGGTTTGTTGCGGCTCAAGTTTTGGCTCTTGCGGAAGATAACCTATTTTAATGCCAGGTTGTGGACGTGCTTCACCTTCGAACTCTTTGTCCACGCCCGCCATAATGCGTAAAAGGGTCGATTTACCTGCACCATTTAAGCCTAAAACCCCGATTTTCGCACCAGGGAAGAAGCTCAAAGAAATATCTTTCAAAATATGACGCTTCGGTGGAACCACTTTGCCCACGCGATGCATCGTATAAACAAATTGAGATGACATCTTCTATTCCTCATAAAAAAATTCGCCCTATTCTACTTGAAAACAGGGCGAAAATATAGAAAACAAGAGGAGGGATTTTGTAAAAGTTTTGCATAAAAAAATCCCTAAGCAAAAGGGCTTAGGGATGAATATTAAATAAAGTATAACTACTTTAACTTAACCAAGGAAATATCTATGAAAACATACTTTCTTACTCAATGGCGGTGAGAGGGGGATTCGAACCCCCGATGCAGTTTCCCACATACACGCTTTCCAGGCGTGCTCCTTCAACCACTCGGACATCTCACCGAATCAATAAAAAAGACGAGCTAATTTTAGCTTTTTTAGGTCTTGTTATCAAGATATTTTTAGTTTGTAAAATAAAGTTGGAATTTTACCGCTTGTTATGGTTTAAAGACCAATACCTGCACAACGTGGGGAATCTGGTCTTTGTTCGCCGATGGCTTGCCATTCCTCTGGTGTGTAAGTATGTAATGCTAATGCGTGAACGCCACCTTCTAACTCTGCGTTGAGACATTGATAGATTGATTGATGGCGAGCTACGCTGCGCTTGCCGTTAAATGCTTCTGTTACTAACGTTACTTTAAAGTGTGATTCTGAGCCACGACCAGAGCTATGCATATGGCTTTCGTTTTCGATTTGTAGAAAGGTTGGGGCAAAAGTTTCGGTTAATTTCTTTTCGATGGATTGTTGGATAAGCATAAGATTCCTTGATAAAAAATAACCCACAAAACCGTGGGCTATTTAGATTTAAAATTAGTGTTTTTTGCGTAATGCCAATTGGCTTAGAACCACGAGTGAAAGTGAGAACACAATCATAATGGTTGCCAGTGCATTCACCTCTGGGGTTACACCTGTCTTCACAAGTGAGAAGATTTTAAGCGGTAATACTTCGTAGCTTGGGCTGGTTACAAATGATGAAACCACCACGTCATCAAGCGATATAGTAAAACTTAATAACCAACCTGAAATGATTGAAGGCAATGCAAGTGGTAGGATAATTTTACGTAAAATCGTCACTTCGCTTGCACCTAAATCTTTCGCCGCTTCCAGCATTTTGCCATCAAAGTCGCTCAAGCGGGCTGAGATGGTAATCACCACATAAGGTAAACAGAAGGTAATGTGTGCAATTAATAATGAGATAAAGCCAAGTTGAATGCCTAACATCATAAAGAGCACGAGCATAGACACAGCCATTACAATATCAGGCGACATCATTACAATAAAGAGCAAACCGCCGACCATTTGTTTACCGCGGAATTTATAACGATAAAGAGCGATTGAGGTTAATGCCCCTAAAATCGTTGATAATGTTGCCGCAAAAAATGCAATGGTGACCGAGTTTAATGTGGCTTGAACAAGAGTATCGTTGTTAAATAAACGCTCATACCAGTTCCAGCTAAAGCCTTTCCATTGCAAGCCGTATCTGTCCGCATTAAACGAGTTCACTACCAAAATGATGATTGGGATATAAAGGTAAGCAAACACTACAAACATAAAAAGGTTTCTAAATGTCTTTTTCATTATTCAAGTTCCACCTTTTTGTTGAGTAATTTATTGGCACGGTAGTAAACATAGAGCATTAACGCCATTAAAATGGTTAATGCGATACTTACCGCTGAACCTAATGCAAACTGGTTGGTATTTAAGAACAAGCTCTTAATTACGTTACCCACCAATGGTGTTTTACCACCACCGAGTAAGTCTGCTACGTAGAACATCCCCATCGCTGGAAGAAGCACTAATAAGCAGCCTGATACAATTCCTGGCATCGTAAGCGGGATGGTTACGCGAATAAAGCGTTGGAACGCATTTGCACCTAGGTCTTTCGCCGCTTCTAACAGACGGTTGTCGATTTTCTCAATTGAAGAGTAGAGCGGTAAAATCATAAATGGCAACAAGATGTAAACCAAGCCGATAATAATTGCAAGCTCTGAGTTCAACAAACGTAATGGCTCATTGATGATCCCGACGGCTAATAGCACCTCGTTCAGCACGCCTTTCACGCCTAAGAAAATTTTAATCCCGTAAATACGGATTAGCGAGTTCGTCCAGAATGGCAACACCACAAGGAACAGCAAAATTGGACGTACTTTCTCAGGCAATTTTGCAATAATAAACGCAAATGGATAGCCAATAATCAAACAGAAGAATGTCGCAATCCCCGCCATATATAATGAGTTCCAAAGAACGGTGGCGTAGGTGTCATTAAAGAGAGCTTGATAAGCACTCAATGTAAATGCGAAATCAACAAAGTATTGGCTTTGGCGATTTTCAGTTAAGAAACTGATGACAAACACCAGCAAGTTCGGCACTAATACGAAAAGTAAAAGCCAGCCGAAAATGGTTGCCACCGTTCCTTTTTGGAATTTATTATTCGTCATCGTTTAGGACAACCTCCCAACCTTCGTGCCACGTTAATGCCACTTTTTGACCGACTTCGTGGTCGATATTTGGATCATCTTCGTTGAAGAATTCGCTAACTAACACATTCATTCCATTGTGATCGAGTTTCACACTAGATTCTAACGTCATACCCTTATAGTTACGATCGATAATGTGACCAATGATCGCTTTTGAGCTTTCATCTTCGTCTAACTCTTCAATCACAATATCTTCAGGACGAAGCAATACTTTTAATTTTTGATTTGGCTGAATGTCTAATTCTTCCACTTTAATATTGCAGATTCGACCTTCCACGTTTGCTTTCACGTTAGTAGCATCTATACGTTCAATCACAGTGGCATCGAACACGTTAATTTCGCCAATGAAATGTGCTACAAATAAGTTTTTCGGTTCTTCATAGATTTCACGTGGTGTACCATCTTGTGCAATTTTACCTGCATTCATGACGATAATACGATCTGACATCGTTAAGGCTTCTTCTTGATCGTGGGTTACGAAAATAAAGGTAATGCCTAATTGACGTTGTAAGGCTTTCAACTCATTTTGCATCTCTTTACGTAATTTGTAGTCAAGTGCTGAGAGCGATTCATCTAGAAGTAATACTTTTGGCTTGTTTACCACCGCACGTGCAATGGCAATACGTTGTTGCTGACCACCTGAAAGTTGTGCTGGTTTTTGTTGCGCACGATCTTCTAAGCGCACCATACGCAACGCTTCCATTACACGCGGCTCAATTTCTGTACTTGGCACTTTCTGCATACGCAAACCGAATGCCACGTTTTCAAAAATGGTCATATGCGGGAAAAGAGCATAGCTTTGGAATACGGTATTCACAGGGCGTTGTTCAGCAGGGATATTAGATACATCTTGACCATCAAGAATAATTGAACCCTCTGTTAAATCTTCAAAGCCCGCAATTAAACGTAACGCAGTTGTCTTACCACAACCTGAAGGACCTAAAATCGTTAAAAATTCACCATCGTTAATGGTTAAATTCAAATTTTTCAGAATCGTTTTGCTACCATAGCTTTTGGTAACATTGCGAAGTTCGATAATGGGTTTGTTATCTAACTTTTCCATTTACTGTTGTTTTCCCCTATGAAGAGAGTTGAGAAAATGAATTGCAAATTCAATAAAAATTGCTTGATTTGCAACGCGAAATGAGAATAAATCAATTTAGTATCATATAGCGAATAACTTGATTTTGAAAGTAAAAATTTACTTTTTGAGCGATAAGCGGTGGATTTTTGATGATATTTGGTAAAATAAGTACGCAGTATTGATGAATCTGCATTTCCTTTGCAGTTTCTGTCATTTTTCGCTACATTACCGTCAATTTTGATCACTCATAAAACCACTATGATTTACTTTATCTCCGACCTGCATTTAAGCGAATCGCATCCTCAAATTACCACGCTCTTTTTGCAATTTATGCGGCAAAAAGCACCGCTCGCAGAGGCGGTTTATATCTTAGGCGATTTGTTTGATTTCTGGATTGGTGATGACGAGCAATCTCCGCTGATTGATGAAGTAAAACAAGCCATTCGAACGCTTACCGCAAGCGGTGTAAAATGCTATTTTATTTGCGGAAATCGTGATTTTCTAATCGGTAAACGCTTTGCCCGAGAAACAGGAATGGAGATTTTGCCAGATTATCAACTGCTTGATTTATATGGTAAAAAAACATTGCTCTGCCATGGCGATACGCTTTGCATTGATGATGTGAGATATCAACAATTCCGCCGAAAAGTGCATCAAAAATGGCGACAAAAATTGTTCCTTTGCTTGCCTCTGTTTATCCGATTGAACATTGCCAATAAAATTCGAGCTAAAAGCCAGAAAGATAAGCAATCAAAATCTTTTGAGATTATGGATGTAAACCCTCAATTTACTGCTCAAAAAGTAGCAGAATTTGGGGTGGAACGGCTTATTCACGGGCATACGCACCGTGAGCATATTCATCAGGAACAGAGCTTTACTCGCATTGTGTTAGGCGATTGGAGAGATAATTACGCCTCTATTTTGGCAGTTGATGAAACGGGAGCGAGATTTGTATGATTGATGTGATTATCCCATGCTATAACGCGGAAAAAACCTTAGTACGGGCGGTACAAAGTGCGTTAAATCAGGCGGAATTAGGCAAAATCTGGTTGGTTGACGATTCCTCAACTGATGGTACATTTGAACTAATGTTATCGCTACAAACACAATTCCCCGCAAAAATTTGTATCGAGCAAATGCCAAAGAATGGAGGTGTAGCAAAAGCAAGAAATTGGGGAGCGCTGCAAAGTGAGGCTGCACTTATCGCATTTCTAGATGCCGATGATGCCTACGAACCACAAGCCTTACAAGTGTCACAAGCAGTATTTGAATTTTGCCCCGATGTAAGTTTGGTTCGCTTGGATTTGAAAGCGGTCGGAATTGCAGAAAAATATGCAAAGCATCCCCAATTTGAGTATGCGTGGCAGCATATGCGGATGACTTGCGGAGGAAATGTCGTTTTTCGCCGTGCTTTTTTCTTTGCCTGTGGAGGCTTCCCGCAAAATCAACTTTTCCGCGAACTGGGCGGTGAAGATGGAGCTTTAGGTATTGCGACAACAAAAATCGCTAACATAGCTACCTGCTTCCAAGATGCGGGCGTATTGCATTATTGCCGTGAAGGAATGCATGCTGAACGTTTGCTTGATGCGATTTTATTCGGTATCCAACCTGAAGGTGTTACGCCAGAAAAAATGGTAGAAGCAGAGGGTGTAACCAACCATATCTGCCAACAGATTGAGCAATTAAAGCTCGGCTTAAATAGCCCTAAAATTGGGATAAATCCATTGAAAATGCAGTGGGATGCGTAACAAGCGGTAGAAAAATGAGATAAATAAACCATGAAACTCAACAACCAACAACAACAAGCGGTGGAATATGTCGATGGAGCTTGCCTTGTGTTAGCAGGGGCAGGCTCGGGCAAAACGCGGGTAATCATCAACAAAATTGCCCATCTCATCGAAAACTGTGGCTATTCGCCAAAGCAAATTGCGGCGGTCACTTTTACCAATAAAGCCGCTCGCGAAATGCGGGAGCGGGTGTCGCATTCCATCGGTAAAGAGCAGAGCAAAGGGCTAACCATTTCTACTTTCCACACGCTCGGTTTTGAAATTCTCAAACGTGAGCATAAATTACTTGGTTTTAAATCAGGAATGACGTTGTTTGATGAACACGATCAAATTGCATTGCTTAAACATTTGTTGCCTGAAAATGCGGTGGAAGATAAAGATTTAATCAAAGCCTTGATTTCCGCCATTTCAAATTGGAAAAATAATCTACTTTCGCCTGAAATGGCGATACATCACTGCAGAACGGAGCGAGATCGCGTTTTTTCGCGCTTTTATCAGCTTTATCAAAATCAGCTGAAAGCTTACAATGCCCTTGATTTTGATGACTTGATTATGTTGCCCGTGTTGCTGTTTCGCCAATTTTCTGAGGCTAAAGCCCGCTGGCAGAATAAAATTCGCTATTTGTTGGTGGATGAATATCAAGATACTAATACCAGCCAATATGAGCTGATTAAGCTGATTGTCGGTGAAAATGCGAAATTTACTGTGGTGGGCGATGATGACCAGTCGATCTACTCGTGGCGTGGGGCCAAGCCTGAAAATATGCAACGTTTGCGGGAAGATTTTGATCTGAAAGTGATTAAACTGGAGCAGAATTACCGCTCTAGCCAACGCATTTTGCATTGTGCCAACATTTTGATTGATAATAACGAACATATTTTCGACAAAAAAATCTTCTCGGAGCTAGGCGAAGGCGAAAAGCTGAATGTGATTGAAGCCAAAAATGAGGAACACGAAGCAGAACGCGTGGTGGGGGAGATCATTGCTCATCGTTTTTCCAAAAAGACCAAGTATAAAGATTATGCCATTCTTTACCGTGGCAATCATCAGTCGCGTTTGCTGGAAAAGTTGCTGATGCAAAACCGTATTCCATACAAAATTTCGGGCGGTACGAGCTTTTTCTCGCGGGCGGAAATTAAGGATATGATGGCGTATCTTCGCCTTGTTGTGAATCAAGATGATGATGCGGCATTTTTACGGATTGTGAATACGCCGAAGCGAGAAATTGGAGCGGTAACCTTGGAAAAATTAGGGCAGTTGGCGAATCAAAAACAAGTGAGCCTATTTGAAGCAATTTTTGATTTTGAGCTGATTCAACGCCTTACGCCAAAGCCTTATCAAGCCCTGCAGGATTTTGCCCGCTGGATTGTGGAAATTGCCGATCAGGCGGAACGTTCAGACCCGATTGAGGCTGTAAAAGATCTGTTGGCGAAAATTCAGTATGAGGCTTATCTTTACGAAACGGCTACTTCGCCTAAAGCGGCAGAAATGCAAAGTCGTAACGTACAAACGCTGTTTGAATGGGTACAAGGTATGCTTGAGGGTGATGAAATTGAAGATCCAATGACGCTTATTCAAGTCGTCAATCGCCTGACTTTACGTGATATGCTAGAGCGTGGCGAAGATGACGATGAGGCAGATCAAGTGCAACTGATGACTTTACACGCCTCTAAAGGCTTAGAGTTCCCACACGTCTTCTTGATTGGTATGGAAGAGGGTATTTTGCCTCATCAAAACAGCCTTGATGATGACAATGTGGAAGAAGAACGCCGTTTGGCGTATGTGGGCATTACCCGTGCGCAAAAAACGCTGACATTTTCCCTCTGCAAAGAACGCCGTCAATATGGAGAACTGATTAAACCCGAACCAAGCCGCTTCTTACTTGAACTTCCGCAAGATGATTTGGTGTGGGAGAGCGATAAACCTAAAATGACGGAAGAGCAGAAAGTAGATAAAGTGTCCTCAAATATTGCCGATTTAATGGCGAAATTAAAAGCGAATAAGAGATAGAATGCCACTTTTTAAATCAACCAAACAAGAAGAATACTGCCCCGAATGTGGGGCAGTACTTCAAATCAAGCAAGGTAAACATGGGCTGTTTTTAGGCTGTTTGCGTTATCCTGATTGTAGCTACATCAAACCATTACACCAAAGTTCACACGTCATTAAAACATTAGACGAAATCTGCCCTGAATGTGGCCATTTGTTACAAATTAAGCAAGGGCAAAATGGAATGTTTATTGGCTGTAGCCATTACCCAGAATGTCATTTTATTGTGCAAGAAGAGCAACCCGAAACTGAACAAAAATGGCTTTGCCCTGAGTGTAAAAAGCATTATTTAGTCGCAAGGAAAGGGCGAACGGGCAAGATTTTCTACGGCTGTGAAGGCTACCCGAAATGCCGATTTACGCTTGCAAGCAAGCCAATTGAGAAAACGTGCCCAGTGTGTCATTTTACGTTAGCCGTGCTACGCAAAGGCAAAAAAGGCTACCAATGTGCAAATAAGGCGTGTCAGCATATTTTTGAAGAACAAGAAACAGAACAAGCGGTGAAAAAAGATGAATAATTTACAAAAAATCGTGGAGCAATTTCAACAAAATGAAGTGATTGCTTATCCAACTGAAGCCGTTTTTGGTTTAGGTTGCAATCCGAATAGTGAACAAGCGGTTCGAAAATTGCTTGCCTTGAAAAAACGCGAAGAGAAAAAAGGGCTGATTTTAATTGCCCCAACGGTAGAACTGCTTTTACCTTATTTGGATGAAACCAAATTGAGCGATGAGCAATGGCAACGCTTTGGCAACATTGGCAGTCAAGCAATTACGTGGATTATGCCCGCTAAACCGAATTTACCTCGTTTTCTCACTGGGCAGTTCAACTCAATTGCAATGAGACTTTGCCGAACCCCCGCAGTGGAAGTCTTATGTTTAAGCACACAATCGGCAATTACATCGACCAGCGCCAATCTTTCAGGCTTACCGCCTTGCCGTACAAGCGGTCAAGTTTATGCCCAATTTGGTAACGATTTCCCTGTGTTAGAAGCCGAAACTGAAGGGCGAACCAATCCTTCAGAAATTCGGGATATTTTTACGCAGCAAGTTTTGCGGGCGGGTTAGGCTTTTATATTAGACTCTTTCATATAAATGGGTAATTAACTGTCCGTTTAAATACTCACCAATATAAACCTGATTGATTGTCAATTGTTGAGCCTCAAGTTCGGCTTTAACCCACTCTTCATCTCGACTGATGATGTCTAAAATATCGTAGTCGAGCTGTCCATCAATAATCAGCGGGTAGCGTAAATCCTGATCGCCATATTGAATGAGAGAAAGTTGCCCGTTTTGTTCTAGCACAAGCATGTTTCACCGACGCGATTTCATAAACGCCTGCTGCACGTAATTTTGCACCTGATCCATGGCAGAAGTTATTGACGAAGAAATTAGTTAATGATTCCCCCAAACAGCTTCAAACTATTTCCCCACGCCATTTCCGCAATTTTTTCAGGCTCTTCCTCCCGCAATTCACACAAATGACGGAACGTTTCAACTAAGCGTTCAGGGCGATTCGGTTCACCTTGAAAACCAAAAACAGGCATATCGGGCGAATCAGTTTCTAAAATCAGAGCATCAAGCGGTAATTTTTTGATTGCTTCTCGCGTTTTATTCGCACGCTGATAAGTGATTGTGCCACCCACGCCAATTTTATAACCAAGATCAACAAAGCGTTTGGCTTGATCGTAACTGCCTGCAAAGCCGTGTACTACACCTGTGTTGCTTAGCTTTGCCTTTTTGAGAAACGTAAAAAGCACATCGTGTGTTTTGCGAGAATGTAAATTAACGGGCAAATTAAACCGCTTGGCAAAGGCGAGTTGGGTCTCTAAAAATTCGTATTGTTTCTGCCAAAGCTCAGGCGTTGCCACTTCTACAACTGCTTTTTCTAGCCCAATTTCGGCAATAGCGGTGCAGAGTGGATCTCGCTCGCTTAATCGACTTTCTAACAAATCTAAATGAGATCGTTCGTGTTGGCGAATGTAGAGCGGATGTAATCCCAAACCATAGCGTAGGTGCTCGGGGGATTGATGAGCACAAGCGGTCAATTTTTCAAAATTTTCTGCAAAAACCGCTACGATAAGCATTTTCTGCACACCAGCGTTGCCTGCATTTTTGACCAACTTTGGAATGGATAAATTAAGTGCTTCTGCCAAGTAATCAAGATGAGTATGTGTATCAAAAAACTGCATATACAATTCACTTTGTAGACCTGTAAGGGCTAATTTATGCGTAACCTAGGGCGAAAGCCCTAGGCATATTAAGAACTACATTTTTTCAAGTTTTGCCATTTTCGCAATCAGCCATTTAATGCCATTGCCTTGGAACGCAATTTGCAAGCGGGTGGCTTCGCCTGAGCCTTCCACGTTGATAATCGTGCCTTGCCCGAATTTAGCGTGATAAACTTTTTGCCCCATTTTCCAAATATCATCTTCTAAAATGGAAGCGGTCGTTTTTGGCGGATGTTTTGCAACGGTGCTGAAATTTGCTGCACGGTTAATGTTGCCACGTAAGCGAATTTCTCGGATATTTTCCTCTGGTAATTCAGCAATAAAACGTGATGGAATATGACGTTCTTCTTTACCGTAAAGGCGACGAAGTTCGGCGTAACTAATGGTCAGTTTACGTTTCGCACGAGTAATGCCCACATATGCCAAGCGACGTTCTTCTTGCAATCGTCCTTCGTCAAAGCTCATTCCGCTTGGGAAAATGCCTTCTTCCACGCCTACCATAAATACGCGAGGGAATTCTAATCCTTTTGCTGAGTGAAGTGTCATCAGCTCCACATACTCTTGATGTGGCGAGGCTTGTGCTTCTCCTGCTTCTAGTGATGCATGGGTTAGAAAAGCAGTTAATGGTGTGAGTTCTTTAGCCTCTTCTGGTAGAGTAAATTGTTTGGTTGCAGTGACCAACTCTTCTAAGTTTTCGATGCGAACTTCGCCTTTCTCGCCTTTTTCTTGCTTATACATCTCATACAGACCAGATTTTTTAATCACAAAATCGGTTTGTTCTGCAAGTGCCATTTCTGAAGTTTCCTCATCCATTGCGTTAATCAGTTCCACAAACCGAAGCAAAACGGACGCGGAGCGGCCAGAAAGTTGCTCTTCTTTTAACGCTACTTGCACTGCTTGCCACAAGGTAATTGAACGGTTACGAGTGATTTGTCGGATAGTGTCCAAGGTACGATCACCAATACCACGTGGTGGGGTATTGACCACACGTTCAAATGCTGCATCATCTTGGCGATTAGCAATTAAACGCAAATAAGCCAATGCATCTTTAATTTCTTGGCGTTCGAAGAAGCGCATCCCGCCATAAATGCGGTATGGGATGTTCGCTTGAATTAAGGCTTCCTCAATCACACGCGATTGGCTATTACTGCGGTAGAGCACGGCACATTCTGAATAGCTGCCCTCATCCTCTTTCCATTGCTGAATTTGTGAGGCAACAAAACGGGCTTCGTCTAACTCATTGAAAGCACAATAAATTTCAACAGGATCACCATTACCGCTTGCCGTCCAAAGGTTTTTACCCAAACGGTTATCGTTGTTGGAAATCAGCTCATTTGCTGCGGCAAGAATATGCCCTGTCGAGCGGTAGTTTTGCTCAAGGCGGATCGTCTCTGCCTTTGGGTAATCGTTCAGGAATTTCTGGATATTCTCAACCTGTGCCCCACGCCAGCCGTAGATCGATTGGTCATCATCGCCTACAATCATTACCTTGCCTGAATCTCCTGCAAGTAGACGGATCAAATCATATTGAATATTGTTGGTGTCTTGGAATTCATCGATCAAAATATGTTGGAAGCGTTGCTGATAACGTTGCAAAATCAGCGGTTTTTTCTTGAGCATTTCATAAGTACGAATCAGCAACTCAGCAAAATCTAACAAACCAGCACGATCACACGCTTCTTGGTAAATCTGATAAATTTCAACCAGTTTTTTCTCATTCGGATCATTGTGATGCTCAATATCTTTGGCTCGTTTGCCTTTATCTTTTTGAGCGTTGATATACCAAGCCACATGTTTCGGTGGGAAATGTTTCTCATCAATATTATGTAATTTTAGCAAACGTTTGAGCAGACGAATTTGGTCTTCGCTATCCATAATTTGGAAATCTTGCGGTAGATCAGCATCTAAATAGTGAGAACGTAACAGACGATTGGCAATACTATGGAACGTTCCCACCCACATACCAAACATGGAATGGTTGCTCGTTTGAAAAAGCGTACTTTCGATGCGATGACGCATCTCGCTAGCTGCTTTGTTGGTAAAAGTTACCGCTAAAATGTTTGATTCAGGCACATTTTCTACACCAATTAACCACGCGATACGGTGAGTCAGTACACGGGTTTTACCTGAACCTGCTCCTGCTAACACCAAATAATTGCCAATAGGCGCAGCGACTGCTTCGCGTTGTTTATCATTCAAGCCATCAAGTAATAAAGAAAAATCCATTAGTTAGCCTATATTTGTTTTTTTATACAGTGGGATTGCAAGATTATAGCCTAAAGCGGTCGCTTTTGGAAAATATTTTCCGGGGGGTTATAAAGCATTGATTGTTAATTAAGAACTATTTGCATTTTAATTTTATTAGGAATAAAATAAAGACAGATCAATTCATCAAAAAATAGTCAATCGAAAAAGGAGATTTTTCTTATGCAATTTAAACACTTCAAACTAGCAGCACTTGCAGCACTTACTTTTTCTGCAAGCAGCTTCGCCGATATCACTGTTTATAATGGTCAGCACAAAGAAGCCGCTGCTGCTGTAGCTAAAGCCTTTGAACAGGAAACGGGCATTAAAGTTACGCTCAATAGTGGGAAAAGTGCACAACTTGCAGGTCAATTAAAAGAAGAAGGCGATAAAACACCAGCCGATGTTTTCTATACTGAACAAACAGCGACTTTTGCCGATCTTTCTGAAGCAGGGCTTTTAGCACCAATTTCAGAACAAACCATTAAACAAACCGCACAAAAAGGCGTACCACTTGCACCGAAAAAAGACTGGGTTGCATTAAGTGGTCGTTCTCGCGTAGTGGTTTACGATCACACTAAATTATCTGAAAAAGATATGGAAAAATCAGTGCTTGATTATGCGACCCCAAAATGGAAAGATAAAATCGGCTATGTGCCAACTTCAGGTGCATTCTTAGAGCAAGTTGTCGCTTTAAGCAAAATGAAAGGCGACAAAGTTGCCCTTAATTGGTTAAAAGGTTTAAAAGAGAACGGAAAACTTTATGCTAAAAATAGTGTGGCATTACAAGCGGTCGAAGATGGCGAAGTACCTGCTGCATTAATTAATAACTATTATTGGTATAGCTTAGCAAAAGAAAAAGGCGTGGAAAACCTAAAAAGCCGTCTTTATTTTGTTCGCCACCAAGATCCGGGTGCGTTAGTTAGCTATTCAGGTGCAGCAGTATTGAAAGCCTCTAAAAATCAAGCTGAAGCACAAAAATTTGTTGATTTCTTAGCGAGTAAAAAAGGTCAAGAAGCATTAGTGGCAGTGCGAGCAGAATATCCGTTACGCACCGATGTGGTTTCACCATTTAATCTTGAACCTTATGCTAAATTAGAAGCTCCAGTTGTATCTGCAACGACAGCTCAAGATAAAGAGCATGCAACCAAATTAATTGAAGAAGCTGGATTGAAATAATCCCAATATTGCGTGCGTGGATTTGAAAAAATTCACGCACGCGTTTACAATTCTCCTCCAAAACTAACCGCTTGTGTGCGTGAACTGAGGGTTCACATTCCTACAAGGATTTAACTTTGCCTCGCAGACCGCCATTCTGGCTCACTTTACTTATTATCTTAATCGGGCTTCCGTTATGTTTGCCATTTCTGTATGTCATTTTACGTGCGACAGAAGTGGGATTAACGCGAAGTGTTGAACTATTGTTTCGTCCTCGAATAGCTGAATTATTAAGTAACACAATGCTTTTAATGGTTTGTGTAACTATTGGTGCTATTTCACTTGGTACGCTTTGTGCTTTTTTACTTGAACGTTGCCGTTTTTTAGGCAAAGCCTTTTTTGAAGTAGCAATGAGCTTGCCACTCTGCATTCCCGCCTTTGTCAGCTGCTTTACGTGGATTAGCCTAACCTTTCGGGTGGAAGGCTTTTGGGGCACGATTGGCATTATGACGCTCAGTTCTTTTCCGCTGGCTTATCTGCCTGTTTCTGCGACTTTAAAGAGACTCGATCGTTCGTTAGAAGAAATCAGTCTTTCTCTTGGTAAAAGCTCAACTTACACCTTTTGGCATGCTATTTTTCCGCAACTTAAACCCGCTATTGGTAGCAGTATATTACTGATTGCCTTACATATGTTGGTCGAATTTGGTGCAGTGTCGATTCTCAATTATGAAACCTTTACTACCGCGATTTTCCAAGAGTATGAAATGTCGTTTAATAACAGCTCGGCAGCCTTGCTTTCTGCAGTGTTAATGGCAATTTGTACTATTATCGTATTTGGTGAAATCTTTTTCCGTGGCAAACAAACACTGTACAACAGCGGTAAAGGCGTTACACGACCTTATCCTGTTAAAAAGCTTTCATTTGGAAAACAATGTATTACTTTTGCGTTCTTTTCCTGCATTTTTATGTTAAGTATCGGTGTTCCTGTGGTGATGCTGATCTACTGGCTGATTGTAGGAAATTCACGCGAAAGAGCGTTCGATTTTTCAGAATTTTTTGCAGCTTTCAGCCATTCGTTGACGATTTCAGGCTTGGGTGCACTGCTTACCGTGATTTGTGCATTGCCGCTAGTTTGGGCTGCTGTTCGTTATAGCAGTAAATTAACTATCTGGATTGACCGCTTACCTTACTTGCTTCACGCTGTACCAGGCTTGGTGATTGCATTATCACTGATTTATTTTACGATAAACTACGCCAATGCCATTTATCAAACTTTCTTGGTAATGATTGTTGCTTATTTTATGCTCTATCTGCCGATGGCTCAAACTACGCTTCGTGCTTCTTTGGAGCAGCTTTCCGATAATATCGAAAAAGTCGGGCAAAGCCTTGGACGGAGTCCATTTTATATTTTCCGAACGCTCACTCTGCCCGCGATGCTGCCTGGGATTGCCGCCGCCTTTGCGTTGGTCTTTTTAAATTTGATGAAAGAATTGACCGCTACACTTTTGCTTACACCGAATGATATTAAAACCTTATCCACCGCGGTGTGGGAATATACCAGCGATGCTCAATATGCTGCTGCTACACCTTATGCATTGATGTTGGTACTTTTTTCGGGTATTCCTGTGTTTTTGTTAAAAAAATATGCATTTAAATAGAATGAAAGAGACATTACTCACCATCAAAAACCTAAATAAATTTTTTGGCGAACAGCAAGTGTTGAACGATATTTCTCTGACCTTAGCACGGGGTGAAATGCTCTTTTTGCTCGGTGCTTCTGGCTGTGGAAAAACCACGTTGTTGCGCTCCATTGCTGGCTTTGAGCAGCCGACCAACGGCGAAATTTGGCTCAAAGAGCGGTTAATTTTTGGCGAGAATTGCAATCTACCAACGCAACAACGACATCTTGGTTATGTGGTGCAAGAGGGCGTGCTGTTCCCGCATCTAAATGTGTATCGCAATATTGCTTATGGCTTGGGAAATGGCAAGGGCAAGACCATAGAAGAGCGTGCCCGTATCGAACAAGCAATGAAACTAACGGGTATCAGCGAATTAGCTGAACGCTTTCCGCATCAACTTTCTGGCGGACAACAACAACGTGTCGCTCTTGCTCGAGCACTTGCACCCAACCCAGAATTAATTTTACTGGACGAACCGTTTAGTGCTTTGGACGAACATCTCCGCCAACAGATTCGCCAAGAGATGCTCCAAGCACTTCGACAAAGTGGTGCTTCTGCCATCTTTGTTACCCACGACCGTGATGAAGCCTTACGCTACGCTGATAAAATCGCCATTATTCAGCAAGGTAAAATTTTACAAATTGACACACCTTGCTCGCTTTATTGGTCGCCTAATCATCTTGAAACAGCAAAATTTATAGGCGAAAGCATTGTCTTGCCTGCCTATAGAATTGATAAAAATATGGTGCAATGCCAACTTGGGTGCGTGCCTATTCAGCCTACGCATAGTGATGCGACAAGCGGTCAAATTTTGCTTCGTCCAGAACAATTCAGTTTGGTCAATATTTCACAAAATAGTACCACTTGTACGGTCTCGACTTTTGATGCCATCGTGCAAAATATTGAGTTTAGAGGCAGAACGACTGCTGTTCAAATTGCGATAAATCACTATGAAATTTGGATTGAAATGGGTTATATGTCAGAGCTTAATATTGGAGAAAGGATTGATGTGTATTTGCAGGGAAGGGGCATGTTTTATAATTAGTTCTACTATTCTTTATACGACAAATCTCTTATAATGTTTCAATTTATGAAATCTGCATATAAATATAGGATTTAATATGGCAAATGAAGAAAATCAATCTTATCAAACAAATAATAGCTATGATGAATTAAGATATTATTCAAAACCTTTTTCTTTTACGAGTATCGCTTTTTTAGAAGGAAACTCTTTTCTATGGGGCTTGAATCCACCCAAAATAAACGGAGCTAAAGTGTTAGAGCTAGGATGTTCTTTTGGTGGAAATTTAATTTCTCAAGCTATTTATTACCCAGAAACGGAATTTATTGGTATTGACTTATCAGAAAGCCAAATTAACCAAGGTAATGAAATTATTAAATTAATGGGCTTAAAAAATGTCCGTCTAGAAAAAAAGAATATTTTAGATATTACTCCAGATTTTGGGCTGTTCGATTATATTATTGTGCATGGTATTTATTCTTGGGTGCCAGATGAAGTGAAATCTAGGATTTTAGATATTTGTCGAGATAATTTATCCGAAAACGGTATTGCTTATATTTCTTATAATACTTATCCTGGTTGGAAAAACCGCGAAATTGCTCGTGATATTATGTTATTTACTAATAAGCATACAGCTGATCTTTCATTAGCAGAAAAAACATATCGAGGAAAAGCTGTTCTAAAACTATTTTCAGATGCGATTAAAACCGTTGATTCAGAAAAAGGAAAAAATAGTTCTAGAGTTATCCATTTTGATAATATTCAAGATAAAGATGAACATTATGTCGCTCATGAATATTTAGAGCAATATAATCACCCTCTCTATTTAAATGAATTTGTCGATAGCGTAAATCAACATCAACTATCTTATATTGGAGATACAGATTTTCAACTTTCCTTTATTTCTTGGATGACTAAAGATTTACGTGAAATGTTGCTAAATCTTGCATCAAGCGATTACGTAGCTCGTGAGCAATGTATTGATTATATTTATGATGTTGCATTTAGAAGAAGCCTGATATGTCATGCTCATTTACAAAATATGATTAATCGCACAGAAGAAATACCAAAAGAAAGATTAGATAAGCTTACTTTTGTAAATGTAAATAAAGAAAACAACTTAGCAAGTGTTATTAATTCTCAAAAATTAGTTCATTTAATTGAACGATTTATTTTTGAGGTTGAAAAGTTTACCATTGAAGATATTAAGAGTTATGTAGCAAACAATGAAGAATTTTCAGATATAACAGAAAATGAAATTTATTCTTCAATATTGCTGGTTACCATCTTAAATTACGTAAATGCTTTTTTAACACCATATCAAACATACGTATTTAAAGATAATCAAAGCTATGTGCCTGAGCGTTTCATTCGCTATGTTTCAACAATGTTAGAAAAAGAAGGTAGTCATTATATTGGGTTTGGAGATATGTATAATAGAACTATTAGTAATCTTAATCAAATCCAATTTTATATGATGCTAGAAATGGTAAAACCTAAAACCAAAGCTGAATTGGAAAATTCATTAAAACAATATTTAATTGAAAATGAATACAAGGATCTGAACAATAATGAGAAACTTATTGATGATGATTATGATGTTGCTGGATTATGCGAATCTGTCTGTCAAAGTTTAGAAACTCTTGGTTATATTCACCCAATTTTAGCGGAAAAAAATACAAGCATCTAAAGTTGAAACTAATATTAAATCTGATACGAAAGCAAAGTCTAAAAGAAAGCATAGTAGATAAAATTTGGTCTACTATGACATTATTCCTGGTTTGATTCACTTTCTTGTGGTAAACCTTGCCTTTGCAGGCATACGTAATGCAATTCTCTCACGGTTTAATGCCAAAGCATTTTCCGTGGGCGAATAATTTTGCCAAAGACTAGGATCATCAGGCAGTTCATTAGCCCAAAAATATTGCACATTAAAGCCACGAGCAAGGCACTCTTCGTGCAATAAATCGTAGCGTTGTTTTAAAAATGCCAGTTTATTAAAGAAAAATCGTACGTGTCCTTCGCCTAATTTATAATCGTCTGGTTGTCCTTTTAAGCTAAATTTTCCTTTCGCAACCGCATTTGGAATTCGTGTTAATTCTCGATGTTCCGCCAATAGATGTTGATCGCAAAGTTCAGCAGGGGGAACAAGGTTAATTCTGGTCATAAAATCTCTCTTTATTTCGCTTTTCGCACTTTTGCCAACCAACTTACGGAAACTACAATCACTACTGCCCCAATCCAGAAGAATGCATTCGGTGCGTGATCCCAAATCAGCCAGTCAAAAACACTCGAAAAAATCACGCCCGTAAACGCAAAAGGTGCAATCACATTTGCTGGTGCGTGTTTGAAAGCTCGGGTAAGAAGAAGTTGGAAAACCAAGCCAAATCCGCCCACCAACATCAATAAACCCAATTCATACGAATCAGGCATTTTCCATTGATGAATAAAGAACATCGGCAACAGCAATGTGCCGATTAAATGGAAGTAGAACACAATATTTTTCGGTGAATTATGTTTGTTCAACTCTTGTAAGCTAATAAACGCCATCGCAGCCAATACCGCTCCACCTAGGCCAATTAGCACATAAATCGGTTCAAATGAACTATTTTGGTTAGAAAGCAGAATTATCGACACACCTGCAAAGCCCATCAAGCTTAGTTCCAACACATTAAGCGACGTTTTTTCACGGAAAAAGAGCAATAAAATCGGTACGAATAGTGCCGAGGTGTTCATCAATAACACTGAAATCGAAAGCGGTAAAAATTTCACCACGTAGAAGTTAATCAGCATACTGCCTACGCCAGCCAAGTTACGCAGTACCAAAAATTTCCACTGGCTCATTTCGACTTTGAAATCTCGATCCTTAATCATAAAAGGTAACAAAAACAGCAAGCCGATTAAAAAGCGAGAGAAAAGCGTTTCGCTCGCAGGCATCGTGTCAGAGGCTGTTTTCACAAATACGTTCATTAACGTGATGCTAAAATAGGCAGAAATCATAAAGATAATCGCTTTGTGGTAAAGCGAACTGGTGGATTCGGTTTGCATATACTTCTCTTCTGATAGACTTTTCCAAATTATTGGTAAATCATCTAAAGAAATCAATCGCTTTCTACAAGCGGTCAGATTTTTAGTAAGATTCGAAAGCTATTTTAGAGTAAGAAAGATAGTTTGATTTGTTCTATTAGATTCACTTAAACCCTTTTATTATCAGGGTTTAAGTCATAAAGAGTGAAGTTTATAGACTAATGACGCACAATCTCTTCTTCGTCAAAGTCAAAATCTTCGTCCTGATCTTCGAAAAATTCGCCGTCATCGCCGTATTCATCGTCTTCGCCATTTGGATCTTCAAAATACGTGCCCCAACCTTCATATTCAGCTCCTGCTTTTTCGATTAGAGGGAGCAATTCTTTTTGTTGAGCCGTGATTAAATCCGCATTTAAGTTGATTTCACTTACAATATCACACACAAAGAACACTTTGCCATCTTCTTCCACTTCTTCTGCTTCTGAAATTTCATAGCCCAGTTTGTAAGCATCTACTACCAATTTTTCAAGCTTATCAAAATCGTAGTGAGCCACGTGATGTTCGATGATATAAAGTGCTTCAGGATCTGAACCATCCGCTAATAAGTTCTCGATAATTTCATCGGTTTCTTGACGTAATTCGGTTAAGTTGTACATTTCAGTCCTCCTATTCTGCTGCTGAAATATCAAATGCTGGTGCAAACCAGCGGTCTAATTTGCTTGATAATTTGTCAATACCGAGGCGTTTTAATGCGGAGTAAGCTTCTACTTGCACATCGCCTTGGAAAGGTAAAATCGCTTCACGCACCATTTTGACCGTTTTGCTACGTTCAGATTGGCTGAGTTTATCGGCTTTGGTCAGCAGTAATAACACGGGTAATTTTGCTGAAACCGCCCATTCGATCATCTGTTGGTCTAAATCTTTAAGCGGATGGCGAATATCCATTAAAATGACGACGCCACGCAAGCATTCACGTTTTTGTAAGTATTCACCCAATGCTTTTTGCCACTGAATTTTCATCTGCTCAGGCACGGCTGCGTAGCCATAACCTGGTAAATCGACTAATTTGCAGTTTGGTTCCACTTCAAAAAGGTTAATTAGCTGCGTTCGCCCTGGTGTTTTTGAGGTACGAGCTAAGTTCTTTTGGTTGGTTAAGGCGTTAAGCGAGGTTGATTTCCCTGCATTTGAACGCCCAGCAAAAGCGATTTCAATGCCACTGTCTTCAGGTAAATGGCGTATATCAGGGGCGGAGGTTAAGAATTTGGTTTTGTGATAATTTAAGTTAATTTGTTCGGTCATAATTTTTGTTTTTAATTTCAAAAGCTATTTTAATTTCAACGATAATCCCTGCTCACCATATTGGTTTACTTGTGGAAAGCTGGAGAAAAAGCCCCATTCTAAAAAGACAATCGTGCAAATGAGCATCGGCATCAATAAGCCAAGCAACCACGCGTTCGTTTCGCCTGCAAGCGGAGCAATGAAATAGCAAATCATTGGCACAACTAAAATAAATGCGTGTTTACCTGAGCGATTTCTATCGTGTAAGCGTTTCACTGCAATAGTGAGAACACTATACAGACTTCCCCCTAGTGGGAAAAGCATTATCGGGTTAAAAGCGGTCGAATAGGTAAAAAAGTTTACCACAATGAATAAAAACGCAAAGTTAATGCTAATTCCGGCCCAAAAACCTTGTCGATTTAAACGCCCTTTAAAGCTAAATAAAAGTTGAAGTAAGCCCATTTTATTCCTATTGATTTTGCCACTTATCTAACCTAGCACAACGAAGTTAAGCATTAAGCGGTCAAATTTTTAAACTTTCTTGCAATGTGCTTATTATATCGCAATCAGACTTTATTTATAACTTTTTCATCTATCACGTGCTTTTTACTTCTTTTTCTTTTAGGAAAAATCTTCGTATTATCGGCTTCAACAAAAACAACATCATTTGAGGAAAAATTATGTCACAATTCCAAATTCACACTATCGACACCGCACCAGAAGTCGCAAAAGAAGCATTAACAGCCGTTAAAAATGCAAACGGTTTTATTCCTAATTTAATTGGCGTGCTCGCGAATGCACCAACCGCATTAGAAACTTATCGTACCGTGGGCGGAATTAACGGTCGCAATAGCTTAACCGCAACTGAGCGTGAAGTGGTACAGATTACCGCTGCAGTAGTCAATGGTTGTGGTTTCTGTGTGGCAGGACACACCAAAATCGCATTAAAAGTGTTGAAATTAGAAGAAGAGTTGGTGAATCAAATCCGTGCAACAGCACGCATTGAAAGCGATAGCAAATTAGATACTTTAGCACGCTTCACGCTTGGCGTGATTTTACAAAAAGCGAAATTAACTGAAGCACAATTAAACGCATTTTTTGCCGCAGGTTATACGCAAGAACAAGCGATTGATGTGGTGTTAGGTGTAAGCCTCGCAACGCTTTGTAACTATGTGAATAATTTGGCGGAAACACCAATTAATCCAGAATTACAAGCCTTTGCATAATATATAAGATCTTTTGAGTGAGTATAACGGCAGATTATTTTCTGCCGTTTTATTATTTTTTTTGGTTATATGACATATTTAAAAGTTGTTAGTGGAATTCCTGCCGATTGGGCAGGGCTTGCTAATCTGTTTGAGACTGCATTCGTAGGTGTTTCTTATCTCTATGTTTATCGCCATATGCTGAAAGAAGATTATGTGATTTAATTGTTTCTTTCCAAAATCAAGTAGATAAAAAAAGAGTTGCTAATATTTATTGATATTAGTAACTCTTTATATTTAATGATATGGGTAATTATCTTCTACCAAGAGCAATAATATGCTTATTCGTAGCAATATTCGCCGCAATCCAACCAATAAAAATACACATCACGATAATTAAAAAGATTTCACTGAAATCTAAGCCTGTTAGTTCAAATTTCACGGTGAACATATCCGTCACATATTTTACAACGCCAACTAAATAGCTAATGATGGCAGTGCTAAATAAGAGCGCTAGTAAACTTCCTAAGAAACCGTAAATCATACCTTTGTACAAAAATGGGCGGGCGATAAAGTGATCGGTTGCACCTAAAAGTTGTTGCACTTCAATGGAAGCACGGCTATTTGCCACATCGGTACGTACTACATTGCCAATTACTAAAAAGACGGCGATCATCATCAATAACGTAAAAAGTGTGCCAATACGTGCGAAAAGCCAAGTTAAAGCGGTTAATTTTTCTAACCAACCGTTATCTAATCGCACTTCTTGCACGCCTTTGATATTTTGCAAACCGTTACGAAGTGTCAGCATTTCATCATTGTTGGCAAAGGCTTTTTTCGGTTTAAGTACCACTACAGCTGGAAGCGGGTTATCCTCGATAATATCTAAGGCTTCGGCAAAGCCAGACCACGTTTGGAAATCTTCTAAGCTCTGTTGACGTGAGATAAAATTCAGATGTTCAATTTTATCGGTTTCGAATTGACGAATTTTTTCTACGACAATATTGGCTTCGTTATCTGACAGATTTTTGTTGAGATAAATGGTTAATTCAGGTTCAGGATAAAATTCTGTCTCGGCGTGGTTGATATTTTTCCATAATAGATAGCTGACGGTTGGAATCGTCAGCGATGCTGCAATTACCAATATTGTTAAAAACGTGCCCAGCTTGCGTTGCATTAAATCTTGCCAAACTGCTCGCAAGATATATCGAGTTTGTGCACCTAATCGTGTATTCAATAAAGAAGCCATTTTCAGTCCTTTTGCTTAATTCGTTTGTAGATGCCCTTGTTCTAACACAAGGCAAGGTTTGGGGCGTTTTGCAATGATATTGGTGTCGTGAGTTGCCACAATCACTGTCGTGCCTTGCTGATTAAACTCTTCAAACAGGCGGAAAATCTCAAAGGAGAGTTTTTCATCTAAGTTGCCCGTTGGTTCATCGGCAAGCAGTAAAATTGGACGGTGCACAATGGCACGAGCAATATCTACGCGTTGCTGTTCTCCACCAGAAAGATGATGTGGGAAGTAGTTTTCTTTGCCTGCTAGCCCCACGCGAGCAAGCGCTAATCTTGCTTCACGTTCGACAATTTGTTGGCTCATTCCCTGAATAATCAATGGTAATGCCACATTATCTAAAATGCTTCTATCTGTTAGCAAGCGATAATCTTGGTGCACCATTCCAATTTGGCGACGTAAAAACGGTAACTCGTGTGAGGCAAGGCGAGTAATATCGTAGCCATTAAACTCAATATTCCCGCCATTAGCACGTTCAATGCCCATAATTAGTTTCAATAACGTACTTTTCCCTGCACCAGAATGCCCTGTAAGATACGCCATTCCGCCTTTTGGAATGTGAAAGCTAATGCCTTGCAGCGCAGCCTTGTTCCCTTTATAGACCTTATTGACATTGCTAAATTTGATCATTGTTTTGCCTTTATTATATGGATATGGTGCAACTATTTTACATCTTCGTGACTAAACAGGGCTTCGATAAACTCTTCCGAATTAAACGGACGCAAATCTTCAATTTTCTCTCCTACCCCAATAAAACGAATCGGAATATTAAATTGATCAGCGATGGCGAAAATAACCCCACCTTTTGCGGTACCATCTAATTTAGTGAGCGTAATGCCCGTTAAACCAACGGCTTCGTTAAAGAGTTTCGCTTGACTAATCGCATTTTGTCCCGTGCCAGCATCTAAGGTGAGCATAATTTCGTGCGGTGCGGTTTCATCATATTTTTTCATTACACGCACGATTTTTTTCAACTCATCCATCAAGTGATTTTTATTTTGTAAACGTCCTGCGGTATCGGCAATCAACACATCAATATTTCTTGCAGAAGCAGATTGCATTGCATCAAAAATCACAGAAGCTGAGTCTGAACCGCTAGATTGTGCAATCACTGGAATATGGTTACGTTCACCCCAAACTTGAAGCTGTTCAACCGCTGCCGCACGGAAAGTATCACCAGCCGCAAGCATCACAGATTTGCCTTCATCTTGGAATTTTTTCGCTAATTTACCAATAGTGGTGGTTTTACCCACACCATTCACACCCACCATCAAAATCACATACGGTTTTTTAGTAGTATCAATTTCAAGTGGTTGAGCTACTGGTTTTAGCACATCGGCAAGCTCAAGTTTTAATTGCTGATAGAGCAACTCCGCATCTTTAAGTTGTTGTTTGGTAGCGTGTTGGGTTAAGTTATTGATGATTTTTGTGGTAGTTGGCATACCAAGATCCGAAATCAAAAGCTGCTCTTCTAACTCTTCAAACAGCTCATCATCAATTTTTTTACCGCGGAAAAAGTTTAAGAAGCCCGAACCAATATTTTGCTTGGTTTTAATTAACCCTTGAATTAAACGGTTGAAAAAGCCTGTTTTATTCGCAGGTTTTTCTTGATATTCATCTTGAGTTTCTTCTGTTACTGCTTCGGTTTCTGTGGCTCTTTCTGCAATCTCTTCAGGAATTTCGACCGCTTGCTCTGGTTCAAGTTGAGTTTCCTCAACGGCTTCATTTTCTTCAGGTGTCTTAACTGTTGTAGCAACTTCATCTGCAATTTCAACCGCTTGTAAAGTCTCATTCGAATCGTGATGAGTCGTATCAACAATCGCCACGCTCTCTTCTTTTTCTTCTTCGAAAGATTGCTCAATTTTCTCTTCTAGCTCATCAATGATATGCTCTGCAGCATCTAGTTTTTCTTCAACAAAATGCTTTGCTTCATCTAATTTCTGCTCAATAAATTCGCTTACTGTTTCGTGTTTTTCTACAACCTTTTGCTTTTCTTCTTTAATAAGCGGTGCATTTTCTGCAAGGTTTTGCGAATCTGTTTCAATGGTTTGTTCTTGTGAAACTTGTTCTTTAACTTCTTCTTTTTTCCCAAAGCCCAACCAAGACCAAAAACCTTTTTTCTTTTCCGACATAATCTATTCCAAAAATAAATACTAAAAGTGCGTTAAGTGTACCAAAAAAATGATTTTATGAGTATGAAAAAGATAAAAGAGGCTAGCACCTTTGATATCGCTCAAGCCTCTGATTTTATTTACACTGAAAACGGATATTGAATGCTCGGATGATATTCATAGCCTTCCACTTTGAAATCATCAAGCGTAACCCAAGTTTCTAAATCTTCGAGAGATTTAATGTCTGGATTAATAATTAACTTCGGTGCAGAAAGTGGTTCGCGTTTAAGTTGCACATCACGCATAAGCTCGAGTTGATCTTCGTAAATATGCGCATTCACAATTTTATGGAACGCTTGCCCTGCGGCGTGTCCTGTGATTTGTGCCATCAATGCAAGGAAAGTGTAACATTGGATCATATTCCAGTTTAATCCAAGTGGCACGTCGGCAGAACGTTGTGTACTATTTAAGTAGAGTTTGCCGTCTAAAAGTGAGAAATGATGGCTATGCAAGCAAGGGCGTAGGCAACCTAAATCAAACGCACCAGGATGATAGAAGGTATAAATTTCACCACGATTATCAATACCGCGTTTTAAATCATCGACAATTTGACGAAGCAGATCGACAGAACCGCCATTAGGTTTTGGAAAGTTACGTCCAATTGCTCCATAAACTAACCCCATATCATCTTCGCCTTTTCGATACGGGTTATTAAGCCAAGCTGTATTTTCGTTAGCATTAGCATCCCAAGATTTTGTGCCTAAGGCACGGAAATCGGCAGCATTACTGTAACCACGAATATACCCCAATAGTTCAGCAATAGCCGCTTTCCAGAAGCTACGGCGAGTGGTGACAAGAGGAAATTCTCCATTTTCAACATTGTAGGTTAAATCAGCATTAATTACTGTTAAACAACGCTTACCAGTACGTTCATTGGCTACCCATTTGCCTTCATTCACGATACGACTACACAAATCAAGATACTGTTTCATTCAATCCTCAAGCAAAAATATTTTATTTCGGGTAGAATTGTATCAGTTTTAATATTTCCAAAAAAGAAATCAGGAGTAAAAATGAAAAACCTTGTAAAAATCTTTTTAATTTGCACAGTTGGTTTCCTTGCTGCGTGTTCTAATAAAAACACGACATTACCTCGTTTAAGCAAAGCTGAATTGGATCAAAAATCTTATGCCATTGCTTATAGCGTAACGGGTCAAACCTACAAAGACCGCGTGACTAAAGATTACAATATCTCGCAATTTACTCAAGGCGTAATAAATTGGTATTACAACCGTGTACCAATGCCGATTGAGCAAATTCAAGCCTTAACCATCAATCGTTTAGTCGATCACAAAGAATATGCCTATAATAGCGGTGTGATTTTTGCCGATGCTTTCCAACAAAAAGTGAATTATCTTGATCCAAGTTGCTGGGGCTTGCTGCATAAGCCAAGTATGATCCAAGGGATTGATGATGCAATGCACGACTTGCAAAAAAACAACCAAGTACGTGATGATGAATATATCCGCAATGGTTCAGATCAAATTATTCAATTATGCGTAAAAACCATTGTTTACGATGAAAAACAGCCGAAAGCGAATATTAAAAAAGCGAAAAACAGCATAAAAAAATAATAGATAAAGTTTAAAGGCAGAATGTTGATTCTGCTTTTGAAAAATAAACCGCTTGCGTGCGTGAAGCTTCGTTTCACACGCCCTACGGTACGATATATTTATATTTAGGAAAAGCAAATGAAACAAACTCACCCTTATTTAAACACTTATTTCTTCGATGAATATGGTCGCCGTCGTTATGCAAGCTCGGAAGTTTACCAAAAAATTGCGAAACGCCTTGGCTCACCAAAAAGTCGCCAAATTCTACCGCTTGTGAAAGTGGTAAAGGCAGGACAAACGGTCTATATTCCACTGCATATTGCAAACAGCAATCAGGATTTGCAGGCGCACTGGCAACTTACGCTTGAAAATGGCGAGGTGCTTGCGGGTAAAGTAAAACGCAATGCGATCAATTTACCGAGTAATTTACCTCTAGGCTATCACGAGCTTTCTCTTCACACCGCAAAAGCGGCGTATCATTGCCGTGTGATTGTAACACCAGAAACCGCATTCCAGCCAAAAGCGTTGCAAGCTCATCAGAAATTATGGGGGGCGATTTTACAGCTTTACACCTTACGTTCTGAGCAAAACTGGGGCATTGGCGATTTCAGTGATCTCAAAGCATTCTTAACCAAAGTAGCTGAAAAAGGTGGGGATTTTGTCGGTCTTAATCCAATTCATGCACTTTTCCCAGCGAATGCAGAAGGGGCAAGCCCTTACAGCCCATCTTCACGTTTGTGGATGAATATCGTCTATATTGATGTGAATGCAATTGAGGCATTCCAAAAATCAGTAGAAGCTCAAACGTGGTTTAATGATGCGGAAACGCAACGCCAATTAGCCGAACAGCGTGCGAAAGATTATGTCGATTATACGCAAGTAATGAGCTTGAAATTGCACGGCTTAAGTTTAGCCTATTCTGCATTTTGTAGTCAAGATCAGACCGCTTTCGAGCAATTTATCGCTCAAAATGGCGAAGCGTTGAAAATCCAAGGTACGTTTGATGCATTGCATAGTTGGCTCTCTGCACGATTTAGCGAACAATGGGGCTGGAATTTCTGGGCTGAGCAATATCACGATTACCATTCGCCAGCAGTAGCCCAATTCCAAGCGGAACAAAGTGATTTAGTGCGTTTTTATATGTGGTTGCAATTTGTAGCTCAACAACAGTTACAACAATGCAACTTATTGGCGAAAGAGCTTGGTATGCCCGTGGGCTTTTACCGCGATTTAGCCGTAGGCGTAGCAGATAACGGTGCAGAAACTTGGGCAGATAAAGAGTTGTTTGTATTGGATGCTTCTGTGGGCGCGCCTCCAGATATTATGGCACCAAACGGACAAAACTGGGGCTTATCGCCAATGCATCCAGAAGTGTTACAAGCACGCGGTTATCAACCATTCATCGACTTATTGCGTGCTAATATGAAAGATTGTGGTGCATTGCGGATTGATCATATTTTAGGCTTAGCTCGTATGTGGTGGGTAGCAAAAGGAGACTCCGCCAAAAACGGGGCTTATGTACGTTATCCGTTAGATGATTTACTTGCGATTCTGGCTCTTGAAAGCCAACGCCATCAATGTTTAATCATTGCTGAAGCATTAGGCACTGTGCCGAAAGGTATGCTCGAAAAATTGGAAGAAAAAGGTATTTTAGCTTATAACATCTTTTATTTTGAAATGGATGCAAATGGAAGTAAACCGCTAGAGAACTATCCATACCAAGCAATGACCACGTTGAGTACACACGACTTACCAACGGTGCAAGGCTATTGGAAAGGCTACGACTTTGATTTAGGCGAGCAGTTTGGGGTTTATCCAAGTGAAAAAGTGCTGAATATTCTCAAACAAGGCCGCGAAGAGACAAAAGCAAAAATCCGCCAAGCGGTCGAAAATGTGCAAGAACTTGCGAATACTGATACCAACGTAAGCAAAGAGTTCACACATCAATTGCAAGCCTATGTGGCAGACACCAATAGTGCGTTATTCGGTTCACAGCCTGAAGATTGGTTGAATATGCTTGATCCTGTCAATATTCCTGGAACAAGTATGGAGTACCCAAACTGGCGACGTAAACTCAGCCATACGATTGAAGAGATTTTTGTAAATACAGAAATCAATCAGTTGCTAGAAACGATTGAGAAGAAACGAAATAAATAACGTTAAATTGAAAAATAGCCACGCAAATGCGTGGCTATTTTTTAGAAAGAATGGACACAATAAACATTAAAACTGAAAACGAAGGGAATCATTGACATAATCAATATAGCAAATAATTTACGAAAGTTTACAAATTAGTGGGTTGTTGTTTTTTTATATATGAGGGATAATTAAACGTTCGCCGAAACACCCATAAACAATGCGAGGATGATAATTTAGTGTTAATAACAGACACTTCATATCCTTCATTGTTATTAGCGGTATTTATTAGGATAAATACCATATATTAAATAGACATTTCTTTGAGGATATCGTTCATATGAACAAAATATTTAAAGTTATTTGGAATAGGACTACCCAAAGGCTAGAGGTGGTATCAGAGCTAGCAAAAGGAACGGTTAAATCTTCTTCCAATAGTGTAGTAAATCTAGTTACAGATATATCTAAACCTATTTTAAAACTTTCGCTACTCTCAATTTGCTTAGGCTATCCAACATGGGTAATGGCAGCGACAAATACCGATGATGGGCTCTTTAGATTACAAGATAATGAACTTCATGCAGATCTAGCTAGAGGCAAATATATTGTGGGAGTCTATGATCGAGAAACGGGTTCTTATGGCTTTGGTAAAGCTCAAGTAGGAAAGAAGGATGAGATATGGGAGAATGGTAAGCTGAAGAAACCTAAAGCAGTAGGTAATTATCAACTTGCTATTGGACATGACATAATTATTGCCTCTGGTTATAAAGGTATAGCTATTGGTTCTAACTATGATTCATACGCATCAGGTGGTGGTAAAACATATTATTTTAGCCCACTTGATGGGCGCCAGGGGGGCACACAAGGAGCATATGCCGTTAGCTTAGGCTCAGGGGCTCAAGCAATTGGGCGTCATACATTGGCTCTAGGAGCAAATAGCGGTAATGGAGGTGCTTATAACGGATATGATGACGCGGTGTTCTTAGGTTCGCTTTCTCGTATTAAATCAGTAGGCCAAGGGCGTGAGAACGATAATATTGATGTTAACGACCTTGAAACTAAGTATACAGAGGCAGTTAAAGCGTACAATGATAGTCAAACTCAGGATGCCTTAAATAAGGTTATTGAAGCTGGCAGAAACATAAACAATGCTGCATTAAATAAAGTAGAAGGGATGACTATCAAATCTAATGTTGCAAATTCAGCTCTAGCGGGTAAATTTAAGACACAAACTGAACAAGTTTCTCAAGTTAATGGTTCTAAAGATTCTACAACCGTTTCTATTCTTTCTGTAGGTGGCACGGATGATAAGAATAATACGATGTATCGCCAAATTCAAAACGTGGCTGCAGGTCGTATTGCTTCTGACAGTAACGATGCGGTAACTGGTTCACAACTTTATTATGTGAGAAATTATACCGGTTGGAATATTGGGCATTATGATGATGCAACAAAAGCCAATAAGACAACAGGGCGCGTTAATAATGATCATACGGTTATTTTTAAACCGGGTGAATACACAGATGTATATACAACCTTAGACTCAACCAATCAAAGCACGGTAGGTATTGAAGTTAAAACAGCTAACCTAGGTACAGAGGTAGCAAATGGTAAGATTTCAAAGATTACTATAACAGATCCTATTAGCACAGAAGCAAGTAAGACCGTTGCAAGAACTGCAGGTGTAAAATCTGTATTAGATAAATTTAATGAAGTTAAAGCGGATAACATTGATATCATGGGGTATTCTCATGTTAATTCCAATGGAAATACTAGAGATCAAGCGTTATTAAAAGCTGATGGTACCAAAGCAACATTCAATTATGAAGGACGAAATAATAGTAGCATCACCAATACATCGGATGGTCAAACAAAAAACAATAATGGTAAATATGCCGAATCAAGTGGGGCACAAGCAGATCGCTCTATAGCTTCGGGTGTCTATGCAAATGCTCTTGCTAAAGATTCTATTGCGATTGGTACTGGAGCAAACGTTAATAACTATTGGGGAAGCCAATTTAGAGAATCAATTAATGGAATTGCCATTGGTAAGCTAGCTCAAGTTGAAGGATCAGAGGGTGCTATTGCATTTGGTGCAGGCAGTACTATTCTTCGTAATCTGTCATACAATGTGGGTTCTGCAAATGCTATTGCAATTGGTAATGATAGCAAAATTACAGCTGCAAGCGGTGCAATTGCGATTGGTAACAAAACTAATATTACTGCAATAGATACAGGTGTTGGTAATGGTGCAGTGAATGCAATTGCTATTGGTAATGGAGCAACAGTTGAACGCAGAAATTCCATTGCTTTAGGTCAGGGTACGAACGCGAGCGGTGTAAGTTCAATTGCTTTAGGTGACGCAACAAAGGTAAGCGGTGACAATACCGTTGCTATTGGTACAAGTGTTACTGCAACAAGAGAGAACTCTGTTGTTATTGGTCAAAATGCAAGTGCAACGAGAGAAAGGGTTGTAGCAATTGGTGCTTACGCAGCAGCAAATGGCGATAGAACAGTTGCAATTGGTCCAGAAGCAACAGCCAATGGCTCAAAATCTATTGTAATTGGTGGTCTGGGCGATAACAAAACTGATGGTAACAACTTCGATAAAGCGACATCTGCGGATAAGGCAACTCAAGCTATTGTAATTGGTAATGGTGCACAAGCTACAGACCCTGCAAGTTATTCTATTACTTTAGGTAACAGCGCTAAAACAGAGGCTGGTACAGGGATTAGCATTGGTGATCGTGCTAATGTTGCCTCTGGTGCAACTTCTGGTATTGCCTTGGGTAAAAGTGCAGTTGCCAATAAATCTGGCGATATTGCTATTGGCGAATCTTCAAGTACATCGGATAAACATACGGTAAGTGGCCTCAAAATTGGTGACGCAACCTTATCTACAGGCGTTGCCGCAACCGGTAATGGCACTGTAAGTTTTGGTAATAACACTATTAAACGTCAGATCCAAAATGTAGGAGCTGGTGAAATCTCTGATAAGTCGAGTGATGTAATCACTGGTTCACAACTTTACCATGTAATCAAAGCAGCTGATGAAATTGCTAAAACGGAATATAAGTTCCAAGTAAATGGCTCGGATATTAAAACCATGCGTAACAATCGCACATCAGCACTTAATAATGCTAATAATGTGCTTGATTTTAAAGCTGGCGATGGGTTAGATGTTGCATATGAAAATAATGCAGTAACTTATAAATTAAATGCTGATTCTAAGAAAGCAATTGCAGATGCTAAAACCGCAGCAACCACTGTAACTAATAGCCTCCAAGAGATCAATAGATCTGTTGCACGTGCAGAAACAGCTGCCGGTAAGGCAGAAACCGCGAAGGCCGGTGCAGAGGCAGCACAAGGTAAAGCCGAAGCAGCTAAAGCTGGTGCAGAAACCGCTAAAGCTGACGCAGAAACCGCGAAGGCCGGTGCAGAGGCAGCACAAGGTAAAG